>CABUXJ010000012.1 GCA_902495455.1 uncultured Prevotella sp.
ATCCGGCACCCTCCCCTTGGGGAGGGCCGGGGTGGGGCCCCGCCGCGGGGCCCCTGAGTGTGTTAAACTAACAAAAAACAACTTATTAATATGGAAAACTAAGGTTACCCATCGAGTTTTTTAGGTATTTTTGCAGAAGTTTTTTATACAGTGTGTTATAATTTATACGCTAATGAGATTATCAAAATATCTGCTGTTTGGCATGGCCTGTCTCTCCCTTTCTTCATGTTTCAAGGAAGAACCGCTCAACGCCGAGTGTGACATCGAGGCGGCGTGGGTGCATGTCGACAACCCCGGAGACATCTTCTTCAACATCACGGACACGCTCGTCGACGTCATGTCGGCCGAAAATACCATTGTCTTCACCAAGAGGCCGGGTGCCGACGTGACAGCGATGTCGCCGCGCTTTCGGCTCACACCGGGAGCAAGGATAACACCCGAGAACGGCTCCACTCACGATTTCAGCGACGAGCGCGTCGTGACCTATACCGTCACGTCCGAGGACGGAGCGTGGACGAGGACATATAGCGTCATGTTCGCACCACCGAAAGTCACGCTCAACTATGATTTTGAAAACTACCGCTTGGACGGACAATATGGAAAATATTATGTCTGGAACGAGGTGGACAACAACGGAAATGTCATCAATGACATTTGGGCAACTGGCAATCCGGGCTATTTCAAGGCAAAGTCGATGACAGCCAAGCCCGACGAATATCCTACTATACCGATGGACAACGGATACGATGGTAAAGGCGTCATGCTCGTGACGCGCAGCACCGGACCGTTCGGAATGTTAGGCGGCCGCAAGATGCCTATCGCCGCCGGCAATCTGTTTTTGGGACGCTTCGTTGACGAGTTTGCACTCACACAGACACTCAAAGCCACGGAATTCGGAATAAGGTTCAACAAGGAGCCACGCACGTTCATGGGATATTATAAATATCGCCCAGGGGACGTGGTCACCAACAACGAAAACAAACCGCTGGAGGGCGTCCGCGACAGCGCCGCCATCTACTCGGTGCTCTACCTGAACCATGACGCCGACGGAAATTCCGTCGTGCTCCACGGCGACGACGTCATGACCAATCCCAACATTGTGGCCGTGGCGCGATTGTGGAACGTCAGATATACCGACGAGTGGACACCGTTTGAGGTCAATTTCGTCTATCGCAAGGAAATGGACAAGACGCTGATGGAAAACTTCGGTTACAACATCGCCGTGGTCTTCTCGTCCAGTCACAACGGAGACGTTTTCCAAGGGGCCGTGGGCAGCACGCTCTGTGTGGACAAAGTCAGTATAGTATGTATAGAATGAGAACAACAATGAACACGATAAGCAGACTTCTTGCCGCGACGGCGCTCACCACTACCGTCATGACAGCCTCGGCACTGGAACTTCCCGACGGTCTCAACTACAATGTCCGTTTGGGTTACAACATCGGCGGAACGGCTCCCGTGGGCATGCCGGCCACAATACGCAAGCTGAACAACTATGAGTTTCAGCCTAACGTCTCTTTCTGTTTCGACGTACAGAAGGACCTCCGTGATCGCTGGGGCGTCATGAGCGGAATCCACCTCGAGAACAAAGGCATGGAGACCGACGCCACGGTCAAGAACTATCATATCACCATCGAGCAGGGCGGTGACTTCATGGAGGGATTTTTCACCGGCCACAACGTCACCAAAGTCGAGGAGTGGCTCATCACCGTACCCGTCATGGCGACCTGCCGCGTGGGCGGCAACGTGATGCTCAAGCTCGGCCCCTATCTCTCCTACGTGCTGACACGCAAGTTTGAAGGCAACGTCTACGACGGCTATCTGCGCCACAACACCCCCACCGGACCGAAGATAGAGTTCGGCACAGGCGAAAACGAGCGCGGCACGTTCGATTTTTCCGACGACATGCGTCGCTGGCAGCTGGGCATCGACTTCGGTGCAGACTGGTATTTCAGTCGCCGTTGGGGCGTCTACGCCGACATCACATGGGGCCTCACCGGCATCCATAAGAGCGACTTCAAGACCATCGAGCAGACTCTCTACCCCATCTACGGCACGCTCGGCGTGACCTACAAGCTGAAATAAAAACATGAGAGCACATAGAAACAAATATATTCATTAAAAGAAAGGAACATTTATGAGGAAAATTTTTACGCTTATCGCTATGTTGGCCGGAACAATGGCTGCTATGGCAACGGACTACACGGACAAGCTGGTCGTGACCATCAACGGCGTGCCGACAACACCATCGGACAACACCATCACGGTGGACGCGCAGGCTGACGGCACATACACGCTGCAACTGAAGAACTTCATACTGACGTTGAACGGTGAACCCATGCCTGTGGGAACCATCAACGTGACTGACGTCAAGGCGACGCAGAACGGTGCGTCAACTCTGCTGACCTCAAGTCAGGATATTCTCATCGTTGACGGAGACCTTCCCGGAATCCCCTATTGGGCCGGCAAGGAGCTCGGTCCCGTGCCCGTGAACGTCAGCGCCGACATGCGGGACAACCATCTCTACGCCCTGATAACCATCGGATTTATGGGAATGAACATCGACGTTACCTTCGGCGACGTCTATCAGATGGCCAACTCGGGCTTCGAGTTTTTCCATACGGCAACGTCCGGTAGCAATACGAGCGACGAACCCGACCAGTGGCACTCGTTCATGAGTGCCGCAGGAATGCTTGCAGGAGTCGTCGGCATGGTGCCCCACACGTTCATCAGCGATGTCGTGCGTCCGGGTTCTTACGGAAGTCACAGTGTTCTCGTCAAGTCCGGTCTTGTGCTCGGCTCAATCGTTGCCAACGGTACGCTGACAAACGGCCGTCTGAACGCAGGTGGTTTTTCGGCTGCGGACACGAAAAACAACGCTTGCATCGACATGACAATAACGGATGTTGACGCCAACGGCGACCCCTTCTATACAAACTTCTGCGGCAAGCCCGACTCGCTCGTAGTCTGGGTGAAGTTCACTCAAGAGACACCGCAGGCCGAGCACCCCTACGCCACGGTGACGGCAGCCATCACGGACGGCAGCTACTATCAGGAGCCTTGCGACAAGGACTACACTGACATCCTTGTCGGACGTGCCGCCAATGCCACCATCGAAAGCAAGGACGGTGCATGGCAGCGTCTGTCGGTACCGTTCGACTATGCTTCTTATACCGACAAGGAGGCCAAGACCATCCTCGTGACATACTCGACCAACGCTGACCCCGGTCAGGGAACTGGTGCTGACGAGCTCTATGTCGACGACATGGAGATGGTCTACAACTGCGCCGCAACAGCCGTCACGGTCAAGGGAACTCCCGTCGAAGGCTTCGGCAAGGCTGAGGACAACACCTACGAGGTGCTCATCGACGGCGAAAGCGCAGACGTTGAGACAGGAGACATTGTGGTCACGACCGACGGCAAGGGTGCCCGCGTGCTGATGGACAAGGTCGATGTAGACTGTATCGGCGGCGGCAGCGACGTGACAATCACCGTCATGTCGGAAGACCTGAAGCAGAGCAACACATACGTCATCGCGACCCGTAATGCCAAGTATGCCGGCATCAACAACGCTTCTGTCAACGCCGGCGGTCGTGCCGAGGTGAAAGCGTTCTACAACATGAACGGCCAGATGGTCGAGACTCCGCTCAAGGGCGGCGTCTACGTCGTGAAGTACACCAACGGAAAGACAGCGAAGGTTACGCTGAAGTAAGCAGATAATATCGTCTGTTTATATTTAGAACACAGAGACACGGAGACACGGAGACACAGAGGATTTTATAACTCTGTGTTTCCGTGTCTCTGTGTTTATAAGAATCAGGTCCGGTTCTTTTAGACTTGTATGGACAATTGCGTCACTGATAATTCATACATTATAATTGTTCAGCAGCTTTATGATTGCTGTCACCTCCTCGTCGGTGAGCACCTGATTGCACGGTATGCTCAGCTCCTCGCGGTGGATGCGCTCGGTGACGGGCAGCGACAGGTCGTTCCACGAGGCGTAGCACTGCTGATGGTGCGGCGGTATCGGATAGTGGATGACGGTCTGGACGCCGTTGTCTGCGAGATAACGCTGCAGCTCGTCGCGGCGTGACGTGAGCACGGGAAAGATATGGAAGACGCTATGCCGCCAGTAGTCGTGCGACGGCAGCGTCAGCAGCGGATTACGGATTTCCTCTATATACCGCAGGGCGATGCGGCGGCGCTCGGCGTTATCCTCGTCAAGATAGCGCAGACGGACACTGAGCACAGCGGCCTGTATCTCGTCCATTCGGCTGTTACGCCCGCGGTAGCGGAAGACATATTTCCGGGCGGAGCCGTAGTTGGCCAGTGCCCTCACCGTGGCGGCCAGCTCGTCGTCGTTGGTCGTCACCGCGCCGGCGTCTCCCAACGCCCCGAGGTTCTTGCCGGGGTAGAAGCTGTGGGCGGCGGAGGAGCCCCCCTCGGTCCCCCCAAGGGGGGATGAAGTGTGTGAAAGGATGGAGGCTTTGGGGGAGTTTGTATTTGAAACGGTGATAGCGTCCTTTTGATTAATCCGTGAGTTGTTGCTGACGCATTGGGGATTAATCTGTGAGTTGTTGCTGATACCTTGAAGATTAATCTGTGAATGAGAGTAATCATTCATCCCCCCTTGGGGGGATAAGAGGGGGGCCAGCCCGTGCGACTGCGCGCAGTCCTCGATGAGCTTCAGTCCGTGGCGGCGGCAGATGTCGCCGATGCGGTCCGTGTAGGCCATGCGGCCGTAGAGATGGACAATCATGACGGCACGGGTGCGCTCGGTGATGGCCTGTTCGATGAGCGCGTCATCGATCTGGAACGTATCGAGACGCGGTTCGACGAGCACGGGAACGAGTCCGTTTTCCGTTATGGACAGGATGGTTGCGATGTAGGTGTTGGCCGGCACGATGACCTCGTCGCCCTCTGCCATCACACCCATCTCAATGTAAGCCCGTAGAATGAGCGTAAGGGCGTCGAGTCCGTTGCCGCAGGCTATGCAGTGGCGGACACCGCAGTAGCGCGCATATTCTTCCTCAAAGCGTGCCACGGCTTCGCCCAGCAGATACCATCCGCTGTCTATCACACGCGCCACGGCCTCGTGGATTTCCTCTGCGTGACGTTCGGTGACCTTCTTTAAGTCGAGATATTTGATTGTCATAATGTCTTAATATAAAGCCCTCTCCGGCTCACCCCCCAAAAAAAAGGGAGAAACCTGCGGTTTGATAATTATTTTTTATGTCTGCTATTGTCTTTAACTCCTGAGCGGGCTCTGCCCGCGATAACTCCCTTTAATTCCTTTAACTCCTAAACAATATCCCATTCGTACGTATCATAGCACACTCCGCGGCCACCATAGCCCTCCTTGTGGGCTATGAGACCGGCATTGATGACGCTGCCCTGCTCTTCCGTGGAACTGCCGAAATCGAGGTACGGGATGTCGGGGTAGTCGTGATACATGACTTGCTCATAGATAGCCTCCATCGCGCCGGCCTGTTTGCCGAGGTCTGTGGTGCCGCTGTATTGTCCGTGGAGCACCTGTGGGGTGACGTAGAACGTGATACCGCCGATGATTTCGTCGCCGATGTATGCGTTGTATTGGATGATATTGTCCGGAAAGCGTGACTTCAGAAGCTGTATTTCCGCCAAAGAGTGGACGGGTTTGGCGTTGAAACGCTTCGCCAGATTGCTTTCCAGCACCGGCCAGAACTCGGCGATGTCGGCGTCACGTTTGACCCATACGCCGCTCTCGTGGGCCTGCTTGAGGCGCCGCCGGTGGTCTTTGCGCCATCTGAGGTGCTGCTGCATGGCTATGGTTGTACCGATGTTGCGCAGATGCAGTCGTGCGTTGCACTTCCAGAAGATGGCGTAGAGATCTTCTTCCGACGGGTGCTGATGGTATATCCACGGTATGGGGCGATAGATGACGCGCGTTATTCCACATTCGCGGAGATAACCGTTGAGCTCTGAAAACAATTCCACGACATCGCCGATGGTCACGTCGATGTTCATCACGAGCCCGCCGTAGGTCAGTCCGTAGTGCGAATAGAGCGTCGTGTCGACGATGTGGGCGGGCAAAAGCGAGTGCAGCCGGCCGTCCTTGTAGAACATCAGCGAGTGGTCGGTGAAGCGGTCTGCGTGGTAGTCCATGTAGGCGCGGTAGAACAGGAACGTGGCATTCCTTGCCTGAGAGACGTATCTGTCCCAAACTGTAGCGTCGGCAGGGGTGTATCGTTTGATTGTGAACATGTCAGATGGTAGATGTCAGATAGTAGATGTCAGATGTCCGGGTCTAACCCATTCACCTCGTAGGCACCCTCCCCTTGTGGAGGGCCGGGGTGGGGCCGTCGGACGTCGGGTCGTCTGGCTATCGGTTCGTGCCTATATATTGTATGTATTCTCCATAATCCCTTATGTAGTCCTCCTCTTCAAACGGGTCGGAGGCCAGCACGAGACAGACGGCTCCCGAGGAGAAGTCGTCGAGTGTGCGCCATACTCCTGTCTCGACGAGCAGGCCTTGATAAGGGTGGTTGAGGTGGTAGGTGGTGTGCTCGTGGCCGTTGTCCAGCGTCACCTGAAAGCTGCCGCTCACGGCGATGATGAACTCGCGGCAGTGCTTGTGTGCATGACCGCCGCGGCTTTCACCGCCCGGCACGTCATAGACCCAGTAAGCGCGGGCGATGTCAAACGGTATGTTGCGGTTGCCTTCGGCCACGGTCAGATTGCCGCGCGGGTCGAATATCTTCGGCAAGTCGATTATTTTTCCTTCCATATTCTTATATCAAAGCCCTCTCCGGCCTCATGAGAGAGGGCGAAGAAGCCACTTCCGGCCCTACGAAGGAGGGCGAAGAAGCCCCCTCCGACTCACCCAAAGAGGGAGAGAAAGAGGGGATTCGTTTGTTTTTATTAGTTATTCAATATCTTTGTCCGGTGCCGGGCATCAAGCGATAGTCATACCGCTTTACTTCTTCATGTACGGGTCGGTGCCGAGCACGGTCTTTGCCAGACGCTTCGCCTTGTCGCGCAGAGCGTCCGTGTCGGCGTCCGTGTCGCCATAGCAGAGCACCACTCCCATGCGTCGTCCGACGTGAGCTTCGGGCTTTCCGAAGATGCGGATGCGCGTGCGGTCCTCCTTTAGGGCGTCGATGAAGTTGTAGTCGAGCGGTTCCGTCGACTCAACGGGCGAGAGAACGACGGCGCTCACGCCGGCGTGCTCGAGATGGATGCCGGCAATCGGCAGTCCCATGACGGCGCGGAAGTGGAGCTCAAACTCGCTCAGATTGGTCGTGTGGCCGAGCGTGACCATGCCCGTGTCGTGCGGCCGGGGTGACAGTTCGGAGAATATGACTTCGCCCTGACGTGTCAGGAAGAACTCCACGCCCCAGATGCCTGCACCCGTCAAGGCGCGTGTCACCTCGTCGGCCATGTGCTGGGCCTGACTCAGGGCTTCGTCGGAAATCTTATACGGCTGCCAGCTCTCGCGATAGTCGCCGCCCTTCTGGACGTGACCGATGGGCGGACAGAACAGTGTCGGGCCGTTCTTCTGCGTCACGGTGAGCAGGGTGAACTCCGACTCGAAGTCGATGAACTCTTCGATGATGACCTCACGGACGTCGCCGCGGCTGCCTTCCATTGCCTCACGGAACGCCTGTTCCAGCTCGCTGTCGTTGTGGACGTAGCTCTGGCCGTGGCCCGATGACGACATCAGGGGCTTCACCACGCAGGGGAAACCTATCTCGTCGGCTGCAGCCTTGAACTCATTGAAAGTCTTGGCGTAGAAGTATTTGGCCGTGCGCAGACCCAGTTCGCGTGAAGCGAGGTCGCGGATGGCGCGTCGGTTCATCGTGTAGTTGACCGCACGGGCGCTCGGAACGACCTGGACGCCCTGCTCCTCGAACGCAAACAACTTCTCCGTGCGGATGGCTTCGATTTCGGGGACGATGATGTCGGGGCGGTGTTTCTTCACCACAGCCTCCAGAGCGTCGCCGTCGAGCATGTTGAACACTTCGCGCTCGTCGGCCACTTGCATGGCCGGAGCGTTGTCGTAACGGTCGCAAGCAATAACATACTGGCCCGCGCGCTTGGCGGCGATGACGAATTCCTTGCCCAATTCGCCTGAGCCTAACAATAGTATTTTCTTCATATCACGCTTTGTTTTCTGTCTTGTTTCAGTCGCCGGACAATCGAGTATCATCGTGCCGGCTGCTTCAGTTCTCCTTTCAGAATCCCCCACTCCGGTGTGACGGCAATCTTGCGGATGCACCGGTCGATGCGTGCCATCATGTCTTCCGGGCTTTGTCCGCAGCCGGCGGCAATCTCGTCGAGTGACAGCCGTTCCGCTCCGAAGAGTCCGTAGTAGCTGATGACGGCCTCCTCGTCTTCCGTCTCGAGCAGATGGAGCAGGTGCTCCATGCCGTGGGAGACCTTTTGAGGAATGTCGTCGGGCGTATATCCCATGCTGACGAGGACTTGATGGAGTCCGTTGGAGATGTTGTCCATAACCTTATCTCTTGCTGTACATGCTCTCGTAGTACTTCTCGTATTCTCCGCTGGTGATGTTGTCGAGCCACTCCTGATGGTCGAGATACCACCTTACGGTCTTCTCTATGCCCTCTTCAAACTGCAGTGACGGCTCCCATCCCAGTTCGCGTTGCAGTTTGGAGGAGTCGATGGCGTAGCGGAGGTCGTGTCCGGCGCGGTCGGTGACGTAGGTGATGAGGTCAAGGTCCTCACCCTCCTTGCGTCCGAGCAGCCGGTCGACGGTCTTGATGACGACCTTGATGATGTCGATGTTCTTCCACTCGTTGAAGCCGCCGATGTTGTATGTTTCCGCTATCTTGCCGTGGTGGAAGATAGTGTCGATGGCCCTCGCATGGTCCTCGACGTAGAGCCAGTCGCGCACGTTTTCTCCCTTGCCGTAGACGGGCAGCGGTTTGCGGTGGCGGATGTTGTTGATGAAGAGCGGGATGAGTTTCTCCGGAAACTGATACGGTCCGTAGTTGTTGGAGCAGTTGGTCACGACGACGGGCATGCCGTAGGTGTCATGAAATGCGCGGACAAAGTGGTCGCTGGACGCCTTTGATGCCGAATAGGGCGAATGGGGGTTGTATTTTGTCGTCTCGAGAAAGAACTCCTCGCCGTAGGCAAGGTGATGTTCGGACGACGAGGCTGTCGTCGTGAACGGAGGTTCGACTCCCTCGGGGTGTGTGAGGGCCAGTGCGCCGTAGACTTCGTCGGTGGAGATGTGGTAGAAGCGCTTTCCTTCATACTTCTCCGGCAGGCTTTCCCAGTATGTCTTGGCTGCCTGGAGGAGTGAGAGCGTGCCCATGACGTTGGTCCGGGCAAAGGTGAAGGGGTCCTTTATCGAGCGGTCGACGTGGCTTTCGGCGGCGAGGTGTATGATGCCCGTGACGCCGTTGTCACGCATCAGCGCGAGCATGGTGTCGAAGTCGCAGATGTCAGCCTTGACAAACGAGTAGTTGGGACGGTCCTCGATGTCCTTCAGGTTGGCCAGATTGCCGGCGTATGTCAGTTTGTCGACGTTGATGATGCGGTAGTCCGGATATTTGTTGACAAAGAGCCGTACGACGTGGCTTCCGATAAAACCGGCTCCGCCGGTGATGATGATAGTCTTCATAATGCTATATTTTTGTTATTGTTTTCCGTTGATTGTCGTGTGACCGTATCGCTGTCGGGTTGATTTTGTCCTCTTGCAGAGTCATCTTCCTAATGTAATAACTTCACAATCACTGAATTTATTGCCTTCGACGGTCAGTCTTATCAGTGTGCGCTCCTTGTGCCAGCCCTGCAGTCCGGCTGCGCCGGGGTTGATGTGCAGCAGATTGAGCGTGCGGTCGTATTTCACTTTGAGTATGTGTGAGTGGCCGCTGATGAACAGTTGTGGCGGTGAGGCGTATATCTGACTACGCACGGAGGCGTCGTAGTTGCCCGGATAGCCGCCGATGTGCTTCATGAGCACGTCCACGTCTTCACACCGCCACCGCAGCCGTTCGGGATACATCAGCCGCAGGTCGCCGCCGTCGCAGTTGCCGCAGACGGCGCGCAGCGGGCGGAAGGCGGCCAGCCGTTCGGCCACTTCGGTGGAGCCGATGTCTCCGGCGTGCCATATCTCGTCGCACGGTTCGAAGTAGTGGAGGTATTTGTCGTCCCAATGGGCGTGGGTGTCGCTGATGATGCCAATCTTTTTCATAATGGGAAGCCTGTGGTCCCCCAAGGGGGACACTGAGGGGGTGTTAGATGGGAGTTATGGGATTTTATGAGAGTTATGGGAGAGATGGGAGTTATGGGAGTTATGGGAGTTATGGGAGGGATGGGAAGCCCTGAGACATATCAAGCTCCCTCCCTTTGGGAGGGTTGGGGTGGGTTTTGGGGTGGGTTTTGGGGTGGGTCTTGAGATGGGTCTTGAGTTTGGTTCTGGTTTTGATTTTTGAGGCTTTGCTTCACAAACTCCCTGATGTATTCTTCCGTCCGTTCGGGTCCGAGTCTGCTGGAGTTGATGCAGAGGTCGTAGCTCTCGCCGTGTCCCCATGTCTTGCCCGTGTAGTAGTTGTAGTAGGTTGAGCGGTCGCGGTCCCCCTTCTCTATCATCTTGCGGGCGGTGTCGGCGTCACAACCGTTGCGCTCGCAGATTCGCTTGATGCGGCAGTCCATGTCGGCCGTGATGAAGACGTTGACCACGTTGTCGCGGTCGCGCAGGATGTAGTCGGCGCAGCGGCCCACAAAGACGCAGGAGCCTTCTTCGGCAGCGTGGCGTATGGCGTCGCTCTGGAACTTGAAGAGGTTCTCTTGCGAGAGATTGTTGCTGTAGAAGTTGACGTCGCTTATGTGTGGGACGTGCATGTGGAACAGTGAGCGCAGGAAGCCGCGGTTCTCGTCGTTCTGTTCAAAGAACTTCTCGCAGAATCCGCTTTCCTTTGCCGCCAGATTGAGCAGCTCGCGGTCGTAGAACTTGCACCCGAGGTTTTCGGCTAATCTTGCGGCTATCTCTCTGCCGCCGCTGCCGAGTTGGCGGCCTATGTTGATGATAATCTTGGTCATTCTTTTCTTTATGGGAGTTATGGGGGTTATGGGAGTAATGGGGGTAATGGGAATAATGGGAGTTATGGGGAACTGCTAAAAGCACATCACTCCCCTCCCTTTTGGGGAGGGGTTGGGGGTGAGGCCTTCACCATAACTATCGCCGTCACGACCGATGCCACCGTGTCCGACACGGGCATGGAGAGCCACACGCCGTCGGCGCCCATGATTGGCGGGAGGATGATGAGCATGGGCAGGAGGAAGAGCATCTGGCGTGAGAGCGAGAGGAATATGCTCACGCTGGCGCGTCCGATGCTTTGGAAGAAGTTGGTCACCACCATCTGATAACCGATGATGGGGAAGGTGAACATGACGATGCGCATGCCGTGGGCAGACATGTCCAGCAGCTGGTCGTCGGACGTGAAGAGCCGTGCGCACTCTCTCGGGAAGATTTCGGCGATGAGAAATCCCGTTGTCGTCACGGCTGTGGCGGCTATCATCGACAGTTTCAGAACGCGCATGAGGCGGTCGTTCTGCTGTGCGCCGTAGTTGTAGCCGGCAATCGGTTGCATGCCCTGGTTGATGCCCATGACGATCATCACGAAGACGAAAGCCACGCGGTTGACGATGCCGTAGGCGCCCACGGCGAGGTCTCCGCCGTAAGCGAGCAGTCCCTTGTTGATGAAGATGACCACGATGCAGGCGCAGACGTTCATCAGGAATGGTGACATGCCGATGGCGATGATGTTGCGGACGAGTCTGCCCTCGAGACCGAACGTACCCCGTTGCAGATGCAGCAGTTCCCGCCGGTCGGTGAAGAGTTTCATCTGCCACGTCAGGGCCATCATCTGTGAGAGTATGGTGGCGAAGGCGGCGCCCTGTATGCCCATGTTGAAGACGTAGATGAAGAGCGGGTCAAGCAGTGTGTTCATCACGACGGTGAACATCGTGGCGTACATAGCCTGTCGGGGTTTGCCTGCGGCGCGCAGCACGGCGTTCATACCGAAGTACATGTGTGAGAAGACGTTGCCCAAAAGGATGATGACCATATAGTCGCGGGCGTACGGTATGGTGCGCGGGCTTGCTCCGAAGAAGTAGAGTATGTCGTCGAGAAAGAGCAGCGAGACGATACTGAATAGCAGTCCGACGATGACATTGAGCGTGACCGTGTTGCCGAGTATGCGTTGCGCGGTGCCGTAGTCCTTCTGTCCGAGTTTGACGGATATGCACGTGGACGCTCCCACGCCCACGGCCGCTCCGAAAGCTGCGCCGAGGTTCATGAAGGGGAACGTCAGGGCCAGTCCGGATATGGCCATCGGTCCGACGCCCTGACCGATGAAGATGCTGTCGACCATGTTGTACAGCGACGAAGCGGTCATGGCGATGATGGCCGGCATGGCGTATTGCATGAGTAGCCGACCGATCGGTTTGGTTCCAAGTTCGAGTGTTGCTTTGTTGTTGTCCATTATGGATATTAATAATGTGCAAAGGTAACAAATTTAAGTGAAGAATGAAGAGTGAAGAACAAAGAATTTGCTGCCGCCATGTACTTGGGATAGATATAGGATGAAGGGGATTGAATGGCGGCAGCAAATTCTTCCCTCTTCACTCTTCGTTCTTCACTTAATTACCCCAGTGTTAAAAATTCAGAACTATTTTTACAAATGATTTGAAAAAATCGTCTCGTTCGGAAAAAATCGTCCGAAAGGCCGAAAATCGTCGATTTTTGACGTTTTTGTTAAATCGCTGAACCACTGCGAGTTACGTAAAACGTGATTTTCGCGGCCGATTTGGGGTCGAGCCGTAAGGCCCTCCCGGCTCTGCAACGGGGCGCTCGTTGCATCATGACGGGGCCGCCGTTGTGACATGACGGCGGCCCCGTTGCGACCCCGCGGGGCCCTTACGGCTCGACCGTCGCAATTTCGACGTCGGAAAACGGAGCGGAAATGTCAGGATTTTTGCTGCCCCGTGTCTTTTTTGGAGAAAAGCGAAGTGTTAAAAATTTGATATTTTCATGACACCAAACCGGCTGCCGGTGTGGCGTGACGGTCGTCGTGTGAAAATACAAAAGGGGTGAGGCAGCTTCTTCCGAAGTGTGCCCCACCCCATTCGTGATGGTTCTCCTAAAATGTTGTCGGACCTTATTCTTCTACTGAAAACTCGTCCTTCCCTACTCCACACAGCGGGCATACCCAGTCTTCGGGCAGGTCTTCAAATGCTGTTCCGGGGTTGATACCGTTGTCGGGGGCTCCTTTTGCCGGATCGTAAACGTATCCGCAAACGTCACAAATGTACTTTTTCATGTGTCAAAGATTTAAATGATTAATAATGTTTGTTATCCCAAATCGCCCCGATTGGGGCTTTCTTTGCTGTTTCAAAAACGCTCTCTTGTCTCATTCGGCCGTCTTTCCTGCCGTCGAGAGCACGGCCTCCGCCTTGTCGGCAATCTGATCCGGTGTGATGGACATCATGCAGGCGAAGTCTCCCCGCACGCAAGGCTTGTTGCCGTAGATGCTGCAGGGACGGCATGGCAGGTCTGTCTGGACGACCGTCTCGGGACTTTGGTTCCACCCGAGAAATCCCGCGAAGGGATGGGTCGCGCCCCAGACGCTCACCACCGGTATGCCGCAGATTGAGGCGAGGTGCATGTTGGCGCTGTCCATAGAGACCATCAGGTCCAACCGGCTGATGAGTATCAGCTCCTGCCGCATGGTCTCGAGATGGCGTCCGACGTAGACGCAGCGGTCCGACTCGGCTGTCCATCGGGAGAAAGTGGCCTCCTCCTGGTCTCCGCGGCCGAAGAGGAATATCCTCATCCGGCTGTGGCGTGCGGTCAGCAGACTGATGACCTCGTGCATCCGCTCCGGCGGATAGGTCTTGCTCCGGTGGGCGGCGAATGGCGCTATGCCTATCCAGAGCTCGCCGTCGGGCTTTGACGACATCGGCTCGGGCAGCAGGCTGAGGTCTCCCCCACCCTCCGGGAATATCGACCGGAACTGCAGCGTGACCGGATAGCCCAAGCGTGCCAGTGTGTCGGCATAGTTCTGAAATGATGTCGGCTGCTGGACGAGCTTCTTGCCCTCTATCATCGTGAGGAGCTTGCGGCCCTTGCGGTGCTTGTCGATGTGCTCCACGGGATAGCGTCCGAGATTGAACCTGAGACGCAGATAGTCCGAGCGCAGGACGTTGTGGAAGTCGGCGACGGCCGTGAAGTTCTTTGCCGTCAGCCGGCGGTAGAGTCTGTTGAGTCCCTTGACGCCGTGGTATTCTCCCTTCAGGTCGGCCTCCATAAAGCTCACGTTGGGCGCGAGATTGTCAAAGAACGGGCGGGCGTACTCCCGGCTGAGCACCGTGATGCGCACCTTGGGATATGTCTTGGCCAGCGAGTAGACCACCGGCACAGCCATAGCCACGTCTCCGATGGCCGAAAACCTTATTATGAGAATGTGTTCCTTCATCGTTTCAGGCGTTCTTATACAACACCGGATTGGTCGCCGGGTCGTTGTACATCTTCATCTGACGGTAGACCTTCATGTATTTCCGTCCCTCGGCGATGTCCTCGAGCAACTGGTCGATGGCCGTCGAAAGGTCTTTCTGCTGCTCTGAGAGCACGTTGAGTTTGGCTGCACACTTGGCGCGGTGTTCTTCCGAAGCGTCCGTGCGCCCGACCTGCTCCTTCATGTGATATATCTTCAGTGCCAAAATGGACAGTCGGTCGACGGCCCATGCGGGGCTCTCCGTGTTCAGCCGCGCGTCGGGCATGGGCGTCACGTCGTTGTATTGCATGCGGAACCAGGAGTCGATTTCCTCTACCAGATCCGTGCGGTCCTGATTGCTGCGGTCGATGCGGCGTTTCAGCGCGAGGGCGTCGTTGGGGTCGATGTGCGGATCGCGGATGATGTCTTCCAGATGCCACTGCACGGTGTCTATCCAGCACTTGGTGTACAGGTGGAAGTCGATGGATTCGCGGTCGTACGGGTTGTTTATGGCGGTGTCCACGTTGTCAGTGAGATGATAGTCCCTGATGGCTTGACTGAATATCGTGTTGCAATGTTCTGTAAATGACATATTTGGTCTGATTATAGTATTTTGATGTGCAAATCTAACCAAACTTTTTCAATTATCCAACGAAAACAGTACATTTTAGCCCTCCGGGGCCCGTTTTATATGGTTTTTTATGTACTTTTGTTTTTAATTTATGAGAATAGTTATTGACGATAAGATACCTTACATCCGCGAGGCGATAGCTTCGTTGACGGATGATGCGGTCTATATGGACGGCGCGTCCATCACTGCCGCCGACGTGAAACGTGCCGACGCTCTGCTCGTGCGGACGCGGACACGCTGTGACGAACGTCTGCTCGCGGGCAGCAGTGTCCGCTTCGTGGCAACGGCCACCATCGGTTATGACCATTTGGACACGGCGTGGCTCGACCGGGCTGGCATCGGATGGACCAACTGCCCCGGCTGCAACGCCGCCTCCGTGGCCCAATATGTGCGTTCGACGCTCATCCTCTTGTGCCGCCGATACGGTCTCGTGCCACAGGAGACGACACTCGGTGTGGTCGGTTGCGGCCATGTCGGGAGTCGTGTCGTCAGGGTGGGGGAGGAGATGGGGTTCCGTCTGCTCGTCTGCGACCCGCCCGTGGGAGCCGAGGGATATGTTCCGATGGACGAGATAGAGCGGCGGGCCGACATCATCACCTTTCATGTCCCGCTCACGAAGGACGGTCCTTATGCCACGTGGCACATGGCCGACGATGCCTTTTTCAGCCGTCTGGCCCGTCGGCCGTTCATCATCAACAGCAGCCGCGGGGCCGTCGTGGACAACCGCGCCCTGCTCGCGGCGCTGCGCGACGGCCGCATCCGTCAGGCCGTGGTGGACACATGGGAAGGCGAACCGGCCGTCAACAGGGAGTTGCTCGACGCCGTCTTCATCGGCACACCGCACATAGCTGGTTACTCGGCCGACGGTAAGGTCAACGCGGACAATATGGCCATCGCTGCCATCTGCCGCCACTTCGGCCTCACTCCGCCGACGCCGATTCTTCCGCCGCCGCTCCCCGAGGATTTCGTCTATACCGGCGACCCGCTCCAGCTCTACAATCCTATGGATGACAATCGCCGGTTGAAGGCTGAGCCGGAGCGGTTTGAATGGTTGCGGGGACACTATCCGGTGAGGAGGGAATTTAAATGAAGAATGAAGAACGAAGAGTGAAGAATTTGCTGCCGCCGTTCTTAAATGAAGAATGAAGAGTGAAGAACGAAGAATTTGCTGCCGCCGTTCCCAAGTCGCTTCATAGTGATGCCCTGTGGGAACGGCGGCAGCAAATTCTTCGTTTTTCACTCTTCATTCTTCATTTAAATTCCTCCGGCAGTTCGGGCATCGCACCGTTCTGCGTGCAGACATACGCCGACACCTTTACGGCCAGCCGGTGGGCTTCCTTGATGGGCAGCCCGCGCAGGATGGCGGCGCAGAACGTACCGGTAAATGAATCGCCGGCGCCGACGGTATCGGCCACTTCGACGTGCGGTGTCTCCTGATAGTACATCTCGCCCGGCGTGAAGACATAGCTGCCGTTGACGCCGCAGGTCAGCACGAGCATGTCGAGGTTGTATTTGCCCAATATCAGCCAGCACTTGTTGCTGATGTCGAGGCCCGGATAGCCGAACAGCCGGCCGATGAGCACAAGTTCCTCGTCGTTTATCTTCAGTACGTTGCAACGGCGGACGGACTCCTGGATGACCTCCTTGGTGTAGAAATTCTGGCGCAGATTGATGTCGAATATCTTCAGGCAGTCGTCCGGCGTGGCGTCGAGGAAGCGGTTTATAGTGTTGCGCGACACGACGTTGCGCTGTGCTAACGAGCCGAAGCACACGGCCCGGCAGCGGCGGGCGACATCTTCAATCTCGGGCGTGAACGGAATGTTGTCCCACGCCACGTTCTCGCGTATGTCGTACGTCGGCACGCCGTCGTCGTCGAGCTCCACCTGAACCGTGCCGGTCGGGTAGGGGACGCGCGGCATGACGTAGCTGAGCTTCTTCTCCTCCAGTGCGGCGACGGTCTCTTCGGCCAACCGGTCTTCGCCGAGGGCGCTTATCGCCACCGACTTCAGACCGAACTGTCCGACATGATAGGCGAAGTTTGCGGGTGCTCCGCCGAGCTTCTTGCCGTCGGGTAGCACATCCCAAAGGGCCTCGCCGAGGCCGACAACAACCTCACCACTGGACGTCTTTCCTCCAACGGCCTCACCCCCGACCCCTCTCCAAGGGGAGAGGGGAGTGGAGTGCTTCTGCTGACTCATATTATCATTACTACTATTATTACTGCTATTACTATTGTTTGCCGGGTCTGTTGCGTTCTGTTTTGCGTTATTGTTCAAATCCTTGTTATTCATAATCGTTGTCTCTATGGATTGTTATAGTAATACTATTGTTATATTTATTGTTTCTTTCATAAGTCCATTACACGAGGCTATCTACTCCCCTCTCACTGGAGAGGGGTCGGGGTGAGGCCGTTGTCGGGGGTGAGGCCCCTTGTCGCCATACCCAGATACACCACTCCTATGGCCATCACGGCCACGGCGCCGACCTGTCCCACGGCGTCGGCGGCAAAGCCCATGAGCAGCGGGAACACCGTGCCGCCGAAGAGGCCCATGATCATCAGGCCCGAGACTTCATTCTGCTTGTCGCTGACGGAGAGCAGGGCGTTGGAGTAGACAAGTGAGAAGACGTTGGAATTGCCGTAACCCACGAGTGCAATCGCCGTGTAGAGCACGAAGCGGTCGGTGCCGAATGCCAGTCCGGCCATGCTCAGCGCCATCATCACCACGCTGACGACGAAGAACGTGCGGTTGGGCATGAGGCGCAGCAGCAGCGAGCCAGTCAGACAGCCGACGGTGCGGAAGATGAAGTAGAGGCTCGTGGCAAAGGCGGCGTCGTTGAGCGACATGCCAAGCCGCTCCATCAGAATCTTCGGTGCCGTGGTGTTCGTACCGACGTCGATGCCCACGTGGCACATGATGCCGATGAACGACAGCAGCACAACCGGACGTCCAAGCAGACGCAGGCAGTCGCCCATCGACGAGGCGCGGCCTACGGTGGGCTCCTCCTCTATCGGTGTGGCCACGAGCAGCAGTGTGGCCAGCAGTCCAACGACGAAGTAGATGGCGAAAAGTACGCGCCAGTTAAGCCCGAACGACGGAATGGCCGCCGTGGCTCCCCATACGGCTATGTAGGGGGCGAGGAACGAGGCGATGGCCTTGATGAACTGGCCGAAGGTGAGCGTGGAGGCCAGATTGCCGCCGCGCACCACCGTCGAGATGAGCGGATTGAGCGACGTCTGCATCAGGGCGTTGCCGATGCCGAGCAGCGAGAACGACAGGAGCATGGCCGCGAAGCCTGCGCTGAAGAGCGGCACCATGAGCGAGACGACCGTCACGGCGAGCGAGAGCAGCACCGTGCGCTTGCGTCCGATGCGGTTCATGAGCATGCCCGTCGGCACGGAGAAGATGAGGAACCAGAAGAATACGAGCGACGGAAGCACGTTGGCCACGGTGTCGCTCAGGCCGAGGTCGGCCTTGACGTAGTTGGAGGCGATGCCTACCAGGTCGACAAATCCCATTGCGAAGAAGCAGAGCATCAGTGGGATTAGGGTCAGATATTTGTTGGAATTGGTTGTCATTGGGGTTGTTTTGGTTTTAGGTTATTGTAGCTATGATAGCTAAGATAGCTATGATAGCTATGATAGCTAAGATAGCTATTGTAGCCATATAGCTATTGTAGCTATTTTATCTCACTATACACCGTTGTGGCGGCTTTGCCGCCGCTCACCATTATCGTGTTGTAGGGCTCCGACGGAAAGACGAGGTTTGTCATGGCCACGCGGCCCTCGCCGTCGAAAGCCTCGATGCTGCAGCGGTCGACGAAGAGGCGCAGCGAGCGCATCTGTCCGCCACGGACCGGGGCCGTCGTCACGACGGGGAAAGCGTCGCTGAAGCCGGTCTGTCCGCTCGCGGTGCGGTCCATCGAGAACGTGCGGGCGGCGGGGTCGTAGGTCATCACGACCTTCTCGCCCTTGGTGTTCAGTAGTGTTATCGCTATTGGTTTGCGTATTGAAGATATGAAGTCGACAGCGATTTCACAGGCTCCGTCGCCGGCGGCGAATGTCCTGTGGCGTGCCGTTGACCGCCGGGCGAGCACCTTTCCGCGTGCCGCCGTCATCTCCGGCGATGGTGTGGAGCTGAGATAAGTCTCGCCGCCGTCGGTGAAGAGACCGAGGTCGCGGGCGATGGTGTTGGCACTGCGGTACTGCATCGTCGGCAGCTGGTTGGCATACTGCCAGTTGCTCATCCAGCCGATGGCCACGCGGCGGCCGTCGGGTGCGTTGTCAAACGTCACGGTGGCGTAGTGGTCCTTGCCGTAGTCCATCCATTTGGTCACCTCCGGTGCCGACTCGCAGGTGAAGCGGTGACCGTCGAACGTGCCGGTGAAGTATTGCGTGGCCGAACCGCCGAACGGTCCGCCGGGGTTGATGTTGCACAGGAGCACCCATTTCTTCTCTCCCGTTCCGCTGACCGGCAGCTCCATCAGGTCGGGACACTCCCACACGCCGTCGTGACAACCGTAGCCGTGGCCGAACGAGCTTTCGTATGTCCAGTCCTTCAGGTTGGTCGACGAATAGATGTTCATCTCCTGACCGGCGGCCAGAATCATTATCCAGCGGCCGGTTTCCTCGTGGCGGAACACGTGCGGGTCGCGGAAGTCGGGCACGGAGGCCGTGATGATCGGATTGCCGGCATACTTCGTGAACGTCTGTCCTCCGTCGGTGCTGTATGCCAGGCTCTGCGTCTGGTTCTCGCCGGCCGATGTGTAGAAGGCCACGACGGCGCCGCGTCCGAAGCCCGCCGTATTGTCATGGTCGACAACGGCCGAGCCGCTGAATACGGTGCCCAGCCCGTCGGGCGAGAGAGCCACGCCGCGGTCCTGCCACGTCACGAGGTCGCGGCTGACGGAGTGGCGCCAGTGCATGTTTTCCCACTGCGAGCCGTAGGGGTTATACTGATAGTAGAGATGCCACTCGCCGTCTTTATAGAACATGCCGTTGGGGTCGTTCATCCAGCCGTAGGGCGGCGTGTGGTGGAACGCCGGACGGTAGTGCTCGCGGTTTTCGGTGTCGAACGTATCGGAATACTTTATCGCTTTCCAGCACGCAAATTCGCGCAACGCGCCCTCGTTGCGTCCGTTTCCGTTGCTGTGGATGTCGACCACCACGTGCCGGTCCTTATACGGTGACAGGTCGAGCGGCACGTAATAGTCGATATGGTCTACGGCCATCCGCACGTTCATGGACTGTACGGGGACGTTGTCGGCCAGCACGCGGAGGTTGCATATCTCGGCCTTCTCCTCCACGGGCAGCAGCATGTAGCGGGCCGTCCGGTCTGCCCTCACCATTGCATGGGAGCCGCTGAGGAACATTGTCTCCCCCGTAGCCTGTGCCGTCGCCGTCATGGCGGAGGCGAGGAGAGCGGCGGTGATGATTATGTTTCTTATTGATCGTGTCATGTCGTCAGTTGTTTTTAAGTTATAGTAGGGCCGCGACCCGCCTGAGAGGTCATCGGGCCAATCGTGTCAGTTGGCACGGAGGCGGTCGCGACAGGTCGCAACCCTACTGCAAAGATAGTCAATCACTGTTGTCCGGCAAAGACAAGCCCTTTGTTTTCTTCTTTACGTCAGTCTTCTTCCTCGTCGTCAAAGTCCCAGACGGAGTTGTGTCCCTTGGCGCGGAACGAGCCGTTGAATGTGTTGCCGCTGTCGTCGAAGGCCACGTCTATGGTGTTCTGGCCGTCGGATGCCGCCATGATGGTCTCTGCCTCCACCGTCATGACGAGGATGGCAGGTGCTATATACTTCTTTTTCATTTCACGAATACCTTTTTGCCGTTAACAATATATATACCTTTCGCAGCCTTGTCCAGGGCGTTGATGCCTCCGGCGAGTCTCATTCCGCTGATGGTGTAGACCTCCGTTTCGGCCATAACGGCGTCAGAACTGATGTTGCTGATGCCCGTCGTCGTACCGAATGTGACGCTCTTGGCCTCGGCCGGAGCCTCAAGATAGGCGTGGAAGGCGTTGATGGTTGACTCCTCGCCACCTTTCATGAAACTGTTGTTGTCGGCGACACCCCACAGTCCGGCACCGCTCCGTGGAGCATAGACGCCGCAGAAAGCCGTCTGCGACTGTCCGTCGGAAAGCTCGGTGACGTATTTGTCGGTGAACGTGAGCGTCTCACGGCCGTCGGCCATGCTGACGAGCAGCGGCGTGTTGGCCTCGGCATATTCCGTTTCGAGGAAAGAGACTACGGTCTGTTCGCCGCCGTTGATGCCGCTGAATGTGGCAAGAGCGGTTGCGCCGAGGTCCGCCTTGGACACGAAGAAGGGCAGATAGACCGTGTTGTAACCCTCATAGAGAGGTCTGTTCATCACGATTTCGGCTGCAGCAAATCCTGTCAGCGCACCGAAGGCATATCTCTCGTCGAGAACGACGCGGCCGGCACGGTTGCCCTCGCTGCCGCATACCACGACGTTGTCGCCGTCAAAGCCGCCGTCGGTGTAGACGAGGGTGTTCGGATTGACACCGCCGAAAGCGTTGTAGGCGTCTTTCGTGACGGCGCCGCGCATGTCGACGGCCACGGTGCCGGCGTTCATCTTCGTAGCCAGCAGGGCGAAGTCGTCATAGACATTGGCCACCCAGTCGTTGTTGGCGTTCTGGCAGTCGCCCTTCATCCATGCTCCGGTCAGGGTTACGTTGCCCGTCAGCGAGCCGTCCTCGATGTCCGTCAGCAGCTGTCCGTTGGCGCGTGTGGCCGGTTCTATCGTCACATTGTCTATATATACATCCTGCTCGCCCTCGACACCGCCGGTCTGTGCCGTGATGGAGATGACGCCGGGATTGTCGAAAGCGGGGTTGGCGGAGAAGTCGAAGACCACCTTCTGCCACTCGCCGCTACCGCCGTACCATACGGCCACTTTCTCCCAATAGCCGTCACTGCCGTCGGTCGGGTCAGAGACTTCGATCATCAGGTTTTCGTTCTGCGCTTTCCTGACCATCATCGAGATGCGGCGGCTGCCGTCCATCGCCGGCGTCACCCAGTCGCGGAAAGGTATCTTCACCACCTTACGGTCGTTTGTCATCGTGAACTTGAGACATTTTTCCGACGTGTTGATGCCGCCTCGGTCGGGATTTTCCACCACCACGGGACTGCCGTCATCCCAGCATCCGCCCTGCGAACCGAGTTCAAAGTTCTCTCCGTCCCAGAGTGTCGTCTGGGCAAAACATGATGCCGAGAGCATCATTGCTGCTGATAAAAGCAAATTCTTCTTCATTGTCATAATTGTTTATGGTTATTATTCGTTAGGTTCCTACTTTCGGTTTGTTTCAGGTTTCTGCCGCAAAGTTATATTCCGGCAAGGTTGCGGGATAAAAAATATATTTCAGATGATACCAAAAATCGTTCATGTAACATTTTTGATGCAGAATGAAACATCATTGGTATGTGGTATTCGCATATGTACAGAAGTGTTGTGGCAGCATAAGCGTGTCGTAATCTGAAAAAATGGGGGCGAAAGAACAAAGTGTTAAAAACTCAGAACAATCTTTACAAACGCATCGCAAAATGCGCGTCATTCGGAAAAATCCTGCCCTCGGGTCAAAAATCGCGATTTTTCGGCGGTTTTCATAACCGGCTGACAGCCAGCCGAATACGTCTCACAAAAAGATTTTTACATATTCCGCGTCTTGCCGTAAGGGCCTTATTGCATCGCAACGGGGCCCTCGTTGCATTGCGACGGCGTGCTCGTTGCGAGCCAACAACCATGCCGTTGCGATGCAATAAGGCCCTTACGGCTCGGCTGCCAAAATTTTTCTGTCGGAAAACGACGTGGTGATGTTAAAATCGCGGCGTTTTTGTCTCGATTTTGAAGAAAAGCGAAATGTTAAAAATTTGATATTATTCTGACGCTTCCGCGTCCCTGCCGTCCCGCTTCCCGTCCTTCGTAAGCTACTCTCTGCACACAGTTCTTTGTCGCAGTTTATACACCAACACAACATGCCCTTTGGGACTTCTTTTAAGTGTGGTAAATCGCAGAACGCGCACGGTAGGGAAAAATATGTCCCTACCGTGCGCGTTCTGCGACACCCTCCCCTTGGGGAGGGCCGGGGTGGGGCCCCCTACTCAAACACCTTCACATTACTTATCTTCACGCTGCCGTCGGAGCAGAACAGCGCCCAGGGGTTGCGCTGCATGCCGTAGACGCGGTTGGTGAAGGCATACTGGCCGTTGACGTAGACGACGCAGACGCTCTGGTCGGCGGTCATCGTGACATGGTAGCGGCCGTCGTCGGGCGAGATGAAGCTGAGGGCATTGATGTTCTGACGTTGCTCGTTGCCGTCGCTGCCGACGGAGCGGCGGTCGAATTTCAGATTATTCCAGCGGTCCTCGATGTATATACGGTAGTTGTGGTCGCGGTCGGAGCAGTCGGCAAGGGCGATGCCGAACACAGCCGTGTGCGGGTCGGCCACCTCGGCGTCGAACTCGATGCGGCTCTGATAGCCCAAGCGTGCGAAGCGCACTTCGTCGCCGGCCGAGAGCGTATAGCCGTTTGCGGCCGCGCCCTCAGGCTCACCCGTGCGTCCCGTTTCGGCGAGGTCCGCCGGTCGGGAGATGCCGGCCGCAATGGCGTCGGGACAGGTCAGTCCGAGCGTACCGTCGGCGTTCTGGACGAGTTTGTGGGCCACGAGCGAGCCGGCCCAGTCGGCCGTGCCCTCAGGAAGACTGCCCTGACGTGTGGCGCACCATCCCCAAATGTAGCGGTCGGTTCCGTCGGAGGCCGTCTTGCCGGCGTAGAACGACGTACCTTCGAGCTTGCCCTCGTCGCGCCACGGGAACTGCGGGTCGTCGCCCATGGTCATGAGCTCACCGAGCGTGCGGGCATAGAAGTACTGGACCTGACGGGTGATGTCCTTGTCCGAATAGACCAGATACCACCAGTCGCCCATCCTGAAGACGTCGGGACACTCGTAGAAGCGGCCCCACTTGTTGAGGAAGAACGGTTCGGCCTCGGTCCAGCTGGCGAGGTCAGCGGACGTGAACTGTGCCAGCACCGAGCGGCCGTTGCGCAGCGTCGACACAATCATGCGGAACACACCCGCCTCGTCGTCATGGAAGACATACGGGTCGCGGAACTCGTCGCGGTTGTATCCCTCGGGAGCCTCCATGCGGAAGGCACGGTCTTTCGTCCAGTGGCGGCCGTCGTCGCTCGTGGCGCGCAGGATGACCTCGCGGGGAGAGGAGGCCTTGTGGCCGGTGTAGAACGTATAGTATCTGCCGCCGGCGAATACCGTGCTTCCCGTACCGATCGCCGGGTCGTCTTCTGTCGCTCCGCCGCAAGCAATGGCCTCCTCGCCGCCCGTATAAGATGCGGCATCGGCTGTCTCAAGTTGGTGTATCGGATGATAGACCGTGGAGTTGCCGTCGCGCATGTCCTGCAGATAGAGTATGCGGAACGTCCGTGACTGCGGGTCGAAGAAGGGCATGGGGTCGCCCACGTAGCCGACGTACGGCTTATAGTAGATGTCAGCCTTGTAGCTCTCGCCCGACGAGAAATAGCCTGTTGTGGCCTGCATGCCGGCGTCGGGAACGCCCACTGTGTCGTCGTCGCTGCATGCTGCGGCTGCCAGCGTCATGCCGGCTGCCAGTATGATATTGATGAACTGTTTCATAATGGTTCCTTTTTTGATGTTCAATTTTATTTTGGCTTAACGTTTCTTATCCGGCCTTGTCCAGCCTTGAAGACATATCCAGCTCCCTCCCTTCGGGAGGGTTGGGGTGGGTCTTTGGTCTTCGTTATTCCGCCAGATACTTCAGCGCGTTCACTGTCAGCGTGATGCGGTTCTGCCGGTATGCGTTTGCGTCGCCGTTGGCGATGTTCCACTCATATCCGCCCGTGCCGATGAGCACCACGCGGCCGGCCGTTGCCGTGCGTGCGGGGAACTCGACGATGGCCGTCTTGTTGGAGTCGTCGGTCTCGTGGGCCAGACGTCGGCCGCCGGTCGTGCGCTCCCAGCCTTCGAGTGAATGGTCGGGATAGTCCCAGATGTTCCAGTCGACCTGAGTGTTCTTCGTCGCGAAGCCCGCGTCGACGAGCCATACGGGAGCGTCCGTCGCTGTCTCCATGCCGCTGAAGATGGGGTGGTCGGGCGTGTCGACCGCAAATCCGAGCGGCGCGTCGATGATGGCGGCCACGTCACTCTTGTTCTGGGCGTTCGGTTCGCGCTGGTCGATGGCTATCTGATAGACGTCGTTGATATACTTGCAGGCGTATCGCGAGAGCAGCAGACTGCCGCCACGGGCGTAGTATTCCTTTATTGCGTCGCGCGAATCCCAGCCTTGCGACGGCCAGGTGTCGTCGTCACAGTGCCACCAGAGAGCCTTGATCTCCGACGGGTCGAGCTGGACGGCGCCGCTGATGATGTCCTGCATGGATATGTAGCGCGAGCGGGCCACGTTGGCCAGCATCCACTCTGCGGCGGCACGCTCCTCGTCCTTCAGTCCGCTGACGGTGGCGGCAGTGCCGATGAAGGCCGTCACGGGCATGTCGGAGGCCACGGCTGAGACGGTGTAAGCCACGCTGAGGCCGTGGTTTGTCACGGTGAAGGTCACCGGCGAGGTGAAGTCGACCGTGCTGCCCGCAGCCGGATCGGCCGTGGCGCCCTCGCTGAGGACGTATGAGACGGTCAGGCGGGTGACGTCCGTGCCATACGGCATATATACCGTGATGGTGCGGGCGGCGTTGTCGATGGTTCCCTCGTAGCGCGCTCCGGAGGCATCCGACAGCGTGAACGACCCGAAGGCAGCCTCATAGCAGCGTGCCGTGACGGTGTAGTCGATGTACGTATTGCCGTTAGTGATCTTATAGACCACGGGCGATGTGAAGTCAACCGTGCTTCCCGACGGTATGTCCGACACCGCACCGGCCGACAGGGTCAGCTCCGGGCGGAGCGCGGTGAGGTCGGTCCCGGGTGCGAGGCGCACCGTGACGGTCTTGCCGATGTTGTCAATCTCTCCTTCCTCTCCGTTGATGACGAAGCGGGTTATGTAGCAGTCGCCGTCCATACGGAGGTCGTTGCCGTCCAGCCCGTCGGTGCATGCGCCCATGAGGAGGGCGAAGAGACAGAGCACGAGGGCCGATAATGATTTGTTCTTTCTCATTGGATGATTCTTTTTTAGGAGTTAGATGAACCTACTCCCACCCGCAGTTCTGCACATAGATACCGTTGCTGTAGTTGATCTGCTTCTGCGGTACGGGGCAATATTCGTTCTTGTTCTTTGTGAAATAAGCGTCGTTGAGATATGAGCGGCGGTTCTTCTCGCTGCCGTAGTAGGCGTTCATGACCTCGTCGGCCACGCCCCAGCGCACAAGGTCGAAGAAGCGGCCGCACTCCATGGCCAGTTCCAGACGGCGTTCCGTACGCACGGCCCGGCGCGCTTCGTCCACATTCCACGCTGTGTTGTACGTTCCTATCTTGTATTTCGCCGGATAGTCGAAGATGAGCGTGGTGCTCTGTGCGGCACGCCGGCGCAGCGAGTTGACGATGCTGCGGGCGTCCTCCAGATTGCCGCCGGTCTCGCCGAGCGCGGCCAGTTCCACTTCGGCCTCGGCACGCATCAGGAGCACGTCGGCATAGCGCAGCACAATCCAGTTCTTGGAGTTGGCGTAGAACGGGCCGTTCTTCTTCAGGCAGTCGCACTCCTTGTCCACGTTCTCCTTCATCGAGGCATAATAGCCGTAGATCTGCGGCGCGCGGGCCCACGCCTCGGTATAGTCGACGTTGACATTATACTTATATGGGAAGCCCGGCATGGCCACGGTGTGGAAAAGACGCGGGTCGACGTTGTCGCTTGCGGCGTCATAGTTCTCCGCATTGGCGTTGGCGGCGGGCAGTCCGTCGATGTCCGTCTTGAAGGCGTTGACGAGATTCTGGCTCGGCTTGTTGAAGTCGCAGCAGCCGATGCCCTGCGGCGCGGTCAGCTCGTAAGCGAAGTTGAGATTGCCGTATTTGGTGCCGTCGTCCTGCGAATACTGTATCGCCCAGACCGACTCGCGGCCGTTCTCATACGTTCCGGGGAGGAAGTTGAAGGCAAAGTCGTCCTCCAGCGTGTTGCCGTTGGCGGCGTAGATGTCCGCCGCGGTCAGCTCGATGACCTTCTTCAGGTCGGCGGCGTTCATCGACGTTATCTCATTTGTCCGCACGTCGTCCTGCCGGTAAGCCTTGAAGAGATAGGTCTTGGCCAGATAGGCGGCCGCTGCGGCGCGCGTGGGACGGCCCTTGTCGGTCGGCTGCGTCTCGGGAAGATTGTCGTAGGCGTACTGGAAGTCGTCGGCAATCTTCTGCCACAGCTCGTCGTTGGTGTAGACACGGTTTGATATCCGGCGGTAGGCCTCGGTGTTCTCCTCGACGGTTTCGTCGATGACGGGGACATACTTATACAGTTCCTTGAGCTTGAACATGAAGTGGCCGCGGATGAACCGCATTTCGGCCGTGCGCTCCTTCTTCTTCGGAAATTCCTCTTCGGTCACGCCGGCGAGGCTCCGCAGGGCGTCGTTGGCGCGGTTGACGCCGCAATAGAGGCGGTACCAGAGGTCGTCGAAGACCCACAGGTCGGTCGTCAGTCCGCGAGCAATCTCGGCGTAATACATGTGTGAGCCGTCCTCGGTGTTGGCTCCGCCCTTGTAGGCGTCATCCGAACGGACGTTGCCCAGCTGCCACAGCTGGAACGAACTGTTCATGTCCTCGCCCGTGACCATGTAGGCGTAGGCCGAGACGACCATGCTCTCGATGTTCTCCGGAGTGTAGACCTGCTCGTTGTCGAGTATTCCTTTCGGCTTTGAGGAGTCGAGGAAGTCGTCGCACCCCGTCAGCGACAGGGCCATTGAGCCAAGCATCAGCGATGCTATGATATATCTTGCTTTCATACGATGAATGTCTGTTGATTGGTTATGACTGAGGTTCAGAAGCCCACGTTGATGCCGAACGTGATGTTGAGCGGTATGGGATAGCCCGTCGTGGGGTTCTCCGGGTCCATTCCCGTGAACTTGCTGCTCTTGATGGTCAGCAGGTTTTGGGTGCTGAGATAGATGCGCAGGTTCTGCATGGCGGCCGCCTTCGCAATCTTTTCAGGGAAGGTGTAGCCCAGCTGGAGCATGCGCAGTTTGAGATAGGAGCCGTTCTCGATGAAGTAGGTGGAGAAGCGGGCTTCGTTGTTCAGGTCCGACATGCTCACGGCGGGGATGTCGGAACCGGGATTCTGAGGTGACCAGGCACCGAGCAGGCGGGTCGTGCGGTTGGCGTTCATGTCGCCGAGCGACCAGAAGTCGGAGTTCTTCTTGATGTCGCTCACGTCCACGTCGGCCCCCTGGACGCCCTGCCAGAACATGGTGAAGTCGAATCCGCGGAAGCGCAGGGTGACGTTGAGTCCGTAGGTGAAGTCGGGATTGGGGTCGCCGATCCACGTGCGGTCGTCAGTGTCGATGACGCCGTCGCCGTTGACGTCGCGGTAGCGTATGCGTCCGAGGCCGGGCTGGCCGATGCGCACGTCATAGAGGGCCATGTAGTTGTCGACCTCCTCCTGCGTGCGGAATAGTCCGTCGGCCACGTAGCCGGCATAGCGGTTGATGGAGTTGCCGATGATGTTCATTGCGCCGTTGCCTCCGAAGTCGCCCGTCGAAGCCACGTCGTCGGGCACGAAGAGCACTTTATTGCGGTTGAGCGAGAGGTTTCCGTTGATGTCGTAGGACAGTCCGTAGGCGGTCGTGTGGCGGTAGCCGAGATTAAGCTCAAATCCCTTGTTGCTCATGCGGCCCACGTTGCGCCACTGGCCGCCGCCCTCGCCGATGACGGCGATATAGGACGGCTTGATGAGAATATCCTTCGTGCGCTTGTCGTAGTATTCGAAACTGCCGTAGAGGTCGCCGCCGAAGAGCTGAAAGTCGACACCCACGTTGGTCTGCGTCGTCGTCTCCCACTTCAGGTCGTCGTTCCTGAGCTGCGTGCGGCGGAAGCCCGAGGGGAGCTGTGAGCCGCCGTTGGAGCCGGTGATGTCGTATGAAGTGCCGTAGGTCGGGGCGTCGCCCGTACCGTAGTTGGCGTCGTAGATGGAGTAGCGGGCCGTGTTGTCAATCGACTGATTACCGGTTTGTCCCCATGCGGCGCGCAGTTTCAGGTCGCTGACGACGCTGCTGATGCCCTTCATGAAGCCCTCTTCGCTGAGGCGCCAGCCGAGCGAGAACGCCGGGAACGTACCCCAGCGGTTGTTCTGGCCGAAGCGTGACGAGCCGTCGCGGCGTATGGTGAACGAAGCCAGATAGCGGTCGGCGTAGGAGTAGTTGACCTTGCCGAAGAACGAGGCTAACGAGTATGTGCCGGCACCGCCGCCGGCGATTGACTGTCCCGTGCCGGCGCCGGGATACATATAATCGGTGGAGATGATGGCGAAGTCCTCGCGGTAGGCCGAAAGGTTAATGTCGTCCTCACGGTTGAGCTCCGTTCCGGCCATGACGTCGAGCTTGTGGCGGCCGAGTGTCACGTTGTAGGTGGCGATGGCGTTCCACATCCACTTCGTCCAGTGCTCCTGTCCCATGTAGACGGCACTGAGGTCGTCGTTGAGGAAACCGTTGGTGTAGGGCAGCGTGTAGCTCATGGCCAGCTTCTGGGCGTAGTCGAGGCCGAAGGTGCTGCGGAGGTTGAGGCCCTTCAGCGGGTTGATGTTGACGTGGGCGTCGCCGAAGAGTCGCCAGTAGGTATATCTGTTGTCCTTGTTGTATTCGTTGACGCGTACGACGTTCTGACGGTCGGGCATGGTCGTGCTCGGGCCGCCCCATCCCTTGCCGTCGACGGTGTGGACGGGAATCATCGGCAGCGAGATCATCGCGTCGTTGATTATGCCGCCCGGAGCCTGCACTTCGCTTGTGCGGTTGACGGTGAAGTTCTCGCCGACGGTGACGATGTCGCCGATGAGCTTGTACTCGGAGTTCATGCGGGCCGAGATGCGGTCGAACGAGCTGTGCTTTATCAGACCGTCGTTCTTGTAGTAACCCAAAGAGAAGAAATAGCTGCCGCGGTCCGTGCCGTTGGTCATGGAGAGGTTATACTGCTGTATGACACCCGTCCGCGTGACCTCGTCAAACCAGTCCGTGCCGGCCGACGTGGCGATGGTGTTGTCCTTATCGAGATATTTCGGCAGCGACATGGAGTGAAGCACGGGATAGCCCGAGGCGTCATAGCCCCAGTCGTAACGATAACCGATGGGGTTGGAGTTGGGGTTCGTGCCCGAGTTGGTATATGCCGTCCAGAGCGTGCGGCCATACTGCTCGGTGTTCATCATGTCGAGCTTTGTCTGGAAGAGCGAGACCGACACGGAAGCGTCGAAGTTGACGGCCAGCCGTCCGGCCTTGCCGCGCTTTGTCGTGATGATGATGACACCGTTGGCCGCGCGCGAACCGTAGATGCTGGCCGACGAAGCGTCCTTGAGCACCTGGATGGACTCGATGTCGCTTCCGTTGAGCTCGTGCATGCCCGACTGCGACGGAACGCCGTCGATGATGTAGAGCGGATCGTTGTTGTTCATCGTGCCGATACCGCGGATGCGCACGGTGGCCGCACCGCTCGGATTGCCGTCAGCCGTGACATACATTCCCGGCACGCGGCCCTGAAGGGCCTTCACGGGATTGTTTTCGCCCTCCTTCATCATCTCGTCGACCGAGACCACGGAGACGGCACCGGTCAGGTCGGCCTTGCGCTGGGTCATGTAACCCGTCACGACGACCTCGTTCATCATGCGGCTGTCGTCCTCCATCGTGACGTCGAGCCTCGGGGCGGCCTTGACCGTCACCGTCTTCATACCTATATAAGATATGACGAGCGTGGCGCCACTGCTGGCTTTCATGTGGAAATTGCCGTCGTAGTCGGTCACCGTGCCCGTTCCTCCGTCGCTCTCGTTGCGCACGGTGGCTCCGATGACACCCTCTCCGTCGGCGGTCTTCACCGTTCCGGTCACGTCGATTTGCTGCGCAAGGGCCGTCAGTGAGCCCGTGAGCAGGACAATCGTGCAAAACAGGATTCTCTTGATCTTTTCCATTGTTTGCTGTTTTTGGGGTTAGTTGTTTCTGTTAATAGTAATAAAAAAATCTGCCGCAAAGTTATCGTGAACCGGCCCGCAAAGATAAAAAATATATTTCAGATGATAAAAGAAATCGTTCATGTAACATTTTTAATGCTTTTTGAACGATTTTTGGGATGCTTCGGCGGAACGCTGCTGATGCAAATGGATTTATTACAAGGCCCGTGTAACAACGTTACACGGGCCTTGTAATAAATCCGTTGCCTCATCCCTGATGTTATGTCGGGGCATGTGAGGTGGCGGAAAAGTGAAGGTGTTGCCGAAGCACACTGTAGGGACAAATTCTTGTATCTGTCCGCCAAACAAATACATTATAGGCGGACAGATACAAGAATTTGTCCCTACAGTGTGCTTCGGCAACACCTATCTGTCATTAGGTGTATGCCCGAAATGCTCCTTATAGCATTTTATGAAATACGATGGCGATGAGAATCCCACTTCGTAGGCCACCTCCGACACCGTCTTGCCGCCTTCGCGCAGCAACTCCTCGGCACGGCTGAGACGGCTCAGGCGGATCAGTTCGACGGGCGTCGCTCCGGTCATGGCCTTCACCTTGCGGTAGAGCTGGACGCGGCTGAGGCTCATTTCGGCGCTGATGGTCTCGACGTTGAGGTCAGAGTCGGATATGTTTGCGGCAATGAAGTCGCGCAGACGGGTCATGAAACGGCTGTCGGCGGCATTGAGTGTAGGCGCCGCACCGCTGCAGCATCCGTCGGCCGGGGGATTGTCGAAAATGTCGTTGCTGTCGGCAATCCTGTTCTTCTCATTACTCCCATTATTCTCATGTCTCCTATTCTTCTCATCATTATAAACCCCGGCGAAGAGTTCTCTCAGCCTCCTACGGCTTTCGAGCAGGTTCTCCACCCGCGAGATGAGCACCTTGCCGCTGAAGGGCTTGGTTATGTAAGCGTCGGCACCGCAGTCGTAGCCCTCGGCGCGTTGCTCTTCGAGCGTGCGGGCCGTGAGCATGAGGACGGGAATATGGCTCGTGGCCGTCTCGCCCTTCACGCGCCGGCACATCTCCAATCCGTCCATGACGGGCATCATGACGTCGCTGACAATCAGATCGGGAACGCGCTCCACGGCCATGCGGAGACCCTCGCTGCCGTCGGCGGCCGATATTATGGCATATCTGTCGCTGAGCAGGGATGATATGTATGTGCGTATGTCGTCGCTGTCGTCCACGACAAGCACCAGCGGACGGTTGTCGGAAGACTCGGCCGTGGTGGAAGTCAGAGACTGCGGGTCGGCCGTGGCGGCCGAATCGGAACCTGACGAAGGCGTGGCGGAGTCCCCGTCGCTCCCATCATTCCCATTCTTCCCATTCTTCCCATTCTTCCCATCACTCTCATTACTCCCATCTCTCCGGTCATTCTCACCCTTTTTATCCTCAATCTCGGCCGGCAGCAGCACCGTGAACGTTGCGCCGTGGCCCGGCTCGCTCTCCACCGTGACCCGTCCGCCCATCATTTCGGCAAACGCCTTGACTAAAGCGAGGCCTATGCCCGTTCCGTCGGCGGCACTGCTGTTGACCATGAAGAAGCGGTCGAAGATGTTCTGCTGCTTGTCGCGCGGTATGCCCTCGCCCGTGTCACTGACGCTCAGGGCCACCATACCGAGACTGTCGTCCGACGTTACGGTCAGCGTCACCGTGCCGCCGCGGCGGGTGTGCTTGATGGCGTTGCTCAGAAGGTTGTAGCAGATGCGCTCCACCTTATACATATCCGTCACCACTTCGATGCCGTCGGCCGTGCGGCAGCACAGCTCTATGCCCTTGCTCTCGGCCACGGGACGGAAACAGTCGGCCCACACGCGGGCCTGTTCGGATAGCCGGAAGCGTGTGACCATGAGCTCCATCTTGCCGTTCTGCAGCTTGCGGAAGTCGAGAATCTCGCCTATCAGCCTGAGCAGCACACGGGCGTTGCGGCTCACTATCTCCAAACGGTCGCGCTGCCGCGGGGTGAGGTTGTCGTCGCCGAGCATCTGTTCCACCGGATCGGCGATGAGCGTGAGCGGCGTGCGGAACTCGTGGCTCATGTTGGTGAAGAACACGAGCTTTGCGTTGGCTGCCTCTTCGGCCATGCGCCGCCGCATGAGCATGGCCCGGTAGGCCATGATGAAGAAAATGATGAGTAAAATAACGATTATAACGGACAACAGAAGATAGACCTTCTGATGGTTATATTGTGCTAAATAAGTGTCTATCTTGGCGTGAAGAGTGTCGAGATATTCGTTCTGCCGGGCCATCTCTTCAGCCTGCATCAGCATAACACCGGCATTGTCGCGGGTGACGAGCGCCGCCCGCAGTGTGTTTTCTTTGTTGTACGGCCGTCCTTCGAGGATGTTCATGGCCAGCTCCATCACTTTGTCGCCGCCCGTGGGATAGATGCACGAGACGGTCAGCGTGCCGTCCTGAACGCGGGCTATGCCACCGTCGGCACCGGGCAGGGCGTCCACACCTGCGAACAGCGTGCCGTCGACATCGGCTCCATAGCCTTTCATTGTCTCGTATGCTCCCACGGCCATGCGGTCATTATGACCGAAGACGCAGTCTATCTGACGGTCCGTGTCCTTGCGCATCACCGCGTCCATTGTCTCGCTGCCGCTGTCCTGAAGCCAGTTGCCCGAGGGCGAGGCGATGATGTGGATGTCTGGATAGCGACTCAGCACGTCGGTGAAGCCGCGGTGACGCTCCACGGCCGGCGACGAACCGTCAAGTCCCTGTATTTCGACCACCGTGCCGCGACCGCCAAGCCGTGTGGCGACGAACTCTCCGATGCTGCGGCCTATCTCCACGTTGTCGGCTCCGATGAACGCCGTATATTTCCCTGAATCGGTCTTGCGGTCGAGCAATATCACGGGTATGCCGCTGTCGTAAGCCCGGTCAACGGCCTCGGAAATGCTGGTCATCGAGTTGGGCGAGACGATGAGGAGGTCCACGCCATCGTCGATGAAGCTGTCGATCTGCGCCCTCTGCACCGTATCGTTGTCGTCGGCCGACACCACGCGGATGTCAACGTTGTCATACAGATAAGTGGCCGTGCGCAGTTCCTCGTTGAGCTTGGCCCGCCACGAGTCCTCGCTGCATTGCGCCACGCCGATGGTGTAGCGGCGCGGCGAACCGCACGATGACACAATGAGGCACATCGTGAACATCATCCAAAGCCCTGCGGCCGCTGTCCGGCTCATTATATGCCCGAACAGCTGTCCTGCGACTGCCATTCCGTGGCGCCGTCGCCCTCCTTCCTGTCGCGGTTTCATGCTCCCTCCTTTGCCTTGAAGGCCAGTGCATACATGCGCATCTGCTTCACCATAGCCAGCAGTCCGTTGCTGCGGGTGGGGCTGAGGTGGTCTTTCAGGCCGATGCGGTCGATGAAATACAGTTCGGCGGCGAGGATTTCGTCGGGCGTATGTCCGCTGAGCACGCGGATGAGCAGGGCGATGATGCCCTTGACGATGAGTGCGTCGCTCTCGGCCGTGAAGCGGATATTGCCCTCTTCATAGTCGGCCTGAAGCCATACGCGGCTCTGACAGCCGTCGATGAGATTGCTCTCGGTCTTGTAGCGCTCGTCGAGCGGCGTCTGCTCGTTGCCCAGGTCGATGAGCAACTGATATTTGTCCATCCAGTCGGAGAAGTCGGAAAACTCCTCGATGATTTCGTCTTGCAGTTCGTTTATTGTCATAATGCTGTTAGAGTTTTATGGGAGTTATGGGAGGTTTATGGGAGACTATTGGAGGGATGGGAGTTATTCGGGAACTTTCTCTATCCTGAACAGCTTGTCGCTGGGCCGCACTTTCTCCGGCACGGCGATGCTGATGCGTGTCCCTTTGCGGGCGATGTCCACGGGGCCGTGGTCGCCGTGTATGACATCGGGCGTGACATAGAGCGCGCCGGTGGTCGGGCCGGTGATGAGGAGCTTGTCGCCGGGTGCGAACTCGGTGGCTTCGACGGTAAATTCGGCCACGCCGAGCTTGCTGAAATACTTCACGCCCTTGCCAACATAGACCTTGCGTTCGGTTGCGCAGGAGCCGTAGTGACGGTTCCATTCGCCCAAGGTCTGGCCCTGATAGTAGCCGTCCCAGAAGCCGCGGTTGAAGACGGTGGCCAGACGCTCGTCCCATCCGTCCTTGCGCTCCTCGGTGAACGTGCCGTCGAGCACGGCGGTGATGGCCTCGCGGTAGCACTCCACGACGGTCTTGACATACTCCGGACCGCGGGCGCGGCCCTCAATCTTGAATACGCGGACGCCGGCCGCCATCATGCGGTCGATGAAGCGCACGGTCTTCAGGTCCTTCGGACTCATTATATATTTGTTGTCGATGGCCAGTTCGGCGCCCGTCTCGTTGTCCGTGACGGTGTAGGAGCGGCGGCAAATCTGGACGCAGGAGCCGCGGTTGGCGCTGCGGTTGGCCTCGTGGAGGCTCATGTAGCACTTGCCGCTGATGGCCATGCAGAGCGCGCCGTGGCAGAACATCTCTATCCGCACCAGCTCTCCCGAGGGTCCGCAGATGTTCTCCTCGCAGATTCCGCGGTAGATCTCGGCCACCTGATCCATATTGAGCTCACGCGCTAAGACCACGACATCGGCAAACTGGGCGTAGAACTTCAGAGCCTCGATGTTGGAGATGTTGAGCTGCGTGGAGAGGTGGACCTCCTGGCCGACCTTGCGGCAGTACATCATCACGGCCACGTCGCTGGCTATCACGGCCGATATTCCGGCCTCGCGGGCGGCGTCGATGATCTCGCGCATCTGGGCGAGGTCCTCACCGTAGATGATGGTGTTGACCGTCAGATAGGTCTTTATGCCGTGACCGGCGCACGTGGCGGCTATCTCGCGCAGGTCACTGATGGTGAACGTGCTGGCCGAGTGGGCCCTCATGTTGAGCTTCTCAATGCCGAAATAGACCGAACCGGCGCCCGCCTTGATAGCCGCGGCAAGGCTGTCGCGTGACCCTACGGGGGCCATTATCTCAAAATCGCTTATCGTCTGTTGTGTCATTTGTCTGTTGTCGTGTCATTATTAATATATGTAACGACCGCTATGTTCTCATCTCACCACCACCTTGCGCACCGTTGTGTGCCGTCCGTCGGTGACTTTGACGATGCAGATCGTGCCGCGGCGGGCCTCATTGAGGCTGCCGAGGCGCATGCCGTCGAGCGTATAGACTTCCGTGCGAGCGTTTTCGGACAGAGCGGCGGATGCGTGGTTGATGGCTGAGGGCTCCTTGTCGAGGGCCGGCATGAATATCACTTCGCCCAGTGCGGGGTTGTCGTTCTTGTGGAATACGACGGTCTCGATGCTCTCTTGATCCTGTGAGGCGACGCTCTTCCAGTAGTTGCCCTGAGCGTAGACCGTGTTGGCGGAGTTGTTGTAGAGGTCGTAGGTGACGCCTCCGTTGCCGTTGTTGAGGAACACGTTGAGTCCCGGATTGTAGTCGTCGGCCGTCGGGTCTTCGGTCTTGCCGATGTTGACGTTGCGTCCTCCGATGACGGTGATGCCCCAAAGATTGTCCTCGATGTAGTTGCCGGTGACGGTTATGGTCTGCGTCATGTAGGGGTCATAGATGTTTATGCCGCTGCCGCCGTTCATGGCGTTCGTCTCATACTTGTTGCTGACGATGACATTGTTGCGTATCGTGGCCGTCTGCTCGCAGTATGTGGCCACGCCGAAGCGGTTGTTCCTGATTTCGCAGTCCTCGATGAGCGTGTTGAGGTCGCCGGTGAGGCCGACGAGATTGGAGACGACGATGCCTCCGACCATCGTGTGTTCGGGTGCTCCGACGATGATGCAACCCTTTATCGTGACGTTCTCGGCCGTGGTCAGATTTATCTGCGGCGTGTTGGTGTTGGCCGTGCCGTTGGCCATGAATGTGCATCCGGTGATGGTCACTGGGTTGCAGTAGTTGGCGGCGCCGCCGATGGCGCTTTTCGCACATTCCGTGAAGGTGCATCCGCTGATGAAGAACGACGCTCCGTTGGTGCCCATGCTGAGGGCCGAGGTGCCCGAAATGCCGTTGTGGCGGGTGAACGAGCAGTCGGTGAAGTCGGCTCCGGCGGTACCGAAGTTGCGCAGTCCGGCGTATTCGAAGTCGATGTCTCTGAACGTCGCGCGCTTCGTGTCGTTCTGCATATAGATGCCGTAGGGCTGGACAGTCTCGTCGATGGCGGTGAACAGGACGCGCTCGTCGGCCGCAAAGTCAGCCTCGCCTTCGATGCGCAGTGTCACCCGGTCGCCCATTCTGACGGTTATTCCCTCTTCGATTTTGAAGGCGTCACCGGCTGCTATCACCACGTTGGAGGTCATCGTGAATGTCTTTTCGTCGACGGTGACTCCCGTTCCGTCGGTCTGGGCGAGGCGTGTCATGGTCCATGTGGTGCCGTCGCCGGCCGTTGTGAAGTCGTCAGCCACGGCGGCGAGTGTCGTCATGATGGTCATGATGGTAAGTAAAATCTTTCTCATACGCTTATATGTGTTATATTGTGATTGCTGATTGACCCTGCAAAGTTACGCTTTTTGTCAGATTATCGGCCTTTAGTAGCACAAAAAGTGCTAACTTTGCCGCGAAATAACAGGCATGATGATATGAAAGTCAATATAATCCGCAGACTTCTGCTCTTGCTGCCGTCGTGTCTCGCCGTTGCCGTGAGCGCCTTCGGCCAATCCGACACGCTGTCGTCGGCCCTGCGTGACTGCGACCTGCTCTTCCAGGTCAACCCCGGGGGCAACGCCATTACGGACGTTACGTCCGGTGTAGACGGGCTTGCCATCGACCATGTGGCCATCTTCGCCCGCCTCGACGGTCGTCCGTCGGTGATAGAAGCGCTGCCCGAACGCGGTGTGTGCGTCACTCCGGTCGACTCGTTCCTCGGTCGTCGCCGTTTTGCTGACGGCCGTCCCGCGGTCGTTGTGGGTCGGGTGGGGGAGCGGCTGGACTGCGCGAAGACCATTGCCGCGGCTCTGAGCTATGTCGGTTGTCGCTATGACAGCCTCTATCTGCCGGACAACGACGAGATATATTGCAGCGAACTGGTGCTGCTGAGTTTCGTGGACAGCACCGGCTGCCATATCTTCAAACCCATTCCCATGACTTTCCGCGACAGCACGGGCCGCATCCCCGACTATTGGACGGAGTTCTATGCCCGCCACGGCATGCCCGTTCCTGAAGGACGGCCGGGGAGCAATCCGGGGGAGCTGTCGAGGAGGGTAAAAATAAATGAAGAGTGAAGAATGAAGAGTGAAGAATGAAGAGTGAAGAATGAAGAGTGAAGAATGAAGAGTGAAGAATGAAGAGTGAAGAATTTGCTACCGCCGTTCCAACGTTACTTCCAATATTCGCAATATTGGAATGGCGGCAGCAACTTCTTCACTCTTCATTCTTCACTCTTCATTAAAATAAAGATTATGCGTAAACTACGAACAATAGAGATGAAGCGTCTCACGGTCGACGAGTTCCGTGAGGCCGACAAGTTGCCCCTTGTGGTTGTGCTCGACAACGTGCGGTCGATGCACAACGTCGGCAGTGTTTTCCGCACGGGCGACGCTTTCCGCATCGAGGCGGTCTATCTGTGTGGCATCAGCCCTATGCCTCCGGCGGCCGAGATTCACAAGACAGCGCTCGGGGCGGAGGACAGTGTCGAGTGGCGCCACTTCGACACGGCCACGGAGGCAGTGCGCGAACTCCAACAGCGCGGCTACACCGTCTATGCCATCGAACAGGCGGAGGGCAGCACGATGCTCCACGACATGCGTTACGACCCGACGGCCCGTTATGCCATCGTCATGGGCAACGAGGTGAAAGGTGTCCATCAGGAGGTCATCGACCTTGCCGACGGCTGCATCGAAATCCCGCAGTATGGAACGAAACACTCGATGAACGTCTCCGTCACGGCGGGCATCGTCATGTATGAGTTTGCAATGAAAGGACCGAAGGCCTAACAACCCACCTACCATCCACCTAACACCCACCTGACACCCACCTGACACCCACCCCAACCCTCCCAAAGGGAGGGAGCTGGATATGTCTAAGCCCATGTGTGCACATCCAATCGTATGGTCGCGACCCGTCACGATCGCTTTCTTGTCTCGCTGGTTATATATAAGGGCTTTCGTCCTTCATCTCGTAGGCACCCTCCCCTTGGGGAGGGCCGGGGGTGGGGCCCTGCCTTTGCGTTTAATTTAAAAACTCATTGTCAAATTAATTCTGAATTTAACCGCAAAATCCGGGGGTACTTTTCAAAATTTTCCCGCCACGCTCCCAAATTTTCAAATCTCACGAACATCAAAATCACGCGGTTTTTACGATTGAAAAATCGCTGTTTTTGCAAAATGTTGTTACACAACCACTTACGATCATACAGGTCTCCCTCCCCTTGGGGAGGGCGGGGTGGGGACCTCCCGTAAGGGCCCCTCGGGGTTGCAACGGGGCCGCTATTGCTTTGCAACGGCGGCCCCGTTGCATTACAGTAAGGCCGTTGTTGCGATGCCGCGGGGGCCCTATTGCTCTCCCAAACCCTCTTTTTGACCCCAAAATAGCAACCAAAAACTCGCCAACTTTTGTGTTTTTGAAAAGCCGTAAGGGCCTTATGACCCTTCCCAATGGATTTTGAAGCCGCAGGTCTCTCCCCCTTGGGGGAGCCGGAGGAGGCCGTCGGGCCCTTATGGCCCCTGAAAACGCAAATCTTCAAGCATTTCCCCGAACACGGTTTTGTAAATAAATATCATACGTAAAACCACCTAACATCCACCTGACATCCACCTGACATCCACCTGACACCCACCTGACACCCACCCCAACCCTCCCAAAGGGAGGGAGCTGGATATGCTTTAAGGTATTCGAACTCCTATCCTTTGGGAAGGTTTGGTGGAACTTCGGATGTGTACACATGGGCTTGGACATATTAAGCTCCCTCCCTTCGGGAGGGTTGGGGTGGGTGTTAGGTGGGCTGTTGGTGGGCTATTGGTGGGCTGTAGGTGGGCTGTTAGGTGGCTTGCCGGTGCTTGTTATGTGCCTTTTTATCACTTCCCATGCTTGTTTTACGTCATTTCTTTGTAATTTTGCAGAATTAAATAACAAAACGAAATCATTATGGACGAACAGATAAGACAAATCGGTGAGCGGCTGCGCGGACTGCGCGAGGTGCTTGACATACCGGCTGAGGAGGTGGCCGACCTGTGCGGCATCACTCTTGAACACTATCAGAAAATCGAAGACGGTGAGGCCGACCCGTCGGTCTACCGCTTGTCAAAGATAGCCAAGCGCTATGGCATCGCCCTCGACGTGCTGATGTTCGGCGAAGAACCGCGCATGAGCAGCTATTTCCTCACGCGCGCCGGGCAAGGCATGGCCGTGGAGCGTCGAAAAAGCTACAAGTATCAGAGCCTCGCAAGCGGATTTCGCGGTCGCAAGTTTGACACATATCTGACACAGGTCGACCCGCTGCCCGACGCTGCCCAGTTCAACAAAAACGCCCATGACGGACAGGAATTTGACTATATCGTCGAGGGACGGATGGAAATCACCATCGGCAACAAGGTGATGGAACTTGGCCCCGGCGACAGCATCTTCTTCGACGCCTCACAACCCCACTGCATGCGCGCGCTCGGCGGACAGCCGGTGAAGTTTCTCGTGGTGGTGGAGTAGGCGCATGTAGGGTCGCGACCCTACAAAAGAGCAGTATTATAGGATTTCGGCAACACTCTCATGGAGTAAATGGGCCGATTGTATTGATAATAGAATTATTTAGGTGAAAGATATGAAACAGAATAACAGCAAGCACACTTCTGATTGTGATGAGGAATTGAATAATCAAGGACGGTCCTCCGCTCTGTGTCCCCCTTTGGGGGACCATAGGGGGCTTCTTTCCCGTTTCCTGACCCAGACACATTTTGAGTCGCAGGAAGACTTCATCCGCAACCTGCACTTTAAGATACCCGAACGGTTCAATTTCGCCTACGACGTCATGGACGTGTGGGCCGAGCAGGAGCCCGACAAGCTGGCCCTGCTTTGGACGAACGATGAAGGCGCATGCCGGCGTTTTACGTTCGGCGAACTGAAGACGCTCTCCGACCGCACCGCCGCGTGGTTCATGCAACTGGGCATCGGCCGCGGCGACAAGGTCATGCTCATACTCAAGCGCCGCTATGAGTTCTGGTTGTCGATGCTGGCGCTCCATAAGATAGGCGCCATAGCCATCCCCGCCACCCACATGCTCACCCGCCACGATATCGTCTACCGCAACACCCGTGCCGGCATCAAGGCCATCGTCTGCGTCGGCGAGGAGTATGTCATGCGGCAGGTGAGCGAGGCCATGACCGACAGTCCGACGGTCGAGACACTCATCAGCGTCGGTCCGCTCCGGGCCGAGGGCTTCCACGACTGGCAGAGCGAGTGGGAACAGGCACCGGCGTTCGTGCGCCCCGACCACGTGAACGACAACGACGACACGATGCTGATGTACTTCACCAGCGGCACGAGCGGCGAGCCGAAGATGGTGGCCCACGACTTCCTCTATGCCCTCGGCCATCTGACGACGGGCGTCTTCTGGCACAACCTGTCCGAGGACAGCATCCACTTCACCGTGGCCGACACGGGCTGGGGCAAGGCTGTCTGGGGCAAGATGTACGGCCAGTGGTTTGCCGGAGCCGTCGTGTTTGTATTCGACCATGAGAAGTTCACGGCCGACAAGATTCTCCGTCAGATAGAGCGCTACCGCATCACGTCGTTCTGTGCTCCGCCGACGGTCTATCGCTTCATGATACACGAGGACTTCTCGAAGTACGACTTGTCCTCCCTGCGCTACTGCTGCACGGCCGGCGAAGCCCTCAACCCCGCCGTCTACGACCGTTTCCTCGAACTGACGGGCATCCGCCTCATGGAGGGCTTCGGCCAGACGGAGACGACGATGACACTCGGAACGATGCCGTGGACCACACCGAAACCCGGCTCTATGGGACTGCCCAACCCGCAGTATGACATCGCCCTCGTCAAGCCCGACGGCACACCGTGTGAGGACGGAGAGAAAGGGGAGATTGTCATACGGGTAAGTGAAGAGGGAAGAGTGAAGAGTGAAGAATCCAATACTGAAAGTGAAGAGGGAAGAGTGAAGAAAATGAAGAAAATGAAGAACGAAGAATTGGCTGGCGCCGTTTCCACGGGGCTGAGTCAGGGCGAAGTTGGAATGGCGGCAGCAACTTCTTCACTCTTCACTCTTCACTCTTCACTAAAAAAACCGATAGGTTTGTTCAAGGAGTACTACCGTGATGAGGAGCTGACGCGCCGTGTGTGGCACGACGGCATGTACCACACGGGCGATGTGGCGTGGCGCGACGAGGACGGCTACTACTGGTTCGTTGGCCGCATCGACGACGTCATCAAGAGCAGCGGCTACCGCATCGGCCCGTTCGAGGTAGAGAGTGCGCTGATGACCCATCCGGCTGTTGTGGAATGTGCCATCACGGGCGTGCCCGACGACATACGCGGCATGGTGGTCAAGGCCACCGTCGTGCTCCATGCCGACTGGAAAGACCGTGCCGGCGACGACCTCATCAAGGAACTCCAGCAGCACGTCAAGCGCGAGACGGCACCATATAAGTATCCGCGCATCATTGAGTTCGTTGACGAACTGCCCAAGACTATCAGCGGAAAGATACGCCGTGTAGAGATAAGAGATAAGGACAAGAAATGTTGAATGGTGAGTGTTGAATGATGAGTTGTCGGTCACAGGCCGATTGAGAGTTATTCAATTACGAATTATTGGCTACGTCGTTACTGCACTGTGTTTTGAATAGCGATATATTCCGCAGGTATAATTCATAATTGAATAAATCATAATCGGCCGCAGGCCGACAACTCAACATTCACCATTCAAAACTCGTAATTCAAATATGCGAATAGTTATAAAAGTGGGCAGCAACGTGCTGACCCGTGATGACGGAAAGCTCGACATAACGCGCATGTCGGCCATAGTGGATCAGGTGGCGTGGCTACGCGGCGAGGGCCACGAGGTCATACTCGTGTCGAGCGGAGCCGTGGCCAGCGGCCGCGGAGAACTGAAGACTGACGGCCGGCGCCTCGACAGTGTAGCCCAGCGGCAGCTGTTCTCCGCGCTGGGACAGGCCAAACTGATAAACCTCTACTACGACCTGTTCCGCGAATACCGCATACACGTCGGTCAGGTGCTCACGATGAAGGAGAGCTTCGCCACGCGCCACGAATATCTTAATCAGCGCGCCTGCATGACGGTGATGCTCGACAACGGCGTCATACCCATCGTCAACGAGAATGACACCGTCAGCGTCACCGAACTGATGTTCACCGACAACGACGAGCTGTCCGGCCTGATAGCCTCGATGATGGACGCCGACGTGCTCGTCATCCTGAGCAATATCGACGGCATCTTCAACGGGTCGCCCGCCGATCCCGCGTCGCGCGTCATACCGCGGGTGGAGCCCGACCGTGACCTCAGCGAATACATACAGCAGGAGAAGAGCGGTTTCGGACGTGGCGGAATGACGTCAAAGTGTGCCGTAGCGCGCCGCGTGGCCGACGAGGGAATACGCGTCATCATCGCCAACGGCAAGCGGGACAACATACTCGTCGACCTCGTGAAGTCGCCCGAAACGACGCTTCACACCGAGTTCGTGCCACGTCCTGCCGAGACATCTCCCGTGAAGAAATGGATTGCCCACAGCGGCAGCTTCGCCAAAGGCCTGGTCCGCATCAACGCCCGCGCCGCCGAAGCCCTGCGCTCCGACCGTGCCGTGAGCTTGCTGATGGTCGGTGTGACGGCAGTGGAAGGTGACTTTGAGGAGGGCGACATCGTCTCGATAACGGATGAGGACGGCAGCAGCATCGGTGTCGGACGCAGCAACTATGCCGCAGCGGAGGCCCGTACGCTCATCGGCAGCCACGACGTGCGTCCCATTGTCCATTACGACTATCTATATATGGAGTAGGAGATTTATCTTAATTTGACCGTAAACGCTTGGCTGGAAGGAAATAAAGCACTATTTTTGCAGAAACATAAATATAAGAATGTCATGGAACCGGTTTTTACGTCATATCAGATAGAGATGCTCAATCTTGTATCACAAGTGAGAGACGACAGGACTATGCAGGAAATAAACCAGATGTTGTCCGATTACTTCGCCCGGAAAGCTCAGACGGAGATAGACCGGCTGTGGGATTGCGGAGAACTGAACGACCGCCTGATGGAGGATTGGAAGGGCGAACACATGAGAACTCCATACAAATAGGCAGGTGATGGAACGGATTGTGCTTGATACAAACTGTCTGCTGATATCACTTGCCAGCAAGAGTGCATATCATCGGGTGTGGACTGATTTCATCGGAAGGAAGTATATATTGTGTGTCACTAACGACATAATAACGGAATACGAGGAGATTCTGACGCAGAAGGTCGGCAAGGATATTGCCGGAAATATAATACGGACAATACTGTCAAGGGACAACACGGCCAAAATAGATATATGTTATCGTTTTAATATGATAACGGCAGACGCCGACGATAATAAGTTTGTTGATTGTGCCGTTGCCGCCAATGCGCGGTTCGTTGTTACCCAGGACCGCCATTTCGACATTCTGAAGCAGATAAAGTTTCCGCATGTGGACGTGACGGACATTGACAGTTTTATATTATGGCTTGGTCATAACAGGAACTAAACATATAACAACAATCATGACAGAGACATTCAAAAAGGCAAAGGAGGCCGGGCGCAGGCTCGCGCTGATGACGGACGACGAACGCGGCGAAGTGCTGCGGAGCGTGGCCGAAGCTATTGTCGATAACAAGGAAAGGTTGCTCCGGGCCAACGCTGAAGACCTGGCGAAGATGGAACGGAGCAATCCGCTCTACGACCGGCTGATGCTCACGGACGACCGTCTGGAGGCCATTGCGGCCGACATGAGGGCTGTGGCTGGGCTGCCGTCGCCGCTTGGGCGGACGCTCACGGAGCGCACGCTGGAGAACGGGTTGAGGCTGAAGAAGGTGAGCGTGCCGTTTGGCGTGATTGGTATGATATATGAGGCGCGGCCCAACGTCACGTTCGATGTCTTCGCGTTGTGCTTCAAGAGCGGCAACGCCTGTGTACTGAAAGGCGGCCGTGACGCCGATGAGTCAAATCGTGCCGGTGTCGTTGTGATTCATGAGGTGCTGCGGCGATATGGTATCGACACTGCGGCCGTGACGCTGCTGCCCGCCACGCATGAGGCTACGGCGGCGCTGCTGTCGGCCGTAGGCTATATCGACTTGTGCATCCCGCGCGGCGGCCGCCGGTTGATTGATTTCGTGAGAGATACGGCCCGCGTGCCGGTGATAGAAACCGGTGCCGGTGTGGTGAGCACATACTTCGATGAGGCCGGCGATACGGTGAAAGGAAGCCGCATCATCTGCAACGCCAAGACACGGCGTGTGAGCGTATGCAACGCCCTTGACTGCCTCATTATCCACCGAAACCGACTCGCCGACTTGCCCTCGCTCTGCGCTTCGTTGACCGAAAAGAACGTCACGATATACGCTGATGAGGCCGCACGCGAGGCTCTTTGCGGCGTTTATCCCACGGAACTGCTGCTTCCGGCGACGGGCGATAGCTACGGCACGGAGTTCATGGACTATAAGATGGCCATCCGCACGGTCGATTCGTTGGATGCTGCCATCGCCCACATCAACCGCTACGGTTCGGGTCACAGTGAGAGCATCGTGACCGAGGACGCCGCCGCTGCCCGCTGTTTTCAGGCTCAGGTGGACGCCGCCTGCGTCTATGTGAACGCTCCGACGAGCTTCACCGACGGTGCTCAGTTCGGACTGGGCGCCGAAATCGGCATCAGTACGCAGAAGCTCGGCCCGCGCGGCCCGATGGGACTCGAAGAGATAACGACATATAAGTGGCTTATCGAGGGCGACGGACAGGTGAGAGCGTAGTCTCCGAAGATGCAAAATAAGACATAAAAAGCCGCAAAGGCGCAAGGAACATAACCTATAAGTATTGTTCTTTGCGCCATTGCGGCTAATGTGTTTCATCGTAGGGCTGGCCTAATTTGGTTTATTGTTTGTCTTCTCCATCTCTTGTCATGCGAAATTCTTCCATACGTTCACGTATGTTGTTTACGGTCTCCTGCATTCCTTTCTCCTGTATAAGTTCATCAAGAAACTTGCGGAGGCTTTTCATGGCGTCTTTGTCTTCCATTAATGCGACTACGTCGGCCAGCACAGACTGCTGTAATGTAATAGCGTTGCTCATACTTATGTCCTTTCTTTATACCTGCAAATATACGTAATGTTCTGTTCATCTGCAAATTTCGGCGGCTGAAAATCCGTTATCGCGGTGTTTAGAGCCGGTTTTGAGGCTGTTGTGGCGTGAAATGTTTTGATAATCGGGAATAAATATCTAACTTTGCGTCACTTAGCGACAATCATCAGAAACCCAAAGAATATATGAACGTAAAAATAGAAGAATCGTGGCGGCAGCATATCGGCGGCGAGTTTGAGAAGCCATATTTCAAGGAACTCACCGATTTTGTGCGTGACGAATACAGGCGCGGCACGTGCTATCCGCCGGCTGCGCTGGTTTTCAACGCCTTCAATCTGTGCCCTTTCGACCGTGTCAAGGTTGTCATCATTGGTCAGGACCCATATCATGAGCCCGGCCAGGCCCACGGCCTGTGCTTCTCCGTTTGTGACGGCGTTCAGCCGCCGCCCTCGCTGGTCAACATATTCCGCGAGATACACGATGACACAGGCACTCCCATCCCTACATCGGGCAACCTCACCCGATGGGCTGAGCAGGGCGTGCTTCTGCTCAACGCCACGCTGACCGTCAGGGCGCATCAGGCTGCAAGCCATCAGCGCCACGGATGGGAGGAGTTCACCGATGCCGCCATACGTGCCCTGTCGGCCGACCGCGACCATCTGGTGTTCATTCTCTGGGGCGGATATGCCCGTAGCAAGGCGTCGCTGATTGACTCCGGCCGCCATCTTGTGCTCCAGTCCGTCCATCCCTCACCGCTGTCGGCAAATCGAGGAGGATGGTTCGGAAACCACCATTTCTCGCAGACAAACATGTATCTCCGCAATAACGGCATGGAGCCGATAGTGTGGTAGGGCTTTTATTAGGAGTTAACTTCTGAGCGGGCTATGCCCGCGATAACTCCTTAAAAACAAAAAAATATATGCTTTCAATAATCGAAGTAGGCGGAGTGCTTGTCTCCGCAGATATACTGACAGAATGTTTTTGCTGTGATCTTGACGCCTGCCACGGCGAATGTTGCGTTGAAGGCGATGCAGGTGCGCCGGTGACGCTCGACGAAGTGGTTGCCATAGAGGACGCTCTCGACACAGTGTGGCCCGAATTGACGGCTCAGGCTCAGGCCGTAATCGACCGTCAGGGTGTGGCCTATACCGACGTGGAAGGTGCGCTGGTGACGAGCATCGTGAATGGCCGCGACTGCGTCTTCACGTGCCACGAAGGCGGCTGCTGTCTCTGCGCCTTGGAGAGGGCGTGGCGCGATGGCCGCACACGCTTTCAGAAACCTATCAGCTGCGCGCTCTATCCGATACGCGAAGTGACGATGAGCAACGGTACCGTCGGGCTCAACTACCACCGTTGGGATGTCTGCCGCGCCGCCGTGGCCCGTGGCCGCGAACTCTCATTGCCCGTTTACCGCTTTCTCGAAGGCCCGCTCGTGCGCCGCTTCGGTCGGGAATGGTATGACGAACTGACCACCGTGGCCGACGAACTGAAGCGTCAAGGATATATTTAAAGGTTCTCGTTTTTGCCGCACTATGTCATGATGCACAAGTAGGGCCTTGACCCGTCGCGACCGCCTCCTTTCCGAATGTTTTTCAAGTCACCGGTTTTTGCTTATATACATGGTCGGTGGTGTGGACAACGAGGCGGTCGCGACGGGTCGAGGCCCTACTTGTGTGTTCATTCGAATGGTTGTTTGTTCATTACTTTAGAGGGGCTGCAACACCTTCATAACGGTTATATCGCAAAGTAAAATAACTTATATTACCGAGTAAAATAACTTATATTACCGACCAATATAACTTATATTACTCGGTAATATAACTTATTTTACTTGATGGAACGGGGCGTATCGCAAACCAAAACAGGCTATATAACCGACCAATATAGCCTGTTTTGGTTTCTGATGGCGGCCTTTCGGGCGCGTAATGTCAGTGCGCTTCGAGCCAGTTGGCGCCCCATCCGCAGTCTGCCGTGAGCGGCACTTGCATGGGGAACGCGCCTTCCATCTCTTCCATGACGATGCGCTCGACGCGTTCCTTCTCTTCCGGCAGGACGGAGAAGTTGAGTTCGTCGTGCACCTGGAGAATCATCTTGCTCTTCAGGTTCTCCTCGCGGAAGCGGCGGGCGATGCGTATCATGGCCACCTTGATGATGTCGGCGGCCGTGCCCTGTATGGGTGCGTTGATGGCGTTGCGCTCGGCAAATCCGCGCACGGTGGCGTTGCGGGAGTTGATGTCCGGCAGATAGCGGCGGCGGCCGAAGAGAGTCTCGACGTAGCCGCGGTCGCGGGCCGTCTCCTTCGACTGCTCCATGTAGGACTGCACGGCGGGGAACGACTCGAAATAGCCGTCGATCAGCCGGCGTGCCTCGTCGCGGCTGATGTCCAGACGTTCGGCCAGTCCGAAGACCGTTATGCCGTAGATGATGCCGAAGTTGGCGCGTTTGGCCTTTGTGCGCTGGTCGCGGGTGACGCTGTCGAGCGTCTCCTTATATATCTTTGCGGCTGTGGCGGCGTGGATGTCGTAGCCCTCGCGGAAGGCCTCGATCATGTTTTTGTCGCCCGAGAGATGGGCCATGACGCGCAACTCGATCTGGCTGTAGTCCGCCGAGAAGAACAGACAGCCCGGCTCGGGGACGAACGCCTTGCGAATCTCCTTGCCGTCTTCGCCGCGCACGGGGATGTTCTGCAGGTTCGGGTCGCTCGACGAGAGTCGGCCGGTGGCTGTGACGGTCTGGTTGAACGACGTGTGGATGCGGCCCGTGCGGGTGTTGATGAGTTTCGGGAGCGCGTCGACGTAGGTGCCGAGGAGCTTCTTTAATCCTCTGTGTTCCAGGATGTCGGCGACAATCGGATGTTTGCCCTTGAGCGTCTGGAGCACCTCTTCGCTCGTCACAAACTGTCCCGTCTTGGTCTTCTTCGGCTTCTCCACGATCTTCATCTTGCTGAACAGCACGTCACCCACCTGGCGCGGCGAAGCTATGTTGAATGTCTCGCCGGCACGGTCGTATATCCGTTGTTCGATCTCCTCCATGCGGGCTGTCAGCACGGCCGATGTCTCGCTGAGCGCGTCGGTGTCTATCCTCACGCCCTGCATCTCCATCTCGGCCAGCACGGGCATGAGCGGCATCTCTATCTCGTGGAACAGCCGGTCGGCGCCGAGCCGTGCCAGCTCCGGTTCGAGCACGTTCTTCAGGCGCAACGTGATGTCGGCGTCCTCGGCGGCATACTCGTAGACTTCGGACGGCGGCAGGTCGCGCATGGACTTCTGCCCCTTGCCCTTCGGACCGATGAGCTCGTCGATGTGGATGGTGCGGTAGTTGAGATAGGTCTCCGCCATGTAGTCCATGTTGTGACGGAGTTCGGGCTGGATGAGATAGTGGGCGATCATGGTGTCGAACATCGGACCGGCCAGCACGACGCCATAACGCCGCAACACCTTCAGGTCGTACTTGATGTTCTGTCCGACTTTGAGGATTGCGGCGTTTTCGTATAGAGGTTTGAATATGTTGACGATTTCCTGGGCTTTTTCGGGCTCGGCCGGAACGGGCACGTAAAATGCCTTCTTTTCTTCGACGGCGAAGCTCAAACCGACGAGTTCGGCCTCATTTGTGTCCGTTGAGGTCGTTTCGGTGTCAAAACTAAGAATTTCGTTTGTCATGAAAAAGTCACAAATTTTGCGCATTTCGGCCTCATTATCAATGAGTTGATAGTCGTGTGGGGTCGTTTTAAGTGCTTCAAAACTTGAAAATTCTGAAGCGCCTGCCCCATCGGGCGCAAATTCTTCAAAAAAATCGAGCTGTCCGTTGACCGGTTTTGACTTATTTTCAGCTTTTTTAAGAACTTTGTTTGCGAGGTTCTTAAATTCCAGTTCATCGAAGATTTGGGTCAGGCGCGACTCGTCCGGCTCGGCGATGCGGAGCGAGTCGAGGTCGAGCGCGATGGGGACGTCGGTCTTGATGGTGGCGAGAAACTTTGAGAACTCGATCTGCCGGCGGTTGTCCTCCACCTTCTTCTTGATGGCACCCTTGAGCCGGTCGGTCGAGGCGAGCAGTCCGTCGATGCTTCCGAACTCGGTGATGAGTTTGACGGCAGTCTTCTCTCCGACGCCCGGACACCCCGGGATGTTGTCCGACGCGTCACCCATCAGTCCGAGCAGGTCGATCACGCGGAGTGGGGTGGGGATGCCATACTTCTCGCAGACCTCCCTCTCGCCGAGGGTTTCATATCCCGCGTCGCCGTATCTCGGCCGATACATGAAGACGTTTGGTCCGACGAGCTGGCCGTAGTCCTTGTCGGGAGTGAGCATATAGGTCGTCACTCCCGCCCCGCCGGCCTTGGTGGCGAGCGTTCCGATGACGTCGTCGGCCTCGTAGCCGTCGACCTCGAGGATGGGTATGCGGAAGGCTCGGAGTATGTCTTTGATGATAGGTACGGACTTCTTGATGTCCTCCGGGCATGCTTCGCGCTGGGCTTTATACTCCGGATAGGCTTCGTGGCGGAATGTCGGTCCGGCCGGGTCGAAGGCCACGCCGATGTGGGTGGGCTTCTCTTTCGTGATGACTTCGTTGAGAGTGTTGACAAATCCCATCACGGCCGAAGTGTTGAGGCCTTTCGAGTTTATCCTCGGATTTTTGATGAAAGCATAGTACGAGCGGTATATCAGCGCGTAGGCATCTAAGAGGAACAGTTTATCCATAATTCTATTTAAATTTAAGCGTAAAATTACGAAAAAGTAATCATTATCCCAATAAAAAACAGTATTTTTGTAACAAATTTGATTCGATGGACTATTTATCACGGATTAAGAAACCGATAGAAAGCGATTTGGCCGATTTCAACGGACTGTTTGGCGAAGCGATGTCCCACAGTGACGGCCTGCTTTCACAGGCGTTGGAGTACATACGCCGCCGCACGGGCAAGCGTATGCGTCCGATGCTCATCCTGCTCATGGCGCGCAACTACGGCCGTGTCACCGCAGTCACGCAGAATGCGGCTCTCGGTCTGGAGCTTCTTCACACGGCGAGTCTGGTCCATGACGACGTGGTGGACGAGAGCGGCGAGCGCAGGGGACAGGCGTCACTCAACGCGACATACAACAATCAGGTGGCGGTGCTCGTCGGCGACTATCTGCTCTCGACGGCCTTGCTCCGCGTGGCACGCACACAGAACCTTACCATCGTGGAATATCTCTCCGAGCTGGGGCGCATTTTGGCCGGCGGTGAGATACTCCAGTTGTCCAACATACAGAATCGGGAGATTTCGGAAGACGTTTATTATCAGGTCATCAGACAGAAGACGGCAGCCTTGTTCGAGGCCTGCTGTGCCATGGGTGCGCTCTCGGCAGGCGCCTCCGAGGCCGAGATAGAGGCGGCAAAGGCTTTCGGCCGCAATCTCGGCATCATATTCCAGATACGCGACGACATCTTCGACTATTACGATTCGCCGGAGATCGGCAAGCCCACGGGCAACGATATGGCCGAAGGCAAGCTGACCCTGCCCGTCATATATGCCGTCAACAACTCTCCCCATCAGTCCATCCGCGTGTTGGCCGGAAAGGTCAAGAACCATACGATAACGCCCGATGAAATCGCCGTTTTGGTGGATTACACCAAGGCCCACGGCGGTATCGAGTATGCCGAGCGCCGCATGGACGACTTCCGTCGCGAGGCCCAGACTTTCATCAACGGTCATGTGGCGGACGAAGACGTGCGCGATGCGCTCAGCGCATATCTGGAGTATGTGATAGAGAGGAAAAAATGAGAAAGAGAAATAGAGTAATGAGATCCCATTGGTGATATCGCTGATGGGAGTTTTTTTATTTTTATGGGAGTGATGGGAGTGATGGGAGTGATGGGAATGGGAGAAGACTGCTTATTGATGATTTTTTCTCCAATCCATTCTTGCTTTATACATTTCCTCTTTTATTCCTCCGTTCTTTAAGAATTCGCTCTTTTGGTGTTCAATGAGGTTTCTGAGGAGTAAATCGGTTTGGTGAATGAGAGTTATGGCGATGTTTGCTATGGTCTCATCATTGCGTATAGCTATTGCGTCACGATAGAATTCGCTTTCGCTATGTTTTTTGCAAACGGCTCTTGTCCGTATTGATTTTTCGCTGTCAGTGGGCCATTGTTGAAGTTTGCGAACGCGCAGATAGTCTTCATAATCGGCCAACAACTCGAGAAGGCTGGCTTTAGCTACATTGGTTAGTTTTAGTTCGGTTTCTTTGGATGTTGTGCTTGCTGCACTACCTTCGGCGATGTTTTGTTTTCCGGAGCGTGCGGCTTGTATCATTTGGTCGATAGTACGGTCGCCTTTCGATAGATATTTGTGGGCAAAATGGAAGGTGATGTCGTATATACATTCGGCTTTTTGATAGACAATGAGGTTCTTGTAGTTTTTGTTTTGGGGGAGAAATTTGGTTGGCATAGAGGTTGGTAATTAGAGGTTGGGAGATTATGGGAGTAATGGGAAAGATGGGATAATGGGAAAAATGGGAGTAATGGGAAAGATGGGAGTGATGGGAAAGATGGGAGTGATGGAAAATTTTTCTCATTCAATTTTCCCATTCTTCCCATCACTCCTATCTTTCCCATTCTTCCCATAGCTCCCATTCCTCCCATGATTTCCCATCAATTCTTCTCAGAAGAACTTCGTCTCCTCGCCGGTTATCTCGCTGAGCAGCATGTTGGCGAGGCGGCTGGTACCGAGTCGGAGCCACTGGTTGGTGAGCCACTTCTCACCCAACACCTCCTTGACGATGGTGTAGTAGATGAGGGCGTCCATGACGGAATTGATGCCTCCGGCGGGCTTGAAACCTATCTGTATGCCGGTCTCGTTGTAGTATTCCTTGATGGCCTGACACATCACGTATGCGGCCTCGGGCGTAGCGGCGGGTTCGAGCTTGCCCGTGCTCGTCTTGATATAGTCGGCGCCGGCATACATAGCGATGATGGAGGCGCGCTTGATGTTTGCGGCCGTCTTCAGACATCCCGTCTCCAGAATGACCTTCAGCTTGTGGTCGCCGCAGACCTGTTTGAGCTCGTTGATTTCGTCGGCCACGCTCTCATAGTCGCCGCTGAGGAACTTGCCGACGGACATGACCATGTCAATCTCCGTCGCACCGTCTTTCAGGGCCAGCGCCGTCTCGGCCACCTTGACCTCGAGGAGTGCCTGAGAGGAGGGGAAACTGCCTGACACACAGGCCACTTCCACGCCGTCGACCTCCAGCGTCTGGCTCACGGTGTTGGCGAAACAGGGGTAGACGCAGATGGTCGCCACGTGGGGCAGGTCAGGGTAGGCGTCGTCGAAGGCGTTGACGCGCTCGGTGAAGGCCATCACGCTCTCGTCGGAGTCGGTGGTCTTCAGCGTGGTCAGTTCGATGCTGCCCATGAGGAACTTCTTCACCTCGGGCGTGTCGTTCTCGTGAACCCGTTCGGCGATGATTTTCTTTACCGCCTCGCGCACTTCCTCGTCGGAGACGTTGAGGTCGTACTTGCTCAGTGCATCCTCATAGATGCTACGTTTTGGGTTGTGGTCATGATGATGACCGCAGCCGCAATGTTCTGAATGATTGTCGCTCATAATGTCTTTCTTTTTTATAAAGGTTATTTACTTCAGTTTCTCGTTGTTTCTATGCCTGTCCTTGTCGCGGCGCGTCTTCTTCTCGATGTTCCTGCGGAAAGCCTCGGTGAGGTCCGTGCCGGTCTGGTTGGCTATGCAGAGGAGCACCCACAGGACGTCGGCCATCTCGTCTCCGAGGTCATGCTTCTCGCCCTCTTTGAAGCTCTGGTCGCCGTACGTGCGGGCCATGATCCGCGCCATTTCGCCCACTTCTTCGGTCAGAACGGCCATGTTTGTGAGCTCGGAAAAATAGCGCACGCCATAGGTTTTAATCCATTCGTCGACGATACGCTGGGCGTCTCTGATGCTTATGTTATCTTCCATCTCAATTCGTTTTTTCTTGGCCCTTCCGCCGATCATAATTCATAATTTATACTTCATAATTTGAACAAGGAATAATCCTGTCAGAGCAGGATTATTCCTTGTTCTTCGTGTCCATGCAGATTGTGACCGGGCCGTCGTTGAGCAGTTCGACCTTCATGTCAGCCCCGAATTCGCCTGTTCCGACGGGGCGTCCGATGGCTGCGGATAGTTGTTTGCAGAAGCTCTCATAGAGAGGGATGGCTGTCTCGTGGCGTGCCGCGCGGAGCCACGACGGGCGGTTGCCTTTCTTGTAGGACGCCATCAGCGTGAACTGGCTGACTACCAGTGCCTCGCCGCCGATGTCTGTGATCGGCAGGTTCATCACGCCGTCGGCATCGTCGAAGACTCTCAGCCCGGCCACCTTGCGGACCAGCCAGTCGACATCCTCGGCGGTGTCCTCCTCGCAGATGCCGAGCAGTATCAGGAAACCGCGGCCGATGGCCGATTTCACCGTGCCGCCGATTGTTACTGAAGCGTGTGCTACGCGCTGTATGACTATTCTCATGTCGATATGTTTTTAGCTCAATACAAATGTACAATAAAAACGTGAGATTAGGCAGCGGCAGAATGAAAAAATGACTTAAAGCGGCATAAAACGTGTCGTTTGGCATGCTTTTTAGGAACAACGTGTGTCGTCAGATGAGATAAATGCAGGTAATCTTTTTCCAAAAAAATGACAGTTGCCGACTGTCATATATGTGGACAAGCGGTTGAGAAATATCCCGTGATTCTTAAATCGGCGACTTTCGGGCCGAAAATCGCCGATTTTTGGCACTTTTTGTAAACGCCTGATATATTGCGGGTTATATCGATTGGTGACGGTGTGTCGATTTTTCGGTCTTGCCGTAAGGCCCTCCCGGGGTCGCCGCGGGGCCGCCGTTGCATCGCGACGGGGCGCTCGTTGCACGATGACGGGGCCGCTGCGGCGACCCCGGGAGGGCCTTACGGCACGACGACGTTGGTCTTTCGGTGATGCCGGTACATATATATTGCATAATCATACGGTTTTCGTCGCCGTTTTGCGAAGGCCGTATGTGTCGATTTTGGTATGGAATATTTACAAACGGAGGGCCGCCTGTAAATTATTGTGACATAGTGGGGCGGGGCGAGGGGACATGTGCCGTGGTGTTGCGCGGCGGCTGCGGATGTGTCATGGGGTGCTGTCGGGGGCGTGAAAGTGGTCGTAAATCAGCCTTGCTTTTGCTTCTCCCGCGATTTCGGCGAGTGTCTGGACGGTAGCCTCACGAATCTGTTTTACGCTCTTCAGACGCTTCAGAAGTGCCTCTTTAGTCTTCGGGCCTATACCGCGGATGTCGTCCAACTCGCTGTGGAGGGCGTGCTTGGAGCGTTTGTCGCGGTGGAAGGTGATGGCGAAGCGGTGGACTTCGTCCTGTATTTGGGTGAGCAGACGGAAGAGTTCGCTGTCGGTCTTCATGCCGACCACCACGGGCGGAAAACCGTAGAGCAGTTCGTTGGTGCGGTGGCGGTCGTCCTTGGCCAGTCCGGCGATAGGGATCTGTAGTCCGAGCTCGTCCTCGACGACCTCGCGGACGACCTCCATCTGGCCGCGGCCGCCGTCGGTGATGATGAGGTCGGGCAGGGGTTGCTGTTCTTCCATAAGACGCATGTAGCGGCGGCGGACGACCTCTTTCATTGACGCATAGTCGTCGGGGCCGGTGACGGTCTTGATGTTGTATTTGCGGTAGTCCTTCTTGCTCGGCCGCATCTTCTTGAAGACGACGCAGGCGGCCACGGCGTCTGTGCCGGAGATGTTGGAGTTGTCGAAGCATTCTATCTGATACGGCATCTTCGGGAGTCGCAGCATGTCTTGTATTTCCTTCATCAGACGCACCGATTTCTGCTCCGGATTGAGCTTTTCAGCCTGTTTCAGGCGGTCAAAACGGTATTGGCGGCCGTTCATGACGGACAGGTCGAGCAGCGTCTTGCGGTCGCCGCGCTGGGGAACGGTGAGTGTGACGCCATCCAATGGCAGGTCCATCTCAAAGGGGACGATGATCTCCCGCGACGTGCTCCGGAAGCGCTCGCGCATCTCCACGATGCCAAGCGAGAGTAGTTCCTCGTCGGTCTCGTCGAGACGTTTGCGGTATTCGAATGTGAAGGACTGGTTGATGCTGCCGGCGGCCACGTGGATGTAGTTGATAAATGCTGTCTTTTCGTCGCTGGCAATGGAAAAAACGTCGACATTGTTGATGATATGGCTGACCACTTCGCTCTTTGAACAGAAGTTGTCGATGAGCATATACTTCTGTTTGACAGCCTCCGCTTCTTCAAAACGCAATTCGCCGGCCAGCCGTTCCATCTCGGCACGCATGTCGCGGAGGATGCCGCGTGTGTTGCCGCGGAGTATCTCGCGGGCCTGAGCCATGTTCTTCTGGTATTCCTCATAGCTCTGGCGGCCGATGCAGGGACCTCCGCAGTTTTTTATGTGATACTCTAAGCAGACGTTGTAGCGGCCTTCTTGGATTCCTTCCACGGTCATCGGCTGGCGGCACGAGCGCGGACGGCAGAGCTTCTTGATGAGCTCCAGAACGGCATACATCGAGCCAAGATGGGAATAGGGGCCGTAGTATGTGCCCCAACGACGGTTGATTGTGCGGGTCTTGAAGATGCGGGGGAACGGTTCGTTGGTCACGCAGATGCTGGGATAGGTCTTTCCGTCCTTCAGCAGAACGTTGTAGCGGGGATTATACTTCTTTATGAGGCTGTTTTCCAACAGTAGTGCGTCTTCCTCCGTGTTGACCACGGTGTAGGATATGTCGTGTATCTTGCTGACGAGAACCTTTGTCTTGAAGCGGTCCACCTCCGTGTGGAAGTAGGACGATACGCGGCTCTTGAGATTCTTGGCCTTGCCTACATATATAATAGTGCCCTGCTCGTCATAGTACTGATAGCTGCCGGGCTTCTCTGGCATGCTGCTCACGATTGCCTTGAGACGTGCCAACCGTTTCTCGTTTTCTTCTTTAGTCATCGACCGTAACTGCTTTATTTAATGACACTTTGATTGTTAAAGTTTCACGTGAAACTTGATTGATAAAGAATAAAGAGTGGAGAAAGAAGAGTAGGGGTAATGAATATTGAAGAGTGAAGAACGAAGAATGGGCTGGCGCCGTTCCCTTGTTACTTTCATATCGTAACAAATGCAGGAACGGCGCCAGCCCATTCTTCGTTCTTCACTCTTCATTCTTTATTCACTTCGCTCTTCATTCTTCATTATCTCACACCGTTATCAGGGTGCTTACTTCGGTCACATCCTTGAATAGATCGCGTCCGTGGAGACCTTCGTCGGTGATTTCGATAATGAAATTGACGTATGTTTGTTTTGGTGAGAACTTCTGGACGAGGTTATATGCGGCCTTCATTGTGCCGCCGGTAGCCAGCAAGTCATCATGCAGAAGCACTACGTCATCTGATGTAATGGCGTCTTTGTGGATTTCGATAGTGTCGCTTCCGTATTCTTTGGTGTAGCTTTCCTGTACCGTCTCGGCCGGCAATTTGCCCGGTTTGCGGCAAAGCACGACGCCGGCGTTCAGTCGTATGGCGAGTGCAGAGGCCAAAACGAAGCCCCGGCTTTCGATTCCAACGATCTTGGTGATACCCTTGTCTTTATAAATTTCGTAGAGTTCGTCCACCATTATGCGAAGACATTCGGGGTTTTTGAACAGTGTCGTAACGTCGCGGAAGTTGATTCCTTTCTGCGGAAAGTCGGGAATACACCGCAGGTTCTCGATTAATGTTTTGTTGTTCATATACAATGGGTTGTTAATTAATACTCAATGAAATCCGTTTCACGTGAAACTTGAAGCGCGGTTGTGCCGATTTGATAAGTTCGTGACACCTTTGCTTTGTTATAATGGTAGTTTTGTCTAATTACATGAGGCGTTTTGTTGTGGGTTAATGGCTTTTGTTTCATCTTCCCATCAGCACCAACATAACGTTTATATCGCTTGGTGAGATGCCGGGGGTGCGGCTCGCTTGTGCCAATGTTTCGGGGTTGATGCGGGCCAACTTCTGCCGCGCTTCGGTTGACAGCTGCTGCATTGTGGCGTAATCGAAGCGCCCTTTGATCTTTATATTCTCCAAACGGCGCATCTTTTCGGCCACCATTTGCTCGCGTTCGATGTATCCTTTATATTTGATACGTATCTCCGTGGCTTCGGCTATTTCCTCCTTGCGGTTTGCCGGACGGTCGATGGCTTCCTTGAGAGACGGTACCAGCGCCGCCAGCGTGGCCATGTTGAGCTGCGGGCGGCTGATTAGGTCAATCAGACGGCAGCCTTCGCGGAGTGGGGTGGTGCCCAGATTCTCCAGCGCTCCGTTGATGTCGCGCGGCTTGATGGATGTGTTTTTGCAGAATTCTACGATTTCTTCGATGTTTTGTTTCTTCTCCATCCACCAGTCGTAGCGGTCGCGTCGGGCCAGTCCGAGGGCGTAGGCACGTTCCGTTAGGCGGGCGTCGGCGTCATCCTGGCGCAGCAGTATGCGATATTCGGCACGTGAAGTGAACATGCGGTACGGCTCGTCGACACCTTTGGTGACAAGGTCGTCGATGAGCACACCTATGTAACTCTCGTCCCGGTGCATGACAAACGGTGCGCTGCCGCTACACTTTAGCGCGGCATTGACGCCCGCCACGAGACCTTGGCCCGCCGCTTCCTCATAGCCGGTGGTACCGTTGACCTGTCCTGCGAAGAACAAGCCGTCGACAAGTTTTGACTCGAGAGAGTGTCTCAGCTGAGTGGGATCAAAGAAATCATATTCTATCGCGTAGCCCGGACGGTAGACCCGGACGTCCCGTAGCGCCGGTATTTTGCGCAGGGCAGCTATCTGTATGTCCATCGGGAGGGAAGAAGAGAAGCCGTTGAGGTACATCTCGTTGGTCTCCTGGCCTTCCGGTTCGAGGAACAGCGGGTGCTGGTCCTTGTCCGGGAACGTCATCAGCTTGGTCTCGATGGACGGGCAATAGCGTGGTCCGATGCTTTGTATCTGTCCGTTGTAGAGTGGGGAGTCTGCCAGCCCGCTGCGCAGTGTCTCGTGAACTTCGCGGTTGGTGTTGCACGTCCAGCATGGGAGCTGGCGCAGAGCGCGCTGCGGAGACATAAAACTAAACTGATGGAAGTCCGCCTCGCCCTCCTGTATTTCCATATCTTCGAAGTGCACCGAGCGACGGTCGATGCGCACCGGTGTTCCCGTTTTCATCCGAGCGGCGGTTATTCCGTGGCGCGTGATGCTCTCGGTGAAATGCGGCACGGCCGGCTCGGCTATGCGTCCGCCCGCCACCATGCGCCGTCCGATGTGCATGAGACCGTTCAGGAATGTTCCCGCGGTGACCACGACACAACGTGCCCGCAGCTCCGCGCCCCATATCGTGCGCACTCCGGCGGCGTGGCCATGCTCCACGATGAGTTCGTCCGCCTGGTCCTGCCAGATGTCGAGGCCGTCGATGGCGTCGAGTGTCGCGCGCCATTGCCAGATGAACCGTTCCCGGTCACACTGTGCCCGTGGGCTCCACACGGCCGGTCCCTTGCTGCGGTTGAGCATACGGAACTGTATGGCCGTTGCGTCCGTGACGCGGCCCATCCATCCGCCCAGAGCGTCGATTTCCCTGACTATCTGTCCTTTGGCTATGCCGCCCACGGCAGGATTGCAGCTCATCTGCGCAATCTTGTTCATGTCCATTGTCACGAGACATGTGCGGGCACCCATGCCCGCTGCCGCTGCCGCCGCCTCACATCCCGCGTGGCCGCCGCCGATGACCAGTACATCGTAGTTGAGTGTCATAATTGTCGATATGATAATATCCCGTGCAAAGTTACAAAAAGTTTTGTATTCCCATCAACTTTTGCACTGATAACGTTTCGACAATCTGTTTTGCCCGTTGTTGCTGAATTGCGACCCAATCGTGCAAAGCCGGAAGCGACATTGACGTGTGAAAGAAAGGCCGCACGCGAGACGGGCCACCATGCCACGATAAAAGCGAGACAGCAGAACGTCCGGTTGTGGACGCCCTGCTGTCTCGCTTGTTGTAAAAATTGTCGGGGTCAATTCCCGTCTTGTATTCCTATCTGTATATGCTTTTCACCACCTTTATGCTGCCATCCGAATAGACATTACGCTCGATGACGATGCCCGTCGGCACGGTCACGCGGCGTCCGTAAACGTCATATAGAGTCGTGGAAACCACCTTTGCTCCGCTTGTCGACCGCGTCGGCGAGATGATGCCGTCGGCATCCGCCTTCTCAGCGGCACGGCGCAGCTGCGCGTGAACGTTATAGTAAGCCGCTTTCGGCTTCAGTCCTGCGTCGAAGAGCAGCGGACTGTTCTGTCGCCACGAGTGGTTGTCGGAGATGCCCCAGACGAGCATCGACGGACAATTGTCGTTGCGCAGGAACACGCGGGTTATTGCGCCGTATTCCTTTGCCTGCGTGTCGAGCGCGTCGGCAGCGTACGGATTGGCCAGCGCGATGTCCAGTTCGGTGATGATGCAGTCCATGTCCAGCTCCGCATAGCGTCGTATGTTCTTCTCCAATTTCAGCGTGTCGAGCTGTCCCGTGGTCAGATGGCACTGCAGTCCGCAGCCGTCGATGGGGCGGTTGTCCGCCTTCAACCGCTTTATCAGATTATAGTAAGCCTCCGTCTTCGTGTCGCCCATGAACTCCGCACCGTATTCGTTGATGAACAGACGGGCCTCCGGGTCGGCCTGATGCGCCCAGACGAACGCCGAGTCGATGAACTCCTCACCGATATACGTAGACCATATCGACGGCCGCAGCTTATATGAGTCTGGATTTGTGCGCACGATGCTCTGGTCGTCGTCGAGCACCTCGTTGCACACGTCCCATTCGCGGATGCGTCCCTTATACTGTCCGACGACGTTGAAGATGTGGTTCTTCAGAATGTCGAGCAGTTCGCGGCGAGAGAAATTGTTGTTGTTCTTCTTGCCGTCCTGGCTCACCCACGAGGGCACCTGCGAGTGCCATGCCAGCGTGTGTCCGCGCACCTCCTGCTTGTTCCGGTCGGCCACCCACATCACGGCGTCCGAGCCGCCATAGTTGAACACGCCCTGTGACGGTTCGGTAGCGTCAAACTTCATCTCGTTTTCGCCCACCAAGAGGTCAAACTCACGTCCCACGAGTCCCGTCTCGCCGTCGTCGCGGCTGCAGTCGTAACGGTAGCTTGCCACGGCCACGCCGATGTTCTTGTTCAGACGAGCCGTATACGTGCGCAGCGGCGTGTCGTCCGTCATGTCCGCCGTCCAGTCGTCGTCGGGATATTCGCCCTTGCCGCCCGTGTCGTCATCGTCGTCCTCCACGTCACCCTGACCGCCGTAGTCGAGCGACGTCACCTTGGCCACGATGTTGTAGCTGCCGTCCGCGCCCTCACGCTGCTCCACAACCCATGTGTAAGCCTTGGGGTAGCGCATCCGGAAGGCCCAGTCCGTGCCCTCCTTCTTCGCTGCCGTGAGCAGTGTCACCTCGTCGTTGACCTGCAGCAAAGCGCCGTCGGCGAGGGCTATGGTCAGCCGCGGAGTCTTCTCCGAGTCCTCAAAGTCCTGCGTCTTGGCGTTGTAAGCCATCGTGCCGCGCACGTCGACCGAGCCACTCTGTGTCGCATCCTTCACGACGCAGACGATGTTGGCCTCCGGATGGAGCGTCAGACTGCCGCCGTCGGCTTTCGTCATGTCCGCGAATGTCAGCCGTCCCGTGCCGTCCGTGCCCGGTCTGATTGTGCCGTAAGCCTCCGTCTGTGCCGCGATGCTGCCGTTGCCGCCCAGCGTCGTGCCCTTGAAGGCGAGCAGCGTGCCGCTGTTGCCCGTCGCACCGCTCTTTCGTCCAGCTTCGGCTGCAGCCATGTCATTGTCGACGAGCAGCGTTCCGCCGAGCAGACGGATGCCGGCACCGATCTCGTTGTCATTGCCGGTGATGGTGTATGTGCCCGTGCCCTCCTTGATGAGACCCACGGTGTTGCCCGAGTTGGAGGCATAGATGCGTCCGGCCAGCGTGGCGTCGGTGTTGTCACAGCCCATGACATAATACGACTTGGCCGAACTCTTCTTGTAGTATCCGTCGAGCGTCGAACCCGCTTCCGTGGCCAGCCGTCCGAAGCGGATGCCGCGCGTGCCTGACTCCACAGCCATCGTCGCCCCCTCATGGAGCGTGACCCTGCTGCCGGCGAAGACCTCGTTGCAGCGCGAGGCGTCGAGATTGTCGGGCTGGAACGTGCCGCTGCTCATCAGCAGACCGTAGAATCCGCAGCCCGCGGCCACCTCCTTATAAGGGTAGACGTCGATGTCTCCCCTCATGGCCGACCAGTCCGGCCATGTCGCGCCCTTGCTCGACTGCGTTCCGATGTACGACCGTTCGCCTCCGGCATGGATGTTGAGCCGGCCGCTGCCGGCCACCTTGCCCGTCCATTCCGAGTAGCGTGACGTCCTGACGTTGACCGTCGTCCCCTCCGGAACGTAGATGTTGTCGCCGATGGTGCGGTAGGAACTCGACGTGTTGGCCGAACAGTAGTCGAGCGTGCCGCCGTCGTCCGTCGTCAGATAGTCATCATATTCGCCCGCCAAACGGATGTTGTCGATATAGTAGTCGGTGTTGTTGTGGTGCAGACCGAGTCTTATCGTGCCCTCGGTGTTGTCGTCAGCCACCGGCTGCAGGTTGTATCGGCGGCTCTGCCACACACCCTTGTCGCCCTGATAGGGATAGCCCTCGTCGCGGTAGACCTCCTGCGTGCCGACGAAGACGGCAAACTGCTTCCAGTCGTCGACGTCGGACTCACTGCGGTATATGTCGCACGTCACCATCGGATAGCGGGCGGTCAGCGCCTGTCCGCGCAGTTCCGTTGGCAGGACAAACTCGGGGTGGCATCCCCACTCCTTGAGCACGACGTGCAACACCTTGTTGGAGGCGTTGGCCGGATCGGTCTCCACAGTCGCCGTCGATGCGATTTCGCCGGTTCCGTTGTGCCAAAGCGTCCATGTCGTGCCCACCGGATAACTCTCGAAGTCACACACCGTGAGAGGCACAGCGTATGTCGCTGCAGCCGTCAGTACGGCCGCAACAGAGCATAAGATTTTCTTTCTCATTTTGTCAACAATGTCTGATTCTTTTTTTGATTCTGTTAGTATGCGTTATGATCTCGTTATTGTCTGTATGTTCTCAAGTTGTTTTGTCGATGCTGCAAAGATAGTCGTTTTTGTCATTAATATATGACTATGAAGATAAGGTTAACGTCTCTTAACGCCATATCTGAAGAACTCGTGTCATGATAATATCAAAAATTTAACACAAGAAAATCGCTCCAAAAAAACGTCGGCGACGCTCCTGTTTTAACATTTGCGCGTCGTTTTCCGGCCGAAAATTTTCCGCGGTCCTGCCGTAAGGCCCCCGTTGGTCTGCAATGAGCACGCCGTTGTCCTGCAACGAGCATGCCGCGGCGATGCAACGGCGGCCCCGTTGCAACGCCGCGGGGCCCTTACGGCACGGAAAACGCCGCGAAAAAGCTGCACACTCTCGTGGTTTTTTGATACAACGCGCTGACGGTCAGCGAGAAAAAGATGCACGCGCTATTTTGCAAAATTTGCGGCCGAGGGACGACTTGGCGCAGAATTTATGTTAAAATTGAGGTGTTTTGTCATGATTATTCCGAGTTTTTAACAATTACGCCCACGCTTCATCAAATCCACCCGAAAACCCACTCGAAAACCCACCCCAACCCTCCCAAAGGGAGGGAGCTTGATATGCTTTCTCGGATTCTCGGTTCTCCCATTATTTCCCATTATTCCCATTGTTCCCAACCTCCCACCTCTCATGCAACTCAACTACATATCAAGCTCCCTCCCTTTGGGAGGGTTGGGGTGGGTTTTCGGGTGGGTTTTAGGTGGGCTTTTTTTGTTGGCTTCAACATTTTAGCTTAAAAACTTTGGCATATCATTAATTTATAGTAAATTTGCGTCCTAAAATATTGATATAATACTTATTATCAAGTAGCGATACTCATCGCTTGCGGAGGTCTCGATGTCTCCGCCCGGACTGTGACATAATTTAAGTTTAACAGTTAAATAATTTAATTTCAATCATTTATGTGGTTATTTAATTCATCTATTGGTCGAAAGGTTGTGATGTCCGTTACCGGCGTTGCGCTGATCCTCTTCCTGACATTCCACATGTCTATGAACGTGGTAGCGCTGTTCTCGGGCGATGCTTACAACATGATCTGTGAGTTTCTCGGTGCCAACTGGTATGCCGTGGTGGCAACCCTCGGTCTCGCCGCTCTGGCTGTGATTCACATCGTCTACGCTTTCTTGCTCACGGCGCAGAACCGCCGTGCCCGTGGAACCTCACGCTATGAGGTGACGACACGTCCCGGAAAGGTCGAGTGGGCTTCTCAGAACATGCTCGTCCTGGGTATCATCGTCGTGCTCGGACTCGGACTCCACCTGTTCAACTTCTGGTACAACATGATGTTCGCCGAACTGTTCCACATCGCCGACCCGCTCGGAGACCCGGCTGATGGCTACGGCTATATCCGCGAGACATTCTCCTGCCCCTTCTTCACCGTGCTCTACATCGTGTGGCTCGTGGCCCTGTGGTTCCACCTCACCCACGGATTCTGGAGCGCCATGCAGACTCTGGGTTGGAACGGCAAGACCTGGTTCTGCCGCTGGAAGGTCATCGGCACGGTCTACGCAACCCTGCTCGTGCTCGGCTTCCTCGTTGTCGTGTTGTTCTTCGCCGGCCAGTCGCTCTTCTGCTGCGGCAGCTGCGCTGCATGATGCGGAGGTTTCATAATCCTATATACAATATTTAAGAAGATAGAATATTATGGCTAAGACATTAAATTCCAGAATACCCGAAGGCCCCGTGGCCGAGAAATGGACCAACTATAAAGCTCACCAGCGTCTGGTGAACCCCAAGAACAAACTCAAGCTCGACGTCATCGTCGTAGGTACGGGTCTGGCCGGCGCCTCTGCCGCAGCCTCGCTCGGCGAAATGGGCTTCAACGTGCTCAACTTCTGCATACAGGACTCTCCCCGTCGCGCACACTCCATCGCCGCACAGGGAGGTATCAACGCCGCCAAGAACTATCAGAACGACGGCGACTCCGTCTACCGTCTGTTCTACGATACGGTGAAGGGTGGTGACTATCGTGCCCGCGAGGCCAACGTCTATCGTCTGGCCGAAGTGTCCAACGACATCATCGACCAGTGTGTGGCCCAGGGCGTGCCTTTCGCACGTGAGTACGGCGGCATGCTCGCCAACCGCTCTTTCGGCGGCGCACAGGTGTCACGTACGTTCTACGCCAAGGGACAGACCGGCCAGCAGCTGCTGCTCGGCGCCTACTCTTCGCTGAGCTGCCAGATCAAGGCCGGCAAGGTGAAGCTCTACGCCCGCTACGAGATGGAGGACGTGGTCATCGTCGACGGCCGCGCACGCGGTATCATCGCCAAGAACCTCGTTACCGGCAAGCTGGAGCGTTTCAGCGCCAATGCCGTCGTAATCGCCACCGGCGGATACGGCAACACATACTTCCTTTCAACCAACGCTATGGGCTGCAACTGCTCGGCCGCTATGGCCTGCTACCGCAAGGGAGCCTACTTCGCCAATCCTTCTTACGTCCAGATACACCCGACGTGTATCCCCGTTCACGGCGACAAGCAGTCGAAGCTGACCCTGATGTCCGAGTCGCTGCGTAACGACGGCCGTATCTGGGTGCCCAAGAAGCTGGAGGACGCCAAGAAGCTGCAGGCCGGCGAAATCAAGGGAAGCGACATCCCCGAGGAAGACCGCGACTACTATCTGGAGCGCCGCTATCCGGCCTTCGGTAACCTCGTGCCCCGCGACGTTGCTTCGCGTGCCGCCAAGGAGCGTTGCGACCACGGATACGGTGTCAACAACACCGGTCTGGCCGTGTTCCTCGACTTCTCTGAGTCCATCAACCGCCTCGGCATCGACCAGATCATGCAGCGCTACGGCAACCTCTTCGACATGTATGAGGAGATTACGGACGTCAATCCCGGTGAGCTGGCCAACGAAATCAACGGCGTGAAGTACTACAACCCGATGATGATATTCCCCGCCATCCACTACACGATGGGCGGTATCTGGGTTGACTACGAGCTGCAGACGACCATCCCCGGACTCTTCGCCATCGGCGAGTGCAACTTCTCCGACCACGGTGCAAACCGTCTCGGCGCATCCGCTCTGATGCAGGGTCTGGCCGACGGCTACTTCGTTCTGCCTTACACCATCCAGAACTATCTCGCAGACCAGTCCATCTGGCCCCGTCTCTCCACCGACCTGCCCGAGTTCGCAGAGGCAGAGAAGAAGGTTGACGCCGAGATTGACCGTCTGATGAACATCAAGGGCAAGCGCTCCGTCGACTCCATCCACAAGGAGCTCGGTCACATCATGTGGGAACACGTGGGCATGGGCCGCACCAAGGAAGGACTCGAGGAAGGCCTGAAGCTGATGAAGGAGCTCCGCAAGGAGTTCGAGACCAACCTCTTCATCCCCGGAACCAAGGAAGGACTCAACGTGGAGCTCGACAAGGCTATCCACCTGCGCGACTTCATCACTATGGGCGAGCTCGTCGCTTACGACGCCCTGCACCGTGAGGAGAGCTGCGGCGGCCACTTCCGCGAGGAGCACCAGACCGAGGAAGGCGAGGCCAAGCGCAACGACGAGGAGTTCTTCTACGTAGGCTGCTGGGAGTATCAGGGCAGCGACGAGAAGGCACCCGAACTCATCAAGGAGCCGCTTGAGTATGAGGCAATAAAGGTACAGACCCGTAACTATAAGAACTAATAAGAAAGGATAGACTACAATGGCTAAGAATATTTCATTCACATTAAAATATTGGAAGCAGAATGGCCCGAAGGACGAAGGCCACTTTGACACACGTGAGATGAAGAACATCCCCGACGACACCTCGTTCCTCGAGATGCTCGACATCCTTAACGAAGAGCTTATCAGCGAGGGCAGCGAGCCGTTTGTGTTTGACCACGACTGCCGCGAGGGTATCTGCGGTATGTGCTCGCTCTACATCAACGGCCATCCCCACGGACCGGCAACGGGCGCAACGACCTGCCAGCTCTACATGCGCCGCTTCAACGACGGCGATGTCATCACGGTTGAGCCGTGGCGTTCGGCCGCATTCCCTGTGATCAAGGACTGCATGGTGGACCGCTCTGCGTTCGACAAGATCATCCAGGCCGGCGGCTACACGACCGTACGCACGGGCCAGGCTCAGGACGCCAACGCCATCCTCATCCCCAAAGAGGATGCTGACGAGGCTATGGACGCCGCCACATGTATCGGTTGCGGTTGCTGTGTCGCAGCCTGCAAGAACGGCTCGGCCATGCTTTTCGTAAGTTCCAAGGTCAGCCAGCTCGCTCTGCTGCCGCAGGGCCGTCCCGAAGCTGCCAAGCGTGCCAAGGCCATGATTGCCAAGATGGACGAACTGGGCTTCGGCAACTGCACCAACACCCGTGCCTGTGAGGCCGAGTGCCCGAAGAACGAGTCGATAGCCAATATCGCCCGCCTGAACCGCGAATTTATCAAGGCCAAGTTAGCTGACTAACCGTCGGCCGATAACGTCTCAGAAGCCCCGCAAACGCCGTTTGCGGGGCTTCTTTATGTTTGTCATGGGACTCTCCTGTTATTGGAAGGACCTTGATTGGTACAGGCTTTTGGTTTCGTTTTTGGTTGATATGGAGCCGATATGAAGTTGCTGATGATTGTTTTTTATTGTTAAAGTCATTGTATTCAAGTTCATTTTCGTATATTTGCCGTGCGTAACACATCGAAAAGGCGTAACGAAAAGATTTTATTATATGAATACAAAGACAATCATGGCGCTGGCGTTTGCCGCGTCGTTATCACAGACAGTCATGGCGCAGATAGAATATCCGAAGGCGGCTAAAGACAACACCGTGGACGACTATTTCGGAACCCGTGTGGCCGACCCTTACCGTTGGCTGGAGAATGACACCAGTGAGGCCACTGCCCGTTGGGTGGAGGCAGAGAACAAGGTAACAAACGCCTATCTCGCGAAGATACCATTCCGCGACAAGCTGTTCAAACGGCTGAAGCAAGTGGCCGATTACGAGAAGATTGGCACGCCATTCAAGCGTCACGGCCGATATTATATCTACCGCAACGACGGACTGCAGAACCAGTCGGTGCTCTACACGATGGACCGTCTCGACGGCGAGCAGCGCGTCTTCCTCGACCCCAACAAGCTCTCCGACGACGGCACGGTGGCTCTCAAAGGCGTCTACTTCTCCCATAACGGTAAGTACGCCGCCTACGCCATCTCGCGCAGCGGCAGCGATTGGCAGGAGTTTTATGTCATTGACGTTGCCACCGGCCGGCGGCTCGACGACCACATCGAGTGGGCCAAGTTCTCCGGAGCGGCATGGCATGGCGACGGCTTCTATTACAGCGCCTACGACGCCCCATTGGCAAAGGGCACGGAGTTCTCCGGCGTGAACGAGGGCCACAAAATATATTATCACAAGATAGGCACACCTCAAAGTGCCGACATTCTCTTCTATCAGAACCCAGCCTATCCCAAGCGCTTCTATTATATGAGTGTCAACGAAGAAGAGACGATGGCCTTCCTGACCGAGAGCGGCGAGGGGGCCGGCAACAATCTCTACGTCCGCAACCTGCGGCAGCCTGACTCGCAGTTCATTCAGATGACTTCCGACATGAACTACTATTATTATCCGATAGAGAACATCGGCAATCAGATACTGATAATGACCAACGCCGGCGCGCCCCGCAGCCGCCTCATGTCCGCAGCGCTGGCCGCTCCCGGCATCAACAGCTGGATAGAGATGGTGCCGGAGAGCGAGAGCGTCTTGGAGAGCGCCGACGTCATCGGCGACCGCCTGTTGCTCACCTATTCCAAGGACGCCTCGTCCCACGCTTACGTACACGACCTTTACGGCCGCCGTCTCCATGAGGTGACGCTGCCGATGATAGGTTCCGTCGGTTTCAGCGGCAGGAAAGGCGACAAAGAATGTTTCTACGGCTTCGGCTCCTACACCGTGCCGACGACCATATACAGCTATGACCTGGAGACCGACAAGAGCACCCTTTTCGCCGCGCCCAAAGTGTCATTCCGACTCTCCGACTACGTCAGCGAACAAATATTCTACACCAGCAAGGACGGCACCCGCGTACCGATGAGCATCACCTACAAGAAAGGCATGAAGCGCAACGGCCGCAATCCCGTCTTCCTTTACGGCTATGGCGGTTTCAACGTCGGCCTCACACCTTACTTCTCTTCCTCCCGCATACCGTTCCTTGAGTGCGGCGGCATCTATGCTGTGGCCAATCTGCGCGGCGGCAGCGAATACGGCGAAGAATGGCATCAGGCCGGCACGAAGCTTCAGAAGCAGAACGTCTTTGACGACTTCATCGCCGCCGCTGAGTATCTCATCGCCAACCGCTACACCTCCTCTGATCGTCTGGCCATAGTCGGCGGCAGCAACGGCGGACTGCTCGTCGGTGCCTGCATGACCCAGCGTCCCGACCTCTTCCGTGTCGCCGTCCCTGAGGTGGGTGTCATGGACATGCTCCGCTACCATAAGTTCACCATCGGCTGGAACTGGGCCAGCGACTACGGCACGAGCGAGGACAGCAAGGAGATGTTTGAGTATCTCTATAAGTACTCGCCCCTCCACAATCTCCGTCCCGGCACCGTCTATCCCGCCACGCTCGTGACCACGGCCGACCACGACGACCGCGTCGTTCCCGCCCATTCGTTCAAGTTTGCCGCCACACTCCAGGAGTGTCACGCCGGAGAGTCGCCCGTGCTCATCCGCATCGACACCAAGGCCGGCCACGGCGGTGGAAAGCCGTTGACAAAAGTGCTCGAGGAGCAGGCCGACATCTATAGCTTCATACTCTACAACATGGGATTGAAGTATTGATCCGAAACAATCCACGATAACAAAACAAGCCGTCCGGACAGCATGGATAATGTTCTTCCAGCTGTCCGGACGGCTTGTTTTGTTATCGTGCGTGCCGTTACGGCCGCGGTCCGTTATTTGATGACGACCTTCTTGCCGTTGAGGATGTAGAGTCCCTTGCCGGGCTTGGTGACGCGTTGTCCTCCGATTGTGTAGAAGACGCCGTCGTCGGTCCGGTTGTTGCCGTCGACATTCACTTCCTTGACGCCGGCGAGAATGGCGTCGATTTCCTCATCGGAGAGACCGACGACATACCGTAGATTTCTCCAGCCGTCCGCATAGCGGTATGTCTCTACCAGATTTTCCGGCACATATAGAGTAAAGTGGTAGGGCTGGTTGTTTGAGAAACTTGAAGGACTGCACGCCGGAGGAGTCTGTGAGAGAGAATAGAACTTCTGCAACTTCAGGTTTATTTTGTAGCCATTGCCTTCGAAACCATCCATCAGATAGTCCCCTATGGCCGTGACACTTTCCGGCAGGAGATATGCTTCACGTTCTGCCCCGAGCGGATAATACTGGAGCGTGTCCATCGCCTTGCTGTATAGGACACCTTCCTGAGTCGTATGGTAGATATTGTTTTCATCTGCCGTTACTTCCTGCATCTTGTTGCAACCGAGGAAATTGGGCCATTTGACTCTTGCGCTTCCGATGTTTGCCGATGTCATATTGCCGCACAAGCGGAAACATTCGGCTCCGATGCTGTCCACAGTTTCCGGTACGTTCACCGTGTTGATACTGTAAGCTCTGTTCAGGGCTTTCTCCCCGAGTGCCGTCAGGCTGCGCTGTTTGCCGTCGATGGTCACCGTCTGCGGTATGTCAAATGTTCCGCCGGGCATCTTCACATATCCTGCAAGTTCCGCTCCTGACTGACCGTTGGCCACATATATCAGACCGTCCTGTTCAGAAAAATCGCCAAGCACCCGGCACTTGCCCCATGCCTCATGGTTCTTGTAAGCGTCCACGGCTTCCGGCTTGACGCATATCGTACCGTCAAACGGATTGCCACTGTAAGCACACGACGGCGGTTGGATGGCGTCTATGTATATTGTGTTCACTCCGAACGCATAATCCCCCACGTAGGTGACCGACTCCGGTATCCTTACCGTGATGAGCCTGTCGAAATGAAACGCATGAGTTCCTATGCTTGTGAGGTTCTTCGGGAGATTGATGTCCGTGAGACTATGGTTGAAGGCGAAAGCATACATGTCGATATGCACAATGCTTTCCGGCAGAATGACCCGCTTGAGCGGTGTGGGGTCGTAGTCTGTTTCTCCTGAATTTCTTCCGAAGGCCCATTCCAGTATGCCGACAGTTCCGTCGGGTACGGTGTATTCTGCTGCCCCACGGTTGCTCGGATAGCACATAAGTTCCTTTTTGTCCGTTCCCTCAACCTTTCTGAAGAGCACACCGTCCAAATCAAAATATTTATCGTTGCTTCCGCCGGTGATGAAGATATTTTTCAGACTGTCCATCGTTGTTCTAACGAATCCAGATATGTAGCCGATGGTGTGCGGTATTCGCAATTCTTCTACCGCAGTCCCACCCAAGGCGTCTAAGAATATTGTCTCCAGTCCGGAGGGCAGGGCCAGCTCTGTCAGTTTGGGACAATATGCAAACGACACGGATTCAATTTTTTTAATGTTGTCATGCAGCGTTATCGTTTTGAGCGAACTGCAACCGTAAAGAACAGAGTTACCGATCTCTGTCAGCTTTGACGGAGCGGTGAATGTCTCGATGCCGCTTAGCGCAAAAGCACTTCCGCCGATATATTCCACATTGTCCGGAATGGCGATGCTTTTCAGCTGTGTGCAATTTTGGAATGTCCCTTCTTCTATGCGCTGCAGATTTTCGGGCAACTCGATATGTTTCAGAATGGATTCAGTCCCAGTATTATTAATATTGATTGAATAGAAGTATTGTCGGCCGATAGTGCTTACCTGTGCCTTTATGTATATCTCTTCCACGGCATTGTGGTTCGAACGGGTCCCATAATTCAGAGCACCGTCCTTTATCGATGTCACGGCCAGCTGCAACTCTCCGTAGTTGATGGACGCCGGTATGGTGATGATTTTCTGGTCTTGCGGGATGCCTATGAGTTCCGCCTCGCTGGTGGACTTGACTTTATACGTCAGGTCGTCGACAACGATTTCCGGCACTTTTACATAGTTTTTCCAGCCATCGGCATTGAGATAGGCCATCACCAGTGACGGGTCATCGATGACCACCGTCACCCCTGTGCCGAAAGCACCTGATTCGAGTGTCGGCGGGACGGAGCCGGTGGGGTGGAGCTCGGCGTAACTGAAGGCCATGCTGCCGATGCTGGCGAGACTTGCCGGCAGGACGATGGCTCTTTGCATGCTGGACGAGCTATAAAATGCATGACTCTCTATGGTTGTCAGCTTCGATGGCAACTTGATGTTTGTAAGGGCGGTACAACCCTCGAATGTGCCTCCCTTTATTGTCGTGATATTGTCGGGGATGTTGATAGCGGTCAGACTGCGACATCCGTAGAAAGCACCTGTCTCGATTGTCTCTACGCTCTCCGGTAGCGAAATCGTTTCAATCCCGCTTGAATTGAACGCTCTTTTTCCTATCGTCTTAAGCCGAGACTCTTCTGCAAAGAGAATGGACGTCACTCTGGAGCCTTGAAGGTTTACGATTTCCTCCACGGTCTTGGGTACTGTCACCGTGGTAATTCCGGCGCCTTGGCTCGAATTCCAGCTGGATATATTCAGATTGACGGATGTCACGGTGTATGTGACGCCTTCATATTCCACTGTCTCGGGAATCGTCTGCTCTGCTTCCTTAAAGCTTACTTTTGTCACCTGCACCGTGTGCGCTGCTTCATCGAGAGTGGTGTAAGTGAGGTTGTCCACCGTGAAATCTGCGCAGTGCGCAGCTATCGCCATAAAGAAAGCGATGAATGATAATAGTAATTTTTTGTTCATAATATATTTATACTTTGTTTTGATGATGTTCTCAGTCAGCCGATAGGGTACCTTTTCCCTGATTGCAAAAGTAATGATTTTATGCAAGCAGGCGTTTTACCCCCCCCGAATTGACAATATTTAACGTAGGCAATATATGAATTAACTTAGTTTTAATGAAAAGAGAGGGCTCCACCCTGAGAAACTCCGGCCCCACCCCGGCCCTCCCCAAGGGGAGGGTGCCTACGAGGTGAGGGTGCGCGAGTCTGCGTGTGATGATATTTGTTTACAAAATCGTGTTCATGAAAATGCTCGAAGATTTGCGTTTAAATGAGCAATAAGGGCCGAATGGCCCATGAAAGCCCCCTAAGAAAGCCCCCTCTGACTCCCCCAAAGGGGGAGCTTGGGATGCCGTAAGGGCCCCGCAGCTCTTCTTTTTTGAAAAACTTCGCGGGTTTTTGATTGCTGTTTTGGAGTCAAAAAGCGGGTTTCGTCGAGCAACGGGGCCTCCGCGGGGTTGCAACGAGCACGCCGTCATGTTGCAACGGCGGCCCCGTTGCAATGCAATAGCAGCCCCGTTGCAGAGCAATAAGGTCCTTACGGGGCCCCTCCCCGGCCCTCCCCAAGGGGAGGGAGAGCTGACGCCATTCATAAACAACTGAGAATGAACATATTGCAAAAACAGCGATTTTTCGGCCGCAAAAACCGCGTGATTTTGACCTTCGTGAGATTTGAAAATTTGGGAGCGAGGCGGGAAAATTTTGTAAAGTGGGGCCGGATTTCGGCCTTAAATTCAGAATTAATTTGACAAGGGATGTTTATTTTAAACGCAAAGACGCAGAGACACAAAGATGGCGCCGCCGCGCATACTGAAGTACGCAAAGAAGGGTGTTACAGAATTCGCTTTGGGAGTCTTTAAGTGAGATTACCCCACTTAAAGGCGTCCGAATGAGTTCTGCAACATCTTCGCTACGCCCTTCAATATATTCATGTCATGTGCTATGCCCTTCACCTCGTAGGCACCCTCCCCTTGGGGAGGGCCGGGGTGGGGCCGGGCCATTAACGTTTCTTAATCCCATATATCGTCCGAACCCTTGCATATCTCGCTTTTTTTGGCGAATATTGCACGATGTAACGATTAAAAACCTCAAAAGACCATGATACGTCAGATACAGTTCACACTTCCCGCCCATCGTCGCGGATGTCATCTCGTGACCCGCGAAATCCTCTCGCAGCTGCCCGAACCGCTTCCGGAGACGGGCCTTCTGAACCTCTTCGTCCGTCACACCTCTTGCGCGCTGACCATCAACGAGAACGCCGATCCCGACGTCAGGAGCGACATGGAGAAGATCATGAACCGCGTCGTGCCGGCCGACCAGCCCTACTACGACCATGTCATGGAGGGCTCCGACGACATGCCGGCCCACGCCAAGAGTTCGCTCTTCGGGGTCAGCCTGACCATCCCCATCGCCGGCGGCCGTCTCGCCCTCGGCACGTGGCAGGGCATCTACCTCTGCGAGTTCCGTGACTTCGGCGGTCCGCGCACCATTGTGGCCACCATCTACCAATAGCCTCCGGCCGATGAACAAGTCCTCCGGTTTCTGGGGCATACCCCTGAAAGTCGCTTTCGGCTATGTGGTGCTGCTCGCCGTGTCGGCCTTCGCCGTAGTGCTCGTCTGGGACTACAGCCGTTCGGCGGTGCGGCTGACGGACGTTGCCCGCCGTACCGACATACGTCATGAGGCCATGAACGGCCTCGTGCACGGCATCCTGCGCATGGAAAACACCGAGCGCGCCATCTTCATGGGCCACACCGGCCGCGGCGACGACTACTGCCGGCTGACCGACAGCGTCATCGCGCGTGCCGACAGCCTCGCGGCGCTGCTCTCCGACACGCTCCAGCGCCGTCGTGTGGACACGCTGCGGACGCTGCTGATGAGCAAGCGCGAGAACACGCTGTTGCTTCTCAAGGCCATGAATGACGGCACACGGGCCAGCCTCTATGAGCGCAAGGCCGAACGCTTGCGCAGTGGGCGCGACTCGATGGTCGTACACAAGAATATGGCCCGTCAGGTGGACGAAAAGCGCGTGACGTATGTCGTCAGGAAGACCAGTCCCACGTTTTTCGGCCGTCTGGCCGACGCTTTCCGCCGCTCGCGTTCCGACACCACCGCCACGACAGTCGACACGGTTGCCGCAGAAACCGACAGCGTCCGCCAACGGATAGATCTGGCCGACCCGGTGGCCGAGGTCCTGACCGACGTCGGACGGGCGGAGGAGAACCGCCGCCGCGACCGCCGTGACCGCATACGCCACAGGAGTGAGGCCCTGCTGGCCACCGGCATGCAGCTGACCGAGCGCACGGAGCGGTTGATGGATGACATCGGACGGGCCGAAACGCGCTGGATGCGTCAGGAGGCTGTCCGCGACAGCGACAACCGGCGTGAGGCCACCATGCTGGTCCGGGTCCTGGGCGCCCTCGCCGTGACCGTGGCAATGGTCTCGATAGTCTTCGTCTGGCGTGACAACCGTCGCGCGGAGCGTTATCGCCGCCGTCTGGATGAGGCCCGCCGCCGGGCCGAGAACCTTCTCCAGCAGCGCGAACGGCTGCTGCTGACCGTCAGCCACGACATAAAATCGCCCGTGGCGGCCATCTCCGGATTCACCGAACTGCTCATGCCTCATGTCAGCGGCGACCGCCCCCGGGCTTTCCTGGACAATATAAGGAGCAGTGCGCTCCATCTGCTGCGCCTCGTCGGGGCGTTGCTCGACTACCACCGGCTGGAGCAGGGGAGGGTAGAGGTGCGCCCCGTCAGTTTCTCGCCCGCGCGGCTGGTCGCCGACTGCGTGGAGAGTTTTCGCCGGCGGGTCGAGGAAAAAGGGCTCGCCATCGAGTCCCGATGCGCCGACACGATGCCGCCGACGTGTCTCGGTGACGCTTTCCGCATACGTCAGATAGCGGAAAATCTCATCGGCAATGCCGTCAAATATACCGACAAGGGCAGTGTCACCGTCACGGCCGACATCATCGGCGGCC
>CABUXJ010000013.1 GCA_902495455.1 uncultured Prevotella sp.
ATCTTTGATATCTACGTGAAGAATCAGGGCGAGAAGTCGAACGAGTATCTCACCGGCATCAAGGACGTGAACACCAACGCAGAGGCTGCCGGCGAAGTGGTTCGCACGATGATATACAGTATCAACGGCGCACAGCTCGACAAGGCAATCAAGGGCATCAACATCATCAAGGAGATCTATGCCAACGGCGCTGTCAAGACACGCAAGGTGATGATCAAGTAACAAAATGCAGTAGGTTCCTTAGAACGAACACTGCGAAACATGAAAAAACCGGTGGGATGCCAGCGCGTCCCACCGGTTTTTTTGTTTTTTATTCTCTAAAATGTAAAGGGGAAAAGATATTATAAACGTATTCTAAATATAGAGTGAAGGAGCGAATAAAGAAAACAAATCAAAAACTGAAAATATATAGAAATATGGCAAACAGATATTTATTGGGATTTGACGTCGGAAGCAGCTCTGTCAAGGCATCGCTTGTCAATGCTGATACGGGAAAGTGTGTCGCTACGGCTTTCTATCCCGAACGAGAGGCTCCGATTATGGCTGTCAAGGCCGGTTGGGCCGAGCAGGACCCGCAGATGTGGTGGGACAACGCCAAACTGAGTTTGAAGAAAATCATGGCCGAATCGGGAGCCAAAGGTGACGAGATAGCCGCCATCGGTATTTCTTATCAGATGCACGGACTTGTCTGTGTGGACAAAGACCTCAAAGCCTTGCGTCCGTCCATTATCTGGTGTGATTCGCGGGCCGTACCCTACGGAGAGCGTGCTTTCAGCGACCTCGGCAAGGACACGTGTCTGGGACATCTGCTCAATTCGCCCGGAAACTTCACGGCCGCCAAGCTGGCGTGGGTAAAGGAGAACGAACCGGACGTATATGAGAGAATCCATAAGATAATGTTGCCCGGAGACTATCTGGCTCTGCGTCTTAGCGGCGAGGCCAACACTACGGTGAGCGGTCTGAGCGAGGGCATGTTTTGGGACTTCAAGAACGGCGGCGTGGCCGACTTCCTGATGGACTACTACGGTTTCGACCGTTCGCTCATCTCCGACATCGTTCCCACGTTCAGCATCCAGAGCCGCGTTTCGGCTGAAGCTGCCGCAGAGACGGGACTTAAGGCGGGTACGCCGATAACATATCGTGCCGGTGACCAACCGAACAATGCGCTTAGCCTAAATGTGTTCAATCCCGGCGAGATTGCCTCGACAGCCGGAACGTCGGGTGTGGTCTACGGTGTGCTGGGTGACGTCAACTACGACCCGAAGAGCCGTGTCAACACCTTTGCACATGTCAATCACACGGCCGACATGACACGTCTCGGAGTGTTGCTTTGCATCAACGGAACGGGAATCCTCAACGCATGGGTGCGTCGTACGGTCGCTCCGGAGGGCATCAGCTACGCCGACATGAATGACCTGACGGCTACGGTGCCTATCGGCAGCGAGGGCGTGACGGTGATTCCGTTCGGCAACGGGGCCGAGCGAGTGCTGGAGAATCGTGAGACGGGATGCACCGTTAGCGGCATCAACTTCAACAAGCACGGCAAGGCGCACATCATCCGCGCCGCCCAGGAAGGCATAGTCTTCAGTTTCTGCTACGGCATGGAGGTCATGCAGCAGATGGGCATGGACATCCGCAAGATACACGCCGGACGGGCCAACATGTTCCTCAGCCCGCTGTTCCGCGACACGCTGGCAGGCGTGAGCGGTGCGACAATCGAGCTCTATGACACCGACGGCAGCGTGGGTGCGGCCAAGGGCGCAGGCATCGGAGCCGGTATCTACAAGGACAACAACGAGGCTTTCGCTACGTTGGACAAACTGCAGGTGATTGAACCTGACGAGGCCCGTCGTGCCGAATATCTTCAGGCATACGCCCGTTGGAAGGAAGCATTGAAGAAAGAAGTGAGTATATAACCTTATTTAAAATATAAAGAAACAATATTATGGCAAAAGAGTATTTTCCGCAAATAGGAAAAATCCCCTTCGAGGGAACTGAGAGCAAGAATGTGTTGGCTTTCCACTATTACGACCCCGAGCGTGTGGTGATGGGCAAGAAGATGAAGGACTGGCTGCGCTTCTCTATGGCATGGTGGCACACACTGTGCGGAGCATCAGGCGACCAGTTCGGCGGTCAGACCCGCAGCTACGAGTGGGACAAGGCCGAGTGTGCCGTGCAGCGTGCAAAGGACAAGATGGATGCCGGTTTTGAAATCATGCAGAAGCTCGGCATCGAGTATTTCTGCTTCCACGATGTTGACCTCGTTGACGAGGGTGCGACCATTGAGGAGTATGAGGCCCGCATGAAGGCAATCACTGACTATGCTCAGGAGAAGATGGCAGCAACGGGTATCAAGTTGCTGTGGGGTACGGCAAATGTATTCGGCAATAAGCGCTACATGAACGGCGCCGCCACGAACCCAGACTTTGACGTTGTGGCCCGTGCCGGTGTGCAGATCAAGAACGCTATCGACGCTACAATCAAGCTCGGCGGCCAGAACTACGTGTTCTGGGGCGGACGTGAGGGCTACATGAGCCTGCTCAACACACAGATGCAGCGTGAGAAGAACCACCTGGCAAAGATGTTGACCGCAGCTCGTGACTATGCCCGTGCAAAGGGATTCAAGGGCACGTTCCTCATCGAACCGAAACCGATGGAGCCGACCAAGCATCAGTATGACGTCGACACGGAGACCGTGATCGGATTCCTCCGCGCTAATGGTCTTGATAAGGACTTCAAGGTGAACATCGAGGTCAACCACGCCACATTGGCCGGCCACACCTTCGAGCACGAACTGGCAGTGGCTGTCGATAACGGCATGCTCGGTTCTATCGACGCAAACCGCGGCGACGCTCAGAACGGATGGGACACAGACCAGTTCCCCATCGACAACTACGAACTGACACAGGCCATGATGCAGGTTATCCGCAACGGCGGTCTAGGTACCGGCGGTTCAAACTTCGACGCCAAGCTGCGCCGCAACTCTACCGATCCGGAGGACATCTTCATCGCTCACATCAGCGGTATGGACGCTATGGCTCGTGCCCTGCTCAACGCAGCTGCCATTCTTGAGGAGAGCGAGCTGCCCGCAATGCTCAAGGAGCGTTACGCCAGCTTCGACAGCGGTATCGGCAAGGACTTCGAGGACGGCAAGCTGTCTCTCGAACAGATCTACGAGTACGGCAAGAAGGTCGAGGAGCCTAAGGCTACCAGCGGAAAGCAGGAGAAGTATGAGACCATCGTGGCTCTCTATGCGAAATAAGTAAGACGGCATAGTCTTATGTATGCCGGTGGCCGTCCGTTTGCAGACAGCCCCGCATCAATGACATGACGGGAAGTCTTTCTGCAGATTGATGAAGTCTGCGGAAAGGCTTTCTTTGTTTTTGGGAGAAGGCTGTCCGGCAGCGGCCGGATGGAAACTCCGGTCAAATACAGTAGCCGTACGTATTGGCGGTGAAATTAATCCCCGTTTGTTTTGGCCATTCATTTGTTTGTTGTACATTTGCATCTGAAAGAATCATAAAGGCATAAAAAGACGGGCGCGGCATGGGGACAATTACCACAGAAGATTTTGAAATCCTGTTCAGGGAGATTTATTCGCGCTGTTATTTTTATGCCGTGCGGCTTGTCAATGACGAAGACGCAAGCCGCGACATAATCAGTGAGAGCTTTGTTTCGGTGTGGGAAAACCGCGCCACGATTGATCCGCAGAAGTTACGCGGCTATGTTTTTTCCTGCATTAGGAACAAGTGCATCAACCATTTGCGTGAGACCCGCCGTTTCGAGCAGGTAGAGAATGAGGCCATGCTGCCGGAAGCGTTTCAGGAAGAGGAATGGGCGCAGCGAGAGGCACGCCTCACAGAGGTTGAGAGGGAGCTGGAACGGCTGCCCGAACGCACACGCTATGTTCTCGAACAGTGCTACTACCACAAGAGGACTTACCGTGACGTGGGTGACGAACTGGGCATGTCGGTAAACGGAGTGAAGAAGCATATCGTGAAAGGGATGGCGGCATTGCGCAGCCATTTTAACACAGATAAACACAAACGGAGTACCTGAACGGTTTTCACCGTTGTCTTTAATATAAAAGGAACTGCTATCATGTGCAACAAAGACAATAATATAACGGAAGAGGAGCTGGACCGGCTGCTTCCCACTGACGAGGAGGCCGGACTGCTGGGCGAGGTCTTTGCCCGTATGAACGGTGACGGGCCGGACGTCGGCTGCGAGTGGGCCATGCTGAAAGCCCGTATCGGGGAGAAACCGCGCCGCCGCAGTTTCCGTCTCGTTCCGGCCGTCATCGTCGCCGCTGCGGCATGTGTCGCGCTCTTCTTCATCCTCCGGACGAATGGCGGAGAGGATATTTCGGGTCCCCAGCCGGTCATTGTCCATGAGGCATCATGTGTCGGTGACGTTATGCTCACTTGCGATGACGGCAGCAGCCGGCCCGTGAGCGAGGAAGATGTGTCGTTCGCCACGAAGGAAAAGGCCGCGCAGTCGGATGCCGGCCGGATGAGGATGACCACGCCACGGGGCAAGGAGTGCAATCTGACGCTTGCCGACGGCACCCGTGTCTGGCTCAACGCGGAGAGCAGCATCGAATTTCCTGCCGCGTTCACGGGCCGCCGGCGTGAGGTGAAAATTACGGGCGAGGCCTATTTTGAGGTCGCTCACGACGCACAGCGGCCGTTCGTCGTTACGAGCGACTACTATTCGGCGACGGTTCTTGGTACGACATTCGACGCCCGGGCCTATTCTAAGACCGACGCCAGCGTCGTTCTGGTGGAGGGACGTCTGAAGGTGGCGGCGCTGTCGGCACAGCCGGGGCAGGGCGGGCGCGTCATCACTCCCGGAACGCAGGCGGTGTTCAGTCCTGGCGGGAACATTGCGGTGGCCGATGTGGACACCTATCCTTACGTGCAACGGCGCAACGGCTTCTTCTATTTCGACAACGAGCCGTTGCTCGACATCATGCTTGAACTCGGACGGTGGTACAACAAGACCATCGTCTTTGAGAACCCTGAGGTCATGAAGACGAGGCTCCACTTTGTGGCGGAACGCAGTCAGAGCTTCGTCGACATACTCAAAAGCCTCTGCGAGCTCGACGACATTGATATTCAATTGAGCGATGACGATGTTACGATAAGGTAGCCGTGTGCTGCAAAAATATACCGAAAACAAACATTTTTAATCTACGAACGAACAAATTTAATCTTTTTCTAAAGAATTTGTAACATTCCGGTACCCGATTGCGTTGAATTCTGTCATTTTAATAAACGTAAGTTATAAAATGTTGTTTAACGTAATAAAAGGTTTATGAGAAAAAGAAAATCCGGAATCGTCTTGTTGCTCATTTGCGCTATGTTTCTGCTTTCTGTCGTGGAAGCGGGCGCACAGGGCAACAAGGTTTCGCTGACGTGTAATGACACGCCTTTGCCCTCGGCCCTGTCACAGGTCGAAAGGCAGTCGGGTTATTACAAGCTCAACTACAATTACGATGAGCTCAGTCGCCACAAGGTGACGGTCTCCATCACCGAACAGACTGCCCCAGAGGCTGTCGGCCGGTTGCTTCGCGGACTTCCGTTCGGCTATACGGTCAACGGCAAGTTCATCAACGTCAGCCGTAATGCCGGCAAGGCGGGCAACGGCGGAAGCGGCAAGGCCCGCGGCCGGCTGCTCGACAGGAACGGTGACCCGCTGATCGGAGCCACGGTGAAGGTCGTCGGGACGGACAATGCCACCGTGACCGACACTGACGGTAACTATCAGCTTGACGGGGTGGGGGCCGACGACGTGATTGAATACTCGTATATCGGCATGAAGACCTACCGCCGTAAGTACAGCGACAAGAACGTCAGTATCATCATGGACGACGACTCCAACGTCATCGGCAACGTCGTCGTGACGGGCATGCAACAGATGGACCGCCGCCTGTTCACCGGTTCGACCGTGATGATTGACGCCGCGGAGGCCAAGCTCGACGGTGTTCCGGACATCAGCCGCTCGCTCGAAGGCCGTGTCGCCGGAGTCTCGGTACAGAACGTGACGGGTACTTTCGGAACGGCACCGAAGATTCACGTGCGCGGCGCCACCTCCATCTACGGCAACTCAACGCCGCTTTGGGTCGTTGACGGTGTCATCCAGGACGACATTATCGAGGTCAGCACCGACCGCCTTTCCTCCGGCGATGCCGTCACGCTGATAAGCTCGGCCGTGGCAAACCTCAACGCCGACGACATTGAGAGCTTCCAGATTTTGAAGGACGGTTCGGCCACATCTATATACGGTGCGCGCGGAATGGCCGGAGTCATCGTAGTGACGACAAAGAAGGGAGTGCGCAGCAAGCCCCGCGTGCACTATTCCGGCGAATATACGATGCGGCTGAAGCCTCATTATTCCGAGTTCAACATCATGAATTCGCAGGAGCAGATGGGCGTCTACCGCGAATTGCAGCAGAAGGGATGGCTCAACTATTCCGACACCCACCGGGCAGCGTCGAGCGGAGTTTACGGCAAGATGTATCAGCTGATGAACACGTACAACCCACAGACCGGAACTTTCATGCTTGCCAATACTCCGGAGGCCAAGGCCGAATATCTCATGCAGTCGGAATACAGGAACACCGACTGGTTTGACGAGCTGTTCAAGAACACGATAGCGATGAACCATTCCGTCAGTCTCAGCGTGGGCAACGAGCGATCGCGCACCTACGCCGCCTTGAGCGCTATGCTTGACGACGGCTGGTATCAGGACAATTCCGTTGAGCGCTATACGGCCCATCTGAACACGACGATTGATCTCAATGACCGGCTGCGGCTCAACATGATTGCCACCTCCGCTTTCCGCAAGCAGAAAGCCCCCGGTACGCTCAATCAGGACGTCGACCCGTTCTACGGTGAGGTGTCACGCGACTTCGACATCAATCCCTATTCCTACGCCATCAACGCCTCTCGCACGCTTGACGCGGACGAATTCTACCGGCGTTATTATACCGACTTCAACATCAAGCACGAACTCGACAACAACAGCATGGACATCGACATGTCGGACGTGAAGTTCCAGGCGCAGCTCGACTGGCGGCTCGTCTTCGGTCTGGAGCTGACGGCGATGGGTGCCGTGCGCTACATCAATTCCGACCAGGAGCACAAAATATCCGACGAGAGCAATCAGGCCCGGGCCTACCGCGCCATGCCCGACATCTATTCGCTGACGGACAATCCCTTCCTCTACGCCGACCCGCAGCTGCCGGGAAGCATGGCCGTGTCGGTGTTGCCGGAGGGCGGAATCTATCAGAAGACGACATACAAGATGCGCAGCTACTATGGCCGGTTGACGGCCAACTTCAGCCGCGTCTTCAACAACGTCCATATCGTCAATCTCTTCGGCGGCGCGGAAGCTAACTCGCAGTCGCGCACCAACACCTTCTTCAACGGCTGGGGCATGCAGTACACCATCGGCGAGATTCCTTTCTATACAGCCGACTTCTTCCGGAAAGGCATCAACGAGAACGAGCAGTACTATTCACTTGAAAACACATATACCCGCTCGGCCGCCTTCTTCGCCAACGCCACATATTCCTACAACCGGCGCTACATCGTCAACCTCACTGGCCGCTACGACGGCACGAACCGTCTTGGGCGTGCCCGTCAGTCGCGCTGGCTGCCGACGTGGAACGTTTCGGGAGCATGGAACGTCAGTGAGGAGAAGTTCTGGAAGCCGTTGGAGCATATCGCTTCCCATGCCGTGCTGAAGCTGTCATACTCCCTCACGGGCGACCCCGGTCCGGCCAACGTGACCAACGCCCTTGCCGACATCCGCTACTACACGCCCTATCGTCCGCAGACCGGCACTCAGGAGAACGGACTGCGTATCATGGAGCTGGCCAACAGCGAGCTGACATACGAGAAGAAACATGAGTTCAACGTCGGTCTGGAGCTGGGCTTCTTGAACAACCGCATCAATTTCGCCGGCGACTTCTATGTCCGCAACAACTACGACCTGATCGGAATGATACAGACCGAGGGCGTCGGCGGACAGATGCTGAAGCTGGCCAACGTGGCTGAGATGAAGTCGAAGGGCGCCGAGTTCACCCTGTCGACGAAGAACATCGCCGGCAAGGACTTCTCTTGGCACACGAACCTCATCTTCTCCCACGCTACGACCGAAGTGACGAAGCTGAAGACCAAGGCCGAGGCGATGGAGCTGATCGTCGGCGAGGGATTTGCCCTTGAGGGTTATCCGGCGCGCGGACTGTTCTCCTTCCGTTCGGAGGGGCTCAACGAAATCGGCATCCCCGTCATCGTCAATCAGGACGGAAAGGCCACGACGAATGGTTTTGAGTTCGACCTCCGCACGCAGAACCTTGACAATCTCGTCTACGAAGGCCCGACAGACCCGACATACACCGGCAGCCTCGGCAACATCTTCCGCTACCGCAACCTGCGCCTGAACGTCTTCATAACTTACGCCTTCGGCAATGTTGTGCGCCTCGCACCCGTTTTCCGGAGTTCCTACAGCGACCTCGACGCCATGCCGAAAGAGTTTGCCGACCGCTGGACGCTGGCCGGCGACGAGCGGTCGACCCGCGTTCCCGTGATACTGTCGGCGGATCAGGACCACCGCGACGTCTATCTCCGCAAGCTCTACAACATCTACAACTACACCACCGACCGCGTGACCAAGGGAGACTTCATACGTATGAAGGAGATTTCGCTCACCTACGACTTCCCCAAGACGCTGATAAAGCGCATCGGACTGGCTGACCTCTCGATGAAGGTTCAGGCCACAAACCTCTTCCTCATCTACGCGGACAGCAAGCTGAACGGCCAGGATCCCGAGTTCTTCCGTTCCGGCGGTGTCTCTGCGCCCATGCCGAAGCAATTTACGTTTACACTCAATATGGGAATATAACCCCGCAAAAGAACGAATCTATGACAATGGAAAGACTTAGATATATCAAGACCGTCGCCCTGTGCTGCGTGGCACTGCTGGCGTCGTGTGACGATTTTCTCGACAAGAACCCGGACAACCGGGCCACCATCGACACGGAGGCAAAGATATACAACCTTCTCGTCTCGGCCTATCCCGAGGTCAGCTACGCTCAGATTTGCGAGCTGACCAGCGACAACACCGATGACAACGGCGCGCCATATACGCCCTACACCGTCGGCCAGCAGCAGACGGCCCTGTGGGAGGACGTCACGGACAAGGAGCTCGACACGCCATACGCCCTGTGGGAGGCGTGCTATGCGTCGATTGCCGCGGCCAATCAGGCCCTGCGCGGCATTGCCGACCTCGGTTCGCCGACGAGCCTCGACCCCGCCCGTGGCGAAGCACTGCTCTGCCGCGCTTATTGCCACTGGATTTTGGTCAACGTCTTCAGTAAGGGCTACAGCCCGCTGACGTCCGGCCGCGACGCCGGCATACCTTATATAAAGGAGCCGGAGACGTCGGTCTCGGTCCACTACGATCGCGGCACCGTGGCCTCGGTCTACGCCGACATCGAGCGCGACCTGCTCGAAGGACTGCCGCTGATAAGCGACGTCGCCTACAGCGTACCGAAATATCACTTCAACGAGAAGGCCGCCCGGGCCTTTGCCAGCCGCTTCTATCTTTTCTACGTCCAGCCGGACAAGTCGAACTATGAGCGCGTCATCGAATATTCTGACGACGTTCTCGGTGACAATCCGCTGCTGATGCTCCGCGACTGGAAGACTATCGGCGCCATCTCGCCGAACGACCAAAAGCGTGCGCTGGCCTTCTCCGACCCGGAACTGAACGCAAATCTCATGCTCCAGTCGGTGGTGTCGACGTGGGTGAGGGTTCATGGCGCTTTCTATGCCGGAACGCGCTACTCCCACACCAACATGATTGCCAACACCGAGACACTTCGTGCGACGGGCATGCCGTGGGGCGGCGGCTACGCCTTCAACTATACCATTCAGAACTATACGACCATTCCCAAGGTCATCATGGACAAGATGGCCGAATATTATGAATATCTTGACAAGGAGCATCTGCAGGGTTTGCCTCACATTGTCTTCCCGGCGTTCACCGCCGAGGAGGTGCTCTTCAACCGCGCCGAGGCCTATGCCATGCTTGACCGCTACGACCAGGCGCTGGCCGACATCAACACGTGGATAAAGATCTTCTGCAACGCCAACACCAAGCCGACGACCATATCGGACATCAACATCAAGATGGGCGACCCCGTATATGCTGACAATGGAAACGGCGGCACCTATCTTGCTTCGGGCATGGAGTATTACACACCGGAGAAGCCCACGCCCAAGAAGGAGCTTCACCCTGACTTCACCGTCACGAAGGGCGTTCAGGAGAACATGATTCAGACGCTGCTCTACATGCGCCGCGTCACGATGATGCACGAGGGCATGAGGTGGTTTGATGTCAAACGCTACGGCATAACCATCCACCGCCGGCTCATAGACTACGTGGCCCAGTCGCACACCGTGACGGACACGATGGACAAGGACGACCCGCGCCGGGCCATCCAGCTGCCGCAGGGTGTTATCGACGCCGGCATGGTGCCGAACGAGCGTTGAAATCAAGAATGAAAAGAAACGAAAAGGAGACAGAAAGAAATGAAGAAACTGATATTTTTATTCGTGGCTGCGGCCCTCGGCCTGTCGCTGACGTCGTGCAGCGACGACAATCTCGACGACAAGAGCATATTCGAGGAGGACAAGCATCAGACGCGCAACAAGTTTGACGAGTGGCTGCTGGCCAACTATGTCTATCCCTACGGAATTGACGTCAAGTATAAGCTGGAGCAGCTGGAGACCAACCTCGCCCACACGCTGGCACCGACGGACTATGACCGTGCGCAGATTCTCGCGAGGATTTTCAAGCACGCATGGATTGAAGCCTACAACGAGGTGGCCGGCGTGGAGTTCACCCGCGCCCATCTTCCGCGCGAAATCAGCCTGATCGGCTCTGACCGCTACAACGTCGACGGCGGCAATCCCGGACTGACCGAGGACGGTGTGAAGGTGACGCTGTATAAATGTAACGAGCTCATCCTGATGGCCAACAAGCTCAACTCCATGTTCCTCCACAATCTCCACCACGCTGTGGTCCACTACATGCTGGCGGAGAAGAAGATGGACGCGGCGTTCGCCAAAATCAGCGGTGACGCCTATGTCTACGGCGACTGGTATCTGCGTCCATATATCGAGTCCTACGCCGACGGCTTTGTCACGCCATACGCCGGCGGATGGCCCGACGACGACGTAGCGGAGACCGTGAGTATCTATCTCACCTACACGGACGAAGACTGGAACAATATCCTCAGCTACTCGGGCGAGAGCGGACGGCCAAAGATTGAGGCCAAGATGGACGTCATCCGCCGCTATATGGCCAAGTCGTGGAACATCGACCTCGACCATCTGCGGGCCACGGTCGTCCGTCGCCTTTCCGAGGTCGAGTCGGGGCAGGTGGACGTCAGCCCGATTGACAACATCAATCCTGATCTGCCCTCCATACTTTATTGACAGCCGTTCCAACGTCCATCCGGCGCAGCGGTCAGGCACTCTTTCGGCTGCGGCCGCTGCGGGAAGGAAAAGTAAAATGAGTCATTTTACCGACCAATATGACTCATATTACCGACCAATATGAGTCATTTTACTCAGTAAAACGAGTCATATTACTTTCCAATATAGGCTGTTTTACTTAGTAATATAGGCTGTTTTGCTCAGTAATACAGGCTGTTTTACTCAGTAATATAGGCTATATTGCTTTGAGACGCGGACGGAATGAGGACGGCGACTGGGCCTGACAGGCCGACAGGACGGACATTATTAACGAAAAAACGAAAAGAATATGAGACATAAAATTAAAGGCATGCTGCTTCTGGCGGTTGCATCGGTTCTGGCCGTGTCGTGTGTTGACGACGACGACAGAATCTTCGATGAGTCATCGGCGCAGCGCATGAACGGTTACGTGGCTGACTGCCGTAAGACACTTGTGTCGGCCGAATATGGCTGGGCCATAGACTTCTATCCTTACAACACGTCGATGGGCGGATATGCCCTGGCCGCGCGTTTTGACGGCGACAAGGTGACGATGTGTGCGGAATACGGGCTTCACGACGATATTCTCGACCGGGAATATCCCGCCGGAACAGAGTTCGTCTCGCTGTATGAGGTGAAGGGCGAGCAGAGCGCTCTGCTGACGTTCGACACCTACAACACGCTGATTCACTATTGGAGCGAGCCGTTCAGCGACGAGTCGCCCAATGGATATATGAGCGACTATGAGTTCATGATAATGCGGGTCACGGACAACGAAATCGTGCTGCGCGGAAAGAAATATGGAAACACGATGCGCATGACGCGCCTCACCATGCCCTGCAGCGATTATATCCGCGAGGAGGTCGCCACCCGCGCCAAGCAGGCGGTCATCCCCCGTATGCGTCTTGTCGCCGGCGGGCGGAGCGTCGGCATAAAGATCAGCGGGACGGTGATGACGCTCGGCGAGCCGGACGACAACGGGACTACGACCGTGCCGTTCACCTATACGGCCACGGGGCTGCGCCTCTATGAGCCGGTGAGCTTCGGCGGGACGGAAATGCTCGACTTCAGGCTCGACGCCTCGGGCAATCTCGTCTCAGGTGGCGCGTCGATTCCCTATCCGACGCCGGCCGAGATATTTGCTGGTGCGGCCAAGCCGTGGTATTTTGACTATTATCTGACGGCCGGAACATTCGACATGTGTGACGAGCTGCGCGACAAGCTGCTCGAGGCGGAGCGTCAGGCCGAGGCCATACCTTATTATAAGAACCGCTTCGTGGCCATGACCTTCGGCAAGAGCAACAGTCATAAGCAGGGATTCAGCAACTATCCCGAGTGCATCGGCTGGGAGGCCATGCAGCCCTATCGCTACGAGCCGCTGTACATCGGCTATGATGTGACGTTTGAGGTCCGAGGCGACAACGAGATAGGCATCAGTCCTATCGGGCCCGGTGCGTTCTTCCTGCCGACGAACAACCCGAACTTCAATCAGATGCTCACGCCGCTGGTCGACTGGTTCATGGCTAAAAGTCCTTACCGCATTGTCGACGGCGACACGGAGGGCATGAAGATGGAGAGCGTGGCCGACCCGTCGTGCTGGTTCCGGCTCACAATCACAAATTCGATGCACTGGTTCGACTGATTCTTTGATGTAAAACGAAAGATATAATGTTATGATGAAGAAATATTTCAGATATGCTGCCGTTGCCGTATTGGCTGTGGCGGCGGTGTTCGCGGTGACGTCATGCAGTGACCGTGACGATGACGTGAGGCGGTTGGAGATTGTTGAGTCAGACGTGGCGTTCGGGCCGGAAGGCGGCACGGGAAGGATTGTGCTCACGGACGTTCCGGAAGGCGTGACGGCGTTGGAGGGCTGGTGTCAGGTGACGACGGAGGGCAACACCGTGACGGTCAGGGTCGGCCGGTGGCAGTCGCTGGAGTCGCGGAACGCCGTGATAACGGTGAACGGAGGCGGCACGACGGTCAATGTTCCTGTCTATCAGGAGGGCGCGGTGTGGAGTCTGCTCGGTGAGGAGACATACGACATCGGCTCCGACGATGCGACGGAGGTCACGATTCCGATGCGCATCGACTTTGACTATACGGTCCGGTCGTCGGCGCCGGAGTGGCTCGACGGCGAGATGACCGAGGCGGGCTATCGCGTGAGAATCGGCGAGAACAACAGCGGGGCGCGCCGTCGGGCGGAGCTGACCTTCAGCAGTGAGCTCGGTGAGCGTACCTACGTCTTCGTCCAGTTCGGTCTGCGCGTCATCGAGGGCCGTTATCGGGCGACCTTCGGGAACAACCCCGACAATCTTTCAGAGACTGTCGTGCGTGAGACGGAAATCCGACTTGTCGACCGGGAGAAGAATCTGTTCGGCATCTACGGCCTATGTGACGACCCGAATATCTATGCCGTGGTGGAATACGACCCTGCGACTCATGACTTCACGCTCATTCCCGGACAGCAGTATCAGGGTGGCGAGACGGTCTATGACGGTCAGCGGGCTCTCGGCTACTGCGCCATTATGGGGCTTAACAACGACCGTTGGCTGTCGACATACACTCCGTTCACTCAGACCTACATCTTCACGATGGACGAGGATCGCGGCAAACCGACTTTCGCCTTTACGGACAACGGGTCGTGGAACGGTCTAGCGCAGTCCGGCTTCCGCATCGACCTGATGCCGAATCAATATCCGTCGGACTACAACAAGCTGGCCACGCTGGTCCATGTCTTCAACATGAGTCTTGTAAAGGAGTAGGAGCGGGGAGATAATAAAAAGTATGTTGTAACAATCAGTTTATACATAGAACACAGAGACACGGAGACACAGAGTTATATTATCCTCTGTGTCTCCGTGTCTCTGTGTTCAAAAAATTGTATATACGTTGCAGTCTGCGTGTAGATCAGCGGAGGCTGTCCCTATACCAGTCGAAGAGTTTACGGACACCGTCCTCTATCTCGACCTTGTGGGTCCATCCGAGAGAATGGAGATTCTCCACGTCGATGAGCTTGCGCGGTGTACCGTCGGGCTTGGAGGCGTCGAACTCCACCGTTCCCTCAAAGCCTACGGTCTTGATGACCAGCTCGGACAGTTCGCGGATGGTGAGCTCCTTGCCCGTTCCGACATTGATGTGGCAGTTGCGGATTTCGCCGAGTGACGGAATGGCACCACCGCGGCCTTCGCTGTTGTTGCGGTCAACGGCTCCGGTGGTCGTCTTTCCGTAGAACACGGATGAGTATTTCTCGATTCCGATGATGTCCTTGAAGTCGACGTTGAGCAGCACGTGGACGCTGGCGTCGGCCATGTCCTCGCTCCAGAGGAATTCACGGAGCGGCGTGCCGGTGCCCCAGAGTGTGACATGGTTGTCGTTGATACCATACTTCGCGAGCACGGCGAGAATCTCGTCGTTGCCGTTGGCTCCTGTCACACCTTCCACGGGGCGCTTGTTCATGTCCGTGCGGATGGCATCCCAGTCGCCGTCTTGGATGAGCTTGGCGAGATAGACCTTGCGCATCATGGCCGGCATGACATGGCTGTTTTCCAGATGGAAGTTGTCGTTGGGGCCGTAGAGATTGGTCGGCATTACGGCGATGTAATTGGTGCCGTACTGCAAATTGTAGCTTTCGCACATCTTCAGACCGGCAATCTTTGCGATGGCATACTCTTCGTTGCTATATTCCAACGGCGAGGTGAGTAGCACGTCCTCCTTCATCGGCTGCGGCGCATCCTTGGGATAGATACATGTCGAACCGAGGAAGAGCAGCTTCTTGACGCCGTGCGAATAGGCATTGCCGATGACGTTACACTGCATCATCATGTTCTGCATGATGAAGTCGGCGCGGTAGAGGAAATTGGCCATGATGCCGCCGACAAAGGCAGCGGCGAGGACAACGGCGTCGGGGCGCTCTTCGTCAAAGAAACGTTTGACGGCAACCTGGTCTGTGAGATCGAGCTCGCTGTGTGTGCGGCCGACGAGATTGTTGTAGCCGCGTTGCTTTAGATTGTTCCATATAGCCGAACCGACAAGTCCGCGATGGCCGGCAATATAGATTTTACAGTTCTTGTCTAACATAAGTTTTATAAATAAAGGGAGTTAAAGAAGTTATCGCTCCCTGCGGTCGCTCAGGAGTTAAAGACAATAGTCTTTGTATTCGTGTAACGTTTGTCTGTAACTAAAGCAATTGTCTTTAACTCCTGAGCGACCGCAGGGAGCGATAACTCCTTCTAACTCCTTTAACTCCTTAAATTACTTCACGACTCCTTTCTCCAGATATTCGGCGAGGTTGGTGCGCATTACGCTTGCCACGTGGTCGGCAGCGACTTTCTGCATGTCGTGCTTTACCATGATGTTGACAAGCTCTTCGAATGTAGTCTTCTGTGGATTCCAGCCCAGTTCCTTCTTTGCTTTGCTCGGGTCACCCCAGAGATTGACAACGTCGGTGGGACGGTAGAAGTCCGGTGACACCTCGATGAGACACTTGCCGGTCTTCTTGTCATATCCTTTCTCGTCCATGCCTTCGCCCTTGAACTCAATCTCGATGCCGGCAGCGCGGAAAGCATATTGGCAGAACTCGCGTACAGAGTGCTGAACACCGGTTGCGATGACGAAGTCTTCGGGCGTTTCGTGCTGCAGGATGAGCCACATACACTCGACATAATCCTTGGCATATCCCCAATCGCGGAGAGAAGACAGATTGCCGAGATAGAGTTTCTCCTGCTTGCCCTGTGCGATGCGTGCGGCAGCAAGGGTAATCTTGCGGGTTACGAAAGTCTCGCCGCGGCGCTCAGACTCGTGGTTGAAGAGGATACCGGAGCAGCAGAACATGTTGTAGGCCTCGCGGTATTCCTTGATAATCCAGAAGCCGTAGAGCTTGGCTACGGCGTATGGTGAATATGGATGAAAAGGTGTTTTCTCATTCTGGGGAACTTCCTCGACCTTGCCATAAAGCTCGGACGTGGATGCCTGATAAATGCGGCAGGACTGTTCCAGATGGTTGGCGCGTACAGCTTCCAATATGCGGAGTACACCGGTAGCGTCAACGTCTGCAGTAAATTCGGGGGAATCGAACGAAACCTGAACGTGGCTTTGTGCTGCGAGATTATATATCTCAGTCGGTTGGACCTTGTCTACGACCTTCACGAGAGACATTGAGTCTCCCATATCAGCGTAGTGGAGGTGGAACTGCGGATTACCTTCGAGATGTGCGATGCGCTCGCGGAAGTCCACCGAACTGCGGCGGATGATGCCGTGAACGTCATACCCCTTTTCAATGAGGAATTCGGACAGATAGGATCCGTCCTGTCCTGTGACACCTGTGATTAAAGCAACTTTTCTTTCCATATTTGTTTTTGATAAAATAATGTGGTGTTGAATATTTGTGTTTATTTGTCTTGACCCGAGAATTGCTTGATGCGCTGTTCTTCTGACAGTTTGCAGATGAGCAGCGTGTCGTTGTTTTCCGCTACGATATATCCGTCAAGTCCCTGTATGACGACTTTCTTTTCCTGTGTGGTGTGTATCATACAGTTGTGGGTCTCAAAGAGATTGATGTCGTTGCCGATACGACTGTTTCCGTAGAGGTCTTTCTTGGTCTGTGTGAGCAGTGAGCCCCACGTGCCGAGATCGCTCCATCCGAAGTCAGACGGGCATACAAAGATTTCCTCGGCCTTCTCCATGATGGCATAGTCGACGGAGATATTCTCACATTCAGGGAACAGACGGTCAATCTCCTCCTGCTCCTTGCTCGTGCCGTAGATTGGCATGAGCGACTCGAATATCTTTGCCATTGTGGGCTGGTAGACTCTGAACGCATTGACGATAGTGCTTACGTTCCAGATGAATATACCCGCGTTCCAGAAGTAGTAGTTCTTCTGTATGTATTGTTTGGCCGTTTCAATGTCCGGTTTCTCGCGGAATGAATCGACGCGGAATATCTCCTTGTTGCGCAGAGAGCTTGTGGACAAGTCTGCCTGTATGTATCCGTAGCCTGTCTCGGGGCGTGAGGGCTTGATGCCGAGCGTGACGATAGAGTCAGTTTCGCCCGTGAAGCGGAGACATTCCGTCACCACCCGTCCGAATTCTGCGACATTGGTGACGATGTGGTCGCTCGGTGTTACGACGATGTTGGCTTTCGGGTCTTTTGACTTTATTTTCCAGCTGACGTATGCGATACAGGGAGCTGTGTTGCGTCGGCAAGGCTCGCACAGGATATTTCCGGCAGGTATGTCAGGAAGTTGTTCTTTCACGATGTCAACATAGTTGTGGTTTGTCACGACCCAAATGTTTTCAGGGGCGCAGATTCCGTCAAACCGTTCCACTGTCAGTTGCAGCAGCGATTTGCCAACTCCGAGAACGTCGATGAACTGTTTGGGGCGTTCTGAAGTACTCATGGGCCAGAAGCGGCTTCCGACGCCGCCGGCCATTATTACTAGATGATTATTTTTTTCTGTCATAGTCGTTTGATTTTTACTTTTATGAAGCAATGATATAGATGTCCTTCATTTGAGGCGCAGCAATTCGGCAATCAGCCGATGGTTGCTTTCCTCTTTCTTACTATGGCCCGTATTATGAAATAGGCGCAGACAAGCAATACGGCCGAGATGATGAAGATTTTAATGTATTCCGAATATTCGGTTATCTTGTCGTCGAGCTGGTTTTTGGGAACGAAAGAGTGCAGATACCATCCCATTGTGGCCAGGATGCTGTTCCATACACCAGCACCGATAGTCGTGTAGATGATGAATTTGGCGAAGTTCATCTTTGCCAGTCCGGCCGGGATAGAGATGAGCTGCCTGATGGCGGGCAGGACGCGACCTACGAGCGTTGCCGTAACGCCATGATCGGTGAAGAACTTTTCGCTCTTTTCTATCTTCTGTTGGTTGAGCAGACAGAGCTTTCCCCATCTGCTGTTTGCAAATCTGTAGATGAACGGACGTCCGAGATAATAGGCCAGTCCGTAGTTTATGGCCGCGCCAAGGTCGGCTCCGATGGTGGCGAACAGGACGACGAGGAATACGTTCAGCTCTCCGGCTGCGGCGTTGTAGGCGGCCGGCGGTACAACCACTTCCGACGGAAACGGTATGAATGTACTCTCAATGAGCATCAGGAGTAGGATTGTGCCGTAGTTGAGGTTGTCAAGGAGGCTGTACAGTATGTTCATTGTTCTTTGTCGTTAAGTTTTTTATGAATGTAATTATAATAGTCTTTAACCTTTATCTCTTCAGGAAATATATGTCCTAAGACAGACCGGACTTCCTTGGGGTTGCGTTCAACGGCGATTTTGAGATAGTGGAGAAACTCTTCCGTCCGTTTCAGGTCCCAACAGCATAGTGCCATATACGAATAGCCTTCGTCAAAGTCCTCGTCCGTTATCTCAAAGAATCGTTTGAACATATTATATGAAGTCTCGACATACTTGTTGTCATACAGTGAGACCATGACGCGCAGGAGTATGTTCGGGGCGCTGTCGGAGGTGATGATGGCTTTTTGGAAAACCTTGTCAGCCTCTTCGATCATTCCGTTCTCCAGCAGGATATGGCCGCGCAAAACATCCATGTCCGTATGGTCGCACTCGTAACGGTCGGCCTTGTCTATACACTCCAATGCTTTCTTCGGATTTTTCATGGAACTGTATGCGAACGCCATTTCCTGATAGATCTGTACTTTATATTGGGAGTCTTCGGGTGCGACATCGAGCGCGTTTTCCAGCTTCTCTATGGCTTCTTCATATCGGGACAGGTTTACGAGACATGTTCCGCTGCTGAGCAATCCGACTTCATCCTCCGGCATCAACCGGCAGTATCTTTCGTAATACGTCAGAGCATCTTCATACTTGTTCAGTCTGTACAGGCTGTTGGCTTTGGCCAACAGTCCGTCTGTGTCCTCCGGGTCGATGGCGATGGCATATTCGCTGCTTGCCACAGCGTCGTCAAAGTCCTCATTCATGAACTGTGCGCTGGCGAGCGCGTTCCAATATCTTTTTGAATAAGGGTCTTTGTCTATCAGTTCGTCAAATATCTTGGCGCTTCTGTCAAATTCTCCCAGACCGAAGAGCACTCTTGCCATCAGTTCCTTGTATTCGTCACGCTTGCAGTTGCCGGTGCGCATCATCCATTCGTAGGCTTTGTCGTTGACGCCGTAGTCGACATAGATGTTGGCGACATCGAGGACAAAGTCCTCATATTCGTCCGGTTCGACAGTCCGGAAGTATTCCCGCAGATAGTTGTCTGCCTCTTCCGTCTCGTTTTGTGCTATGAGGATTTCTGCTTTGAGATATTTGTAGTCCGGATCATCCTTGTCGATGATTTCTTCGGCAAGCTCCTCTGCCTTTTCGAAATTCTCGTCTGCCAGTGCCTCGCGTGCCTGAAACACGAGTGGCGGTGCGGAGCCGGGATACATATTTCGCGCGAAGTCGATGACCGCGCTTGCGTTTTTCGTCTTTCCGATGAGGCTATAATAGTCGGCGATGTCTGCCAGATCGTCCACATCCAAGAATATTGGTTGTCCCTCTCTGACAGACTTCTCGTATGATGACAGCAAGTCGTGGAAAGACTTGCTGTCGAAATACTTGTCACCGGTCTGCATTATTTGTTTATCTTAGCCCAAGTGTCCTTCAGCCCGACTGTGCGGTTGAAAACCATCATTTCGGCAGTCGAGTCCTTGTCCATTGTGAAGTATCCGATGCGCTGGAATTGCAGGAAGTCGCCCGGCTTCTTCTCTGTGAGATACTTCTCCACGTAGCAGTCAGTCAGGACCGTGAGTGAGTCGGGGTTCAACAGTTCGCGGAAGTCTCTTTCGTCGGCCGACGGGTTCTCCACGTTGAACAGACGGTCGTAGAGCCGGACCTCTGCCGGCAGACAGTGGGAGGCGCTCAACCAGTGGAGTGTGCCTTTCACCTTGCGGTTGGCTCCCTCCATTCCGCTCTTGCTCTGCGGATCATATTCGGCGTAGATTTCCTCGATTTCGCCGTCAGCGTTTTTCTTGCATCCCGTACACATTACTATATATGCGTTCTTAAGACGCACTTCTTTGCCGGGTGTCATGCGGAAGAATTTCTTCGGAGCGTCCTCCATGAAGTCGTCACGCTCTATCCACAGTTCGCGGCTGAAGGTGATGGTGTGTGTGCCGTCGGCCTCGTTTTCGGGGTTGTTGATGGCTTCCATCTCCTCGGTCTGTCCTTCGGGATAGTTGGTGATGATCAGTTTTACGGGGTTGAGGACGGCCGAGACGCGGCAGGAACGCGCGTTGAGGTCGTCGCGCACGGCGGCTTCCAACAAGGCGTAGTCGTTGAGAGCATCAAACTTGGTGTATCCGATCGAGCGGATGAAGTTGCGGATGCTTCTGGCCGAATAGCCGCGGCGACGCATACCGCAGATGGTCGGCATGCGCGGGTCGTCCCATCCGCTGACGAGATGTTCGTCGACGAGGGTGTGGAGCTTGCGCTTGCTCATCACGGTGTATGTCAGGTTGAGGCGGTTGAACTCTATCTGTCTCGGGCGATAGTCGGGTGTCTTGCCCTGCTCAGCCTCATATTCCTTCAGCAAATCCACGAACTTGTCGTAGAGCGGGCGGTGGGGGACAAACTCCAGCGTGCAGATGGAGTGGGTGACGCCCTCGAAATAGTCGCTCTGGCCGTGTGCGAAGTCGTACATGGGGTAGGCGTGCCATTTTGTTCCCGTGCGGTGATGCGGCGTGTGTATGATGCGATACATCACCGGGTCACGGAAGTGCATGTTCGGGTTGGCCATGTCGAGTTTGGCGCGCAGGACCATGGAGCCTTCGACGGCCTCGGCCGTGTTCATCTTCTCGAAGAGCGCCATGTTCTCCTCGACGGGACGGTCGCGGTAGGGGCTGGCTGTTCCCGGTGTGGTCGGCGTGCCTTTCTGAGCGGCAATCTGCTCGGATGTCTGCTCGTCGACGTAGGCCAGGCCTTTCTTTATCATCCATACGGCAAAGTCCCACAACTGCTGGAAATAGTCGGAAGCATAATAGAGGTTGCCCCACTTGAAGCCGAGCCATTGGATGTCGTTCAGGATGGAGTCTACATATTCGGTGTCTTCCTTGGAAGGGTTCGTGTCGTCGAAGCGGAGATTGCACACGCCTCCGTTGTTTTCGGCTACGCCGAAGTCCATGCAGATGGCCTTGGCATGTCCGATGTGCAGATAGCCGTTAGGTTCCGGCGGAAAGCGGGTCTGGAGTCGGCCGCCGTTCTTTCCTTCGGCGAGGTCGGCTTCGACCATTTGCTCAACGAAGCTCAAACTCTTTTTCTCTTCATTTTCAGTACAGTTCTTCTCTACCATAATCGTTGTTGCTGTTATTTTGTTTTTGTGGTTGCAAAGGTAATAAATTAATTCCTAATACATTATTATATGTCTTGGTTTTTTGTTTTTCTTCTATGATAATTGAGCTATGATAATTTATGGCCGGTCATGTTCATAAGCCGGTAGGACGGTTGAATCAGGGGGTACGGATGTGTTCGGAGGAGGTTGCGACAGGTCGCGCATACTACTTGTAGGTCGTTTAGGACGAATCCATTATTTTCAGATACCCTCAGGTCTGAGGATGCTTGGAACCATTGATTGTCTGCTCTTGATGGTTTGGAAAATAGCGGACAAAAAGTGTTAAAAAAGGCCTCTAAACGCCTTCATTTTGCCATTCTTTTCCACGAAACTGTCTGACGGTCGCAAATATCGCAAAATAGCGCGTGCAATCACAACCGACTGACAGCGAGATGTTTATCTGAAAAAGTCGAGATTTGTGCAACTTTTTGATGCCGAAAAGCAGCGTTTTCGGGTCAAAAACGCTGCTTTTTCGCTGCCGTAAGGGCCCCGTTGAGTCGCAACGGCGTGCCCGTTGGAGTGCAACGGGGCGCTCGTTGCAACCTCGCGGCGGCCCCGTTGCAACCTCGCGGGGCCCTTACGGCACGACCGTTGCTTGGCGAACATGATTTTTAGGCATTTCGGAGACAAAAAACTCACATTTTTGTTTGTCCTGATTTTTTTAGTAACAATGTTTACAAAAGGATGAAGTCTGTGTCAAAATCTAACAAGTTCATTCGGATGCCAGACGAACCATCCGTTATTCCGAACCTGCGTAATGATTGTCAAAACCTGCGGCCCAGTACCATTCCGTCCGGCGGATGTCCTGATTGTAGCTGCATCCCGGTGTGTCATAGACGTCTAACGGGACGAACATGCTCATGCCGCCGTAATACTCTCCGGTTGTGTCAAATCCGAAGTCTATGGGGTAGGCTGTCAGCCATTTTGTGCTTGTGGCTCGGTATATGACGGCGTTGTCGAAAGCCGATTTCCATTGCTGATATGCTTCCGGATGCTCGTCTCCGATGTTTTTCCGGATGATGTCGTTGGCGTCAAACATGATTTTTATGCTGCTGCGGGTTGCATGCGTCCGGTAGTATATGACATCGTCCGTGACAGTCTGCCCCTTGGCTGCCATCAGTCTGACGACGTCCTTTGTCGCCACGGCCAGACGCTCCATCTCAGACGTGCGCACGACGGCCATCGGGACACGGTCGTCGCGGTTGACTGTCATGGCGTTGTATGTGTCGGCGATGCCCTTATAGAAGTCATCTTTGTCGTCGAACAGCGGCACAATCAGCTTGTCGTATGGCGCTCCGCAGGCAGGTGTCTCGGCCGGCGAGGCTATGATGTAGTCAGCGGCATGGCGCAACTCAAAGGCCGTCTCTGCCGTCTGGAAGTTGCAGCAGTCGGCGAAGATGAATTTCAGTTTGTGGGGCAGACTCTCCAACACGTCGGCCAGAGTCGGGATGTTGATCCATTTGCCGGTGCCGCCTTGGCTGTTGTTGCCGGTGTCCCATCCGTAAGCCCTGTGCATCTTGCCCGCCGGCGCGTCGTCGGTGGCTATGGAGTCAGTGCTGAATATCCATCCGCTGCTGTGCCCCCACAAGACCAGCCCGTAGTCTTCGGCCGGATAGTGGTCCATCATCCACCTGAGCGTCTCTCGCATCCGTTTGGGATCTGTTGAGATGAAGTCTTCTTCCGGGCTGAATCTGTCGTCCTTGACAATCTCTCCGTTGCTGATGGTGGCAACAAACGGCAACTCGGTACTGCTCGCTCTGTCGACAAAGACCACGAGATTTGAACCGTCGGGAATGTCGGCCGACGCGCGCATCATTTCGTTGATGTCACTGTAGGCATTGCCCGAGAGATTGTTTTCGGCCGTCATATATACCATCACCGTGCGTGGCGTACGGGGTGTGACCGGGTCCGTGGTGAATGTATCTTCATCTTCGCTGCTGCATCCGGACATCAGTGTCACGGCGGCGAGCATAACAACAAGTAAATGCTTCATCAATGTAATTATTTTGGGCAAAGTTACACTTTTTCTATTAATAGTTTGTACCTTTGCGTCTAAATTCATTGCAGAGTGATGAGAAACTTGATTTTTATTATATCAATCTTTCTACCGTTGTGTGCAGGGGCGCAGGAGTTTTTTGAGCAATGTGAGGACACTTGCACCCATGTCCACGGCATAGACCTCAGCCACTATCAAGGCGATGTGTTCTGGCAGGCCGTCGGAGAAAACGCCAAGACAGCCTACGTCTATCTCAAGGCGACAGAGGGCGGTGACAGGATTGACCATAAATATGAGCAGAACATAGAGCTGGCCAAGCGATACGGTCTCAAAGTCGGCAGCTACCACTTCTATCGTCCGAAGACCGACCAGCAGCAACAGTTGGAGAACTTCATGACCCAGTGTCTGCCGGAAGAGCAGGACTTGCTCCCCATGATAGACATCGAGACCGCCGGCGGATATGGTACGGAGGAGTTTTGTGACTCGCTGTTCAAGTTTCTTCGGCTTGTGGAAGAGGCATACGGACAGAAGCCCTTGCTCTATACTTACACCAATTTCTACAATAAGCATCTTTGTGGCAAAATCGACGACTATCGTCTCATGATAGCCCAATACACCGACCGCGTGCCGGTCCTGGCGGACGACCGCGACTTCACGATGTGGCAGTACACGTGTAAGGGCCATATCGACGGTGTGGTCGGATATGTCGACAAGAGCCGGTTCATGGGACGTCACGGGCTGCGGGAGATACGCTTCCGGCACGACGTCGCCACGGAAGGAAAAGAGAAAGAAGAACAAACTAAAGACTAAAAGATATATAGTGATATGGCAATAATCAAGTGTCCGGAATGTGGCCATCAGGTCAGCGATCAGGCAAAGACATGTCCCAGTTGTGGAATAGAGATTGCAGGCAAGGTCACAAAATGCCCCGAGTGTGGAGACGTTGTGTTTAATGACAGCGATGAGTGTCCAAACTGTCATCACCCGCTGAACATTCCTGAGGTGAAGCCGCAACCGGTGATATCCCGGCCGGAGGTGACGGAAGGACAGGAGACGTCACCGGCAAAGGGCGGGATGAAGAGGACATACGTCGTTCTGATCGTGTCTTTCGTCGTGGCTCTGCTCGCCGTGTTCGTCAGTCTTTATTTTTATAAGACGACGCAGGACAAAAACGAAATGGATGCCTACGAGAATGCTATGGCCAGCGGCGAGCCGGCCGTGCTCCAGAATTTCCTCGACGTCTATACCGAAGCGCCGCAGGAGCATCGTGACTCCATCATGGCCCACCTCGAGCTGCTCCGTAAGGTCGACACCGAATGGGACAACGCCGTACGCAGCGGCTCAAAGACAGCACTGGAGCGTTACATCCAGCTCCATCCCGGCAGCATCCACGTGACCGAAGCCCGCCTGAAGATTGACTCACTCGACTGGCTCGCTGCCACGACGGCCGACACTCCCGAGGCTTATCAGGCCTACATTGACAGCCATCTTGACAACGGTCTCCACCTCGACGAGGCCCGCATCATGTTCGACAAGTCGGATGCGCGCCGCGTCACGGACGACGACCGTCAGATGATAAGCAACCTGTTCAGCAACTATTTCACGGCTCTTGCCAACAACGAGGAGGCATCTCTTACCGAGACTCTCAGCGGTGTGCTCGGCAGTTTCCTCCATAAGGAGAACGCCACGAAGACCGACGTAATGACATACATGAAGAAGCTCCATGCTCCGGATGACATTACCGGCATGACCTTCTCCCTGAACAACGATTGGAAAATAGAAAAGACAGACGCAGGTGATGGCCGTTACAAGTATACCGTCACATTCTCTGTCGACCATCGCATTACGCGCAATGATACAAGCAAAGAGACTTTCAGTACCTACAACGTGGTGGCCGCAGTCTCGCCTGACCATAAGATCAGCGAGCTGAACATGAAGAAGATTGTGCCTTAAGCACGGATTAGGAGAAGTATAAAAGATAGCAACAGCGCAGATAGTCGCTACGATAACTTAGTCAGGTGTGTGTATCTGCGTTGTTTTTTTGATAAAGACATAAATAAACGATTTAAAGATTAAGATTATGAAGAGACTATTATTAAGTATCATTGTGTCCACCGCGTTTGTGGCGGCTGTTGCCCAGACAAAGGTCGTTGATCGCAGCGACGGCAGTGTCGTTCCGTTTGCGAGCGTCATTACGGCTGACGGCAGGTTGCTCGGAACGACCGATGAGCAGGGCCTTCTCCCGGCTGAGGCTGACACGGTTGCAGAGTTTAGCATCCGTCATCTCTGCTATGAAACGTTCACGGCCGGAGCATCGGACCGTAAGCGTGGCTTGATAGAATTGACACCGCAGGTCTATGACATCGGCAGTGTGACGGTCAGGAACTCTCCGCATGATTATCTGCGGATGCGCTCTTATCGCCGTTTTTATTTGAGTGACACCAAGGACAGTGTGAGAAACTATACGGAAAGCATTGTCGACTACTATATGCCGCTGAAGAAGAAGCCGAACAAGAAGAACTCTTTCATAAAGACACGGGCTGCCCGCAATTATGGAATTGTCAAACGTGCCGGCCGAGACTCTATATATTATAATGAGAAGCCGCGACAGCCCCGTAGTGAACGAGAGGCAGAGGAACTGTTCATGGGCAATATGCTCCTGATTAACGACAAGAAGTACAGCCGTATCAATCGTTCTGCCAATGTCGATGTAATGAGCGGCAAACATTGGCCAAAGGCTGTTTATCGCCGCAATGCCGACGTGACGACATTCCAGTGCGACCAGCTTGCCGACAAGAAAGACCATTCGTATGGCTTTTGGGGACTGAAACTATTGGGCATAACGATGGAAATCTCTGAAGCCGTGGTTACGGAGATGTACCGCACGAACGCAGCCAACAGATTCGGCTTGCCTGATATGATAGGCCGTTCTCTGGCGATGACCATTACAATAGGTCACAAGAGCATGGCCAAAACGTATGGCTCGAAGTTTGTCTCGATGAAGTCGAACATGGAAATGTATTTCATCGATATGGCTTATATGTCGGAAGCCGAAGCCCGTGCGGAAAAGGAAGAACCTCTGACAGGAATAAACTTTGAGATCCCGGCTCATGCGCCGAAGCCCGGTGTGGCGATAGAAAAGCTGAAAGCCGAGGTCATGGCGCGCGTAAGGAATGGTGCTGCAAACTGATGGCGTAATACCATAAAAGGAGATAAAGGACAACAGTTTTGGTTTAACATGCCCCAAAGCTATTGTCCTTTATTTTCTTTTATCTCCCTTTATTCCTCAATCCTTGACAGCGAGTTGGCGAAGGTGGCAAAGAAGTTGGTCACGGTCTCGGTCGGATAGTATTTCAAGTATTTTGCGCTATGACGCATCTGCCATATCATGGCGTTTGAGTCGCTCGTGCGGACGAATATGTTCTTGCCCTGAGTGAAGTACCAGTTGTCGTTATGCATGGACGAAAGGCGCAGGACATCGGTGATGACGCTGTCCACGCTTGAGTCGGAATGGCCATTCATGAAAGGGATTTCGTCTTCCGTGAAACTGAAAAGGCGCACTAACAGACTGCCCGCCAGGCGCGCCATCCATTGCATACGTAACCGGTCAAGCCATGATTGCAGTTTGACGAAATCGACTTTATCCCCGTCCTTGCGTAGGAACATGCCGAGATCGATGATTTGTTTGAGGCTGATGCCTTCGTTGAGGATGTAGCGGACGATTCGGGTGATGATATAAAGCAGATTTAATGTTGGTGGCAGCGTCTCGACTCTTGTGCCTTCGATGGTTACGTAAGACGAGTCGCAGCAGTTTATCTCGCTGCTGATTATGTTTTGCAAGCGGCGGTTAAGTCTTGGATTGGTGAGACGCTGCATGCGGTGGTGATGCTCGATATTGATACCGTTCCACAGATATTTCATCCTGCCGCGCTCCTCGGCCGGTTTTTCCGTGCCGTGGCTGTGAGCCCATTGGTCAGCTTTGCGTCCTTGTGTGGAGTAGGGAAAGAAGATGTCGATGTCTCCGATTGTGCGATGCAATGGATTTTCATAGAGCACCGCCATAGCCTGGCCTTTGAGTAGAATCGGGCGCAACTGCTCCTTGTTCATTGTTCTCAACAGTTCGGCAGCACACGTGTTTATCTTGCGGTTGGCCGTTTCGGTGTCTTCAAGGGCTTTCTGCCATATTCGTTTCTGTTCGTCGGACAGTGTGAGGAAGAAGTCATTCCGATGACGTTCGATGCCGTCGGCCGTCAGAGCGGCCACGCCGTGCATGAGTGCCATCTGGTAGAGACGGTTCCACTTGTACGTCGACATTGGTTCGACCGGCTCATGTCCTCCGAATGTTCCGCTGCGCAGCAGACGGAAGAAGTTGCGCTGTACTACGTCCATTGTGGTCTCGTTTTTGTCAGTTGTTCACGTTTTGTATGATGTTGTCGTGGCAGTTCCCACTTATGAATATTTTTTCGGGTATCTGAATATAATGGCGAGGACGGCTATTATGCCGATGCAGAACGGATAATACAGATACGGAATGATGCTCACGGGATTGAGTGAAGCCAGTCCTGCGGCCATCAGTATCTGTGCTCCGTATGGTATTATGCCTTGCATGCAACATGACATTGTATCCAGGATGCTTGCGCTCTTGCGGCGATCCACTCCGAAGCGGTCGGCAATCTGCTTGGCGATGCCTCCCACGGTGATTATGGCGACAGTGTTGTTTGCCGTGCAGATGTCAACCAGGGTGACCAGAGCGGCGATAGATAGTTCAGCTCCGCGTTTGTCCTTGACATGGCGTGTCATGGTTGTGATGACATAGTCGATGCCTCCGTTGGCCTTTATCAGTTCGAGCATACCGCCCGCCATCATTGTTATTATAATCAGTTCGCCCATGTTGAGGATGCCGTCTCCCATCGCTCCGAACCATCCGAACATGTCAAACGTGCCGCCCGTGATGCCAATCAGGCCGGTCAGAGCCAACCCGATGGTGAGCACGGCCATGACGTTCATACCCGTTATGGCTATGATGAGCACGGCGATATAAGGCAATACCTTTATATATTCGACATCGGGTATGGTCTGCGGAGATGTCATGCCTTGTCCCATGAAGATGTAAAGCAGTAGAATTATGGCGGCAGCGGGCATGGCGAGATAGGAATTGACGAGGAATTTGTCGCTCAGTTTGCATCCTTGTGTCGACGTGGCGACTATTGTTGTGTCGGAAATGAACGACAGATTGTCGCCGAAAAACGAACCTCCGACCACTACGGCCGTCATCATCGGTACGCTCGTCCCGGTCGAGTGGGCGATGCCGGCGGCTATCGGGGTCAGTGCGACGATTGTTCCGACGCTCGTCCCGACGGCTAAAGATATGAAACAGGCGGCCAGGAAGAGTCCTGCCAGAAGCATGTTGCCGGGCAGTAGTGTCAATGTGAGATTGACGGTAGCGTCGATGCAGCCCATCACCTTCGCACTGTTGGCGAAAGCTCCGGCTAAGACAAATATCCAAAGCATCAGCATCATGTTTTCCGTGCCGGCTCCGCGGTTGAAGGTGTCGATGCGTTTGTGCAACGGCATGCCTCCGCTGATGACGACGGCATATACCGACGAAATCATGAACGCCACGGTGATGGGCACCTTGTAGAAGTCGCCTGCGATGATTGAGGTGACGAGATACAGACCGACGAACACCAGCAGCGGGCTGAGTGCGATGAGACCTTTGGACATTTTGTACCTGTAACTTTTAATTTTAAACTTGTAACTTTATGAATACCGCTGTGGCTTGGACTTTAAACTTGTAACTTTAAACTTTAAACTTGTAACTTTATGATTTGCACGCTGCTACGGACAAGGGCGATGCGTGAAATCATAAAGTTACAAGTTTAAAGTTACAAGTTATAAGCCGTCTTACAGCGTCACTCCATTCTTGAAGATGGCAATCTCGCGATAGCCGTTGACCTCGTTGCGGGCTTTCTCGCCGCTTGCCACGGCCAGAATTTTGTCAATAAACTCCGGAACGAGCTCTTGCATCGTGCGTCCCTCGATGAGCTGTCCAGCGCTAAAGTCAATCCAGTTGGGCTTGCGTGCGGCCAAAGTGGGGTTGGTCGCAATCTTCATCGTGGGCACGAATGTGCCGAACGGCGTTCCGCGTCCGGTGGTGAAGAGCACTATCTGACATCCGGCAGAAGCCAAAGCCGTGGCTGCCACGAGGTCGTTGCCCGGAGCGGAGAGCAGGTTGAGGCCTGTCGTCTCCAGTCGGTCGCCATATTCCAGCACACCGCTGACCGGTGCGCGGCCGCACTTCTGTGTGCATCCGAGAGCCTTGTCCTCCAGCGTGGATATACCTCCGGCCTTGTTGCCCGGTGACGGATTTTCGCCGACAGGTTCGCCGTGGCTGAGGAAGTACTCCTTGAAGTTGTTTATCATGCTGACTGTCTTGTCAAACAGTTCGCTTGTCTCGCAGCGGTTCATCAGTATCGTCTCGGCGCCAAACATCTCCGGTACCTCTGTCAGTATGGACGTTCCGCCCTGTGCCACAAGCCAGTCGGAGAACTCGCCGACGAGCGGGTTGGCCGTGATACCGCTGAATCCGTCGCTTCCGCCGCATTTCAGACCCACGCGCAGTTTGCTGACGGGGACATCCTCGCGGCTGTCTTTCTTTGCCTTGGCGTACAGTTCGCGGAGTATCTGCATGCCGGCTTCCACTTCGTCGCCATCCACTTTCTGAGTGACGAGGAACTTGATGCGCTCCTTGTCGTAGTCACCGAGCAACTGCTCAAACAACTCCGGCTGATTGTTTTCGCATCCCAGACCGAGCACGAGCACGGCGCCGGCATTGGGGTGGAGCACGATGTCGCGCAGAACCTTGCGTGTGTTTTCGTGGTCTCCGCTCAGCTGAGAGCATCCGTAGTTGTGGTGCCATGCGTAGATGGCGTCGATGCCTTCACATCCGGTCTCCTTTTTCAGTTCTTCGGCGAGTCGTTCTGCAATGCCGTTGACGCATCCCACGGTGGGGACAATCCACACCTCGTTGCGGATGCCCACCTCCCCGTTGGCGCGGACATATCCGCGGAAGGTGCGCTTTTCGTTCTTGATGGTCAGCTGTTCGTTGACGGGATTGTATGTATATTCCAGCGTTCCTGCCAGATTTGTCTTCAGGTTGTTTTCGTTCACCCAGTCGCCGGCCTTGAGATTTTGGCGTGCGTGACCGATGGGATAGCCGTATTTTATGATGTCGCGACCTTCCTCCGTATCAGTGATGAGGATTTTGTGACCGGCAGGAGTGTCCTGATTGCTTGTGATGGTCTTGCCGTCCACTTCGATTGTCTCGCCCTTGCTCTTCGGCTGAAGGCAGACGACGACGGTGTCGGCCGGATTGATCTTAATGAAAGTCTGTTCCATAATCAGTAGTTATTTTGTTTTTATTTGAATGAATCTTATTCTTGGGGAGTTAAGGAGTTAGAAGGGAGTTAAGGAGTTAGAAGGGAGTTAAGGAGTTAAGCCAAATGCTTTGTCACGTGATAAATCCCCAATGCCTTGTTCTTGCTTCCGTCCCGTTATGTCCGTTCCTTTGCGTCCCTTTTTCAGAGCTGCGTCCGTCGGTAGAAGTCGATGTTCTCCTTTGTCAGAATCTCTATCGGCATATAGTTGATCGGTGTCACTTCCTTCTTGAGCACGATGGCGTCAAACAGTGTTGCCACGCAGGAGAATCCCTGCATGAATGCGTGTTGTGCGATTAGAAACGAGATAGAGCCTTGTTTGAGGCACTCCGCATTTTTCGTCACCATGTCATATCCCATTATCTGGACGTTCCTGCGGTTGCTCCGTTGGAGAAATCCGCCGACAATGTGGGCTTTGGAGTTGAACGTTATGCAGTGATGGACTTGAGGGTGTTCCCTGAAGAAGGTCTCAAGTATTTTGTCATATTTGTCTCTTCCTTCGTCCAGCGGCAGATTTACCTCGCAGATGGTGATGTGTGGGAAGTGGTCGCGCATGTAGTGGCGGAATCCGGTCTCGCGGTTTTCCTGCTGCTTGCTGGCCACGTTGCCGTTTTTCATCTGCTTCATGAGCATGATTTCCTTTTCCTTGGACGCGATGAACATGAGCATGCGTCCGGCAAAATATCCGCTGCAGAACGAGTCCTGACCGTAGAATGACAGCGGTTTCAGGTCCGGCATATAGGAGTCCAGCAGGATGAACGGGATGTCACGGTCGTGGAGCTCGTCGGTGAATTTACGGGTGGCGTCCAATGTCGACGGTACGATGATGACGCCGTCGGGGTTTTCCTTCAGACACTGTTCCGTGACTTGTTTGAATGTCTCCGTGTTGAATCGCTTGTAGTACATCATCTTCACGTTGACGTGGAAGTCGCGCCGCCGCTCGCATGCATTCATCGCTCCCTCTTCGATTTCCTCCCAATAGGCTTCCGACTCGTGTTTCGGTATGATACAGTAGAAGTTGTAGGACTTGTTGTAGGCCAACGCGCTGGCATACATGTTCGGACGGTAATCCATCTCCTTGAGCGCCTTTTCCACCTTTTCCCTTGCTGCCTTCGACACGTTGGGGCGGTTGTGCAACACTCTGTCCACTGTTCCGACAGACACTCCTGAAAGTCTTGCTATATCCTTAATTCTGATTTTATCAGTCGCCATTCACTTGTTTTTATGGTTTATCCTTTCCTTTGTGGTCAAGCCGAACGCTTTTGTCCGATACCATTATGCCCGGCCTGCGATAAGTTTTCTGCAAAAATACCAATAATTCTCGAAATCCGATAACCGTGGCCCGATATTTTTCAAAATACATCCGCGGTGTGCTCTTTTTGTGATTTGGGGCAGGGGTGGATGCTTGTCTTTTTGATAAATAATGCCGGCATACCGTTAATCTCGATACAATGTCCGACAGTCACAACGCTTTATATTTGCACTTGGATGCTGAGTTTACCACCCAAACCGCGTTCCACGATGTCTCGGAGTGTCTTAATAGTAAGATTGCTTCCGTCGTTTTCTATGCGTGAAATAAAAGTACGTTTCTTGTCAATGCGCTCTGCCAGTTCCTCTTGTGTGAGGTCGAGGCGGATGCGTGCGTCCCTGACTTGCATACCAATCATTAGATCCGCAATCTCCTTTTCGTAATTTTCGCGTTCGACAGTTCCTTTTTTACCGATATATTTATCTTCCAGATCGGCTAATGTCTTAATGTCCTTCATATTGTTTCCTCCTTGTCTTTATTGTCAAAGTATTCTTGCATCAATCTCTCCGCACGGTTTATCTCTTCTCGTGGAGTCCTTTGTGTCTTCTTTTGAAATCCGCTCAACAAGACGACCAATTTCCCTTCGTCAAAGAAGCAGAACACCCGGAAGATGTTGCAGCCAAACTTGATGCGGATTTCAAAAAGGCCGTTAGTGTTTTCTATGAATTTCAGATAGGTCGAAGGTATTCGTTCCAACTGCTCCACTATTCTTAGTGTTTGGATTATTTTTCGGATAACTTTCGGGCTTTGCTTATTTAAGAAATCCTCAAAATAATTTTTGTAGGTTATCACCGTCCTGTATTTCTTTATGGCACAAAGGTAACGTAAAAATTACACACGGCCAAATATTTACTCTGTTTTATTGTGTTGACAAGTTGCGTATATCGCATTTTCACATTAATACGTGATGATATCGTCTCGTCCTGTCAATCAAATAGTGGGTGGCGGCCTGTTTTTATCAAATATTTCCATAGTTTGTCCGAAAAATTCTGAATTTAACGTCAAAATTCAGGGGCACTTTTCAAAATAAATCTCCAGTGGTTTCAAATATTCGAAATATGGCGTGTGTAATTTTCCGGATATTTATCCGTTTTATATCCGTTGACTTTTCAACTTGCTGATTTATAGTCATTTAAAAATCGTGGCGTTTCCGTTGTCTCGCTGTCGGGCTGCTATGGTCTCGCCGTAAGGGCCCCGTTGGTCTGCCGTAAGGGCCTTGTTGCATTGCAACGGGGCCGCCGTTGCATGATGACGGCGGCCCCGTTGCGCCCTCGGGAGGGCCTTACGGCAAGCAAAAGGTCGAGTTTTGGGTCGAAAACGGCAATCAAAAAGTGACGGAAATCTCTGCTCCTGACACCTCGGGAGGCCCTCCCGGGGGTGTGGCGGCGCCCGGACGCGACATTTCTTGTGATAAAACCGGGCCGGAAATATACCCGTAAGGGCCTCCTGAGGCTGGAAAACGGCAAAAACTGACGACTTTCGCGGTGGCGGTTTTGTTAGAAAAAATGATGTCACTCTTTGCTCTTTTTTTTCTTAATATAAATACGGTCTGCGGTCAAATTTTCGTGAACTACGATATTTTTGTGAGCAAATGTGCTGTCAGTTTGGACATTTTTTTTAAATTTGCACACACTAATGACGTCCTGTCTGCGCAGTTCTTAATGGAGCTTGACGGCGCGGACAGGCATGGATTATAAAGAATAAGCTCCATGATAGACTAAAATTATGAGAAAACTAATGATTTCGTCTTTAGCGGTAATGATGGTCCTGTTGTTTGCCGCACCGGCAATGGCCCGGCAGTTGAATCCGGAAGAAGCTCTGAGCCATGCACGTTCTGAAGGTCGGATGTTACGGCGCCATGCACCGTCATTGGCTTATTCATCCAAGATGACGCTGGCCTATACAGGCCGTCTTGAAGGAGTCAACTGCTACTATGTGTTCAATGATGGCGAGAATACCGACGGCGGATTTCTTATCGTCGGTGCCGATGATCTCGCTCCGGCGCTGCTTGGCTATGTGCCTCAGGGTGAATTTGCCTATGACCGTGCCCCTGCGGCCATGAAGTGGTGGCTCGGCCAGTATGAGTCAGGAATTAGTCAGGCTGTCGCAAAGGCGGAAAAGATTGCCGTGGCAAAAACATCCCGCCCGGCCGTACTGCCGCTTGTGACCACCACGTGGAATCAGAACGCACCGTATAACAACATGTGTCCGACCATTGGCGGGCAGCCGACATACACTGGATGTTCGGCAACGGCGATGGCTCAGATCATGAATTATCATCAGTGGCCGTACATGGGATTCGGGTCTTGCAAATATACATTGGAAGAAAAGGGCCTGACCGTGTCTGCTTATTTCGATGATATATATGATTGGGCCAATATGCTTCCCGACTATTCCGACGGCAGATATACCCAGGAGCAGGCCGATGCCGTGGCCAAACTGATGTATCATTGCGGAGCGAGCATAAAGATGGATTATGGAACTGATGCTTCCGGCGGCGGCGACTGGCTCATTCCGTTCGCTCTGAATGGACATTTCGACTATGACGCTGACGTCAATGACTATTGGCGTATGTTCTATTCGGATGCCGAGTGGGAGAATATGCTTTATGAGGAACTTGCCGCCAAGCGTCCCACACTCTACGTCGGCGTCACGGAAAATCAGGAAGGTCATGCCTTCGTGTGTGACGGGTATGATGGGAACGGGCTGTTCCACTTCAATTGGGGCTGGGGCGGTTCTTACGACGGCTATTTCACAATTCATGGAGCCGGAGCCCTTGACCCGAGGGGCTCGGGAATCGGCGGTGGAACGGTTGGCTATGGATTTAATCAGCAGCAGCGGTGCATCATGGGCATAAAGAAACGCGAGGGATACCACCAGCCTAAAGTGATTATGGGATGTGCGGACGGCTATGTCGTAGAGTGCAGGGATGAGGCTGTCACTCGCGACAGTGAGTTGCATTTGTCCGGAACAATAGCCAATTATTCAGCCGATACGGTCGTCGTTGAGCTTGGTGTCAAGTTCGTTGATGAAGCCAATGGGCGGGAGTATCTTTCTTATGTCGGTTATGTCGAACTGCCAATATTGTATGGAATCAGCGGTTTCCGCTTCTTCCCGTTGAATGTTCTGAAGAATGGTGAATATGAAGTCGTTCCGGTCTGCCGGCGTTATAGGACGGAAGATGAGTGGCAACCCGTACTTCTTCCTCCGGGAACTGAACGCCCCAAAATAACACTAACCGGCGAAGAACCGGCCGTAACGCTCAGCAGCCCGGTCTATGTCGGCGACATTTCGACATCTACGGCACCGGTCAACGACGTGGACCTGCATGTCACGGCGACAGCCAACAGAGCGGTGTCCGGCAGGACGATAACGGGATATATCGCAACATTGGATGGTGAGGATTTCATCGGCAATATCAGCGGAGAAGTGACTCTCAGTGCCGGAGAGACGCGCGAGTTTGTCTTTAGAAAAGATATGACCGGCATACTGACGCCCGGTGAGGTATATGTCCTCTACCTTTATGACAATCAGGATGATGTCTGGCTTGTCCCGTCGTATAACTATTTTTGTACGTTCATGGTGTCAGAACCGTCCGGAATGAGTGCCGTGAGGGAACTGGAGGACAACCGGGTGGATGTCTATGGCGTGTCGGGCCGGAAGCTGAGACGTGGCATGCCGAAGTCAGAGGCTCTTGACGGATTGTCTAAGGGTGTCTACATCGTAGGTGGAAAGAAGGTCGTAAGGCGCTGATGGACATGTTGCGGAAGCATGTAGAGGTGTGATCCCTTTCTGACTTCTGCAAGATTTCGTCACAAAAAGCAGCCGGTTTTATGGCGTTGGCAAACAGTTGCCTCATAAAACCGGCTGCTTTTGTGGCGAAACCTTTCTCCTGTTTTTCTTATTCCAATATCGAATTGTCAAATAGAAAGGATTTAAACAGTGACGGAAATCTCTGCTCCTGACACCTCGGGATGCCCTCCCGTGGGTGTGGCGGCGTCCGGACGCGACATTTCTTGTGATAAAACCGGGCCGAGAAAATACCCGTAAGGGCCTCCTGAGGCCGGAAAACGGCAAAAACTGACGACTTTCGCGGAGACTGTTTTGTAAAGATTATAGACATTGGGGCGGATTGGAAAAATATTCCGTCGTATTCAAATTTCCGTCCGCAAATGAAGATTTTGCTCATTTTGTTTCGCCGTTTGGGAAAATAATGGTATTTTTGTAGTCACAAACTGATAAATCTATCTATAAACAATAATAAAATATTACTTATCATGGCTAAAGTGGTAACATTGGGCGAGATAATGCTCCGCCTTTCCCCCAACGGCAACGACCGTTTCATCCAGACAGATTCATTCCGCATCATCCCCGGTGGTGGTGAGGCTAATGTGGCTATCAGCTGCGCAAACTACGGACACGACGCTTATTTCGTAAGCAAGCTGCCTTCTCACGAGATTGGTCAGATAGCAGTCAACTCTCTGCGTCGTTATGGTGTCAACACCCAGTTCATCGCCCGTGGCGGCGACCGTGTCGGTCTCTACTATGCTGAGACAGGCGCTTCGATGCGTCCTTCAAAGGTCATCTACGACCGCGCCCACAGTGCCATCGCCGAGGCTGATCCTTCTGATTTCGACTTCGATGCTATCATGGAAGGTGCCGACTGGTTCCACTGGTCAGGCATCACACCCGCCGTTTCCGACAAGGCTGCCGAGCTGACCCGTCTGGCCTGCGAGGCTGCAAAGCGTCACGGTGTGACCGTTTCTGTCGATCTGAACTTCCGCAAGAAGCTCTGGACATCAGAGAAGGCTATCTCTATCATGCGCCCGCTGATGAAGTATGTCGACGTCTGCATCGGCAACGAGGAGGACGCAGAGCTCTGTCTCGGATTCAAGCCCGACGCTGACGTCGAGGGCGGACAGACAGACGCAGCCGGATATGAGGGCATCTTCAAGCAGATGAAGGAAGAGTTCGGATTCAAGTATGTCGTTTCTACTTTGCGTGAGAGCTTCTCCGCTACGTTCAACGGCTGGAAGGCACTCATCTACGACGGCAAGGAGTTCTATCAGAGCAAGCGTTACGAGATTAACCCCATCATTGACCGTGTCGGTGGCGGCGACTCTTTCTCCGGCGGCTTGATTCACGGTCTGCTCACAAAGCCGACACAGGGCGAGGCGCTCGAGTTTGCAGTGGCAGCATCGGCTCTGAAGCACACCATCAACGGCGACTACAACCTCGTCACTGTCGCTGAGGTTGAGGCTTTGGCCGGAGGTAACGCCAACGGACGTGTACAGCGTTAATGACACATTATTTAAATATTAGATAAAGACAAATGGCAAAGTTTGATAAGATAGCCGTGTTGGCCAAAATCGGCCAGACAGGTATGGTGCCCGTGTTCTATCACAAGGACGCTGAGGTTGCCAAGAAAGTGGTGAAGGCTTGCTATGATGGCGGCGTGCGCGCTTTCGAGTTTACCAACCGTGGCGATTTCGCTCACGAGGTGTTTGAGGAGGTCGTTAAGTTTGCTGCAAAGGAGTGCCCCGAGCTTGCTCTCGGTGTCGGCTCGGTCGTTGACCCCGCCACTGCAGCCCTCTACATCCAGCTCGGTGCATGCTTCGTTGTCGGCCCGCTGTTCAACCCCGAAATATCCAAGATCTGCAACCGTCGTCTCGTGGCTTACACACCGGGATGCGGCAGCGTTTCTGAGGTGGGTGCTGCTCAGGAGACAGGATGCGACCTGTGCAAGATTTTCCCCGGTGACGTGCTCGGCCCGAATCTCGTCAAGGGTCTCATGGCTCCCATGCCTTGGTCCAAGCTGATGGTTACCGGTGGTGTTTCTCCCGATGAGGCCAACCTCACATCGTGGATCAAGGCCGGTGTCTACTGCGTAGGTATGGGCTCAAAACTGTTCCCGAAAGACGTCATAGCAGCCGAAAACTGGCAGGCTATCACTGACAAGTGTGTGGAGGCATTGGGTTACATTGCTAAGGCACGCGGATAATAGAATAATCACGAAAGGTTCCATCGGCATCATTGTATGCCTTTGGAGCCTTTTGTTTCTTTCAGCCTGTTCACAGACAGATAGGCAACGGGTGGACGAGCTGAACACTTTGTCATACGCCTATCACTACCGCAATCTTGATTCTACCGAGGCCTGTGCCTCACGCGCATACGCTCTCGCCGCCCACTACGGCAGCGGACGGGCCGAAGCACTCAACAATCTGGCTTTCGTCAGCATTGCCCGCATGGACTATGACGGGGCCGGACGTTATCTCGAAGAGGCGTCCGCGGCCACGGACAATCAGGTCGAACTCCTCGTGAGCGACGTCCTCCAGATGCGTCTTTGCCAGCGAATGTCGCGCAACAGAGCTTTTTATGACTACTGCGAACGCGCCAAGTCGCGCCTCCGCCGCATCGCCGAAGAGCGCGGCGGACTGTCCGACAGGATGGAGCGACGCATGATCTACGCCGAGACGGAGTTTGCCATTGTCAACTCCACCTATTATTATTACGTCGGATTGGAGGACAAGTCGGCCGTCGCTTTAGCCGACATCGACCCCGACGGACCCATACGCCGGGACACGGCGCAATATATCAACTATCTCTATAACATCGGAAGTGGCGGCATCCTGACCGGCGGGACATCGTCGGAGATAAGTCACCGCGAGTTTTCGGCACTTCTCGAATGTCTTTTCACGGCCTCACGCCACGGCTACGACTTCTTTGTGGCCAACAGTCTCGGGGCTATGGCCGGTCTCATCATCGGACTGAATGACGGGGATGCCTTTCTTGAGGAAAACACCCGCGCCCTCCGGATGTTCCTGCCCGATAGCGTCGCGACTGCCGATGTGCCCGAATGGATGGCCCGCCGCTCGCTCGAAATATTCCAAGACTACGGCGATGTCTACCAGACGGCGGGCGCACGGCGCACTCTCGCTTCCTGTTTTTTTGCGTCAGGAGACTATGCCCGGGCTTTGTCCACACTTCAGACGGCTCTCGCCGACAGCATCATCGGGCAGGCCCCGGACCTTGTCGCCAGCATACGCGAACAGTTGAGTGTGGTCTGTTCGGCTCTTGACGACAAACCTTCCAGCGACTACAACCGCAACGTCTACATCGACCTGCAGGAGCAGACGCGTCAGGACAGATATCTCGAGTCGCGTGCCGACATGCTCGACACGGCCTCTTCGCAGCTCAATGTCATGATTGGCGCAGTGCTGATAGCCATTCTCGTGCTCGTCGGCGTACTGTTCCTGTTCTTTCATCTCAATCGCCGTCGGCGGGCGGGATCTGCAATGGACGACCTTCTCCGCCCTCTGCGGGAGTGGCAGGAGGCAGACCGAAGACATTCGGAAGCCGTCGCCGACCGCATGGAGACCATCAATGAGGCATACGCACTCAGCATGACGCGCATACGGCAGGGCGAGCGTCGCAGTATGGAGAACCGTGCGAAAGTTTCTTTGGCCTGCAGCGTTGTCCCTCTGATAGACCGTATCATCAACGAGGTGGCGATGCTCTCGTCGCGTCGGGAGGATGACGCGAAACGTTCGGAGCGTTACGCCTATATCTCCGAACTGGCCTCAAAGATCAACGAATATAACGATATTCTCACCCGCTGGATACAGATGAGACAGGGACGGATAGACCTTCACATAGAGAGCTTTGCTCTGCAGCCGCTATTCGACATCGTCGCCAAGGGCAAGACGGGTTTCCGTATGAATGGCGTGGAACTGGAGGTGCAGCCAACCGACGCTGCTGTCAAGGCAGATCGCGTGCTTACGCTCTTCATGATAAACACGCTGGCCGACAACGCCCGCAAGTTTACGCCCTCCGGCGGGCGTGTCACCGTGAGTGCACGGCAGACCGACGACTACGTCGAAGTGTCGGTGGAGGACACCGGTCGCGGCCTCACCGACGACGAACAGGCCCGCATCTTCGAGCATAAGATATACGACGGCCACGGTTTCGGGCTCATGAACTGCCGCGGCATCATCGACCGTTACCGCAAGTTGAGCAGCATCTTCTCCGTCTGTCTGTTGTCGGCGGAGAGCCGCAAGGGTGTCGGCAGCCGCTTCTTCTTCCGCCTGCCGCGTGCCGCCATGCGCTCGTTGCTCATTCTCATGGCCGCTCTCGGAGCATCAAACATTTCTCTCGGAGCCACAATCGCTTCTTCTGTCTCCCCAACCGCCTCTTCCGAAGCCTCCAAGACGGCTGACGCAGCGCAGCCCGAAGGCAATCTCCCGCGTGCCAAGGCATACGCCGACAGTGTCTATTTCTCCAATATTGCGGGTACATACGAGCGTTCTCTTGTCTTTGCCGACTCCTGCCGGACATATCTCAACCGTCATTATCTCAGCCTTCGCCCAGGTGGCAAACTGCTGATGACGGCCGACGGAGACGCATCAGCGACGCCGACGGAGATCCTTTGGTTGCGCGACAGTCTGCCGACACATTATAATATCATTCTCGACATGCGCAACGAGAGTGCCGTGGCGGCACTTGCCCTCCATCGCTGGCAACTCTACGCATACAACAACAAGGTCTATACGCAGCTTTTCAAGGAGCTTTCCGCCGACAATACGCTGGCCGAGTATTGTCGTGTGATGCAGCAGTCGCAGACCGACAAGACCATCGCCATCATCCTCTTGGTGCTCCTCTTGGTCATCATCCCGCCAGCCTACTATCTCCTCTACTATCGTCACCGGCTCTATTTCCGCTTCTGTGTCGAGCGCATCCGTATGTTTGATGACATCCTTCTCAGCGACGACACACCGTCGGAAAAGCTCCGCCGCATCGAGCCCCTCACGCATGAGCAATATCCCGCCGACCTGCAGGCCGTCGTGGACAACATCCTTCAGGCCCTGCGGGAGGCCATCTCGACACACCGCCGCCAGTCCGTCAGCATCGAACTTGCCGCCGACGAGTGCCGCCGCGCAGAGTATGAGGAGGGCAATCTCCACGTAACCAACTCCGTCTTGGACAATTGTCTCTCGACGTTGAAGCACGAGACGATGTATTATCCCAACCGCATCGTCCAACTGGCGGATGGCGCCAATGCCGACTTGCAGGCCTTGGAAGAACTCGTCGCCTACTATCGTGACATCTACTCCATACTCACCGAGCAGGCCCTGCGCCAGACCGAGCGTGTCCGTCTCCGCATCACGAACATTCCGGTGGACGAACTTACGGGTGGTGCGGGACAAGGACTCTATGTCGCCGGCGACCGCAATCTGCTCGAATACCTCTTTGAATTGCTCCGGCGCGCTGCCGGCCGACCGCTTGACGGCATCACCGTCGAGGCTCCGGCCGACCGTTATCTGACGTTCACCGTGCCCATGCCGCGACATGACGCCATCCCGTCGGAAGCCAAAGATCCTTTCGTGCCCTCCGTCGACACAATCCCATACCAGCTCTGCCGACAGATTGTGCGCGACCATTCTGACGCTACCCACCGCTATGGTTGCGGCATACGTGCCGACGGAGAAAACATAAAGATAACGCTGCCCCGTGCCGCCGCACGTCATGTCTCACAGTCGAGTGCGGTCGGGTGGGGACGAAATAAAACATAAAGACAATGGAAAAGTTTAAAGTAATAATCGTGGAAGACGTGCCATTGGAACTGAAAGGCACGGAAGGTATCATACGCAGTGATATTCCCGAGGCCGAAATCATAGGTACGGCAAGCAATGAGGCTGCCTATTGGGCGCTGATGAAACAACAGCAGCCCGACCTCGTCCTGTTAGACCTCGGCCTCGGCGGGTCGACAACCATCGGCGTGGAGATCTGCCGTCAGACCAAAGAGGCCCATCCGTCGGTGAAGGTTCTCATCTTCACGGGCGAGACACTGAACGAAAAACTCTGGGTCGACGTTCTCGATGCGGGTGCCGACGGCATCATACTCAAAAGCGGCGAACTCCTCACGCGCGGTGATGTGCGCAGCGTGATGGAGGGCAAACGCATGGTCTTCAACCAGCCGATACTCCAGAAGATAGTCGACCGCTTCCGTCAGACCGTGGGCAGTCGCGTAGCTTCGCAGGAGGCCTTTGTCAACTACGAGATTGATGACTATGACGAGCGCTTCCTCCGTCATCTCGCCCTCGGATACACAAAGGAGCAGATCACCAACCTGCGCGGTATGCCGTTCGGCGTCAAGAGTCTTGAGAAGCGGCAGAACGAGCTCATCCAAAAGCTCTTTCCTGATGGTAACGGAGGTATGGGTATCAACGCCACGCGGCTTGTCGTGCGTGCTCTCGAGCTTCGCATACTCGACATCGACAACCTTTGTCCCGACGACGAGTGAACCATCTGATGATATGACAAAATCCCAGTATTGATGAGAAGTAAGCCTTTTGCCGTCATAGCCCTGTCGCTCGCCATCCTCGAATTGTGCCTCCTGCCGGCGTCGTGGATGCTTAGCGTCGTTTTCCCCGAGAGCGGACTGCGCAGTCTCTTGGGCAGTGAGGGAGTGCGCTGGCTGCTTGGCCGTTATACGGACATGCTTGCCGGACGTCCCTTAGCCTGTCTGCTGTTGCTCTCGGTGGCTTGGGGATGCGCCCGTTCATGCGGCATATCGCGTGTCTTCCGTCGCCACGCTTTGCTGCAATATCGCGAGCGCATCGCTTTTGCATTTGTTGTCAGCATGTCTGTTGTCTATATTGCTGTCTTGGCATGGCTGACCCTTATGCCCCACGCCGTCCTGCTGAGTGTCACCGGTGACCTCTTTCCATCGCCGTTCAGCGCATCCCTCGTTCCCGTTCTTTCGTTTGGCGTGTGTCTCGTGTCGGTCGTCTACGGCATCGTTTCCGGCCGCTTCCGCACCGTAACCGACGTCTACTGCTCGCTCTTTTGCGGTATATCCATCGCCGCTCCAATCTTCTTTCTTTATATTCTGTTAATCCAATTATATTATTCGTTCATGTTCGTGATTGGATAAAACCCCATTCTTGGGTATTGCTCAGCTCATCCTTTACTGCTATCTTTGCACTTGTCAATCAGGTGATACTGCATCAAGATAGAATAAAAGCAAAATGAAACCCATGTAAACTTGCTGGTGTCAATCAAGACGGCTTCGCAGGTAAAGCGTTTCAGTCTTTGTCCGGAAGAAGTCAAAGACTGTTTTTTGATTTACTGAAGGATGACAATTCATAAAGTATTTGTTTAGTTTTTATGTGAAAAGGCTGGCTGTGAAGTCGGCCTTTCATTATGCTATAAAAGCCAGCCTCGTTTTAAAAAAACGCCACTATATTATAATTTAACAACAGATATGCTTGTTTTAATTACATATTGTTTATTTATATCACTATAAAACTATCATATTGACATAATAAGGCGAAGCTTAAATAAAAACATTGCGGCGTTTGTTTAATAATGCAAAATATCACGTAATTTTGCATTGTGATTGCAAAGTGATTGTAAATCGTACGACACAATAACACACTGGGACAGTAAGGACATAAGAATATAACACAAACACAATTAGGTATTATGAACGGATTAGTAAAAAGAGCAGCCCTTGTGGCTGTGGTTGTCATTCCAATGACAGCCTGTGGACAGGACAACAAGTTTGATGCTTCAGTAGGAGCGGATGTCGTGAGTGGTTATGTCTGGCGTGGCCAGAATCTCGGCAGTGCGGCCATACAGCCCTCAGTGTCCGTTTCCTATGAAGGCATCACATTGGGAGCATGGGGCTCCTACGGCATTGCCGACGCCAACGATACAAAAGAACTCGACCTGACGCTGTCCTACACGACAGGCGGTCTGACGCTGGGTGTGACGGACTATTGGTTCTCGGGAGCCGAGCGGCGCGACCGCTATTTCCTTTACGGCTCCCACGAGACGGCCCATGTCTTTGAAGCCAACGTCGGCTATGATTTCGGCGTATTTTCCCTGAACTGGTTCACCAATTTTGCCGGTAGCGACTACCGCCCCGACGGCCATCGCGCCTATTCCTCCTATATAGAGATGGCGGCCCCGTTCCGGCTCGGCGGACTGTCGTGGACAGCGGCGGCGGGCTGCGTGCCGTTCAAGTCTGCGGCCACATATACGGACTGCGCCGGTGAGCCGGTCGGCGGATTTGCCGTCACTAACGTCACCGTCGGAGTGAAGAAAGACGTGAAAGTGACCGACACCTTTTCGCTGCCGTTGTTTGCTGCCGTGACCGCCAACCCCTGCAGCGGAAAGATGTATATGACGTTTGGCCTGTCACTTTGACCGGACATTTATCACCCGGCGGTTTGATAAGCTGGCCGGAGTATAGAGAACAACAACAAACACAAATGAGATATGAAAAAGATTGAGGCGATTATTCGCAAGACAAAGTTCGAGGAAGTGAAGGACGCGCTACTCGACATCGACATCGAGTGGTTCTCCTATTATGACGTTCGCGGCGTCGGGAAAATGCGTCAGGCGCGCATCTACCGCGGAGTGAAGTATGACACGAGCTGCATCGAGCGCGTGCTGATCAGCGTCGTAGTGAGAAATCTGAACGTTGAGAAGACCATCGAGGCCATCGTCGCCGCCGCCCGTACGGGAGAGATAGGTGACGGCCGCATTTTCGTTATTCCCGTTGAGGACGCCGTGCGCATCCGCACCGGAGAGCGCGGGGACATCTCACTTTATAACGCGGAACAGGAGAAATAATCAAAGACAACACAAACACAGATCAATATGAAACATACCGTTATATATAAGGTGGCGCTGGCGGCCCTTGCGCTGGCCACGCCTATGGCATCATTTGCCGCCGATACTACCGTCGAAACGCTTGCCCGTGAGACAGAAATCTCTATCAACACCGTGTGGATGCTGCTCGCAGCCATGCTCGTCTTCTTCATGCAGCCCGGCTTTGCGCTCTGCGAGGCAGGTTTCTCACGAACGAAGAACACGGCCAACATCCTGTTCAAGAACTTCGTCGACTTCACCCTCGGTTCCGTTTGCTTCTGGCTGATAGGCTTCGGAGTGATGTGGGGAGCCGGCGGTGCGGGCTTCATGGGCATGCCGGAGTGGGGCAGTCTCGACTTCCTGACAGCTCCGGCCGGCCTTCCCGTCGAGGGATTTCTGATGTTCCAGACCGTCTTCTGCGCCACGGCGGCCACCATCGTGTCGGGTGCAATGGCCGAGAGGACGAAGTTCTCGATGTATATCGTCTATTCGCTGCTCATCTCCCTGATTGTCTACCCGATAGAAGGCCACTGGACATGGGGTGGCGGCTGGCTCATGAACGGCGAGGAAGGCAGCTTCATGATGGACGTCTTCGGATGTACGTTCCATGACTTCGCCGGCTCGACCGTCGTCCATTCCTGCGGCGGGTGGCTCGCACTGATCGGTGCTATGGTGCTCGGTCCGCGTCTCGGAAAGTACGGACGTGACGGCAAGAGCCGCGCCATTCCCGGCCATAGCCTCACTTTCGCAGCCCTCGGCGTGTTCATCCTGTGGTTCGGATGGTTCGGGTTTAACCCCGGTTCGCAGCTTGCCGCCTTCGGTGAAGATAACCGCGTGGCCATCTCCCACACCTTCGCGACGACCAACATGGCCGCCTGTACCGGCGGTCTAGCCACGCTCTTCTTCTCTTGGGTGCGCTACGGAAAGCCCTCGTTGTCGCTCACGCTCAACGGAATCCTCGCCGGATTGGTCGGCATAACGGCCGGATGTGACCTCGTCAGCATCGGCGGAGCCGCCTGTATCGGACTTATCTGCGGTCTGCTGATGCCCCTGTCAGTCGAGTTCATTGACCACGTGCTTCACATCGACGATCCCGTCGGCGCGTCATCCGTCCACGGTGTCTGCGGATTTACGGGAACGGTCTGCACCGGTCTCTTCGCCACCGACAGTGGACTGTTCTACGGTCATGGCTTCAACTTCTTTGTTGCCCAGCTCTTCGGCGCCGTCGTTGTCGGTGTGTGGGCTATGACTTGTGGTTTTGTGATATTCAAGAGCATCGACTACATCCACGGTCTGCGCGTCTCCCCGCGTATCGAGGAAGAAGGACTTGATATCTACGAGCATGGTGAAACGGCATACAATTCATGATATAACGAATAGAAAGGCCTTTGAATAAAGAGCCGTTATGTTCCAAACATTAAAACGAAATGTTCGTGCAGAAAAGCACGAACATTTCGTTTTAATACTTAGAACATGAGCCGAAGGCTAACTATATAAATGGATTGAACAACGCGTTCTGGTGCTTCAATGTGCTCTATGTTATCTTATTTTCAGCACCGGAGCAATCGTGTTGACTTTCTCCGGCAGTGTGACGGTGAGCTTGCCTCCGGCCTGCGAGAACTTCACTTTGCCGTAGCCGAGCAGTTCTATTGACTTTATTTTCTCGTCGGCAAGGCTGCGGATGCTTACCGTCATGTCGTTTGGCCATGCGAGGGCCGTGGCATAGATGACATTGTCCTTGGCTGTGAAGCGGATTTCGTCGGCGCCGGCCTTGGTGTATTGGCCGTCGTTGAACCCCTGAGCCTTGATGGCGATGTCGCTGTCGGCGATGGGCCCCTCACCGAAGACGCGCCACGGCCGGGTGCCGACGATGCTTTCCTTGTTGACTTTCATCCACGCACCGAACTCACGGAGTATGGCTTCTTCCTTCTCGTCGAACGTTCCGTCGGCCCTGAGCGGCACATTGAGCAGCATGTTGCCGTTTTTGCTCACGATGTCGACGAGCAGTTTCACCACCGTTGCGGCCGACTTATAGCGGTTACGTTCATATGTCGAATTGTTATAGTGCCAGTCGCCGAGACAGTTGCAGCACTGCCACGGCTGTTCCATAATCCTGTTAGGCGCTCCGCGCTCAACGTCCCAGACGAGAGCTTCCTTCTGTTCGTCTGTGAGTATCTTGCCGAACACCACTCCCGGGTCGGGCTTGCCTCCGTTGCGGGGCCGTGTCGCGGTCTTCGTCTTCAGATGATGGTTGTACATGTGCGCCGTAATCTTCATACCCGCATCGCTCACCGGATAGAAAGGCAGGACGGTGACGTCAAAGTAGATAAGGTCGGGCGAATAGCGGTTGATGGCGTCGAGCGTGCGGTTGTAGAAGTTGGTGACATATTCCTCCGTCGGTATCACGGCACCGTTGTCCCATCCCCACTGACTGTGTATTCCCTTGTTGTCCCACATCTTGTCGCTCATGTCGTGGTCTTGGGCGTATAGTTTCTGCGGGTCGAGACCCTTCCACCATTTCTCCGTGCCGTCGGCGTTGGGGCGGTAGCCATCTTCCTTAGTCAGCCATCCGTCATATTTCACACCGCGTTTCTCTCCTTTCAGGTCGAAGCGCCGTGCCGGTTCATACCACATCCATGCGTGGTCGGCGTGGAACGATATGCCGAAAGGCAGCCCCGCCTTCTTCGTTGCCGCAGCCCATTCGGCGAGGATGTCACGCCGCGGTCCGATGTTCATGGAGTTCCATTCCTGATAAGGGCTGTCCCAGAGGTCGAAGTTATCGTGATGGTTGCCGAGCACGAAAAAGTATTCGGCGCCAATCTCCTTGTAGAACCGCACGAGCTTTTCCGGTTCCCACTTCTCCGCCTTGAACAGCGGCAGCACATCTTTGAAGCCGAACTCCGACGGATGGCCGTAGTGCTTGAGGTGGTAGTTATACTTGCCTGTACCTTCCATATACATCTCGCGGGCCATCCAGTCGCCCGAGCCTTCGACACACTGCGGTCCCCAGTGGGCCCAGATGCCGAACTTGGCGTTGCGGAACCATTCCGGCGTCTCGTATTGGCGCAGCGACTCCCATGTCGGTTCAAACAAGCCCTTGTCCATTGGTTCCTGCGCCTCGCTTACTTTCACTTGATACTCCTGTGCCTTGACGGCCGTTGCGGCAATCAATAGGGCTGTGGCAACTGTTACGTTGCGGATAGTCTTATACATTATATTATATAGATGTTGGTGATGTCATTCAAATATCAGCTCGACGGGCCCCATCAGTCCTGACGGGAGCAGCGGCGAGTCAGCGTTGAAGAACTTGAAGCAACCCACGGTCTTGCGGCCCTTCGACGGACGTGGTGTCCCGTCGCGCAGCCAGTCGGGAATAGACTTCATGAAGCGTCCGGCTACGGGCGAGCCCGGTGCGTAGGTATATTGTAAAGGCTCAGACCATTCGATGTCGTCCGGCTCATGCTCGTCTCCTATCATGCGGTTGGGCCAAAGATTGGTCACGTCTATCTCTATCGTGTTGACGCCCTTTTGCAGAGCCGCCGTGACGTCGAGCAGGAACGGAGCCTTCCACATAACGGGGAATGTCTTTCCGTTGACACGCACGGCTGCCATGTTCTTGACGTCACCGAGACTGAGCACGGCGCGTCGGCCGTTCAGTTGTTTCTTCTTCAACGTCACGGAGCGTGTGTATGTGGCCGTGCCGGAGAAATAGCGGATGTCGTCCGTCGGTGATGTTGTCCAATCGAAGAGCCTGTCGGTCGTGACGGTCGTCGGACCGTCGGTCGATGTCGGGAAGGAGAGAGTCCAGCCCTTGCTGATATCTACGGATGTAGCGGGAGTGTCGCTGCGCTGGGTGAGCAGTGCGTTTTCTGACGGATTGGTTCCTGCTGCATACATATCGGCAGTCGGTGTCATGGGTTGCAGACCGCAGATGACGAGGAAGCGCGAACCGTTCGGTTCAATCGTGACGACGATGCTGTTTTTCTGCTGCTGTGCGGCCATCGTGACGGAGTACGGGTCCCACAATTCCACGCTGCGGTTCCCGATGAATTCGGCCAAGCGGAGCGTGTCGGCCACCGTACGGTCAGTCGGATTGCAGATGAAAATGATGTCGTTGGCGCCGTCCGTGCGGCGGTAGGTCTTGAAGCGGTCCGTCAGACGGAGCTGGTCCTTGGCCGGCACGCCGCGCTGCAACAGCGACTGGCACCGCGCCATATAGTCGAACAGCGCGCGTGCGCCGCCCGCCTTCCACCATGTCTGCCCGGGCACAAACTGCGTTCCCCACTTGCCGAACGACATTCCCGGTTCAATGTCCGGCCAAGGATTGGCCGCGCCGGCGTGGAGCATCATCCGGTTGACGCCGGTGCAGAAAGCACGGTCGCACACAGGCTTTAGCGTCTGCGGGTCGTCCTGCCATGCGTGGAGCGGCCAGCATGTGAATGCTTCGGCCACAAGCATGGGGCGCTGCGTGTTGCGCATCACCTTCTCATGTCCGGCCATGTCCTTCCATCCCCAGTTGGGCTCAACCCAGAATTCGGTGGCGACGATGGCGTTGGGCGACTCTTTCAGAATCTTGTAGATGTCGAGCACGCGGAACGGCTTTTGTCCGCCCGTGCCGTAAGGCTCGATGAGCAGCTTCATGCCCGGTGTGCGTTCGGCCAGTTCGGCCATGTAGCCGTAGTAGTTTTCGGCAAAGAGCGACGTCAGCACGTCGGTGAAATCCTTTTTGAATCGCGCGTATTCTTCCTTGCTGCCGATTATGGCGCGTCCGACGATAGAGGGCAGATAGGGCGTGAGGCTGTAGCCCTTGCGCGAGCGGAACTCGTCAGGCAGAACGACGCTCCAGTCCTGTCCGCCGGCCTCGTAGCTGTCAATCTCGATGCGGTTGAACGTCTTGCCGGCCATGTCACCGGCCAAGTCAATCAGCATCTTCGGATAACCGTCCCAAAAGTGTTTCACGGCTTCGCGGCGCATCTTGTCGCACTCCAGTCCCTGACCCGACACCGGCGACTGCGCCTCGTTGGTCTTTCCATTGGTCGTGTGGCCGAAACGCAGCACCGCGGGGCAGGTCTTCAGCGTTTCCGCCATCTGTCGCGTAACGTTCAGGGTTCCGTCTTCCGACATATATTGTGTCAGGTCGACGATGTCGTCCTTGCCGACGGTCGAATCGGCGGGCATGGCCAGCACGGCGATGTCCTCGTAATAATCATATTTCGGGTCGACGTCGGGACGTGGAAGCCGGATCGTTTTCCTTTTCTTTATGTTCAGAATATCCTCAGCCGTCAGCCGCGTTTCTGAGAACACGAGCTTCTGCATCGAATATTCAGGTGTGACATTTCCGTAGGCGCTTGACGACCATCCCGGACAGTTGTGCGTGCCGAAGCTCAGTCCTAATCGTCGGCACTCCTCCATAGCCCAGCGCATCATCGTCTTCCACTTCTCGCTGCCGATGGCGCATGTCGGGTCACCGACAAGGCTCTGCATGTCGCCGCCAATCTGGAAGTTCTGGACGCCGGCCAGCCCTGCGGCCTTGAACGCTTCAAGGTCTTTGGTGATGCCCTCCTTCGTGACGAGTCCGTCCATCCATTGCCAGATGATGAGCGGGCGGTTTTCGTCCGTTGGTTTGAGAAAACCGTCCTTGTATGGCGTCTGTGCGCCGGCAGTGATGGGCAGACCGGCGATGAGCACGGCAGCCATAGATAGATATTTCCTTATTATGTTCATATTATAGTTTTATTTATTATCGTTTATTTCAAACGCAAAGACGCTATGACGCGAAGTTTTTTTATTAGAACACAGAGACACGGAGACACAGAGATTTTATTTTTTAAATACAAAGACGTATTTTCAACGCAAAGGCCGCAAAGACGCAAAGTTTTTTTATTCTCTGTGTCTCTGTGTCTCTGTGTTCTGATATAAAAATCTTTGCGTCATGGCGTCTTTGCGTTTAAACCATAAAAGCGTCTTACTTATTCCCCTTTGACCTCCACGGTTATTGTCTGTCCGGCTGTCGTCTCGACGTCATATTCATAGACCTCGCAGAGCGGCTGGGTGGTGATGCGTGCCTGTTCGCTGATCATGGGACGCAGTGTCGGCTGCTGGCCGTAGAACGGATTGGGGTTGTTGCCTTTTGCCTTGGTAGGAAGATTGAGCGGAGTGTATGAGCGTAGGCGTAGCCGGCCGCCGATGGTGCTGCGGATGACGGCGGATACGAGCCGGCCGTCACGCCAGACCATCCGGTCGACGACAAATCCGCCACGCGCGCAGAGTCCGCCTACCTCGCCGTCGCGCCATGCCGATGGCAAGGCGGGCAGGAGGTGGAGCGCACCGTCATGGCTCTGGATGAGCATCTCGGCGATGCCGGTGGTGCAACCGAAGTTGCCGTCAATCTGGAACGGCGGATGAGCGTCGAAGAGATTGGGATAGGTGCCGCCGCCCTGACCCTTCTGATTCTCGGGGCTGACGTATGTCAGCTGGTTCTTTATCAGCCGATAGGCATGGTCGCCATCGAGCATGCGCGCCCAGAAACAGACCTTCCATCCCATCGACCATCCCGTGGACGGGTCGCCGCGCTGGATGAGCGTGTTGCGTGCGGCCTCGAATAGCACCGGTGTGCGGTAGGGCGAAATCTGCTGACCGGGATAGAGTCCCCAGAGATGGGAGATGTGGCGGTGGTGGTCGGTGGGTGTGTCCCAGTCCTCAAACCACTCCTGCAGCTGACCGTAGCGTCCCACCTGCATCGGCGGCAGACGTCGGCGCAGGTGGGCCAGCGTGTCGGCGAAAGCGCTGTCGCGGGAAAGCGTGCGGGCGGCCTCGATGACATTGGAGAAGAGGTCGGTGACGAGCTGGTTGTCCATCGTTATGCCGGCGTAGAGATTGGCCTTCGGCATACCCTTGACGGCGCGCGGACGGTTTTCGGGCGAGTTTGACGGCGTGACGACGAGATAGCCCGTGCGCGGGTCCTCGACGAGGAAGTCGACGAAAAACTCGGCCGCGCCGCGCATGACGGGATAGGCCTGTTCGAGGAACCTCCGGTCGCCGGTGTAGAGATAGTGCATCCACAGATGCTGACAGAGCCACGCACCGCCCGAGGGCCAGATGCCGCAGTAGGCGTAGTCGAGGGCGCCGGTGATGCGCCACAGGTCACTGTTGTGATGGCACACCCATCCGCGGCAGCCATACATCCGCGATGCGGTCTCGGCGCCGCTCTCGCTCATCTCGCTGACCATCCGCAGCAACGGTTCGTGAAGCTCGCTGAGATTGGTTACCTCGGCCGGCCAGTAGTTCATCTCGGTGTTGATGTTGGTCGTGTAGTTGCACGACCACGCCGGCGACGTCTTGTCGTTCCACTTGCCCTGAAGATTGGCGGCCTGACATCCCGGCTGCGAGCAGGAGATCAGCAGATAGCGGCCGAACTGGAAGTAGAGCGCTTCAAGATGAGGGTCGTTGCCCTCTGCATATTCGCGGATGCGTCGGTCGATGGGCTTCTGCGCCTGAGCGTTCTCACCGAGGTTGAGGCTCACGCGGTCGTATTGGCTCCGGTAGCGGTCGATGTGGCTGTTGCGGGCCTTGTCATAGCGCGTCGAAGCGGCTTTCAGCGTGGCTGTATTGCGGCTGTAAGGGTCGGCGGTCAGCTCCTTGTAGTTGGTGAAATTGGTCGCCATAGCGATATAGACGGTCACTTCCGATGCTCCCGTGACCGTGACGGCCGTGTCGGCCGGGGCGACGCTTCCGCCACGCTGGGCCACCTTCATGTCGGCACAGTAGCGGACGCGCCCCTCGACATTCGGTTTGCCTTCGGTCGTACCTTCGAGGCGCAGCATGTCGCGGCCGATGGTCCTGACCTCGGGCGACGGCATGGGTGTCGAGTAGGTCAGCCGGCAACTGATGGAGCGCGGCTTTGACGACGTGATGCGTATGCGGATGAGGCCGTCGGTCAGCGAGGCAAATGCTTCCTCACGATATTCCACACCGCCGACCTTATAGCTTGTCGTGGCGATGGCACGGTCGATGTCCAGTTCGCGGCGATAGTCGGTGACGCTGCCGCTGCGGCCGGAGTATGTGATGTTGAGGCTGCCCACGGTCTGATAAGGCATCTCACGGCCGACGGGAGAGATGATGCACTCATTGCCGATGCGCTCGGCCTCGTCGCTCCGTCCCTCGAAAATCAGGCGGCGCATCTCGGGCAGGGCCTTTAGTCCCTTCGGATTGTAGTTTGAATACGGCTGTCCGGCCGATACGGTCTCTTCGTTGAGCTGATAGCGCGAACTGTCCGTGCCGCCGAATATCATGGCCGCCACACGTCCGTTGCCGATGGGCAGGGCTTCTTCCCAATAGTCGGCGGGGCGGTCGAACCACAAGAGATAGGGGCTGCGGCTGTCGGATGCAGGCTTGCTGACGGCAGTGGATTTGTTTACTGATGCCGAGGACATAGTCATCGGCGTACGGGCCACGGAGGCGATACCGGAGAGCATCAGTGTGGCTGCGATTAGTAGATTTCTCATATTTTAATTAAGTAGAATTGTTCGGGATAGGTTCCGGAATGAATTTTTCAAAATTCCGACTGGTGTTTGCAAAGTTACGGTTTTTATGGCAGAAACCATTCTTTTGTGACCGGAATTTACGACATTCTCCTTTAGTTTTTGTTATACGACTTTATGCATCACCCACAAGTAGGGTCGCGACCCGTCGCGATCGCCTCTTTGTCTCGTGGGTTAACTCACCGGTTGACTTATATATATATGATTGGTTGTGCGGTTGGTTGTGTGGTTGACAACGAGGCGGTCGCGACCCTACTTGGGGATGTTACTCCAGATGTCGGATGGACTACATTTATCTTTACAAAACGGCATCATCCGAAATCTCCGTTTTTGCTCATTTTCGGACCGTTTGAAAAGCCGTAAGGCCCTTACGGCCACCGCCAGCCATGCGTCAACCAGCCGGTTTTTGCCCCGCCATGACGCCGTAAGGCCCTTACGGCTTTTCAGGAACGCAAATTTTCATCATTTTCAGACACCTGTTTTTGTCCCGAAAAGCTGCCGTTTTCCGACCGTAAGGCCCTCCCGGGGTCGCAACGGGGCTGTTGTTGCGATGCAACGGCGGCCCCGTTGTAATGCCGTAAGGCCCTCGTTGCAACCCCGTAAGGCCCTTACGGCAAGCCCGTCGCGGCTCTACGGCAAGACGATGGAATGGTCTCTGTTTGTAAACCACTGAAAATAAATGTGTTACGAAATCTGTAAAAATAACCTCACGGCGACCCCTAAAATTTGATACGCTCATGCTTGCGATATTTGAGCCCGCCTCCGATTTTTTTTGAAAAGTCCCCATTCTCGTCGGCCTTAAATTCGGAATTTTAATTACAAACGTTTCAACGTCTTGCCACTGAAACGGCCGTATTTTTTAAATAAAAGGAAAAAATCCATTCCGTGGATGTGGTATAGTCATGATTTATATTTATCTTTGCAGAAGATAGGCTGCACTCGGCAATATGCAAGTGAACTTGCATTGCGCTCGCTTGCACTATCTTTGCGGCAAGATCATGACCGGTGTGCCCGATAAGTTTCCGGGTGGCGGACTGCGGCCTGTGATGCCGGCGGGAAGAATAAAAAAGAAAATAACATGGAGGATAAGAAACCAATAAGCAATATATGTATAGTGGCGGGCGCACGCCCCAACTTCATCAAGGTCGCACCCATCGTGCGGTCTGTCGCCAAGGCTCGTGAAGCCGGGGCGCAGATGAGTTGTAGTCTTGTCTATACAGGTCGTGCCGACGACCCGACGCTCGAGCAGTCGCTATTTGACGACCTGCAGATAGGTCGTCCGGACGTCTGTCTCGGTGTCGACTGCGTCAATCTCAACGAACTGACGGGGCGTGTGATGGGAGAGTTTGAAGTCTACCTTGACACCCATGCCACGGATGTCGTTATCGTCGTCGACGATCTGGCCTCCACAATGGCCGTGGCCATCGTCACCAAGAAGCGCGGCGTCAGGCTGGCCCACCTCGTAGCCGGTACACGTTCGTTTGACATCACCATGCCGAAAGAGATCAACCGCCTCGTCATCGACGGCCTGAGCGACCTGCTCTTCACCGCCGGCTCGGGCGCGTGCACGGTCGTTTCGCGTGAGGGAGCCGACCTCTCTCAGGTCTATATGGTCGGCAATATCCTGATGGACACGCTCCGTTTCAATCACGATCGTCTGCGCCGACCGGCCATTGTCGACGAACTCGGGTTGAAGGAAGGCCGCTATATCGTCTTTACGCTCAACCGTCGCGCCCTGATTGCCGATCGGGAAAATCTGCGTCGGATGCTCACCGCCTTGCTCAGGGCTGCCGGCGATGTTCCTGTTGTCGCTCCGTTGAGAGGTGAGGCCCGTAGCGTGGTCGAACAGCTGATGGCGGAGGAATCCGGTGGTCTCCATCTGCTCTCCTCCCTGCCTTATCTCGAGTTTGGCTGGCTGTCCGCCCATGCCTGCGGCGTGGTCACGGACTCGGGCAATGTAGCGGAAGAGGCGACTTTCAACGGTGTGCCCTGCATCACGCTCAACAGCTATACGGAACATGCCGAAACGGTCACCGTAGGTTCCAATGTGCTTGTCGGCGAAGATGCCACCAGACTCTCCGAGGCAGTGGCCGACATGGTTGGCGGACGATGGAAAAAGTGCGCCTTGCCTGACAGATGGGACGGACGGACGGCTGACAGAATAATAAAAATCTTGTCATTATGACGCTTTTTAAATAAAAAACATTACCTTTGCACCTGCAAATATGGTTCACCGTTGAGTGATTAAAAGGGAACGGGGTGAAAATCCCCGACAGGCCCGCTGCTGTGAACCGCCTTTTTCGGGCAGAATAATGCGTCACTGGTCATTTGACCGGGAAGACATTCTGTCCGGGCGGAAAGTCAGAAGACCTGCCATTGCATGTTCTTCGCCGCAATCTCGTGGAGCAGATTGAGAAGGACCTACATACGGATGTTTTTTGAAAAAACCGATTTATGAGAAAAGATTTACTATCTTTGACTGTCGCATTGACTATGTCGGCGGCAGGTTACGGTCAGCAGATGACCGACGGAGAGTCTCACAGCAAGTATATCCTTGCTGTGGATGAGTATGTTCCCGCTCCGGGACAGTTTGTCAACGTCCTTCCGAAATATGAGGAAGGCGACGATGCTGCCGCAATGGTGGCCAAGTGTACCGCCGCTTTGGCCGGTGGCAATGGCAGCATGATCACCCTCGGGGCTTACGGAGGGTACGTTACGTTCCATTTTGATCATAGCATTGCCAACGTGCCGGGAGCCCGTGACTTCAGCATCTCGGGCAATGCCGCCAAGGGCGGTGCTGAACCGGGCGTGGTGATGGTGTCTAAGGACATCAATGGCAACGGTCTGCCGGACGACCCGTGGTATGAACTCTCGGGCAGCGTTGACGTCGACAGCGTCGGAAAGGTCGTCTACGATTATTCCATAACGTACACTCCCGCCCCGATGAACAACATTCCGTGGACGGACAGCCGCGGCCAGAGCGGCACGGTCGACCGCAACTCGTTCCACGCTCAGGAATATTTTCCGCAGTGGATGGACAGTCCGCTGACGTTCGACGGTACGCTCCTGCCCTCAAACTGCTATAATTCAGGAACGGAAGAGCGGCCCAACTGGGTGCTCAACAGTTTCGCTTACGGTTATGTGGACAACGTTCCCAACTCCGACACGGAAGGATGCAGTTTTGACATCAGCTGGGCCGTGGACGGCGAGCGCAATCCCGTTGCTCTCGACTTCATTGATTTCGTCCGCGTCTACAACGGTATGAACCAGAAGTGCGGTTGGATCGGAGAGACATCGACGGAGGTTTCCGGAGCTGAAGACCTTCATCTCGAAGAGTCCCTCGCAGCCATCTTGGCTTCAGAGACACGTCCCGCCACATTTGAGGAAATGGCCCTCGGCGAGGAAAGCTACTGGAACGGCTCCGACATGAAGGGCACGGAGATTGACGGCGGCTATGGCTCGACGGCCTATCAGAACACATTCGTGAGCGGTTCGTTCCGCTTCAGCAACACATACAACGCCACGTGGGCTTCCTGGTCAGGTTTTGCCGTTTCCAACCAGACATCCGTTGTCTTCACGACATACGACGACCAGTATCACAGTGCGGTCGGTCACGGCCACGGCACGTCGGCCAATTTTGGCGTGGTGTTCACGTATGGTGAGAAGGTCGAGGTGATGAACAAGCCCGAGGGCGATGTGCTCAGCGGAATGTATGTGACCAACGCCGCAGCCAATGTCAACGCCTATCTGAACGGCGACGGCATGACGGGCAAGTTTGAGACAGGCGACTGGTGCAAATTGACCGTCACCGGTCACCATGCCGACGGCACCACATCCGCCGTGGATGTATATCTCGCCGACTACCGTGCTGCCGACGAGGCTTCTCACTACTATTTAGACTACTGGCAGTGGGTGGACCTTTCCTCCCTCGGACAGGTGACAGCGCTGTCTTTCGCCATGACGAGCAGCCACAACAACGACTGGGGAATGACCACGCCTGGCTACTTCTGCGTGGACAATATCAACGGAGAGAAGGATGAGACGGTCGGCATCATCAACCGCACGGCCGTCGCGTCTGTCGCTACTCCTTCTGCCCGATACACGTTGGACGGCCGTCAGATGATGTCTCCGCGCCGCGGAGTGAACATCGTCCGCATGTCTGACGGTACGGTGCGCAAGGTCTTTGTGAAATGATGCGCCACATTATATATATATACGCCGTCTGTCTGCTGTTCCTGTCTTGCGGGAACGGCAGACAGACGGTCTCGTTTGGGGAGGGCGATACCGTTGCGTTCCGATATGCGCGGCTGATAGACGCCGTGCGATATGACCTATGCACGGTTGTGCGCATGGCCGATCCGTGGAACGCCGGACGCACGCTCCACACATACGTGCTCGTGCCGCGCAGTGCCGGAAAGGTCGAAGGACTGCCCGAGGGCACCGTGATTCGCACGCCGTTGCATCGCGCCGTCTCTTTCTCGACCGTCCATGCCGCTCTCGCGATAAACCTCCGGCGACAGAAGTCCATCGTCGGAATGGCGGACATACAGTATGCCAAACTGCCATACGTACAGCAGGAGCGGCGTGCCGGGCGTATTGTGGACGTGGGCAGCTCGCTCAATCCGGACATCGAACGTCTGATAGACGCCCGTCCCGACGCTGTTTTGGTCTCGCCGTTTGAAAATAGCGGCGGATACGGAAAATTGGAAGAGACGGGCATACCAATCATCGAGTGTCCCGACTATATGGAAGCGACAGCCCTCGGACGTGCCGAATGGATGCGTTTCTTCGGTATGCTGTTTGGTGCGGAGGCTGAGGCCGACTCGCTGTTTGCCGTTGTCGACAGCTGCTACCAGTCGCTTCGGTTAAAGGCCGCACTCTCGTCGACGTGCCGCATGGTCCTTGTCGACAAGATGACAGGGTCCGTATGGTATATGCCGGGCGGGCAGAGCACGTTCGGAACGATGCTGGCGGATGCCGGTTTCGCTTATGCTTTCTCTGACGATAGCCACAGCGGGAGCCTCGCCCTGCCTTTCGAGACCGTGCTCGACGAGTGTGGTGACGCTGACGTGTGGCTCTTCCGTCACAGTTACCGCCGTCCGGTCACCTACGCCGAACTCTTTTCCGAATATCACGGCTATGGGCGTCTGCGTCCGTTCCGCGAGCGACAGTGCTACGGATGCAATGTCGAGACGTCACTGTTTTTTGAGGAGACGCCTTTCCGCCCGGACTATCTGCTTGCCGATCTCATCCGTATCGCCCATCCGGAAATATCAATCCCGGGCGAAATGAGATATTTTCAGAAAGTGACAGAGTAGGGGAGGGACGTGAAAAAAATATTGCATACAAATGAATAAAGGTGTGATATACTGCCTGTTGGCAGCCTTATTTGCGGTAGTCCTCTTTGCCATAAACCTTTGCGTAGGGGCTGTCCGGATACCTCTCCATGACGTTTTCGATGCCCTCTTCAGTACGGGAGAAGTTCGCGAGAGCTGGCGGTTCATCGTCGTCGGCTCACGTCTGCCCCAAGCCATCACCGCTTTGCTCTCCGGCGGAGCACTTGCCGTCAGCGGTCTGATGCTTCAGACCGCTTTCCGCAATCCGCTGGCCGATCCCTCCATTTTCGGCATCAGCAGCGGCGCGGGGCTTGGTGTTGCCGTAGTCATACTCTTTCTTGGCGGCAGCGTCACGGCCGGAGTGCTCTCCTTGAGCGGTTTTGTGGCCATCTTTTTTGCCGCTTTTACCGGTGCTATGGCTGTCATGGCCGTCATCTTTTTCTTCTCCACTGTCGTGCGCAGCAACACGATGCTGCTCATCATCGGCATCATGATTGGCTATCTGTCGTCGTCTGCCGTTTCTCTGCTCAATTTCTTCGCCACAGCCGAGGGTGTCAAGTCCTATCTCGTCTGGGGGCTCGGTCATTTCGGCGGCGTCTCCATGCATCAGATTCCGGCTTTCTCGGCCGTAGTACTTTGCGGCCTTATTGCGGCCCTGCTTTTGGTCAAACCACTCAACGCCATGTTGCTGGGCGAGCGCTATGCCGAAAATCTCGGTGTCAACATACGTCGGGTGCGAAACATCCTGCTCGTCATCACCGGCCTGCTCACGGCCATTGTCACCGCCTTTTGCGGTCCCGTGGCTTTCATCGGACTCGCCGTCCCCCATGTAGCACGTCTGATCACGAAGACTGACGACCACCGCATCCTCATGCCGGCCACGATTCTGACCGGCGCAGTCGTCGCCCTGCTGTGCAACGTGCTCTGCGTCCTGCCCGGCGACGGCGGCATAATCCCCCTCAATGCCGTGACGCCGCTGCTCGGCGCGCCGGTAATTATCTATGTGATAGTGAAAAGCAGGTAGGTTGATACTTTATTGTCGGTTGCACAAAAGTGCAATAATAATCCTGATTATCGAATATAATTCATTATATTTGCACTATAAAATAGTATCAACGAATGAAACTGAATGGAATAAAGGTTGTCTTATTCGAAAAGGCCATTTCTTAAACATGGTTGGCTAAAAAAATCGATAAGAGTTTAAGTATGGTAAAAGTATATGCTCGTAATCGATCCAGCCTAATTTAGAAACCTTGCAACAGATTCAGAGATATTGCAGGTGGACTTAAAGGATTTGAGAACTGACAAAAAGATAGGTAAAATGAAACAATTCTCGGAAGCGACACGGGTACAGATGCCTGCAATGGTTCATCTTACCCGAATAGGATATACTTACTTTGGCAAGTTGAGTGAAGACAAGAAAGGCACTGTCTATGACGGTGACACGAATATCCTTTTGCAGGTATTCGAGCAACAGTTCAAAAAACTGAATCCCGGACATGCGGGGGAATATCTCCAAGTTTTGAAAGATATTCGGAAAGAACTAAATGATGACGATCTGGGACGTGGCTTTTATAATCGTCTGAAGGCCGTATCGCCTATAAAACTGATTGACTTTGATGACATCGCAAACAACACATTCCATTTTATAGCTGAGTTTACTTGCAAAAACGGACAGGATGAGTTTCGACCTGACATCACTTTGTTTGTGAACGGTTTGCCACTTTGTTTTGTAGAAGTGAAGAAACCTAATAATCAAGGGGGAATGTTAGCAGAAAGCGGACGAATGAACAAAGAACGCTTTCCCAATAAAAAGTTTCGCCGTTTTATCAATATTACGCAGTTGATGATATTCAGCAATAATATGGAATATGATGCGTTGGGTGGTATTGTACCTATACAGGGAGCTTTTTATTGTACAGGGGCACGTTCTTATGCGCCATTCAATTGCTTCCGAGAAGAGAATCTAAGCGGTCTGAAAATCGCACCGTTCCATCGTGACTATCCTTATAAGGAGATTGACAAGACGGAGGAAAAAAAGATATTGTCTGATTACAACTGTCAAGTCATCCACACCAGCCCAGAATATCAAACCAATCTTGACTTCAATACACCCACCAATAGGATCTTGACTTCTATGTGTTCGCCGGAACGTCTGCTGTATATTATTAAGTATGGTATAGCATACGTAAGGATGGAGCGAGAAGTGGATGGTAAGATTGAATCTACTGACCAAAAACATGTCATGCGTTATCAGCAATTGTTTGCATCATTGGCTATTCGCAAGAAACTGGCTGAAGGAATAAAATCAGGTGTGGTATGGCATACGCAAGGTAGCGGGAAAACGGCCCTCTCTTATTACCTGACCTATATTCTCAATGACTTCTATGCCAAACAGAATAAGGTCGCGAAATTCTATTTCATAGTTGACCGTCTTGATTTACTGGAACAAGCCACACAAGAATTTGAAGCACGTGGACTGTTGGTTTCAACCGCCAACACCAGAGCCGAGCTGATGGATCAATTCCGCAGTAGCCAAGCTCAACAAGGCGTAAGTGGTCATGCTGAAATTACGGTGGTGAACATACAACGTTTTTCCGAAGACAAAGAAAAAATACGCATTAGCGATTATGCAACCAATCTCCAGCGGATTTTTATTCTTGACGAAGCGCACCGTGGATACAAACCCGGTGGATGCTTCCTTGCCAACCTTTTCGATGCAGACACGGATGCGATAAAGATAGCACTTACAGGGACTCCGCTGTTGAAAGAGGAACGTGCCAGTTGCAAGGTCTTTGGTAACTATCTGCATACTTATTATTATGACAAGTCTATTGCCGATGGCTATACGCTGAAAATCATTCGTGAGGATATAGAAACGTCCTATAAGGAACGACTTTCGGACGTGTATGACAAACTGGACACATTGGTACAGAAGAAAGATATCCGTAAATCGGAAATCATAGAGCATCCGAGTTATGTAAACGAGTTGGCTCGCTATATCATGAATGACTTAAAAGAGTTCCGCAAGATACAGGGTGATGATACGTTGGGCGGCATGGTTATTTGCGAAACCAGCGAACAGGCACGGCGGCTTTATGATGTGTTCCAAGAAGAATGGCAAAAATATCAACCGAAGCCAATCAAGATAAAACTTTCAGATGGTTCGTATGTTGTAGGTGAGCCGGAGGTGGATAACAAATCAAAGTACAGGCCATTGAAAGCAGGAATCATTCTTCACGATACGGATGACAAGGAAACGAGAAAGCAGATAATCAAGGACTTCAAGAAGAATATGACGGTAGATATTCTCATTGTCTTCAATATGCTTCTGACTGGTTTTGATGCCCCTCGCTTGAAGCGTCTATATTTTGGTCGCAAATTGAAAGATCATAATTTGCTCCAAGCCATTACCCGTGTGAACCGTCCTTATCCGGGAATGCGTTATGGCTTTGTCATAGACTTTGCTGACATCAAGCGCAATTTTCAGGAAACAAACGAGGCTTATTTGCAAGAGTTGAACCGTTTTAATGATGTGGACGAGACAGGCGAATCGGCTGCCACAGACACGTTTACACAAGTTATAGAGGATAAAGAAGAGATTCTGAAGCAAATGAAACAAGTGCGTCAGACACTTTTTGATTATTCTTATGACAATGCGGAAGAGTTTTCATCCGAAATCTCTACAGAGGAAGACAAGACTGTACTTCTTGACCTGAAACAGGCATTAGAGGCAGCGAAGAACATGGCGAATATCGTGCGTACCTTTGGTGACGATGATATGAAAGAACAATTCGCAAAACTTGAAATTACCAAGTTACCGCAACTGTTATCTGAAGTACAAAGACGCATTGGTATCATCAATCAAAAGGAGGCTTTTAGCGTAGGAGATGAAATGAAAATGCTTATCAATGAAGCGATGATGGATATTGAGTTCACCTTCTCCAAGATTGGACAGGAAGAAATGCGCCTTATTTCGGGTGGAGCGGAATTGAAAGACAAATGGCAACGGACCATTACTTCATTCACGCAGAACTTTGACCAGGATGATCCGGAGTTCATTTCGTTGCGTGATGCTTTTATGGAACGATTCAAAGAACATGGTTTTGTGATTGACTCTATAGCAAAGTTTAATGAGGAAACACAAGCATTGGATGAAATCATAGCTCGTTTGCAAGACCTGCAAAAACGAAATAATGCATTAGTGAAAAAGTATAAGGGTGATGAAAAATTTGCCCGTGTACACAAGCGCATACGTGAAGTAAATAAAAAGAGAGAGGAGAAAGGACAAAATCCCGTGTTCTCTTTCCTTGATGAAGAGATTGCTGCTATTCTCAATATTATAAAAGAGGATGTGGATGCCAAAGTGTATGATCGTAACGACATTCTTAAAAAGGATGCTTATTTTAATCGTACAGTAATGGCACTTATCAATGGGTGCTTGTTTCATTTTCCACAGATAAAGCCGGAAATGGAGGACTACAAGTTTATCCAAACACGTATTTCACAGCAATATATCAACCAATATAACGCCACTTACGGCATTGTATAAAAATTTATGTCTGACATTAAAGAAAAAACATTAAAGCTCATTGATGGTCTGAAAGCCACCTGCCAGTCATACGGCATGGGTAACGATGGTAACGAATATAAAATTATCACTCAGGTGTTTCTTTATAAATTTCTGAATGACAAATTCGGTTACGAACTAAAAAATGCAAAAAGTGAAATCGCGAAGAAACTGATAGGGGATGTGAAATGGGAAGCGGCATACGAAAACCTTTCAGATGATGAGCGTATGTTGATTCAGAGTGCCATATCTCCTGATGTCCCGATGCTCGAACCTTATCATTTGATAGCCTATCTTTGGAATCAGCAAGGAAAGGGGGACTTTGACACTATCTTTGATTCCACAATGACGGATATAGCGGAAAAGAATGCAGATATTTTCTCCACACAAACAACGGCTAACACGAAGATACCCCTGTTTGAACCCCTTACGCCTTTCGTGACCGATACGGCACAACGTGCGCCATTTGCCCGTGCGTTGGTGGATAAACTTGTGAATTTCTCTTTTGAAGAGGCATTTGCACAGAACTACGATTTCTTCTCCAGTATCTTTGAATACTTAATTAAAGACTACAATACTGCTGGGGGTGGCAAATATGCGGAATATTATACCCCTCATGCTATTGCTACCATTATGGCACGTTTACTGGTTGGGGATAATGCCGACCTACATAGCATGGAGTGTTACGACCCATCGGCAGGAACGGGTACATTGCTTATGGCACTCAGCCATCAGATAGGTGAAGACCGCTGTACCATCTTCTCGCAGGATATATCCCAGCGAAGCAACAAGATGTTGAAACTGAACCTATTGCTCAATGGACTTGTGTCTTCGCTTGACAATGCCATTCAAGGCGACACGCTTGTAAGCCCTTATCACAAAAGCGATGACGGACAACAGTTACGCCAATTTGATTTTGTTGTAAGCAATCCTCCTTTCAAAATGGATTTTTCCGATACCAGAGAGAAGATTGCAGCCATGCCGGCACGTTTTTGGGCAGGAGTCCCCAATGTACCAGCCAAGAAGAAAGAATCAATGGCAATTTATACCTGCTTTATTCAGCATGTTATCAATTCATTGAAAAAGACAGGCAAGGGTGCGATTGTCATCCCAACCGGATTTATCACAGCTAAAAGTGGTATTGAGAACAATATACTTCACAAGATAGTAGACGATAAGATTGTATATGGTTGTGTTTCTATGCCAAGCAATGTGTTTGCCAATACGGGTACGAATGTAAGTGTTCTATTCTTTGACAAGTCTGCAACCTCAGATAAGGTTATCTTGATTGACGCCAGCAAATTGGGTGAGGAATACAAGGATGCCAATGGACTGAAAAAGGTACGTTTAAACGATGAGGAGATAGAAAAGATTGTCGGCACATTCCAACACAAGGAGGCCGTAGATGATTTTTCTGTAGCCGTTACCTACGATGAGATTAAGGAAAAAGGATATTCGCTCTCAGCTGGACAATATTTCGACATCAAGATTGATTATGTAGATATTACTGAGGAGGAGTTTAACCAACGTATGACGAACTACAAACGAACGCTTGCTGAGCAATTTGCAGAAAGCCATCGTTTGGAAGAAGAAATCATGAAACAGTTGGATGCCTTGAAGTTTAACGTAAACGTAGGGAGCGATGAGTAAAGGACTGACCATCATAGACAGGGACTACACCCAATGGGTGGAAGATCTTAGTGTGCGTTATCGCCAAAGCCAAGTCAAGGCGGCTGTCAAGGTAAACCGCGAAATGCTCAAGTATTATTGGGAACTCGGTCGTGATATAGAAGAAATGCACGTAGAAGAACGTTGGGGTGAAAGTGTCATTAGAAATCTTTCTGCTGATTTACAACGTAGAAATCCTAATTCAACAGGGCTTTCACGTACCAATATCTATTATGCGAAGAAATTCTATCTCCTGTATTCCCAATACCTGAAAGTTGTCCCACAACCTGTGGGACTTTTAGAGAATGAAAAAATATCGCGCCCCGTGATACAATCTCAAACTTCTGATTTTGTCCCACAAACCGTGGGACAATTAAAGGAAATGCTTTTTTCTATACCTTGGGGACATCATCGTTATTTGATGGATAGATATGGAACAGAACCTGCAAAGGCACTCTTTTATGTAAGAAAGACAATGGAAGAGGGGTGGAGTCGCGATGTGCTACTTAACTTTATGGACACGGGGCTTTATGAACGAGAGGGCAAAGCTCTAACAAATTTCACCCGCACATTACCGGATGAGACGAGCGACCTTGCACAAGAGTTGACAAAAGACCCTTATAACTTTGCCTTTACAGGAATAACCAAGCCCTATAACGAGCGTATTCTCAAAGATGCGCTACTCGCCAATATATCACAATTCTTATTGGAACTTGGTACTGGCTTCGCATACGTTGGCAAAGAATATAGGCTTCAGATTGGACAAAAGGAGAAATTTATTGACTTGCTTTTCTATAACTTGAAATTATCATGTTATGTGGTGATTGAGGTTAAAATAGGCGAGTTTGATTTTCAAGACTTGGGCCAGTTAAGTGGCTATGTAGTTGCATGCAATCATATCCTTAAAAAAGAGGGAAGAGATAATCCTACAATTGGTTTGCTCATCTGCCGCCAAAAGGATTCATTGCTCGCACAATATGCTTTGGAAGGTAGTAATCTTCCATTAGGTATATCTGAATATGAATTGTCTAAACTTTATCCTGAAAAGGTGGAAGGAACAATACCAACGATTGAAGAGATAGAAGCAAAATTAGGAAATGAAGATAAAAGATGAAAGAAAAATATGATTAATTACGATAAAATAACCAAATATATGACCACTATGGAATTAAATGCGAATGGTGGTTTTCTGTTGTCTACATTTGCGCTAAATGAAATATTAGGCAATCATTACTTTATATCAGAAAAGGACTTGCATGATGGTGTAGAATGGCTAAAAGCTAAAATGAAAAAAGAAGTTGAAGAAAATCCATATTGGACTACAGAGCATAAAGAAGATGTAAAAAAAGAGTATGAATACTTTTTGAATTGCTTTGAACATAAAGCCAAAACATATCTAAAAAATAAAAATAGATTATTATGATTTTGACGAAATATAGACTGGGAGAAATCATTGATGTTACAAGAGGCGCAAGTCTCAGTGGTGAGTTTTACGCCATCGAGGGTAAGTATATTCGTCTGACTTGTGGTAACTTCGACTATAAGGACAACTGCTTTAAGGAGAACAAATCCAAAGATAATCTGTATTACATTGGTGAGTTCAAACCTGAGTTTTTAATGGAAAAAGGAGATATTATCACTCCTTTGACCGAACAGGCAATAGGATTGCTTGGTTCTACTGCCATTATTCCTGAAAGCGGCAAATACATACAGAGCCAAGATGTGGCAAAGATTATCTGCAGGGAAGACTTGTTAGATAAGGATTTCGCATTTTATCTCATTTCTTCTGCTCTCGTTAAGCAACAGCTAAGTGCTGCTGCCCAACAGACTAAGATTCGCCATACCTCACCTGATAAAATCAAGGATTGCATAGTGTGGATTCCCGAATTATCAGAGCAAAAACGTATCGGCAAGTTGTTGCGTTCCATTGATCGCAAAATAGAACTTAACCGAGCGATAAATCAGAATTTA
>CABUXJ010000014.1 GCA_902495455.1 uncultured Prevotella sp.
GGGTGGGGGCGAGCCGTTTCAGACAGAGCATCGTGCCGCCTTCCGGAAGTCCGATGCACCGCCGTTTGAACGCCTCCGAGGCCGAACTCTCGGCCGACAGCGCAAAGAGCGTACCGATCTGAACACCCTCGGCGCCCAGTGCCTGCGCCGCCAGCATGGCCTGTCCGCTGCCGATACCGCCCGCCGCCAGCAACGGCAGTGATGTGGCGTGGCGCACCTGCGGGATGAGTGCCATCGTTGTGGTCTCCTCACGTCCGTTGTGCCCGCCAGCCTCGAAACCTTCCGCTACGACGGCGTCAACTCCTGCGTCCTCGCACTTACGGGCGAAAAGACTGCTCGAAACGACGTGGGCAACGGTCACTCCGGCTTCGTGGAGCATCGGCGTGAACCGTTTGGGACTGCCGGCGGAGGTGAACACAATCTTCACGCCGCTGTCGATGATGAGCCTTATCAGCCTGTCAATCTCCGGATACATCAGCGGGACATTGACGCCCCACGGCTTGTCTGTGGCCTGTTTCATCTTCGTGATATGTTCCTGAAGGGTCTCGGGGTGCATCGAACCGGCTCCGAGGAGTCCCAGTCCGCCGGCGTTGCTCACCGCTGAGGCCAACCGCCAGCCGCTGCACCACACCATGCCGCCCTGTACGATAGGGTAGCGGATGCCGAAAAGTTCTGTTATTCTGTTCATGTTCACTTGTTTTTTTACGTTCCTTTTTTATTATAATGCTTTGGCCATCGGCCGTATGGCAAAGTTACGACATAATGGCGACAATCGCTGCCCGCGTCTGTGAAAAATGTTTCAGCGGATGAGGCCGGACGGTTAATCTATGTTTATGAAATCAAAGACAGCTCAGAAAAACTGAAGAAACGACAATAAGGTCGTACGGTTGTAATTATTTGAAAAGAAAGAGGTTATATTCGATTTTATTCGTTATATTTGCAAAATGTTGAATAAATAAAGGTTAGAACATGAAAATAAGTATTTCACGTCTGTTTAAGGTTTCAGACTCCACCGGTGCATGTCTCGTTTGGTTCGTTGTCATCATTGCAGCGATAGTCTTTAACGCATATGTGGACAATGGCCGCATCAATCCCGACAGCGATATGATCGTCATGAACCACAAAACCGCGGTAACATCTTATCCCGGCAAGGACACCATTGTGACTCCGGTGAAATCCGGAGACAGTCTGCGGTTGCTCGGCTATTATCCCGCGCGCCACGCAAGACCGCACAAACTGTGGGTCGAGACGGCTGACGGCACACGCGGATTAATCGATTTGATTGAGTTTGGTATTCCTCTGACTGTTAAGAAGGGCAAACATCAGGGCGATACGGTGACTGTGACGGGCATAGATCTCAAGGGAAACAAATATGAGTTCACCTATCCTGACGGCACCGTAGACCAGCTGAATTACGAAAAATTCATGCCCGTCATGTCCGACCGCTTGTCCGACCGTACGCTGAATCCCGACACACGGGCGTGGTTCATGTCTAAGGGCAAGTTCGAACGGCTCTATCTCGGCCGCACGTTCGGCGAGTGTGACAGTCTGCGCCGTCCGGCCATCCACGTGGCCAGAACCGCCGGCGGTATTGTCGCAGAGTTTGAGGTGCGCGTCTTCGATCCCGCCGACGGCAAGTTCTACCGTCCCGTCGTGACCTTCAACGACTCGCTTGTAGCCTCGTCATACGAGCTGTTTTATAAGAGTGACCGCAGCGACTGGCTGCTGAAGAGACTGCCGTTGGTTACAAAAATTGTGGATGCGGACTGGCTGAGCAGCCTCATACAAGGCCCGCTGTATAATGATGTCGAGTCCGAGACCCCGACCTCATGGTGGATGTGGACACTGTTCGGCATCTTCTTGGTGCTATATGCCGGCGGTTTCTTTGTGTGGGTGTTCTGCACTGGTGCCGCGCCGACCCTTCTGATGGGCTTCCTCGTCCGTTTCCGTCATGTCTACTATCCCCTCGGCGATAAGAGTTTGCGCATGCTTCTTGGCGTTGTCACCATCGGCAGCGTCTATGTTTGGAGCGTGCTCATGCTCCTGTGGGGCATGTTTTGGCCGTTCCTCGCCGCCATCTTTATGGCATCGTTCTATCTGTTCGTGCTCACCGCCTCACCGCTCGACCACGTTCCCCACGTGCGTTGTCTCGGCTGCCGTCGTCTTCACACCATGCGTCAGGTAGCAGAGCGCATCGTCCGCGAGCACGACGAGTGGGTGGACGAGAGCAAGGAGGGCGAGCTGCTGGGCAAGAAAGTGCGCAAGTGGGACACGTGGACAGACCGCATCACCACCAGAACTGACAGTTATGGCAATAAGCACGTCTCGACAGATAGGATTAACATGAAGCACCACACGGAGACAACGCGGACGGTACGCATGCACGATTATAAGGTGCTGTTGCACATAACTGATTATGAACAGGAGCACCGTTGCCGCTTTTGCAATCAGAAGGAGCTGACGCACTCGACCTCATGGCGTGAGATTGACCGCAAATATCTCGGCAGTCACGTGACGACAGATGTGTCGGAGGATGTCGATTGAAATTATGTCTATCGGCTCAAAATTACTGAAAAAACGCGGAAAATCGGCTCAAGACGAGCCGATTTTCCGTGTTTTTTTAGTTCATCTGACATTTGGAATTATAGTTCAATCAGTGTCAGACAAGACAGGCTCACTCAGCCTACATTATTCATAGCTTTCCGAATGAGGCTGTCACATCGTTTCCGACTAACGGCAGAGATGCGTGCATCGAGCGGACGGTGTGACGGCAGGGATGCCGGAACGTCAGAATAATATCAAATTTTTAACATTTCGTTTTCCTTTAAAATCGAGACAAAAATGCCGAGATTTTAACATCGTCATGTCGTTTCACGACCGAAAAAATTTGTCGGCCGAGCCGTAAGGGCCTTATTGCATCGCAACAAGCACGCCGTTGGTTTGTAACGGGCACGCCGCCGCAATGCAACGAGGGCCCCGTTGCAGACCAACGGGGCCCTTACGGCAAGATACGGAATATGTGAAAATCTTTTTGTGTAACGTATTCGCTTGATTGTCAATGTGTTGTGAAAATCGTCAAAAAGTCGCAAATTTTGACCCGAAGGCTTGATTTTTCCGGATAATGCGCGTTTTGCGAGACGTTTGTAAAGATTGTTCTGAGTTTTTAACACTTCGTCCCGATGCCGGATGAACCCAAAAATCCCAATATACAGGTGATGCCGTAGCATCGTCGTATATTGGGATTAGTATGTGCTAAAGAACTGCTTACCGGTTGTTATACTTCATGCCATTCTTGACAATGATTCCTCGGTATGACTCCGTTGCGGGCTGTCCGTTGAGCCTGAACAGTCTGTTGTCGTCATCGTAGGACGGCGAGGCGGCGCCGGCGTTGACGATGCCGACGGTTCCGGAGATGTTGATGAGCTCAATCTCCTGACCGGCCGTTGTGGGGATGTCATAGAGATAAGAGGTCGGAAGTGTGGTCGAAGGGATCTTCGACTTGTCGGCAACTATCGGGTCGGGCATGGCGTATGGTTGCGTCAGCGCGTTGGTGTTGTCGCCCGAGGAGTTGGCAAGCGGCGTGCCGTCAGCCATTTTCAGCTGCGTATGGCTGCGCAAACGGAGATTGCCGCCGACGGTAGATTTGATCTTCACGGACTCTACGTTGCCGTCTTTCCACTTCAGCTCGGTGACTACGAAGCCGCCGCGTGAGCGCAGACCGCTGACCTCACCGTTCTTCCACGACGAAGGCAGGGCGGGCAGCAGGTGGACGAATCCGGCGTGAGATTGCAGCAGCATCTCGGCGACACCGGCGCAGCAGCCGAAGTTTCCGTCGATTTGGAAAGGAGCGTGAGCGTCAAACATGTTGGCGTAAGTACCACCATCGGCGTCGTTCATCGTGGCGTTGGGGTCCATCAGGCGCAGTTGGTTCTTGATGATGGTCAGCGCGTGGTCGCCGTCAAGCATGCGTGCCCATTGGCAGACCTTCCATCCCATCGACCATCCGCGTGCCGCATCTCCACGGCCGACGAGCGACTTGTGGACACCCTGATAGACCGTCGGATTGACGTAGGGCGACACCTGATTGCCGGGATATGCTCCCCAGAGGTGGGACAGATGGCGGTGGGAGGTGTTCTCGCGGTCCCAGTCCTCCTGCCATTCCTGTATCTGGCCGTATTTGCCTATCTTGTAGGGAGTCAGACGGGCCTTAAGCTCGTCGAGCTGAGCCGCAAAATACTCGTCAAGGCCGAGCGTGCGGGCGGCTTCGGCCGTGTTTTTCAGCACGTCGTAGACCATCTGGTTGTCCATTGCCACGCCGCCGAACAGCGCCACATTCACCTTCGAACCGTCATCCTTATTATAAGAATAGAGTCCGGGATGGTTTTCGGGAGAGTTTGACGGACATACGACCATGTATCCCGTGTTGGGGTCTTTGACCAGGAAGTCCTGATAGAACTGGGCGCATCCCTTCATGACCGGATAGATTTCGGCAAGGTATGTCTTGTCGCCGGAGAACAGATATTTTTCCCAAAGGTGGGAGCAGAACCATGCGTTGCATGTGGGCCATACACCGACGGGGCCGTTGTCGACGGCTCCCGTTGTGCGCCAGATGTCCGTGTTGTGATGAAGCACCCATCCGCGTGCGCCGTACATCTCTCTTGCGGCGTCCGCTCCGGTGACGGAAACGTCCTTTACCATCTGTATGAACGGATCGTGACACTCGGAGAGATTGGCCACCTCAGCCGGCCAGTAGTTCATCTCGACGTTGATATTGGCCGTATATTTGGAGTCCCATGCCGGATATTGGCGTGCGTTGGGATTCCAGATGCCCTGCAGGTTGGCCGGTTGCGTTCCCGGCTGCGACGAGGATATGAGCAGATAGCGGCCGAACTGGAAATAGTTGGCCACGAGCCCCGGGTCGGCTGCCGTCGTCCGGAACTCCTTTATGCGTGTCTCCGTGTCCTTCTTCTCTTGCTCCTCATTGGTTCCGAGATCGATGCTGACGCGGTCAAACTGCTCCTTGTATTTTGCGACATGGCCGTTGAGTGTCGTCTCATAGTCCTTGTTCTTGCCGAGATAGCCGTTCATGTAGGCCAGAGCCTTGGCCTCCGCATCGGCGCTGATATCGTTGTAGTTGACAAAGTTGGTGGCCGACGAGATGACGATGGTGGCCGATGTGGCGTCCTTGACCTCTATGGCCGGTGCTTTCGGATTGCCGGCGACGAGGCCGCTCTGCATGATGTTCTGCGTGGCGGTGGCCGTCTGCGTGCCGCCGTCGTTGATGACCTTGATGAAAGTATAGCAGTTGAGCTTGTTGTCGACGTTCTCCGACTGGGTCTTTGATGGGACGAGCGAAGCCTCGATCATGCCGTCAGCGGTAATCTTGTTGACGCCCAGCTTCTCCATGTTGGTTTTCACCGGCGCGGCATAGCTTACGTTGAAGTTCAGTTTGCCGGGCTCGGACGCCTCAATGCGCATCACCGTCACATTGTCCTCCATCGACGTGAATACCGTTCGGGTGTAGGTCACGCCGTTGACGACATAGGATGTTGTGGCCGTGGCGTCCGACAGGTCGAGCGAGCGGACGTATGCCTGTGCGTCGACGGCGCCTTCAGTTTGTCCGAGTTCCTCGTCGTCGTAGCGCTGTCCGGGGAAGGAGACGAGGACACAGCCTGCCGCCTGATATTGCGCGCCATGCGAAGCGGTCGACATCCAGTTGGGTATGGCCAGTTTCTGGGCTTCCACATAGTTTCTGTTGAAGATATATTGCTGAACCTGCGAGAGCACCGACTTGGCGTTGGCGTTGTGGTTGCGGTTGGGCGACTGGCCCCAGAACGTGTCTTCATTGAGTTGCAGCGTGTCGACGGCCACGCTTCCGCTGACCATTGCTCCAAGGCGTCCGTTGCCCAACGGCAGAGCTTCCTCCCAGTATCTGGCCGGGCGGTGATACCAGAGACGGTTCTTGCTTTCGAGCACGGGCGGCGGCACGGGGCGTGTGTCGGACGTCGTGAATGTCGTGGATATGGGCATGTCATATACGTTTCCGGCGAGGTCGGCCAGCGAGCCGGCGGGCAGATTGAACGTATAGGACGTCGTGAGGTCAAGGTCGGCGAAGGCGAACGTCACCTTATTGACGTTGACGACGGGCGAGAGCTTCTGACTCTTGCCCGTGGCGTTGTTGGTCAGCGTGGCCGTGGCGGTACCATTCGCTTTTACACCCTCGTTGAAGTTGAGGATAATCTTTCCCGTCGGGACGACGCCTGCTGCATTGTCGGCCGGTGTGATGTCCTTGAGGCGGGGCGCCTGTGTGTCCTCCGCGTAGATGTTGACGTACTTCAGGTTGTAGTTGCTCGTCTTGGTTGCAGACTGTATCAGCATGCGTATTATAAGTCTCTCCTTGTTGTCGGCGTCGAGGTTGTAGTTGGCGTCGACGTATGTGTTCCAGTGTGCCCCCGCGGTGTAGTCGCTGAGGACCGTCCACGTGCTGCCGCCGTCGGTGGAGTAGACGACGCCAAACTTCGTTGCCGAGCTGGAACCGTCACCGATGGCGAAGTTCAGTTTGATGTTGCTAAGGTCGGTCGTCGGCATGGAGACTTCAAAATACTGGTCGTGTTTCGTGCCGTCGGTATAATCGGCCTTCGCCGTGAATTTGTCAGTGGAAGCCGTGTTGAGGCGCAACAGATAGTTTGGGGTCGAGCCGCTTGAGGTCACTTCCCACCGTCCGTCGCTCGTGTGGACGGTCACGCGGCAGTCTTCCGGAACCATTGCACACTCGTTCGGAAGGAAGTAGGGCTGTTGTGTCTTCCAGTAAGTGTTGGCGATGTGTGACCATCCCAATGTGTTCGGCGTGAAGATGATGGCAGTCCCGTCTTTTTCGGAGTCGTAGCCCGTCGTGAATTCCCACTTTGCCACCACGGTTTGAACCGCGGCGGCATCCATTCCACCGAGGAGCAGCATCAGCAGTAGTCCTAAGCGGAATAATGGCTTCTTGTCTCTTTTGTTGTTCATTGTCATAGGTTTTATTAATATAGTATAGAATGTTGTTTTCAAGAACTGTTCCGCGTTGTCTGACGTTCCGCTCACGCCTTTGCCGTGTGGTTTCGGTCGGGGGCGACCGCAGCCTGACCGGCCTGACGGGAGGCCGTTCCGCAGTTGGCGCTATTGTCCGCAAAGATAGCTGCAGGACACATAAAATATGTGGAAAAAGCGCCCATTCATGATGCAAAAAGGGCTCATCGGACGTTTTTTACACGTTTTTCGGACGCTACGGCCGCCTTTTTCCGTATATTTGCAGATGTTTATATCCTTTCGGACGGTCTGTGACCGGACGACAAACTGCTGACTGATGAGACACCTCTTTATATTAATAATGTTCTGCCTGAACATGATATGCGCCTATCCGCAGCGCACAACCACCTACGACATCCATTCCGGGCTGCCCCACTGGGTCGTCTCCGGCATCGTCCAGGACCGTCAGGGCTTCATCTGGGTCTCGACGTGGAACGGTCTCTGCCGCTACGACGGCTATGAGTTCCGGCAGATAAAGGCGCGGCCGGGCGACGGAACACACATCAGTTCGGAGGTCATAAGGAAGATGGAGCTTGACGGCCGGGGCAACATCGTCTGCAGGACAACCGGCGGCTCGTTCATGTTTGACACGCGGACATACCGCCTGTATGATGTGGCCCGGCATGTCCCGCCCGCCATCAACAGTCTGGAAAGAACGGCGCCGTTCACTGACAGAGAGGGAAATCAGTGGCAGATAGAGTGCTACGGCATAACCAAGACCGTAAGCGAGCATCGTCCCGCGTCGCTCGTCTCCGGCACGGAAAACGTTCAGGCGAGGGCCTTCATGAGAGACGACCGTCAGCGCTGGTGGCTCGCCACAAAGGATGACGAAACCGTCCGCATCTATGACAAGACCAACCGACTCATCGGATATGTCGGCGGCGACGGACGTATTCACAAGGAGAAAACCCGCTTCGGATACAGGGCCTACTGTCTCATGCAGACGCGCGGCGGCGATGTTTGGGTGGGATGCAAACCCGGCGCCCTGCTGCGACTGCGCCCCGTGTCGGACAATGAGTTTGAGGTCACGAGGATTGCCAGCCGGCTGTGTGACGTCATCTATCACATCGTGGAAGACCATGACGGCCGTTTGTGGCTTGCTTCGTTCGGCGGCGGCGTTCAGTGCGTGCCCGATCCGGCGTCAGCCAATCCCGAAACTGTCGGTTTCAGCTGCGGCGAGGCAGATGTGAAGCATGACAAGGTGAGGCGTCTGCTCATTACCTCCGATGGAAACCTTGTCTGCGCGACGACAAACGGGCTCGTCGTGGGCCGGATAGACCGTCGGGACATCCGCCGGACAACGTTCCGACGATTGACGCGCGACGGCGAAAGGAAGGAGAGCCTGTGCAACAACGCCGTCATGGACGTGACGGCCGACGGGCGGGGCAGGATATTCGTCGCCACGGTCAACCACGGCATTGACATGATAGACGGGAAGGAGCTGATGGCGCCGGAGCCGTCGTTCACCAACTTCAACAGTGCAAACTCATCGCTGACCTCCGACGCATGTCTGGCCATGACGATGAAGGACGACGGCAGGATATTGGTCGTCTGCGTCGACCGGGTCATGGAGTTTGAGCCGGACAGCGACCGGACCGTGACCTACGCGCGCAGCTTCTGGAACGACAGATGCCATTTTTCGGAGGAACGGCCGCTCCGTCTCTACGATGGTTCATGGATATTCGGGCAGGAACAGGGGGCGTATGTGGCCACCCGCCGCAGCATGGAGACGCGGGACGTCACGCCGCCGTTACGTCTGACCTGTCTTTCGGTCAACGGAAAGCTGCCCGACCTCGGTGTCTGTGCCCGCGACACGATAGTCATCGGCACTGACGAACGTAACTTCTCCCTGTCATTTGCCGCACTGTGCTACCATGATAACTCGGAAATCTGCTACCGCAGCCGTATCGGAGAGGCGGCGTGGAGCGTGGCTGACAAGCAGCGCACACTTACGTTCTATGACATGCAGCCCGGAGAATATGTGCTGGAGATACAGTCGACCGACCGCTACGGTCGTTGGACGGACAACAACCGCAAAGTCGTCATCGTCGTGAAATACCACTGGTATGAGACACTTTGGGCACGGATAATGCTTTGGTTGCTCATCGCTGGCGTTATCGCGGCTGTCATACACACCATGTTCTATATCCGCTCATTGAACCGGCAGCGCCGCGAACTGCTCGACAAGTATATGGCCTTGCTTGACAGCGGCAAGACACCGGAGGCCGGACCGGATGAGCAGCGCATGGACAGTCAGCCCGGAAATCTGTCGGAAAGTGACCGCAAGTTCCTGCAACGTGTCGAACTGTACATAGAGGAGAACATCGGAAACAGTGAAGCCAACATCGACGACATGGCCGCTTTTGCGGCTTCGAGCCGCAGCAGTCTCAACCGCAAGTTGCGTTCGCTCGTCGGCATCACGGCCGCCCAACTGCTCATCGACGCCCGCATGAGACAGGCCGCCCGCATGCTCAGCCGTCCGGCGGATGGCGGGAAGCCGAACATATCGGATGTGGCCTATAAGTGCGGATATACCGACACGAGATATTTCTCGCGCTGTTTCAAGAAGAAATACGGCGTGGCACCATCCGAATATTCATGCTGATGTGTTGCGTAAGGGTAAAAACACGCTCTCACGGCGCAGTTATCTCGGAAAAAAAGAGTAACTTTGCGGCGTAATTACAAATGCCGTGACAGGACGAGATGACTGACAGCAATATCACGAACGACAGATTTCGGATGCCCGCCGAGTGGGAACCACAGAGCGCGGTGCAACTGACATGGCCGCACGAGGCTACCGATTGGCAGCCCATACTGGCCGAAATTACCCGGACTTATGTAAAAATGGCTATTGAAATAGCCCGCCGTCAGAGGCTGATTGTCGTTGCCCCGGCGCCCGAAGAGGCGTTGGAGCAAATCAGACGTGGCGGTGCGACGGAGGAGATGATGGGCCGCATCACGACGCTGGCGTGTCCGACGAACGACACCTGGGCGCGGGACCACGGCTTCATCACGCTTACCGACGACCGTGGAGGCCTCCGGCTGCTTGACTTCTGCTTCAACGGATGGGGCCGGAAGTTTGAGGCTGCGCTCGACAACGCCATAAACAGGCGGCTGTATGAGGCCGGGATTGTCGCGGGAACGTATGAGGACCATCTTGACTTCGTGCTCGAAGGAGGCTCGATTGAGAGTGACGGCCGCGGCACGGTGTTCACGACGACAGGCTGTCTCATGGCTCCCAACCGCAATCAGCCGATGACTCAGGCCGAGATAGAGGCGGAACTGAAACGCCGTCTGCACGCCCGGCGCATCGTCTGGATGGACCACGGCAATCTGACGGGCGACGACACGGACGGCCATATAGACACGCTGGTGCGTGTGGCGCCTGACGACACATTATTATATGTAGGCTGCGATGCCCCCGGGGACGAGCAATATGACGGATTGCGGCGCATGGAAGAGCAGTTGAGGACACTGCGCACGTCCGACGGACGTCCGTTCCGGCTGCTCCGGTTGCCGTCACCCTCACCGGTATATGACGACGACGGCGAACGGCTGCCGGCCACATACGCCAACTTTCTCGTCGTCAACGGAGCCGTGCTCTGCCCCACATACGCCCGGCCGGACACAGACAGAGAGGCCCTCCGCATCATCGCCGAGGCCTTTCCGGACCGCGAGACGGTCGGCATAGACTGCCGGAGCGTCATCCGGCAGCACGGTTCGCTGCACTGCTGCACGATGCAATATCCCTCCCTTCCTGCCCTGCGGGATGGAGAGGAGACGGAAAAGACTTTCATCTGAAAGCACGTTTGCCGTCCCTTCTCCTTCCGGTAGGGGAGGTCGGGAGGGACTTTCATTATATAACAATTCGAATAAGACATGAAAATAGGATTTCTTCAACAGCATAACACGGCCGATACGCGCGACAACATCCTGCGTCTGGCCGAAGGCGTGGCCGACCTGGCGAAGCGCGGAGCTGAGCTTGTCGTTCTTCAGGAACTTCACAACTCGCTCTATTTCTGCCAGGTGGAAAGCGTCGACAACTTTGATTTGGCCGAGCCGATACCCGGTCCTTCGACCGACATGTTCGGTGAACTGGCCCGCGAATACGGTGTCGTCATCGTCATGTCACTGTTCGAGCGCCGCGCGCCGGGCCTCTATCACAACACGGCAGTCGTGATAGAGCGTGACGGAACCATCGCCGGCAAGTATCGGAAGATGCACATCCCGGACGACCCGGCATACTATGAGAAGTTCTATTTCACGCCCGGCGACCTCGGTTTCCACCCGATTGACACGAGCGTGGGCCGTCTCGGCGTGATGGTCTGCTGGGATCAGTGGTATCCGGAGGCCGCCCGTCTGATGGCTCTTCAGGGCGCGGAAATCCTTATTTACCCCACGGCCATAGGCTATGAGAGCAGCGACGCGCCCGAAGAACAGCAGCGCCAGCGCAATGCTTGGCAGACCGTCCAGCGCGGCCATGCCGTTGCCAACGGGTTGCCGGTGGTGGCAGTCAACCGCGTCGGCCATGAACCGGACCCGTCGGGACAGACGCGCGGCATCACGTTTTGGGGCACATCGTTTGTCGCCGGACCGCAGGGAGAGATATACTATGAGGCTTCCACGGACGAGGAAGAGAGCATCATCGTCGACATCGACATGAAACACAGCGAGCAGGTGCGCCGCTGGTGGCCCTTCCTGCGCGACCGCCGGATAGAAGAATACGGCGGGATAACGAAGAGATTCATTGACATGTAAAGTGAAGAGTGAAGAATGAAGAGTGAAGAATGGGCTGGCGCCATTCCTTTTGCACTGAGTCAGGACGGCGTAGCCCATTCTTCATTCTTCATTCTTCACTCTTCGTTCTTCATTTATTAAACAGGCAACCAAAAAGAAATATGATAATGTCTTCAAACTTAAGATTTCAGGTAGTAGAAGAGGCCTTCAAGAAGCAGGCTGTAGAGGTGAAAACCCCCGCCGAAAGGCCGTCGGAGTATTTCGCCAAATACGTCTTCACACGTCAGAAGATGTACAAGTATCTGCCGTCAGACGTCTATGCCAAGCTCATCGACGTCATTGACAACGGCACACGGCTCGACCGTTCCATAGCCGACGCCGTGGCGGCCGGCATGAAGCAGTGGGCAATGGAGATGGGTGTGACCCACTATACCCACTGGTTTCAGCCGCTGACCGAGGGTACGGCCGAGAAGCACGACGCCTTCGTGGAGCATGACGGCAAGGGCGGCATGGTGGAGAACTTCAGCGGCAAGCTCCTCGTCCAGCAGGAGCCGGACGCCTCGTCGTTCCCCAACGGCGGCATACGCAACACATTCGAGGCCCGCGGATATTCCGCTTGGGATCCCACGTCGCCCGTGTTCATCATCGACGACACGCTCTGTATTCCGACGATATTCATCTCCTATACCGGCGAGGCGCTCGACTATAAAGCCCCGTTGCTGCGCGCACTGCACGCCGTAGATCGCGCCGCGACTGACGTCTGCCGCTATTTCTATCCCGAGGTGAACAAGGTCAAGTGTAATCTCGGATGGGAACAGGAGTATTTCCTCGTCGACGAGGGACTCTATTCGGCGCGTCCCGACCTCATGCTCACCGGCCGCACGCTGATGGGTCACGAGAGTGCGAAGAACCAGCAGATGGACGACCACTATTTCGGAACAATCCCCGACCGCGTCCAGGCCTTCATGAAAGACCTCGAAATACGCTCGCTCGAACTGGCCATACCGTGCAAGACGCGCCACAACGAGGTAGCGCCCAATCAGTTTGAGCTGGCCCCGATATACGAAGAGTGCAATCTCGCCGTCGACCACAATATGCTCCTGATGTCGCTCATGAAGCGCGTGGCTCGCAACCACGGTTTCCGCGTCCTGCTTCACGAGAAGCCCTTTGACGGCATCAACGGCTCCGGCAAGCACAACAACTGGAGCCTCTGCGCCGACAATGGCGTGCTGCTCCACGCCCCCGGCAAGACACCGGAGGAGAACCTGCGCTTCGTGACGTTCATCGTCGAGACCCTCGTGGCCGTCCACAAGCATAACGGACTGCTCAAGGCGAGCATCATGAGTGCCACAAACGCCCACCGCTTGGGAGGCCATGAAGCCCCGCCGGCCATCATCTCGTCGTTCCTCGGCAAGCAATTGAGCGAGCTGCTCGACCACATCGAGACTTCCGACAAGGATGAACTGTTCAATCTGAAGGCCAAGCAGGGCATGGAACTCGACATCCCGCAGATTCCCCAGCTCATCATCGACAACACCGACCGCAACCGCACGTCGCCTTTTGCCTTCACCGGCAACCGCTTCGAGTTCCGTGCCATCGGCTCGGAGGCCAACTGCGCGTCGGCGATGATAGCCCTCAATTCGGCCGTGGCCGAAGCTCTCGTCAACTTCAAGGCGCGCGTCGACGCCCTCATGGAGCAGGGCGAAAGCAAGATAAGCGCCATTCTCGACGTGCTGAGGGAGGACATAAAGGCCTGCAAGCCGATACGTTTTGACGGCAACGGATACAGCGAGGAGTGGGTGGAGGAGGCCCGCCGCCGCGGACTTGACACGGAACGGAGCTGTCCGGTGGTCTTCGAGCGCTATCTCGACGCTTCGAGCGTCAGCATGTTTGAGAGCCTGAACGTCATGTCGCGTAAGGAACTGGAGGCCCGCAACGAGGTGAAGTGGGAGACATACGTGAAGAAAGTCCAGATTGAAGGCCGCGTGATCAGCGACATGTCGATGAACCACATCATCCCCGTGGCAACCCACTATCAGAGCACGCTCATCCGTAACGTGCAGAGCATGAAGGCCGTATTCCCAGCCGAGAAGGCCGAACGGCTCTCTGCCCGCAACATGAAACTCATCGAGCAGATAGCCGAGAGCACCGAGGCGATAGAGCGTCTTGTCGAGGAACTGACCGAGGCCCGCCGCGTGGCAAACCGCATCGAGAGCATCCACGAGCGTGCCATCGCCTATCACGACACGGTGGAACCGAAGATGGAGGCCATCCGGAAGGAAATCGACAGCTTGGAAATGATTGTCGAGGACGGCCTTTGGACGTTGCCGAAATATCGCGAACTGCTGTTCATCAGATAACCGTACGGTCCGTCAGACCGTTTCCGTCGCGGACAAAAAGAAGGCCGGAGAGACTTTTCGGACATCTGAATCAAATCTTCCCACGGTTTGTTTCAGATGTCGGGGACGTCCCTCCGGCTTTCGCTATCCTACTGACTACAACCCAATTACCTTAACCTGCATTATTCATAGATCTTTCTATTGCGAGTCCTAACTGACAGCACGTCAGCCAAATGCTCGCTTTTCCTCTTTGGAGGTAGGATTTACTACTTCCGGCATCGTCATCGCTGTGCTTTTGCTGACGTACTGCCATTTAGAACTCTCATGACGAAAGCCTATGAATAATGCCGGTTGATATCAATTCCCTACTATCACATTACTAACATTATAACATCACTACTTCATTATGTCCTTGTCCTGTTCCCGTGGTCTTCCGGTGAACATGTCGCAAAGATAGCGACTCAGCCGTTTCCCGCAAAATATTCAAGGATAATGATTATCAAAAATGGTTTATCTTTTATTATTGCAACACAGATTAACTTCATGCGTCAGAAATCGCCATGATTTAATTTGATTTTAACATTCCACTTTTAGAATGTACGAGGTAAATACGGTCTCATATTTTTACAAAACGGCAACCGGAAAAACTTGCGGTTTTGCTCATTCCGGAGGCTTTTTGGGCCGTTTTTAGCCAAAATCGGGGGCTATTTTGTGCAGAAAATCGCGTGATTTTCTGCTGTTATCACCCCGTAAGGCCCTTACGGGGGTTCAGAAACGGGCTTTTTTGTCAGTTTTTGATGCCCGTTTTTTGCCAAAAAAATCCGTTTTTCTTCGCCGTAAGGCCCTCCCGGGGTCGCCGCGGGGCCGATTTGAGAGTGCAGCGGCGGCCCCGTTGCATTGCCGTAAGGCCCTCGTTGCAGAGTCGTAAGGGCCTTACGGCAAAGTCGTTGCTGCCTCTCGGAAAAAACTCGGGATTGCTCTCGTCTGTAAATGACAGAGTATGAGGATGTTGCAAGAAATGTAAATATTATTCCGCTGCGACCCCTAAAATTTGATACGTTCGTGCTTGCGATATTTTCACCCACGGTCACAATTTTTTGAAAAGTCCCCATTCTCGTGGGCTTTAAAATAGGAAAAAACAGGACATGACGGTCCGTGCGACCGTTCATGAGTGTAATCCGGAGGGTGGGGAGTTCTCTTGGCTTGGTATAATTAAAGAATTTTTTTAGTAAACGAGGGGTAAAATGAGATTTTTAAAGTATATTTGCGCGGAATATGACAGATTTATTTAGTTATTAAACATATAGTGACAAAATGAAAACGAAGAATGTTATGGACCGTTTGGTTCGATTTGGGACGGCGAACAGGCGGATGCTTGCCGTTGCGTTGCTGTCCGTTTCGCTCTTCGGCGTAAAGGCGCAGGGCGACGCCGACGCAAAATATGCCGCAGACCTGCTCCGTCCCGGTACGGAAGCCCCCGATTTTGTCATAGCGAACGCCGGTGCGAACTATGACGGAACGTCGCTCGGCTCGCTGCGTGGCAAGTATGTCGTGCTCGATTTCTGGGCTTCGTGGTGTCCGGACTGCCGCAAGGACATCAAGAAGATACGCTGGATGAACCGCCATTTTGCCTCTGACAGCATCGTCTTCATCGGCATGTCGTTTGACAAGACAGAGGAGGCGTGGCGCAAGTGTGTGGCTGACAGCGCGATGACGTGGATGCAGCACCGTGAAGAGAAGCCGTGGAAGGAGACGCAGGTGGCCAAGGACTATCGCGTCAACTGGATTCCGACGATCTATCTCATCGGACCGGACGGCCGCGTGAAGCTCGGGACTGTCATGGCGGACAAGCTGCGTCGGACTCTCGAAACGATTGCGCCGGAAGCTGTTGCGAGCCGGAAGAAGGCGCCGCGCAGAAATGACGATGCGCCGGCGGGCGTGAAACCGCTGTCTGAGGCTGATTTGGACCGCTTTCCTGGTGGTGGCGAGGCGCTGAAAAAGTATGTGCACCGGCATCTTCAATATCCGGAAATGGCAAACAACTTGCAGGCTGCCGGACATGTCATAATGCTCTACACCCTGAATCCTGACGGCACCATAACGGACATAACGGCAACCGACTGCAAGCTGACGCACGTGAACACGACCGCACTTGCCAAATATACCACAGAGCAACAGGCCGAAATACGCAAGGAATGTATGCGCCAGTTCGCAAAGGAGGGCTACCGGATTTTCAAGAGCATGCCGAAGTGGAAGGAAGCCAAAGATGGACGACCGGTGAAAGGAATGTATCGGTTGAACTTCGGCGGAGTGGAATTTATAGAAAGGTAGGCCGCAGAGGGGAAATTTAGGAACGCCTTTGGCTATTAAAAAATCCGTGGCAAGCACAACGTTGTGCTTGCCACGGATTTTTAATAGCCGCCTTACAGCTCCTGATATGCCGGTATCTCGTGCAGAAAAACATATCTGTGATTGGCGTAGTCCATGCGGCAGCAATAGTGGTTGAGGCCGTTGCTCACGACGAGATAGTCGACATGGAGCAGCATGTTGTAGACCGAAATCTGGTCGAAGACCTTCTGCTGGATGGCGACGGTAGGGGCTTTATATTCGATTATCATGCGCGGCCTGAGCGAACTGTCGTAAAGGACGCTGTCGCAGCGCAGCCGCTTGTTTCCCGAACGCAGCTCAATCTCGTTGGCCAGTAGCGCCGGCGGATAGCCTTTGTGGCCGATGAGAAAGTGGACGAAATGCTGGCGGACCCACTCTTCGGGCGTCAGGGCGACATATTTGCGGCGCAGCACGTCGAGGATGGTGCGCCGGCCGGCCTGTTCGCCGATTCTTATGTCATATCGTGGAAGATTCAGCTGATACATGTCACAAATGTCTTTTCACCTTATTATATATATGTTCCGTTTCGTGATGACGTCCGGGACGACATCGCTGCAATGTCATTGCCGTTCTGTCGTGATGTCTTTAATGTTTTCCGCCGTCCGGACGTTCCTGCGGCAGCAAAAAGGACGTAAATCCTTTTATATTGTCTCGGCTTTTCACTAACTTTGCATGCAAAAGTAATAAATAATTAGCTGAAAACGAAATGGCTGACAACAAAACAGCAACATACGCCGGCATAATGGCTGATCTGAAGGCCCGTAAGTTTGCACCGATATACTATCTGATGGGTGAGGAGCCCTATTATATTGACAAAATCGCAGACTATATCGCCGAAAACGTGCTCCGCCCCGAGGAGCGGGACTTCAATCTGATGGTCATGTATGGCTCTGATGTGACGGCTGTGGAGATTGCCGACACAGCCAAACGCTATCCGATGATGTCCGACTATCAGGTCATCATCGTCAAAGAGGCGCAAAATCTTCGCAATACCGACGCTTTGGACGCATATCTCAAGAATCCGCCGGCGTCGACCATCCTCGTGATGTGTCACAAAAACGGTATCTTGGACCGACGCAAGAAGTTGGCCGCCACGGTGGAGAAGGTGGGGGTGCTCTTTGAGAGCAAAAAGATGCGTGAGCGCGACCTGCCTGCTTTCATCGAGTCATACCTCCGTCAACATGGCGCAAGCATCGACCCGAAGTCACAGCAGATCATAGCCGACTCAATCGGCGCCGACCTCAATCGGCTGATAGGGGAACTCGACAAGGTGCTCATCTCACTGCCGGAAAACGACCGTCGCGTCACTCCGACTGTCGTCGAACAGCAGATAGGGGTGAGCAAAGACTTCAACTCGTTTGAGCTGCGCGACGCCATTGTTCGCCGTGACGTTTTCAAGGCAAATCAAATTGCGAAATATTTTGACGAAAACCCGAAGGCAGGGAGTCTTTACAGCTACCTTCCGATGCTCTTCAATTACTTCCAAAATCTCATGATTGCATATTACTGTCCCAACCGCAACAGTCAGGACGCTGTTGCAAAGTGGCTCGATTTGCGATCGCCGTGGGCTGCCAAGGACTACATCACGGGCATGCAGAATTATACGGGAGTGAAAGTTCTCCAGATAATTTCCCAAATCAGGGCCATAGATGCTAAAAGTAAGGGCCTTGATAACCCCAATACCCCCCCCGGAGAGCTTGTAAAAGAGTTAATTTTCCTTATATTTCATTGAGAAACGACAGTTTTTCGGCTTTCGATTTTCAGTTTTTGAGCGTTCTTGGGAACGCTTTTTTTGACCTAATTCCAATGAAAATCAGGGCGTTTGGCCGTTTTTTACCCCTTCAAAATTCGCATATTTTCAACGTTTCGGCCCGTCGTTCAGAATTCTTCAAAAATGGCGAAATTTCGCATTTTGGCCTCTCTGAAATTCAACGTTAGTATTTATTAATATTTCGTTTTGTTGATACGAGAATGTAAATACAAACGAACAAGACCGCAAAATTTACTTTAAAACATCGAATTTACAACCATATAACATATTTAAAGGTTTGTAAAATGCGAATATTTAAATTCAAATACCATAATATTAAATCACAAACGGATAATCATGCAAATCCTTTCGGTTTATCTTAAACATCTAAATATCAATCAAATACACATAAAAGCATAAGCTATTTGCGCCTTAAAAGCCCAAATTTTGCTAAAAAACGGCCGCATGAGCACATATCTACCGTTATTTGACGTAAATAGCTTATTATGTACCAGTTACTTATCTTTAAAGCCCGAACCAAATGTTTGTTGCATTTTTGGTATGTAAATTCACTTATACAAATATAAAACTACAACATAGCGAGCGTGCGGTTATGAATTTACAAATATAAAAACACAAATCAATAATATACAGAATAAAATCAGATACACATTTGTTGTGAGTCTCAAAAAAATGTTTTACCTTTGTAAACGCAATGTAAACTGGGGCAAAAAGCCCCCTTAAGCCAACATAACGATCATGAAAGATAGAATCAGACAGGTCATGGAGTCACTCCACATGAGCCAACAGGTCTTCGCTCAGTTCATCGAAATGTCACCCGCTTCACTTAGCGGAATATTCACCGAGCGCACCCGTCCCACCCTAAATACGGTCGAGGCAATCAAAAAGAAAATTCCTAACATCAGCACCGACTGGCTCATGTTCGGTACGGGAAGTATGTATGTGAAGTCGGATGATGACACCCCGGTCTCTCCGGAACAGCCTTCCGATATGACCGAACCGATGCTCGATTTTAGTGCGTCTGACTTCCCCACTACTCCGCAAATAACTCCGGTCGCTACTAATCATGATAACGGTCGAAATGTGCGCCCGGAAATTGTCCGTGAGGAAATCAAATATATTGACAAACCGCAACGTAAAATTACTGAAATTCGAGTCTATTTTGACGATCTTACTTTTGAAACGTTTGTGCCTTCGAAGGACAGGTGATTGACGATCAACACGTCGTACTGTGAGTACAAGGTCTCTGTACTCACAGTACAAGGTCTCTGTACTGATGGTGCAAGAGCCTTGTACTGATGGCGCGGTGCACGTGCGATTTCTAAAATGCGATATTGCTGATATGAAATCGACCTTAAATGGATTTTTTTCTTTATATTTGCAGTCGAAATAACATATATTTATCATATAAAGATAAAAACAATCCAATAGTGAAAATGAAGAAGTACATCCTCGACCTTACGGTCAAAGCCGTGGAGCACATCAACAGTCGTTATGTGCTCATTCGGCTGACGGACGACCGGCCTCTGCCGGAGATGCGGCCCGGCCAGTTTGTGGAAGTGCGTGCCGACGGTACGGCGAACACCTTCCTGCGCCGTCCGATATCCATCAATTTCGTGGATCGTGACGCCAACGAACTTTGGTTGCTCGTGGCCGCTGTGGGTGATGGCACCCGTCACATCGCTTCCGTACAGCCCGGCGGACGTCTCAACTGTGTCCTGCCTCTGGGCAACGGCTTCACTATGCCAGCCGCGCCCACTGAGCGGGTGCTTCTTGTCGGCGGTGGCGTAGGTGTGGCTCCGCTGCTCTACATGGGCGCGGAGATGAAGCGGATTGGCAGTGAGCCCACTTTCCTGCTCGGAGCGCGCACTGAGGCTGACCTGCTGGAGCTGGACCATTTTAGTAAGTACGGGCGCGTGTGCGTGACGACGGAAGACGGTTCGGCCGGCGAACGGGGTTTCGTGACCAATCATTCCGTTCTGACAGAAGAGCCGCGGTTTGACCGTATCGCTACCTGCGGACCGAAACCGATGATGGTGGCCGTAGCCCGTTATGCCTCCGGTGCGGGCATTTGTTGTGAGGCGTCGCTGGAGAATATGATGGCCTGCGGCGTGGGTGCATGCTTGTGTTGTGTGGAAAAGACCACAGTGGGCAATCTGTGTGTGTGCAAGGAAGGTCCGGTGTTTAACGTAAAGAAACTGTTATGGCAGATCTGAGTGTAAAGATAAACAATCTGTGCCTGAAGAATCCCGTGATTACGGCGTCGGGCACGTTCGGCTACGGCCTTGAGTTTGCCGATTTCGTGCCGTTGGACGGCATCGGCGGAATAATCGTTAAGGGAACTACCCTGAAGCCGCGGGAGGGCAATGACTATCCGCGTATGGCCGAAACGGCCCACGGTATGCTCAATTGCGTGGGACTGCAGAACAAGGGAGTTGATTACTTTTGCGAGAATATCTATCCGCAGATAAAGGACATCGACACCAATATGATAGTCAACGTCAGCGGTTCGTCACCCGAAGACTATGCCGAGTGCGCCGCCCGCATCGACGCTCTGGAGCGTATTCCGGCCATCGAACTCAACATCTCCTGTCCCAACGTGCGTGACGGCGGCATGGCTTTCGGTGTGACCTGCGAGGGAGCAGCAAGTGTCGTTCGCGCCGTACGTGCCCGTTACGGCAAGACGCTCATCGTCAAGCTGTCGCCCAACGTTACCGACATATCCGAGATAGCCCGTGCCTGTGAGGCAGAGGGGGCCGACAGTGTCTCGCTCATCAACACCCTGATGGGCATGTCCATCGACATTGAGCGCCGCCGTTCGCGCCTCAGCATCGGCACCGGCGGACTGAGCGGTCCGGCTGTCAAGCCCGTCGCCCTGCGCATGGTGTGGCAGGTCGCGCGTGCCGTGAAGATACCCGTAATCGGGTTAGGAGGTATCACGACGGCCACCGATGCCATCGAATTCATCATGGCAGGAGCCACGGCGGTGGAAATAGGTACGGCCAATTTCCTCGATCCGGCCGTGACTATAAAGGTGCGCGACGGTATCGACGCATGGCTTGATGCCCACGGTTGTCGTTCGGTGAATGAAATCGTAGGTGCATTAGACGCATAAGAAAGTGTGGACTGCACATTGTGGCAGTCCTTTATTTTTTGATTTTAAGCCTATCTATTTGATTACGTGCGCGCGTACATCATGTTTTTTAATTATATTTGCAGGTCAAACTATTAACTGAAAACTAATTATCAGTATTTATATGAAAGCTAAAAAAACTACTCTGCTTCTTGGCTCGCTGCTATTGTGCGGCAGCCTCAGCGTCAGCGCCCAGCAGCTGGCGTTTCCCGGAGCACAGGGTTGGGGACGTTTCGCTACCGGCGGACGTACTGGTACTGTTTATCATGTGACCAACCTCAACGACAGTGGTACGGGTTCACTGCGTGACGCAGTAAGTCAGCCGAACCGCATCGTCGTATTCGACGTTGCCGGAGTCATCCGAATCAACACCCGCATCGTGTTCGCCAGAAACCTCTATGTGGCCGGACAGACAGCTCCGGGCGAGGGTATCACCGTCTATGGTAACGGCGTTTCGTTCTCAGGTGCCACCAACACCATCGTGCGCTACATGCGTTTCCGCATGGGTAAGGTCGGCGACAGTGGAAAGGATTGCGCCGGAATAGCCAACGGAACGGACATGATCTTCGACCATTGCTCGTTCTCTTGGGGACTTGATGAGACGTTCTCCATCAACCCCGACGGCAAGGGCACAAAACCGGAGCGCATCACTATCTCCAACACTATCATGGGACAGGGTCTCATGACCCACTCTGCCGGAGGACTGATGCAGTCTGACAACATCACACTCTACCGCAATCTCTATGTTGACAATAGTACCCGTAACAACAAGATAAAGGGTATTAACCAGTATGTCAATAACATTGTATACAACTGGAAGAACGCCGCATACAACATGGGTGGCGACTCTGAGGGTGACAGCTACTGCAATATCGAGAGCAACCTTTTTATAAATGGACCGGCCAAGGGTGGTGCTGCGTTCACCGGAGGAAACACCAACTTCCACTTCTACGGTGACGACAACTGGCAGGACAGCAACATGGACGGCAAGTTTGATCCGTCGTTGGTGACAGACTATTCTGCCGCAGACCGTCAGGACACACCCTACGATTATCCTGAATTGGAGAAGTTCCCCGGCAATACGCTTGTCGACAACCTTCTGCCGACAATCGGTGCATCACTGCCTTACCGCGACCTGTCGGACTGCTACATGATTGATGAGGTCTATTCTTTCGGTAAGAAGGGCGCGCTCATATATGACGAGAAGTCGCTCATCTACGGCACACCCGACACGTGGAATATGTGGGCCGGTAACAAGCGCGTTGATACTGATGGCGATGGTATGCCTGACGCATGGGAGACGGCCAACGGCACCAATCCGAATGTGAACGACGCCATGACCATCGCGACCAACGGATATACTAACATCGAGAACTACATCAACAGCATCACACGTGACGACCGCGACTACTTCCTTCGTGCGCCGCTCTGTTTGCAGCATGAGATTTCGACAGAGAACTCTATCACTGTGACATGGCTCGACTATACGGACAATGAGGAAGGCTTCATCGTCGAGCTGGAGAAGAACGGGGCTTTTGTGGAAGTGGGCCGTACGGCTGCCGATGTCAACGTCTTTACGATTACGGACGAATCGTTCGAACCGGCCACAGCTTATAATGTGCGTGTACGTGCATTTGCCGGCGAGAATGTTTCGGAATATTCCAATACGCTGACGGCAAAGACACGTCCTGTTCCGGTGGAGGTTGTCGACATCGACACATTCGCTCCCGATTACACATGGGCAGGCGGTAGCGGTGCATGGAACATGGCTTCGACCAACTGGACCGAAGGTGGAACATACGCTGACGGTAAGAATGTGCTCTTCGCCCCGACGGAAAACATCGAGGTGGACATCACCGAAAGCGTACAGCCAGCAGCCGTAGTGGTGAAAGGTGACGCCGATGTGACTTTGAAAGGAACCGGTTCTATCGCCGGTGTTTCTTCGCTGAATAAAGCTGGAACTGGTGCGCTCATCGTTCAGACACCCCAGAGTTATGAGGGTGCTACGGTGTTGCACGACGGTACTTATGAGTTCTCGACCATCGCCAATGGCGGTGTTGCCAGCGGTCTCGGTGCTTCTCAGGAATTCGCACAAAACTGGATTTGGGCCGGCGGTACATACAAGTACACCGGAGCGAGCGCATCGACCAACCGTTCGGCCACGCTCGACGGCAACACGACGTTCAACATTGAGAACAAGGCGGCTGCTATCAGCATGTCGGGCTCAATCGAAGGAGCCGGCAATCTGACTGTCGACGGTGCTGGACAGATAACGGTCAACAACACTGAATTCTTCAAGTACGACGGCAATCTGATAATGAAGGGCGGCAAGGTGCTGCTCAATGGCGAGATGGTTTCCAAGGCCGGACTCGGCACGGTGAGCAAGCTCGTGATGTGCGGTGGTACGTTTGCCACATCCAGCGGCAACGACAAGAACCCCACATACACCTTCCCCATCGAAATAACAGAAGATACCCATTCTTCCATTTCATTCTTCCGTAACTGCCTGATTAAGTCGGCTGTGAGCGGTAGCGGAACAGTTGATTGGGAGGTGAACTGGGTTCGCGAGTACATCGAGGGCGACTGGAGCAAATTTACGGGTCGCGTCATTGTCAACGGAACCGGTAAGGCCGCTAACAGCCAGTTCGCTATCCGTAACGGCAGTGGTATCCAAAACGGAACATTCACTCTTAAGGGAACGGCCCAGATTGTCGGTGGCAAGAATGAGTCAACGTATTATCTTGGCGGTCTGTCGGGTGCAGCCGGCACATTCCTTTCCGGATTTGACGTTAAGAATGCCGGTAGAGGAACATGGATTGTCGGTTCGGCAAATACGGACGAGACTTTCAACGGTGTCATCGACGGCCGTGCCCAGGGCGGTAAGGACGGTACGACGAGCATTGAGAAGGTCGGCTCGGGCGACTGGCGCCTCACCGGAAATAACATCTACAAGGGTACGACCCAGATTCGCGGCGGCCGTCTCGTCGTGAACGGCAACAACAGCGGCGCCGGCGCATACACAGTCAATGCCAACGCCACGCTGGCCGGTAAGGGAACCGTAGGCGGTGCCGTGTCGGTGAAGAGCGACGGAATCGTCTTTGCAGGCGATACGCTCATCGACGGTAGCACCCTTACGCTGGGCAAGACCCTCAACGTCGCTTCCGGAGCTATCGTGAGCATACCGGCAACGTCGCTGACCTGCAACTCAATCACTCTGAAAGGCAACATGACGATAGCCGATGGCGCTACATTGAAGTTTGCCGAGGAAGGCTTGGACAAAGCTCCATACGACGCAACTGTTTATCAGGTGTTCAACCTTGCCGGTGGAACAATCAGCGGAACATTCGCCAATGTCGAGCTTCCCGAACTTGGTAAGGACCAGACATGGGACCTCTCTTCTCTCTATACCGAAGGAACAATCAAGGTTGTCGGCGGTGAGACGAACCCCGGCGGTGAAGAGCCCGGTCCCGGTCCGGATGAACCCGGCGAGACGAAGACAGCCCTGCTCACATGGGGCAACATGACGCCCGGTTCTTATGACGGTGTCGGTACGAACAACATGCTGACAGGAACTGTTGGTGACGATGCCGAAGGTTTCTCGCTTGTTGTTACCGGCAATCTCTCGAAGAATTTCTCGGCTGCCGACAAGATTAACGTAGAATATAACGGTCAGTCCCTCACCCGCACGACAATCAAGCTGTCCAACGGTGCCGAGGAGAGCGTGTTCATGCCCAGCGGTGCCAAGGCAACGAAGATTACGCTTTGGAGCTATACCAACGTGACCACGGCCAACCGTACTTCATATTGGGCAAACGTGGCAGGAACGGACTATACAGAGGAGAACTCCGTGATACTTGCCCCGACGAAGGACACGGCCAACCCCAACAAGGTTTCGTTCGACCTTAACGACGTTGCCGACGTTGTGACGTTCAGGAACACCGGTGAGCAGCAGTGTGTCATCATAGGCCTTGAATATCACTTCGGTGGTACCAGCGGCTGCATCACAACCGTTGGCGGTGACAACACTCCCGTGCGCATTGACTACTACACCGTTTCCGGTGAGCGTGTAGCAACTCCTGGCAAGGGTCTCTATATCATGCGCGCCACAACGGCGTCCGGCAAGACCATTACCCGCAAGGTCGTTCTGTAAGCAACTCCTTATGGCTCTCCCCTCAGGGAGATGTCTGCGATATGAAATCGCCCGATGGAAAAACATTCTCCATCGGGCGATTTTTTTTTATTTGCATGTTTTCGGCAATGTACACATAGAGTAGTGATGAAAGGATGAAACTGCATTTACCGGACAGCAATAGTTCTTTCGGGATTGGCCGGCTGCGATATATAAAAAATTTGAGGGCGACCAAACGATCGCCCTCAACCAACACAAAAACTAAACTAGACTTAACTAAAGCATATTAAAGAATTTCCCAATCCCTCAATAGCGTTACAAAGATAAGCATAAAAAATGAAAGCAGCAAATGTTTCTGCTGCTTTCACATTTTTTAAATATACATTTCTACAATTTCACCGTTTTGTTCATCAGATACTGGTCCAATATCGTGATGGCCGCCATCGCTTCGACAATGGGAACAGCCCTTGGGAGAACACACGGATCGTGTCGTCCGCGTGCGGTCAGGGTAGTGGCGTTGCCCTCCTTATCGACGGTCTGCTGCTCCATGAGCAGTGTGGCCACGGGCTTGAAAGCGACGCGGAAGAAAATCTCCCGTCCGTTGCTGATGCCGCCCTGTATGCCTCCGCTGCGGTTTGTTGCGGTCGTAATCCGGTCGTCCGTCGAGGTGAACGTGTCGTTCTGCTCGGAGCCTCGGGCGGTCACACCGCCGAATCCTTCGCCATATTCAAATCCTTTGACGGCGTTGATGCTCAGCATCGCGGCGCCCAACGCGGCGTGCAACTTGCCGAACTCCGGTTCGCCGAGTCCCGCAGGACAGCCCTTGATGACACAGGCGATGATGCCCCCGATGGTGTCGCCGTCGGCCTTGACGCGGCATATCAGGTCCTCCATCTCGGCCGCTTTCTTCAGGTCGGGACAACGCACGGCGTTTGTCTCCGTCAGCGAGAGGTCGTGGCTGTGCCAGTCGCGGTCGATGGCGATGTCGCCGACCTGCGCCGTATAGGCCTGTATGCTGATGCCGAGCTGTCGCAGGGCCAGTTTGGCCAGTGCTCCGGCCACGCATCGGCTGATGGTTACGCGGGCCGACGAGCGTCCGCCGCCGCGGTGGTCACGCCGGCCATACTTCTCCGTGTATGTGAAGTCGGCGTGTGACGGACGGAAGAGACAGCGCATGTTCTCGTAGTCCTGCGAGTGCTGATTGGTGTTGCGGACGATAAATCCGATGGGACATCCCGTCGACTTCCCCTCAAAGACGCCGCTGAGCAGTTCGACCCGGTCGGCCTCGTTGCGTGAGGTCGTGATGCGGCTCTGTCCAGGGCGGCGCCGGTCGAGTTCGCTCTGTATGAAGTCGATGTCGATGTCGATGCCGGCCGGCATGCCGTCGACCACTCCTCCGACGGCCGGGCCGTGGCTCTCGCCGAATGTCGTCAGCGTGAATATGTTACCGAAAATGTTTCTCATGCGTCGTTCTCCTGATGGTGATGAATGAGGCCAATGATGTCAGTGACATCCGCATCCGCCGTCGTGACATCCGCCATCGCAGTCGCAGTCACCGTCGCCACAGTCGCCGTGGCATCCACCATGACATCCGCAGCCGCATCCTTCGCCGCTCAGGCGGTTGATCATGCCCTGTATCTCGTCGTTGGTCGCCTCGCGACATTCGGTGACACGGCCCTTGAAGTTGAGCGTCTTGCCGGCCAGCGGGTGGTTGAGGTCTATCTTGACCGTGTCGTCACCGATCTCGAGCACGCGGCCGTAGAAGCGGTTGCCGTCCTCGTTCTGCAGCGGGATGATGGCGTCCTTGTAGATATTCTCGTGGTCGAAGTGGCCGTTGATGCAAAACATCGAGCGCTCCAGATCCAGCACACGCGCGGCCTCATAGTCACCGTAGGCCTCGTCCTTGGTCAGGGTGAAGTCGAAGGTGGCGTCTTTGGCGAGTCCGGCGATATTTTTCTCGAAAGCGTCGAGTGTCACGCCGAAACCGCTGATGAACTGAAACGGGCGGTCTGCCGTGGTCTTTTCCACGAGTTCCGTCTTGTCGCCATCGACGGTATAGAGCTGATAGTCGACGGCGATGTACTTGTTGATTGGCTTTTCCATTTTTTGTTATCTTTTTGTTTTGTTATTCCGTAAAGTCTGCCTGAGGATGTTGCAGAACTCGCATGATAGTCTTTAAGTGGGGTGTTCTCACTCCCCTCCTTTGTAAGGAGTGGTAGGGGGAGGTTTGTCTTATCCCGACGTCAAATGCAATGATTCTCAGAGAATTATTACCCAACCACCCCTAACCCCTCCTTGCGAAGGAGGGGAGTGAGAACACCCCACTTAAAGGCCCCCATGCGAGTTCTGCAACTTCCTCCGTGTGTCTGCGCGAGCATACACCCTGCAAAGATACGCATTAAATTCCACAAATCAGTCGAAAACAGACGAAAAGCCCGATGGCCAATCCGCAATGCTGCCTGTTTTTATGTATGTTTTCTGTCCGTGAGGGGCATTTCGCGGGTTATTCATCCTTCTTGTTTCCCTTTAAACGTGTCGATGTATATCTGTTCCTTACCTTTGTGATCCAAATACTTGCATTTCAGTGTAATACTGAAGTAACGCTTCTTTCCCGTATTGTTCGGCTCCACGACTATTTTCAATTCCTTTCTTTTGTTCTCAAGCCTAATCCAATCGAAATCTATCAGACATTCCTGATTTGCCACTCTTTCGTCTTTTTCCTTCTGCGAAAATATTCGTTTATTGATTTCCGAATGTTTATCGTTATAAACAAATATCTCATCTATCCACCAAGTCGTTCTTTTGGTCGTTGCTTCCAATATTCCGCCACTTGCCGGGAAAACACAATCATCAGGGTATAGGTCGATAGGAGTGACAAAGTTCCACATTTGAAACGAATCCTGTGTGACCATCAGACTGTCCGCATAATCGCCTTTGTGCAGATAGATCATGGCCATCCGTTTCGACCACGGCTTTGTTGCCGTCAGAGTCAGCTTCTGCTTTTCGGTCTTCAATATCAACCATCTGAAACTTTTCTCAAAAGACTTGCCTTTGGCTATACGTCGCCTCTCTTTCTTGGATAAATAGAACGTCTGATATTCAAATGGATATTTATAGGCAGGACTGCTTCTTTCGTATGCCATGACACTGTCTACCGTCCATCCTTCATGGCGTGTCGTCACCGTCAGCGTGTCCTTCGTCGTTCCCCGAAGATGGCGTTCGTGAGATGACAATCCGATATTGTCGTTCATGCTGTTTCCTTTCGTCAGTGGAGTTGTACATCTATAAAGAAATATATCAATGTCCTGTCCGCTGGCATATACGCATAATGACAAGAGAATGATGAGAAGGATTGTTGTTTTCTTTTTCATGCTTCGTTTTTATTGATAGTCAGAAAGGATGTCTTACTTGCAAAGATAGCCATAATTTCCCACATTATCAGTCAGTCCAATGATTTATGTGGCTCATCACTCCAAATGTCGGATGAGCTATTTATTTAACATGAGGGACTTTCTATCGAGCCTCCACCATTCACTCTAAGGTGGATTGTCAAATAAATTCCGAATTTAAAGGCAAAATTCAAGGCCACTTTTCAAAATTATCCCGCCGCGTCCTCAAATTTTCAAATCTGGCGAAGGTCAAAATCGAGGCTATTTTTCGGCGAGAAAACCACCGTTTTCGCAAAAGACTGCCACTCAGCCACTTACGAATGGCGTCAGCTCTCCCTCCCCTTGGGGAGGGTCGGGGAGGGGCCCAGTAAGGCCCTCCTTGCTCTGCCGCGGGGCCGCTATTGCATTGCAACGGGGCCGCCGTTGCAACCCCGGGAGGGCCCCATTGCTCGCCGGCGACCACTTTTTTGCCCGATTTAGGACATCAAAAACTCGCGAAATTTTGCAAAATTTGAGAGCCGGGAGGGCCTTATGGCCCCCTCCGGCTCCCCCAAGGGGGAGAGACCTGCGGCTTCTCAACCTCCTTCTGAATGTAATAAGGCCCTTATTGATCATGCGGAAGCAAATCTTTGAGCCTTTTGCCGGAGTGTGTTTTGTAAAAAATTATTAGTGCCCGGCGAAACTGATTTCCATGTCGCAGGTCTCAATTTGCCGGAGAGAAATTGGTCTTGCCGGACACCAATGAATGGAAATATCGTCCGATTAACGCAATTTAACAACCGGGGGGGTAATTTTAAATATTGTTTGTACTTTTGCGCAAAACTTATATAAAACGGAATCATTAAAGATTATCGCTCTAATGCTTTGGCATCGGTCTCAGAGCGGTATGGATTAGAAAAGCTAAAAAAATAATCAGTACGGCATGAGACCTACCGTGCGCAAACAAATTTAAACTTATGAAAAAACTTTTTTGTTTATTGACATTGTGTTTCGGCGTCGCTGTTGCAGATGCGCAGATCACTACGGGCGAGAGCACCTCGAAGGTAATCCGTACCGGTAACCGTGCAAAGGCAGGTAATTTCGGTATCTATGTCGGTGGAACGACAGACATGTTTCGTAAGATTGGTGACAGTGATGTGAATTTCAGTGCCATGCCGCTCATCAATCTTAAATATATGTATACAGACAATCTGGAGTTCCGTCTCGGTCTGGAGTGGTGGAAGGAGTCTTCTTCTCAAGAGATGAAGATAGTCACGGGTGAAGATGAGGAAGGCAACGAGACGACGGAGAAGTCTGAGCGTAAATCACGCGAATCACAGTTCATGTTCTACCCCGGCGTCGCTTATCACTTCTCAAACAAAAACCTTCTCGATGTTTATGTCGGTGCCGAATTGCCTATCGGATGGGGAACCATCGGTACTGGTGACCGGGATGACGACTACAATTCGAGCTGCTTCAACATCGGTCTCGGTGCTTTCATCGGTCTGCAGGCATACATCGGCAACCTGCCGTTGGCCGTAGGCGTCGAGTATGGCATCAGTGGTCTGCACACAGGTATCAGCGACGGTACTCTGACTTCAGCCGACGGCCAGACAGCCAATGTCAGCTATCGTGATTTGAGCCTGAAGAACGTTACTTATGCGGAGGACGTCAAGGAGAGCAAATGGAAGCTCGGTCAGCAGGTTCGTTTCACACTTTCTTATTACTTTAATCTCTAATAGAATATGAAATTATATAAGATAATACCTATACTGATGCTCGTGGCGTGTCTATCTTCGTGCGGAACGACGTCAAAGAGCGACCCGTTCGCCGTGGGAACAAAGCTGGAGATGAACATGAAGGATTTGGTTTTCCTCGGTGAAAGTGAGATTTCATGTGAATATGACACATATCTGGGTTTCATCCGCACTCTTCAGAAAGTCAACGGCGAAGACTATATCCCCGGCGATAAGGTCAAGATGCGTCTGCCGCAGGGCGGTCTGAAGCTGTCATGCAAAGGCATGGACCTGGCTGCCGCAAAGCTGCTTCAGGACTATCCCGAGGCACGCTACTTTCAGGTAGTGATGGAAACCAAGCAGACAGACGTGCTGTTCCTCGGTTCCACGACAAAGCGTGTGGCTAAGGTACGTGCGTACAAATTTAAATAACTTTTTCTTTTGATTGAGCCGTCGGCATGTGTTTCCGTGAGGAAACGCAGCCGTCGGCTTTTCTTTTTTCATCACAAATATTCATAATCCGTAATGAACAGAATTCTGACAATACTCTTTCCCGTTTTGCTGACGTTGATGTTCTTCTCATGCAATGAAGACGAAAAGGACGCTTCCGACGTGGCCATATTCATCGAGCCGGGCGCATCGGTCCCCGTTACCGTCACTTCCGGCGACAAGTTTCTCTATCATATAGACTTCTATACCGTCCACGACTATGTCCGTCAGCTGACAGTCCGTTCGTTTGACCAATATCAGGGTGAGGTAGTCGTTAAGGACACGTTGTGGACCGGGCGTTGTGACTCATACGATTTTGTCTACACTGCGCCTGTCACCGACCGCGACTCTCTGCGGGTGACGCTCACATTTGAGGTCACGGACAATGCCGGCAGCAGGAGCGAGGTCCGGCGGACGGTGCTCATCCGCAATCGTCAGGTGCTCGTTCCGGAAAAGAGCGGTATCGTCCTTTGGGCTCCCGAGACAGGACGGCCGGACGCATTTGGCTTTGACGATCCGTCGAAGACGTTCAATCTGTCAGCCTCGGGTGATTCGGCTTCAGCCGACTTGTATGTAGAGACCGACTTGTCGTTTTCGGCAGTCACGGTCAAAAGCGGTTCGGGGGCACGCTTCGTCCGCAACAACAGCTTCGACTATGCCGCCGCTTCGGCCGTCTCAGTTCAGACCGTATTTGTCAGTTCGCGCCGTGATGACGTGGTGGACAATCTGCGCGTGAACGACATCATTCTCGTCGGCCACGGCGATAGGGCAGAGGGCGTGATGCGTGTGACCAACATCATCCGCACCGGCGACGAGGACGAACGCAGCGTCCAGTTGGCTTTCAAGGGACTGATTTAGGGGCCTTACGACATTCTTCAGATATACTTTCGATATCTGGAGTGGCACCGCCGCAGCTCCTCCACTGCTCCTCCACCGGTAGGGACATAGTCTTGTCTTTGTCCGCAAGTAACATTTGATATTAAATATTTTGCTTGCGGACAAAGACAAGACTATGTCCCTACCGATGGAGGAGCTGTGGCATATATTTATCGGCTGCGGCATATATCACTCAAAATGCCGGAATAACCTGATTCTGGCGTTCTCCGGTGGCCGCGGCTTTGTTTCTGATTCCTGCCGCGAGGGATTTTGCCGTAATGTCATTATGCCGCCAAATCCTTGATATAAGTCAACAAAATCCCACTGTGTGCGCAAACAGTGGGCAAAAATGTTTGTCGTTGGATTAAACCACCGTAACTTTGCACCGTCAAAAGAACAAAAGGATAACACAACACAGACTGGATTAAGTCAGTAGTATAAGTAGTAAGTAATTTAAAAAAAAGAAAGGGTAACAAAGATGAAAAGATTGTTTATGACAGTTATGGCAGTATTGACAATGACCATGACATTTGCTGAAAAAGAGAACACAAACAGTGTGAATGATGTCAATGCCTATGACATGAGTCTCAATGTCCGTCGTCTCGGCGAGACTCTCGGTCTGACACTGGACCAGATGGAGACCGTGGCCGACATCCACAACGCTTTCTGCGGAGAGATGATGATGGCCTCACAGGCAGGTAAGGACGACCGCCGCTCACTGGTCGACGCAGCCGTAGACCGCGACCTGAAGTACATGAAGTATGTGCTCACGCCGGCCCAGTATGCCAAATATGCCGTCCTGCTCGAGACCACTCTCGTCAACCGCGGACTCAAGTGATAATATCAGAAGAGTATATTAAGTAGAAAACATTAATAGTGCGGGGAGCCGTGACAATGTCTGATGAAGGCATGTCACGGCTCTCTGCTTTTTTGTCGCTACGGCCCAAAAATCGTCTTCCGCGCTCTTTTGGCAGTATCATCTTCGTTTTTCTCGTTTTTTTTTCGTTCTTTTGCATGCTGATAGGCGATGCCTACATTATTATATATAGCGGATAAGAACAAAAGGATATAGAAAAATGAAAAAGGTGAAAGTTTTGCTGCTGGCCGTCGTGGTCGCCATCATGACCGGATGCGGTACGACCGGCACGGTGCCCATCACGGGACGCAAACAGAATCTGCTGGTCAGCGACGAACAGGTGCTCAGCCTGAGCAACCAACAGTATCAGGAATACATGAAGTCGGCCCGTCCGTCGGTCAACGCCGCCAACACGGCGATGGTCAAGCGCGTTGGCCAGAAGCTGGCGCAGGCCGTGGTCAGCTATCTCCAGAGCAACGGGATGGCCGGCGACGTGTCGCAGTATCAGTGGGAGTTCAATCTCGTTCAGGATCAGAACGTCAATGCCTTCTGTATGCCCGGAGGAAAGATTGTGGTCTACGAGGGACTGTTGCCCGTCACCCAGACCGAGGGTGCTCTGGCCATTGTGCTTGGCCATGAGATTGCCCATGCCGTGGCGCGCCACTCGGCCGAACGGCTGAGCAATCAGGTGAAGCAGCAGTATGGCAGCCAGATATTGGGCACAGTGCTCAGCGGTGCCGGTGCGAGCACTAATGTCCAGCAGATCGGTTCGACCGTTTTCGGACTCGGTTCGAGCATCGGTGCGGCTGCCTATTCGCGCTCTCAGGAGAGCGAGGCCGACCACCTCGGACTTATCTTCGCCGCCATGGCCGGCTATGACCCACAGGCGGCCGTGCCGTTCTGGCAGCGAATGGCTTCGGCTTCGGGTGGTGGCGGCTCGTCGCTGTTCAGCGACCACCCCAGCGATGCCAAGCGAATCGCGAACATTCAGGGCTGGATGCCGGAGGCGATGACCTACTATCGTGGCGGCTCTGCTCCCGCCGTGACTGCTCCGCGCACGACGACAACGCCTTCGTCCGGTACGATGAAGACCATCCACATACCGACAAAGAAATGAGATGGAGGAACAGAAGATGAACGGACGCGACATGACGTGGAAGACCCTGCGGAGCGAATATATCATCCGCCGGCCGTGGCTGACGGCCCGCCGGGACACCGTCGAACTGCCGACAGGGGCTGTCAATGATGAATATTATGTGCTGGAATATCCCGATTGGGTCAATGTCATAGCCGTTACCCGTGACGGCCGCATGCTTTTCGTCCGCCAATACCGCCACGCGCTGGGGCAGACATGCTTCGAGATTGTGGCCGGCGTGATGGAGAAAGGTGAGGAACCGGAGGCTGCCGCACGCCGCGAACTGCTCGAAGAGACCGGCTATGCGGGCGGAGAGTGGCGCAAGCTGATGACCGTTTCACCCAATCCGAGCACCTGTACGAACGTCACCCACTGTTTCCTTGCCGTCGGTGTGGAGCCGGTGGCCGGTCAGCATCTTGACGCCACGGAGGACATCGAGGTGTGGACGTTCAGCCGTGAAGAGGTCCGGGAAATGCTTGAACGCGGAGAGATCAAGCAGGCGCTTATGGCAGCACCGCTCTGGAAGTATTTTGCCGGGCAATAGACAGAACCCGAACGAACCGTAAATTCAAATAAAACAAACCGTAAATACAAACCAAGCGAACAAGAAAACCAAGCAAATATGAACAGTAGAACAATGTTTTTGTCCTTCGCCCTTGCTTTCAGCGCGGCCGCAGCGGCCCAGACGGCAGGTGGAGGAATCTCACAGCAGATGCTGAACGAGATCAGCAGGGCACGCCTGACGACGCCAGCTGACCGTGCGCTGGCCAACGCCATCGCTTCAAACTCAATCGACAATCTGGCTCTGAACCACGCCAATGCGGGCGAACTGGACACCTATTTCAGCGTCGAGACACCGTCGCAGTCCATCACCGACCAGCAGAGTTCGGGCCGGTGCTGGATGTTCAGCGGCATGAATGTCCTGCGGGCAGACTTCGCCAAGCGCACCGACTCGCTGACGGTGGACTTCTCCCAGAGCTATCTCTTCTTCTGGGACCAGCTGGAGAAGGCCAATCTTTTCCTTCAGGGCATAGTCGACACGGGCAAGAAGCCCATTGACGACCTGCGCGTTCAGTTCTTCTTCAAGAACCCGCTGAACGACGGCGGTACGTTCTGCGGCGTGGCCGACCTTGCCGACAAATACGGTCTCGTGCCCAAGTCGGTGATGCCGGAGACTTTTTCGAGTGACAACACGAGCCGCATGAGTCGCCTCATATCGTCGAAGCTGCGCGAATATGGCCTGCAACTGCGCAAGATGGTGGCCGACGGAAAGAAGCAGACGGCCATCAACGCCGAGAAGACTAAGATGCTCGCGACGGTCTACCGCATGCTCGCCCTGACCATCGGAGAGCCGCCGACAGAGTTCACATACGCCTTCAAGAACAAGAAAGGACGTGCGGTCGGCGAGGCAAAGAAGTACACTCCGCTGTCTTTCTACAAGGAAGTGGTGGGTGAACCGCTCAACGGTACGTTCATCATGGCAATGAACGACCCGCGCCGCGAATACTACAAGACTTACGAGGTGGAGTATAACCGCCACACGTACGACGGTCACAACTGGAAATATATCAATCTGCCGATGGACGACATCGAGAAGATGGCAATCGCTTCGCTGAAGGACGGCCGCAAGCTCTACACGTCCTACGACGTCGGCAAGATGCTCGACCGCAAGCGCGGCTACGGCGACACGGAGAATTATGACTACGGAAGTCTCTTCGGAACGACTTTCGGAATGAACAAAGCCGAGCGCATCAGCACCTACGACAGCGGTTCGACGCACGCGATGACCCTTACGGCGGTCGATCTCGACGCTGACGGCAAGGCCACGAAATGGAAGGTGGAGAACAGTTGGGGCGCGTCATGGGGCCAGCAGGGCTGCATGATCATGACCGACCGCTGGATTCGCGAATATATGTTCCGCCTCGTTGTGGACAAGAAATATGTTCCCGAAGATATCCTGAAGATGAACGAGCAGAAGCCCGTCATGGTTATGCCGGAGGACCCGCTGTTCCTTCCGGACGAATGAAAATGAAGAACGAAGAGTGAAGAACGAAGAATTTGCTGCCGCCCTTCCTTTTTAAATGAAGAACGAAGAGTGAAGAATGAAGAATTTGCTGCCGCCATGACTGGAGCCTTCCAATTGGATGGGACGTTTCATGGCGGCAGCAAATTCTTCATTCTTCACTCTTCGTTTTTTTTCTTCACTTTTCGTTCTTCATTTCCTTAGTCTCAGGCTGTTCAGCACGACGCTGACGCTGCTCATGGCCATCAGGGCGCTTGCCCACATCGGCGTTATCTGGAAATGGACGACATTGTATAGTGCGCCGGCAGCGAGGGGGATGCACACAATGTTATATATAAAGGCCCAGAAGAGATTCTGGTGAATCATGGTGACCGTTCTTTTGGACAGTTCGATGGCTTCGGGGATGCGTCGCAGGTCGTTGCCCATGAGCGTCACCTGCGCTACGTCCATAGCCACGTCGGTGCCCTGACCCATCGCAATGCTTGCGTCGGCCGCCGCAAGAGCCTGACTGTCGTTGATGCCGTCACCAATCATGGCCACCTTGTGCCCCTCTTGTTGCAGCTTTCTCACCAGATTTTCCTTGTCCTGCGGCATCACGCGGCTCTGCCAATGGCTTATTCCCGCCTCCCGCGCAATCTGCGACACGGCCTCTTCGTTGTCGCCGCTCATCATGTAGACCTCTATTCCGGCCCTCTGAAGCTCCTTTATTGCCTCATGTGCGTTGGGCTTCAGCCGTTCGTGACGGCCGTCTTCCGCAGCCGGCATAGTCAGCGTTCCGGTCTTGTCAATCACGATAGAGTCAACCCCGCGAAGGCTCTCCAACGCCGTTGCGTCCTTGATGAGAATATTCCGTTTGGCAGCTTTGCCGATGCCGACCATGAGGGCCGTGGGCGTGGCCAGTCCCATAGCGCACGGACAAGCAATCACCAGCACCGATACGGCCGAGAGCAGGGCGTGGGGTAGGGCGGCCATGCCTCCGAAGACAATCCATAGGACGAACGTCATGACGGATATGGCGGCCACCACCGGCACGAAAATCATGGCTATCCGGTCGGTTATTCTCTGCACGGGGGCCTTGGAACCCTGCGCTTCCTGTACCATCTTTATTATATTGGCGAGCACGGTTCCGGCACCCACTTTCTCGGCACGGAATCTGAACGTGCCACTCTTGACGATTGTTCCGGCGAGCACTTTGTCGCCCTTGGCCTTTCCGACAGGCCGCGCCTCGCCGCTGATCATGCTCTCGTCGATTTCGGGCAGACAGGCCGAGGCTCCGTCATCATGTCTTTCCTCCGTTTCCGTCACCACACCGTCGACGGGTATTTTCTCTCCCGGTCTCACCTCGATGGTGTCTCCCGGCTGCAGTGCCGACAGCGGGGCGTCGGTCACGCCGTTGCGGTCGACGAGATGGGCCGTCTTCGGCGCAAGTTCCATGAGCGAGCGTATGGCCGAGGCCGTGCCGCGCTTGGCCCGTTCTTCGAGCATGCGGCCGGTGAGAACGAACGTGATGATCATCACCGAAGCGTCGTAGTAGGTATGCCACTCAATGCCGCGCGTGCCCCAATAGCGTTCTCCCCAAAACGTGTTGAACACGCTGAACGCGAACGAAATGGCCGTGCTCAGGGCCACGAGCGTGTCCATGTTGGCCGTGGCGTGGCGGAGCTGGCGCAATGCCGAGACGTAGAACTGCCGTCCGCAGTACACCATGTTGGCGGCGGCGAGCAGCATCATCGTCTGATTGGCCGTTGCGGAACTGCCGATGTCGAGCCACCCCATGCTTATCGCCATGACAAGCAGGGCAAGCGTCCACGACGCGGCGACCTTCCGCCGCAATACGACGAAGGCCCGCCGTTCGATGGCCTCCACGTTGCGGTCTTCCTCGATGACCATGTCATAACCTATCCCGGCCAGTTCCTCTTTCATCCGTTCGGGCGTTACGGCACTTTCGTCATATTCCACGAGCACTGTCCGCGCCGGCAGATTGACGGCGGCCGAGGCGACACCGTCCAGCGACGCAAGTTTTCTCTCCACGTTTCCTGCGCATCCGGCGCACATCATGCCGAGCACAGCTATTGTTTTCTTCTCCATAATGATTTTGTTTTCAGACTGCAAAGTTAGCCTCAAATGGCTGCAAGTTAGTTGCAAAGTTAGTCAATTTTGGGGAAAGAACCGCTTCCTGAAAGCATAAAGGCGTGTTCCGCAGGGATATTAATCCACTTTGGGAACACGTCTTTTATCATGGGGGTATGTCGGTTGTTTATGTGTTTGTTATTCGTGTAGGGACATATTTTTCGCTATGCTCAACAATTTGTTTTGTCTTTGTCTGCCATATAAATATGTTGTTGGCGGACAAAGACAAGACTATGTCCCTACGAACGGATGACAACGTTGTAGACGAAACGTCATTATCCGCATCAGTTGAAGCGCTTGCGGAGTATAGCGTTGAGCACGGAGAAGAACGTGAGGCATACCGTTGTCGTTATGGCAGATGACAGGCCGGCCGGGCTTTCCGCCACGTGGTGGAGCATGCTGACGATGCTGTCGGCACATAGCCATAGGAATGTGCCGATGCCGGCTATGCACATCATCGTGAGCGATATGATGGCGATGATGCGGTTGCGCTGTTCTGCGCGCCGTCGGTCAGTCCTGATGCGCTGCATCGTGGTGAAGGCGAAGTTTGACGGCAGACTTTTCCGCGTTTCGTCCGTCATATTTCTGATGGCCCGGCGGAGGGCGGCATCCTTGTTGTTGCTATCTTCCATTGTCTTTATTTATAATAAGGTACGGCTAATTTCTTATTCCCCGTTGTTTTTATTCATAATAAGATACAGCTTCTTTCTTATTCTGTACATCTGGGTCGTGACGGTTCCTGCCTCCGTACCGGTGATATATGCGATATCCTTTATCGGCAGGTCGTCGTAGTAGTAGAGCGCGATGAGCGTCTTTTCGTTGGGTTTCAGCATGTCGATGGCGCGTCGCAGCTGTTCCGTGCGGCTGTTGTCGGCCATTGCCTCGTCCACATCCGAATCGGCAACGGGCGTGCGGTCGTCAATCTCAACATATCTCACCTTCTTGCGGCGCAGATGACTCAGTGCGCACCGATAGGCAATCCGGCTTATCCACGTGTGGAATGACGCACTGGCGATAAAGCTGTCAAGATGGCTGAAGCCCTTGACGAAAGCGTCCTGTACCAGCTCTTCGGCATCTTCGCGGTTGGGCACGAGTCGTGAGACGAGAGCCGTCACGCTGTCGGCATAGCGCTCGATGAAGTAGCCGTAGTCCTCGTCGTGGCCGTCGAGAATACGCCTTATCAGTATGCTTTCGTTGTTGTCCATCACGCCTTTGCCGCTTGCCGTCTGTCGTTATCGTTACGTTTCGTGTCAGTCGTTGCTGTTCTCCTTGCGCCGTGCGTTATGCTCGATGATGTATGAAATGACGAGAGCCAGTCCGCCGAAGAAGCAGATGCACGCTCCGCTCAGCATTTCCCTCACGTAGAGTGGGCTTAGCTCAGTTTCAATTCTTGGCATGGCAATCATGATGGAGACGATAGAGGCTCCGCATCCGAGTCCCACTCCGAGCACAAGCATGCCTATGCGGAGGGGCAGAAACTTGTTGCTCCGGCCGTTTCCCATGTTGAGGTTGGTGCCGGAGAGATCTACCCCCTTGATGTCCTCAATCTTGTTGATAATCATCTTCCGTTCGTCCTTGCGCACGAAGAGTTCAAACACCTTGTAGATTACGCCGAAGACAATCAGCATGTTAGCGGGAATCATAATCCAATCCATAGTTCTGTTTGTTTTAAGTTGTTCATTATTGTTTTATTGCTTTCTGTCTTTATAGACGCACGTATTTCGGAAATATTACAGAATCAGAGCACTTTTTTTCGTAAAAAGCGAAAACCGATGCTTTTGTCTTCGCTGTATTGTGTTAGTCTCATGATATTTATGTATTTTTGCATGAATAGAACAAAAAACCAATAGTATAACTATGAATATATTTAAGGCTTTGTTCGGGGGAAGCGAGGAAACACCCGAAGAGAAACAGAAGGCGGAGGGGAGCCGCCGGTTTGACATGTTCAAGTATGACGGAGTGAAGGCGGCGAAGATTGGTCAGGTCGACTATGCCGTGAAGTGCTATCGCGAGGCTCTTGCGATACACGATGACCTGGAGGTGCGTGACTATCTGGCGCAGGCGTTGATACGTACCGGCGAACTGGCTGAGGCCCGCGAACATCTCGGCGTTTTGGCCGAGGCCGAACCGGAAAATGCCGCAGTCCATCTTCTGACGGCACAGGTGGCATACATGCAGGAAGACTACGAGGCTATGGCGGCAGCGTGTGAGAAGGCCATGACAGCGGACAAGGAGAACGCCCGCGCCCACTATCTTTACGCTCAGGCATACGTCGGACAGGGCAATCCCGTGGGTGCGATAGCCATGCTGACCAAGGCCATAGCCCTCAACGGCGATATGGGTGAGGCGTGGTTGCTGCGCGGTCGGACACTGCTTTCGATGGGCGATGTCAACGGAGCCGATGCCGACGCGACCCATCTGCTGGATGTCGCTCCGGAAAATGAGGATGTCCTGTTGCTCAAAGCCCGTGTGGAGCATAAGCGCGGCAATGCCGATGCTGCCATAGATATATATAATAAGGTGACGGAAGTCAATCCGTTCTGCGTCGACGCCTTCCGCGAGCGTGGTGCCATACGCTATGAAAAGGGCGATATGGACGGAGCGAAGGCCGACATGCAGACCGTTTTAGAGCTGGAACCGGAGAAGGTCGCCGACATCAACGGCGAATATTCGGCTGAGGGTGTCGAGCACAAGGTGCGTCAGGCTTACAGCAATATCAATCCGCTGGGACTCTAAAATAGCTAAAATAGCTAATATAGCTAAAATAGCTATAATAGCTATTTTAGCCTCATAATAATAACCGAAAAGACAATTCCGATCATGCAAGACTTCCTGAAGCCCAAGACCAGCTATCGCAAACTGATATCCTATCAGAAGGCGGAGTGCATCTATGACCTGACCTATCATTTCCTTTCGCGCTTCATCGAGAAGCGTGACCGCACATACGACCAAATGCTTCAGGCCGCCCGCAGTGGCAAGCAGAACATTGTGGAGGGCAGGAGCGCTGCGGCTACGTCGCGCGAGACAGAGATAAAGCTGTATAATGTGGCAAAGGCAAGTCTTCAGGAACTGCTGGTGGACTATGAGGACTATCTTCGCACGCGCGGACATGAGATATGGGGAGTGAGCCATCCACGGTTCGCTCAGTTGCGGAAAACGTGCTTTGACCATAACGATACGTCATGGTATGTGGCCATCGCACCGCGGTGTCAGGATTTTGAACTGGCAAATATGGTGATAACTCTCATCCATCAGACTGATATTATGATTGGCAAACTCATCGGTTATGCCAAGGAAGACTTTCTGCGTAACGGCGGAGCACGTGAAGAGATGACTCGCGCACGGTTAGAATATCGTAACGCTCGGCGGATGTGACATGACATACGAACAGAGAAGTCAGCAAACAGAAGGGAATACATATATAATAAAGGAAAAGCGAAATGCCTATAATCGAAATAACGTCATTGGCCCATCCGGGTGTCGAAGTCTTCGGTACGCTCACCGAAGCGCAGTTGCGCAACCGTCTCGAACCAGACAAGGGAGTGTTCATCGCCGAGAGTCCGAAGGTCATACGGGTCGCGCTCGACGCCGGATATGAGCCGCTGGCACTGCTCTGCGAACGAAAACACATCGACGGTGATGCTGCCGACATCATCTCCCGATGCGCCGACATACCCGTCTACACCGGCTCGCGTGAGCTGCTTGCCGAGTTGACGGGATACGTCCTGACGCGCGGTGTGCTCTGCGCCATGCGTCGTCCGCAACCCAAGAGTGTGGAGGATGTCTGTCGCGGAGCGCGCCGTGTCGTCGTCATCAATGGGGTGGTGGACACGACCAACATCGGAGCCATCTTTCGTTCGGCCGCCGCTTTAGGTATCGACGCCGTGCTGCTGACGCGCAACTCGTGCGACCCGCTCAACCGCCGTGCCGTCCGCGTGTCGATGGGCTCGGTCTTCCTCGTTCCGTGGACGTGGTTGGACGGTCCGCTCTCCAGTCTCAATGACCTCGGCTTCCGCACCGCGGCTATGGCCCTCACCGACAATTCCGTCTCCATCGACGCCCCGCAGCTCGCCTCCGAGCCGCGTCTTGCCATAGTGATGGGAACCGAAGGTGACGGTCTGCCCCGTGATGTGATAGAAGATGCCGACTATGTCGTGCGCATCCCGATGGCCCACGGAGTCGACTCGCTCAACGTCGCTGCCGCCTCGGCCGTCGCTTTCTGGGAACTGAGAGCGGACAAACTTGTCGATCGCGCGAGCGGTCTGTTGTGATTACGTGACGGATATGATGATACGTGAAATCCTTTTTGTCGCTCTCGGCGGAGCCGTCGGCAGTGCTGCCCGCTATGTCGTGTCGCGTTATGTCGGCGAAACCGTAGCGTCCGTTTTCCCTTGGCCGACGTTTGCGGTCAACATTGTCGGCTGTCTTATCATCGGTCTTTTGTCCACCCTCGTCTCCGCCGGTACGCTCACACCGGCCATGAAGCTGCTTCTCATAACCGGCTTCTGCGGCGGTTTCACCACGTTCAGCACCTTTGCCAATGAGAATCTGTCGCTCATGCGGACTGACGATATGCTCGTTGCTGCCCTGTACATCGGTCTCAGCGTGATTTGCGGCATCATTGCGGCTTACGTCGGGATGAAGATAGGGAGGTTATAGACAACAATAAAGTCCGCCGGTGTTTCTGCGACATTGTCATGTGTGGTGGAGGCGTTGCGCTTTGTTTTACAAAACACACTCCGGCAAATTGCTCAAAGATTTGTCTTTTTATGACCAATAAGGGCCTTACAGCCTCCGAGGGCCACCGACAGCTGCCCCCTCTGACTCCCCCAAAGGGGGAGCTTGGGATGCGGGGAGACCCTTACGGCTCTCAAATTTCGCAAAACTTCGCGAGTTTTTGATTGCCGTTTTTGACCCAAAAAGCACTCGTTTTCGTGCAATAGAGGCCCCGCGACCCTGCAACGGCGTGCCCGTTGGGTTGCAACGGCGGCCCCGTTGCAATGCAATAGCAGCCCTGCGGCAGAGCAAGGAGGGCCTTACGGGGCCCCTCCCCGGCCCTCCCCAAGGGAAGGGAGATTTGATGTCATTCGTAAGTGACTGAGTGGCAGTCTTTTGCGGAAGCAGTGGCTTTTTCGCCGAAAAAAGCCCCCGATTTTTATCTTCGTCAGATTTGAAAATTTGAGGGCGTGGCGGAAAAATTTTTGGAAGTACCCCTAAAAAACGGCGTTAAATTCGGAATATATTTTACAAAAGCAGTTGTGTTATCTTATTTTTGTATCAAATGGACCTGCAAAATAGTAAGAAAGTAAGCAAAAGGGCTAAAAATATTGCAATTTATTTGCAGGAATCATAAAAATGTTATACTTTTGCAAGCAAATAAACAAAAAGAGAGATAAATAATGAAGAAGTTCGACGCATACTTTTATAGCTTTTACTTTTACTTTGCAAGGAATTGTGAAGCGGGAAGTTGCGTGTAGATTTCAACTTATGATAAGACAACATCACAGAGATGAATACAGTCAAGTCCCGCTTCACAACCGATGAGGCGGGATTTTTTAGTTATAAAGAACAAGAAGGAGAAGAATAAGAACATAAGATGAAGAGAATAGCGATACAGGGACTGATAGGGTCATTCCACGACATTGCGGCCAACCAGTATTTCGACGGCGAGCAGGTGCAGCTGATATGCTGCGCCACGTTCGAGGAAGTGTTTGAGAACATACAGCGCGACCCTACCGTCATCGGCATGATGGCCATAGAGAACACCATTGCCGGAAGCCTGCTCCACAACTATGAACTGCTGCGCGACTCGGGAACAACGGTCGTCGGAGAGCACAAACTCCACATATCCCATTGCATCTGCTGTCTGCCGGAGGACGATTGGGACACGATAGAGGAGGTCCACTCGCACCCTGTGGCACTCATGCAGTGCCGCAATTTCCTCTCGGGACACCCGACGTTGAAGGCTGTCGAGAGCGAGGACACCGCCGGTTCGGCCAAGGAGATAGCCGAAGGCAGACATCGCGGATGGGCCGCTATATGCAGCGCGAGTGCCGCACGGCTCTACGGCATGAAGATACTGGAAGACCACATCGAGGACAACAAACACAACTTCACCCGCTTCCTCGTCGTGTGCAACCCGCGCAAGGCCGACTTCCTGCGCTCACTCGACCGGACGAACAAGTCGAGTCTCGTCTTCTCGTTGCCCCACGAAGAGGGCTCTCTGTCGCAAGTGCTCAGCATACTGTCTTTTTACAAGATAAACATGACGAAGATACAGTCGCTGCCCATCATCGGCCACGAGTGGGAATATATGTTCTACGTGGACGTGACCTACGACAACCTGACCCGCTACCGGCAGAGCATCGACGCTATAACACCGCTTACCAAGGAACTCAAAATATTAGGAGAATATCAAGATGGAAAACAATCAGAATAGCATACAACCAGCCAATCGGCTTTCGCTCGTGAGCGAATATTACTTCAGCCGCAAGCTGAAGGAAGTGGCACGCATGAACGCCGAAGGCCGCGACATCATCAGTCTGGCCATAGGCAGTCCCGACATGCCGCCGTCGGAGAAGACCGTCGAGACGCTCTGCGACGTGGCCCGCCGTGCAGACAGCCACGGCTATCAACCCACATCGGGTACGCCCGAATTGCGGCAGGCTATGGCCGGATTCTACAAACGGTGGTACGGCGTGGAGCTTGACGCCGCCACGGAGATACAGCCGCTCATCGGTTCCAAGGAAGGCATACTCCACGTGACGCTCGCTTTCGTCAATCCCGGCGAGGAGGTGCTTGTGCCCAACCCCGGATATCCCACGTACACGTCGCTCAGCAAGATACTCGGCGCGCGGGTGGTCAACTACAATCTGCGTGAGGACAACGGCTGGCAGCCCGATTTCGATGAATTGGAAACGATGGACCTGAGCCGCGTCCGCCTGATGTGGACCAACTATCCGAACATGCCCACGGGCGGCAACGCGCGCCGCGAGACCTACGAACGGCTTGTCGACTTCGCCCGTCGCCACGGTATAGTCGTCGTAAACGACAATCCTTATTCGTTCATCCTCAACGACAATCCCATGTCGCTGCTCCAGATTCCTGGCGCCAAGGACTGCTGCATCGAGTTCAACTCGATGTCCAAGAGCCACAACATGCCCGGCTGGCGCGTGGGAATGTGCGCGTCAAACGCCACGTTCATCAGCTGGATACTCAAGATAAAGAGCAACATCGACAGCGGAACGTTCCGCGGACTGCAGCTCGCTGCCGCCGAGGCATACGCCAACAGCGACGAATGGCACCGCGAGGCCAACATCGCCACGTACTCCCGCCGTCGTCGCTATGCCGAGGAGATAATGCGCGTGCTGGGCTGCACATACGATCCGACGCAGGTGGGAATGTTCCTTTGGGGCCGCATCCCCGACACATATAATAATGTGGAGGACCTCACCGAGCGCATACTCCACGAAGCCCGCGTCTTCATCACGCCCGGATTTATCTTCGGCAGCAACGGCGAGCGCTACATCCGCATATCGCTCTGCGCCAAGGAAGAGAAGCTGGAGGAGGCTCTCGCGAGGATAAAGGCACTATAATAGAGGCCCCTCCGGCTCCCCCAAGGGGGAGAGACCTGTGGTAAATTGATGAAGGTGGATTGATGGATTGATATGCCCGAAAGCTTTTCGCAATGTCCCATACCTCCCATCTCTCTCATAATCTCTCATCTCTCCCATCTCTCCCATCCCTCCCATAAAAAAAAGAAATCAAAAAAATGAAATAACTATGGAACTTGAATTAGAGAAACTCCAACTTCCGAGCGACAATGAGCGCCCGTATGTGATAGCAGGCCCATGCTCGGCCGAGACAGAAGAGCAAGTGATGACAACGGCACAACAGTTGGCAGACAAAGGTTGCCACATATTCCGTGCCGGAGTGTGGAAACCGCGCACGAAGCCGGGCGGATTTGAAGGCAATGGCGAGAAGGCACTGCCGTGGATGGCCCGCGTCAAGAAGGAGACGGGCATGCTCATCGCGACAGAAGTGGCCACACCCGAGCATGTCGAACTGGCTCTGAAATACGGAATGGACATACTTTGGGTGGGCGCCCGCACATCGGCCAACCCTTTTGCGATGCAGGCTTTGGCCGATTCACTGAGAGGAGTTGACATCCCTGTGCTCGTGAAAAATCCCGTCAACCCTGACCTCGAACTGTGGATCGGAGCGCTGGAGCGCATCAATCAGGCCGGAATAAAGCGTCTCGGAGCCATCCACCGCGGTTTTTCGAGCTACGACAAGAAGATCTACCGCAACCTGCCCATGTGGCAGATTCCCATCGAGTTGCACCGCCGCATCCCCGGACTCCCCGTCTTCTGCGACCCGAGCCACATCGGAGGCAGCCGCGAACTGGTGGCCCCGCTTTGCCAGCAGGCTATGGATCTCGGTTTCGACGGGCTCATCGTCGAGAGCCACTGCAACCCCGACTGTGCGTGGAGCGACGCCAAACAGCAGGTGACGCCCGACGTGCTCGACTATATCCTGAGCTTGCTCGTCGTGCGTGACAAGGCTGTCACGACGGAAGGTATCGTCCAGCTGCGCAAGCAGATTGACGAACTGGACAACCAGCTGATGGAACTACTGTCGAAGCGCATGCGCGTCTGCCGCGAGATCGGACAGTATAAGAAGGAGCACAACATGACAGTACTGCAGACCACACGTTATAACGAGATACTCGACAAGCGCGGGGCGCAGGGTTCTCTCTGCGGCATGGATGCCGATTTCGTGAAGCGTGTGTTTGAAGAGATACACGAAGAGTCCGTGCGTCAGCAGATGGAGATAATCAACAAGTAAAATTTTTAATGAAGAATGAAGAATCGGCTGGCGCGTTGTGATGGGGATGATTATTAACAAGATTTCCTGAACGCGTCTGTCTCTCATTCTCGTCTACATTTGGATTCTTCACTCTTCGTTCTTCACTCTTCACTTAAAAACATGAGAATATTAGTATTGGGAGCAGGCAAGATGGGCAGTTTCTTCCTCGACCTGCTCAGTTTCGACCACGAGACGGCCGTCTTCGAGAAAGACCCGAAACGGATGCGTTTCACGTACAACTGCCAGCGGCTGACCACGCTTGACGAGATAAGGGAGTTCTGTCCGGAGCTTGTCATCAACGCCGTGACGGTCAAATATACCATCGCCGCCTTCCGTGAAGTCATGCCTTTTCTTCCGGACGATTGCATCATCAGCGACATATCGTCGGTCAAGACGGGGCTGAAGGACTTCTACGAGCAGAGCGGCCACCGCTACGTATCGACACACCCGATGTTCGGACCGACCTTCGCCAATCTCCAGCAGCTCAACGAAGAGAACGCCATCATCATCAGCGAGGGCGACTATATGGGCCGTATATTCTTCAAGGACCTTTATTCAAAACTGGGACTGAACATCTACGAGTATACCTTTGAGGAGCACGACCGCACCGTGGCCTACTCCCTGAGCATTCCGTTCGTGAGCACTTTCGTATTTGCGGCGGTCATGAAGCATCAGGATGCGCCCGGAACGACGTTCAAGCGCCACCTGAAGATAGCCAAGGGCGTGCTCAGCGAAGACGATTTCCTGCTTCAGGAGATTCTCTTCAATCCCTATACCGGCGAGCAGGTGGAGCAGATCCGCAACGAGCTGAAAGACTTGCTGGACATCATCGGCAGCAAGGACGCTGAGGGCATGAAGGCATATCTGACCAAGATACGCAACAACGTGAAGCGCGACATCGACACAATCAAATGACGGTGAGGGCAAAACAAAAACCGGCCGATACGCCGACGTGACCCGTTTTCAGTCACATCGGCGTATCGGCCGGTTTTTGTTCTGCCTGTTTTCAGGCCGTCTGCATATACCTTATCTTCTTTCTTATTCTCGCAATCATCAGCACCGCTGCGGCAGAAAGCCCGAACACATATCCGGCGAAGAGTCCGTCGGGACCCATGCCGCAGTGGAAGGCCAGCATATAGCCCACCGGCAGATTGAGCACCCAATAGGCCATGACGGCTATGGGCATGATAATCTTGACGTCCTGAATACCGCGGAGTGATCCGGCGGAGACATGCTGAAGGCCGTCGGACAGCTGGTACATGGCGGCATAGACGAGCAGCGAGGCCGTGATGGAGATGACCTCGGCGTTTTGGGTGAACATGGCCGGAATGGCGAAGCGCAGCGATATGAACGTGATGGCGGCAATGGCGTTCCACAACAGCACGAGATGGTAGGACGCCTTGATGGTCAGTGACAGTTGCGGAATGTCGCGCATGCCGTAGCAGTGGGACACGCGGATGGTCGTGGCGGCGCCGATGGCCATCACGATCATGAACGAACAGTTGCTCACGGTGATGGAAATGTGGTTCGCGCTGAGCGCTTCCGTGCCCAGCCATCCCATCATGATGCTCGTCCCGACGAAGGCCGACGACTCCGTGAATGCCTGTGCCGATATGGGCATGCCCATCCGTATCAGTTTGCGGATGGTCGTCCATGACCAGCGTCGGAGGGAGAAGCCGCTGAGGTAGGGACGGTAGACAGGGCGGCTGGCAAACCAGCCGACGATGAGCATGGAGGCGAGGATGCGGGAAATCAGTGTTGACAGGCCGGCTCCTGTTGCTCCCATCTCGTCGAAGCCCATGCGGCCGAAGATGAGCACCCAGTTGAGGGCGATGTTGACGGCGTTGGCAATGATGGTCACGACCATCTCCACCTTCGTGTTGCCCACGCCTTCAAGAAACTGCTTGAAGGCGAAGAAGAGCATCACGAACGGCATGCTGACGAGCAGCATCTTATAATATGGTATGGCCATCGTCACGACTTCGTCCGGCTGTCCCATGTGGTTCATCAGCGGTATCGCGGCATATTGGGCGGCGGAGCAGATGAAGCCCAGCAGGACATAGAAGAGTATGCCGTTGTGGAGCAGTGCGGCCGAACGTTTGTGCTCGCCCCTGACGTACAGCTCGCCGACGAGCGGTGTAAGTCCGAGGGCCACGCCGATGGACGCGATGAAGAATATGAACGAGATGGAACCGCCGAACGACACGGCAGCCAGCGGCACGGGATTGGTCCCGCCGTAGTTTCCCACCATCAGGTTGTCGGCCATCTGTGTGGTCATCTGTCCCAGTTGTGTGAGCATTACGGGCAATGCCAGCATCAGATTCTGCCGGTATTGCTCTTTGTATTTAGTAAAAAACATAGTCTTCCAGTATGAATAGATAGTGATTCAATCGGTGTCTGTCCGTAGCATCTCCGGATAGAGGACTGCAAAGGTAGTCATATTTTGTTATACCGATAGAGCGGATAACGATATTTAACATCGGAGGTTGGCAGTTGGGAACAAAACGTAGAGTCCAACAGCAACTGCAACGTTAGGCAAATGCCTCGAAGAAGCATTTGAGCGGCATGAGAAATTTTAGTTTTTCCCTAGGCCTTCGGTTCAATTTTTTCTGGATGCTCATGATCTGTCTGTCCGTGAAATCGTTGAAGTTGGACTTTTTGGGAATGTACGTTCTGATGAGCTTGTTCGCGTTCTCGATGGCTCTTTTCTGCCAGGAGGCGTATGAGCCTGCGAAGTATACGATGACTTTCTGTTTCCCTTTCGGCGTCAGTCCCTTTGTAATTTCGAGGTGTGCGGCGAACTCGCACCCGTTGTCGGTGGTGATGGTCTTCACGTAGTCCCTGTATGGGAAGAGCAGCCTCACGACGGCCTTTGCCGTGGGTATGGCCTTTCTTCCCTGTGGCAGCTTCTCCATGAGGATGAAGTTGGTGGAGCGCTCTGTGAGGGTGAGTATGGCATGCCCGTATGAGTCCACGATGGTGTCCATCTCCCAGTCCCCGAAACGTTTGCCGTCCGCCTCTTTCGGCCGCAGGTGTATGCTGGTGCGGTTTGTGATGTTCGTGGCCTTTGTCGAGCGCAACGACTTGCCCCTGCGCGTGTATTTGAACCCATGCTGCAGGTGCGGCCTGAGCCTGCCCGTCGTGTCGGCATACACATGGTTGTAGATGGTCTGCTTGGCGATGTGCACGCCTTCCCTTCCCAGCACGCCGACGATTTGTGCCGGAGGCCAGTCCTCCATTATCATCCGCTCTATGCGCCACCAGAGTTCCGGCGGCTTGCGGTGGTTGCCCGCAAGGCCGTGCCTGCGTCTCTGGCATTTGCGATGGGCGTTCAGCCACACGTACTCGCCGGAGGCGTTGCTGTTCCTGCTGACTTCCCTGCTCACGGTCGAGGAACTCTTTCCAATTTCTCTTGCGATGCGACTTTTGCTCCAATGCCGCTTGAGTCCGAGGTAAATTTCGTACCTTTGCTCCGAGGTTAATAGATACATGGCAATACAGAGTTAGTTAATCTCGGGGAGAGTTCTGCTCTCCTCTTTTTCTTTTTTGTACTGCTGTCGGACGCTCCCGCAGTGTTTTTCATAGTTTTTTAGGCTACGCCAACTACAAAAACGTTGCGTTTCTATTTGGATTCTTCAGGAGAGTTCACAGCCTGACTAGCACCCCCGAAAAAGACTAAGAAATACTGCAACAGGAGGCATCCGAGGCACTATCTGGGCCATTGCTGTTTGACTCATGGGGCTTGGAAATCTGAAAAACGGACTCGACCGCCGTAGAATCAGCGGTCAGATCATACTTTTTTAATTTTTTCAAGTTTTATCGGACAGTAATAATAAAAAAAATATTTTTTTTGTAACTTTGCATCTGTTGATATATGCAACACGTTTGTAAATAACGGGGTTTAATAAATAACAGCCAATTTGGTGATGATTGTTTGGCATGACGAATTTTAATGTACAAATGATAGACTTTATACACCCAGAGGATGTTGTGGCATTGGAAGCCTTAAAGAAGATTCCAGTGTTACCTTCATTCAAGAAAATTATGGAGGATGGAGTGGTTACAGGCGAAGAAATCAAGGAACAACGAGAGAGAGTTACAAACCTCTTGAAAAAATTGAGCAAAGTTCTTCACCAGAACAGATAGACCAAGTTAGAGAGCTGTTGGCAGAGATTAGTGTACTTATAACTGTCAGTCAATACATTCAAGAATAACGCTATTATGTAAATCTGAGAGTAGGAATAATAAACTAAAACAATTATGGGATTAAGGATAAATTATAATAAAGTGTATCGCTATTTGAAGAATAAATATGTAATATATTCTTTTATTAGTTCACTGTTCTTAATGCTTATATCATATTTTGTAAATAATTCCCCGTTATTTACAGGAGAGTCGATGTTACAGTATTATGGGCTACAAAAAGTATGCGAGAAAATTGGAATTCATAAAACTGTCAGTTATGGGGATGCTGTTTATTACAATATGTCCTATGACAAAATGCTGGTGCCGTCCATAGACAGAGCAGATACAATAGGAAATAATTGCATATCAGATAGAGGAAAACTTCTAAAATTTCTGCGTCTTTTAGAGAGTTCCAACAAATACAAATATATTATTGTCGACATTATATTTGATAAATCAGAACGTAGCGAATACGATGATGAGCTATATACTCAAATTAAGAAGATGCGCAATATTATCATAGCTGACCACTTAGAAGTGGATCATACTTGGCCAGATTTTCAAGAATCAAAAAAATCAGGGTTGGTAACTTACTTTGCGACAACCGTTTCAACCAACTTCGGTCGTATGGAATATTTGATTGGAGACAAAGAAAGTTTGCCATTAGCAGTCTATGAGAATATAACCCCCAAGGGTTCTATGAAGAGATATGGTATTGGAAGATTATCTCTATATACCATGAATGGTAAACTTTGTCAAAATAGTTGTTTCTTGACATTTGATAATACTTTCGTCAAACCGATAAAAACAGAAAAGAAACTAGATTTTTATGTTCACTCTAATAAGTTTATAAATTTAGGACAATTTATAGATGACCCAACGAGTGATGAAGATGAATTGAAAGAGTTGATAGGTATAAATACCGATAACAAATATGTGGTTATTGGTGATTTTGTTGGTGATGTTCATGACACTTATATAGGTGCTATACCTGGTTCGGTTATTATGATGAGAGCATTAGCAACACTTGAAGAAAACGGCAACATCGTAAAATTTGCGCATGTTATGTTGTGGCTGTTTGTATTCTTCCTTATAAATCTTTCAATTCTATATAACAGACCCATTTCCAAGCATATCCCTATAATTAAAAATATTCCCTATAAATTGTTTCACTTTTGCTTTTCTCTCATAACATTTACTTCCATCCTAATTGTAGTATCGACTATTGAATATATCTGTGAATATCAAACGTATTCTTTAGTTGTACCAATATTATATTTTTCGATTTTGAAATTATATGTACAATATAAAAATCAATAGAACATGGTTAATAGATTTATTTTCATTCTTATAATGTTATTTTTTGTGCAAGGCACGACTTATGCACAAAATTCGGTATTGGCCATAAATGATGGTGACATACTAAAACTTACAAAGGTTCATACGCCCAACAAAATGGTTAATATAGGTGGAGTACCAAGAGAAACGGGCTTTCGTTTCAAATCCGACCAGAGAATTGTCTTAAAAAAGGGACAATACATTCGTGTAACCAATATGACCACAGGCATACCGAACATAGTAATAAGCGGTGATGATTTTATCAATACAAATACGAACACTATTAAAGGTTTTATCTTGAAAAAGATGGCTGGTGGAAAAGGTGAGGATGGCTTTGGAGTATTTCTTGAAAACTACCCATGGACTATGATAGAAGACACCTTGTATATCCCAACTGATTATCAGTTAGATAATAGTCATGGTTTTATACTTAAAACCATACCAGGCAACAACGTTCTATCTCCTATTCCATATGATTTCACGACAAATGAATTGGTAATTACAAAAAATTATCTTTTGAAGAATTATATTGATATTCCAAAAGATGGAGTTCTTCAATTCCGGGTTGAATACTGGGAAAGTCATATAAGCAGTCAATTTATTACAGATAAATTAATAATACAATACATAAAGAAAGATTAGCAATATGAAGATTAATTTTCAAAGGAAACTTTGGCTATTAATAGCCGTATCATTTCTTTCTACTTCTGTACTTGCTGCAGAAAAGAAAGTTGCGCTCATCTGGGGCAATGCGACTTATTATGGAGAATGGCAATCACTGCCAGTCGTTAAAAATGATGCCAATACCATGAAAAGGATATTGGAGTCACTAGGGTATCAAACATGTATTATGCAAGATGGTACTCTAGAAATGATGAAGACTAGTCTCCGTGAGTTTGCAAGTTATGCAAAAAATGCAGACATTGCCATTTTTTATTATTCTGGTCATGCAACAAGAATTAACGATGAATATTATGTCGTTCCAGCAAAAACGAGAATAGGGAGTGATTATTTTGCATCAGATTTTCTTCCTGCTCATGACATCCTTTCTGTGTTAAGTAAAAGTCGTTTGAAACTATTGTTCTTTGATTCGTGTCGCGATGGTGCTACTATAGGAGGTGAAACTAAAGGCAATCCGAATATCGTAACATCAGAAGATGTCGGTCCACTTACAGGTGGAGCGCCATCTGGAACAATGATATGTTACGCCGCAGATAAAGGTAAAAAAGCATATACAGGAACAGGAGAATTAAGTATTTTTACAAAAGTCTTGTCCGACCACATTACAGATGGAGACGAATTTAGAACTGTGTGGAGTAACATCATTAATGAGGTATATCTCGTTCAAAAGCAACGTCCTGTAAATGACGGGTTCTATTTGCATGATTTATATCTTAACCCAATGGGAAAAAAGCATACTGCACCCGCTCAAAATTTGTCTCAAAGGACAAGTCAAACGACTGAACAGACTACTACTCAAACCAATAATAACAAGAAGAGTATTTCTATAATTCCTAATGCTCCTGGAGCTACAATAGATTTCTATGGAACAAAATATGAAGCAGGAAAGTCTCTCTTGTATGAAATTGGAAAAACGTACACTTATACCATTACTGCTGAAGGGTACAATTCTTATGTAGGAAGTTTAAAGGTTACAGAATCAACACCTTCCACCATAAATATAACTATGCAGAAAAATGAGTCTGCCACTTTGCGCATTACATCAAACACTAGTGCTAAAGTTACATTTGATGGGAAATCAATTGGAACAACTCCTATTACGATTAACACTACTTCTGGCACTCATTCGCTTTCGTTATCTGCAAATAAATATTATGGGCACACATCAAAAATTGATTTAGATGCTGGGGCTAATACAAAACACATTCCTTTAACTCATAAAACCCCTTGGTTTATTGATTGGGATGACTCTGATGCGCCAGCAAATTATCTCAGCTATCATTACAGCCCCAAATATCAAATTGGGTTACAGTACTTGTATCGTTTTGAAGATACCCATTTCTTGTTAGGTGCAAATGTTGCTTTATCCCCAGGGTTGTTTAGAGGATTAAAGATGGTTGATGTTACAGCTAGTACGTCTGCCTATACAGAAACAACGACAACAACGATTGATGAACATGGAAATACTGTTGCTTATAATACTTTAACAACGACTACATCTGGTATTGCAGACGAATATTCAGATGAAATAGACCCATATCACGAAGCGAAAACTTATGATTCAAATTTTATGTTTTTAGTCTCAGGTGGATATATGCCATGTAATGGTATTCTACTTGAAGCAGGATTCGGTGCAGCGTCACATTGCGATAAAACATATATGCCATACAATTATTCTGTGACAAAGACTGTAACGACAAATCTAAACACCGGGAATGTTGTTGGAGAACCAACATATGAATACACACGTAATGAAGGCTCACATTGGTATAATGGAAAAGTAAAATGGAGTCCTGCAATGCGCTTAGGAATGAAATTCAATATACCTATTGGTATAGAAACCTATCTCACAGTTGGTGGTGGGTACACATACTTATTTTCTAACAACAAATTTAGCTCATGGAATGTTTCTATAGGATTTGCGTGGGCATTATAGTTTTTTATAGCATGAAGACAATTAGGATTTCTAATTATTGCTGTCCGATAAAACTTGAAGAAATCAAAAAAGTATGGTCCGACCGCTGATTCTACGGCGGTCGAGTCCGTTTTTCAGATTTCCAAGCCCCATGAATCAAACAGCGATGGCCCAGGTGGTACCTCGGATGCCTCCTGTTGCAGTATTTCCCATTTTTTGGGAGTTGCGCGTCAGGCTGTGGAAGTCTACGTAATACATCGGGGTGTTCCTGACCATTGTTGCCTTCCCCCGAGAAGCTCCATTGACGTCTCAGCCCTTTCCACATGACCTTCAGTTGCAGGTTGGCAATCGGGGGCACCCATATCTGTACCTTGATAACGTTTGCGCTTTCGCCATAAAAGTATCTCAGCGGGAAGTTCTGTTTCATCTGCTTGAAGAGAAGCTCATCTCCCAACGCTGGCGGTAAAATGATGTGCTTATAATTCATACCGTTGCTATAATATATTTGCGCAAAGGTACAGGCATAAGACAAAATAATCTCATATAGATCGAGAGTTGCAGAAAAAGTGATTCGTGGGTATTTATTTCTTGTCTAACGTAATATCTATCGAGGGTGTATCAATACTAGAAAGATTACTTCGAAGAGTTGCAGATTGTAACTACAAGACCTAAAAAGAGCCGTATCAGACTCTGTTTTGAGTAATGATACGACTCTTCTTTTTGTCTTTGTAGATGTTCAAGTTTCAAATCAAAAGTTCATATGAACTAAAATTGAATATTGATACACCCTCTTTTAAGTATCAGCATTTCAAATGCGTTTTAATGCCATTTTACATAATACCTTATGGAATGGTTTTATCAGTAAGAAATAAAGCTTTCCCAATGCATTATTGACATACACAAATGTGGAAATGCGGACGAGGAAGTTGTTGCAATCTAAAGGAAGACATTCTAAAAGGATGGAAAAAGAGAGATACTTATCCTCTTTATTCAATAAGATATGGTCTTGATTTTGTTCGATAATCAAGTCAGAGAAATTGCCTCCCGGCTTCAGCCTTAAAGGTTTTATAAGTATATTCCGAAACCGGAACAGATACTCTACAATCTTCGGACGTTGTGTGAAGATTTGCCCAAATACCCTGCTTATAGTCAACTGTTCATTGACAGCAACAGTTCGTTCATAAGAATCTGTGTAGTATAGATTCTGTTTATTTATCTGCATAGATTTCTATTTATGCAACAAAGATACAGGCATGAAATGAAACCATCTTCAACCTATGTTGAGAGTTTCAGGGAGACTTCGGGCAATTACCTCCTGCCGAAAGTGATTTCCTTACGAATGCGGCTCAGATGGGTCGGTGTAATTTGCAGATAAGATGCCATTTCTTTGAGTGTTATATTTTGAAGAATGTCGGGACAATTCTCTAATATATGAATGTATCGCTCTTTTGCGGACTGGCGGTACAGATTCAAAAACCGGTCATATGTCTGGTGAAAAAATCCGTCTGATATGACACTATGTAACTTAAAGTCTTTTTCAAAGAGTTCATCAACAATGTTGCGGTTACAAACCAATACTTCTGCATCAGTTGCTGCTATAATATCAGTAACGGCTGGCGTTTTCATTATAAGACTTGAATAGTCACCCAATGGAGTGTCGCAAAATGAAAAACCAGTTATATGTGTATCTCCATCAGAATCAGTCACGGAATATTTGAAATATCCCTTCTTAATAAATCCCCACACCTTTCTTGTCATTTCTCCGCGATGAAGAAAATAATCACCCTTTTTATATTGGCATAGTTTACCCTCTTTGGTGCAAAGTTCACGCCAAAAGTCAACATCAATCTTGTCTATATATGGGTTGAAGTTTACCATCTTATGTGCTAAATTAGCTGTATTATAATCATTTGCAAAGTTAAGCATTTTAATCTGAACAGTCTTCTATCCTGTTTAGAAATAAAGCCATTCAGAGTATAATTCACTCCAAATGGCTTTTTAGGTCACCGACAATTTAATATTCTATTTCTTTCGATCGGTTTTCCGCAACATTTCAGCCGAATGTTCAATTAAGAGAATGGGCAAAGCACCAAAGAGTATTGCGAGAACGTCCAACGCTGATTTCTTCCGAGCAATATTTATGCTATTTTCCTTCTATGATACCATTCAAGCGAAATTATGATGATTCTTTCATGCTACAATTTCAACGAGTGCCATCGAGAAGGCTAAAAATATATTTGGCAAAGTTCATTCACGAGTAAGATTGTTCTTCTTTCCGTTGTTCCCATTTGGCATACATCTCCCTTGAAAGTTCTACAATCTCTCGGCTCAACTTCACAAGGTCGATGGTACATTTCTCCAATCTGTATAGCAAAGCCATCGCCTTCTTCTCCGAGAAGTGGCAGCGTAATTCCTTTACGACTTGATTGTAGTTCGTTCCTATGGCACGGAACAGGGCATGGAAGTCGGACAGTTTGGTGCAGTATCCCAGCATCGCCTTGTCCACCTTCAGTACTTTGAACTTCTGCCCGAAGAAATGCGCCTTGAGGAAGACGGCTTTTGCATACACTTGTGATTCCTCGTACATCGTGAGGAACTTGTTCCATTCCACATCGTCGAAGCGCACCATCACGCTGTGCGTCTTCGGATTTAACACGGGATTCCTCCCGTACTTGCTGTTCTTTTTCATTGTCTTGTCCTTTCTGTTTAATGGTTCATACATGGTCTAATCTCTGATTAAAAAACTTGGAAATTACCCGACTGCGGAGGATAATTCAACCCACGGCGGTGCAAGGATTTTCAGTTACCGGAATTAAGCGGAGTAACTGAAAATATATCTTGCTGTGTCTTTGAGGACACAAGAATCCTCCGCTTGTCGGATTGGTTTGTGAGTGCAATAACTCGCTTGGAATGTCGGTCAAACCGATGGAGTGTATCCACCGGCTTGACCGTTTCTACCGCAGTCCACTCAGAGCTTGCGCCACTGCTTGATGTCCTCCCTGTAGGTTTCAAGGTGCAGGCGGACGATGTTCTCGACAAGTCCTGATGCGCTCATGCCCCTGCCGCCGAAGTAGCGGACTATTTTGTCCAGGCTGTCGCGCACCTCGCCGCTGACGAACACGGGCTTGCGGTCTGCAATTTTGGGGACTTGCAGGTAAGTAGTGCGGTACTCGTCCAGCGACAGTCTGCGCTGCTTACTGCTGATGCGTCTCTGCAGTACTGCCGTCTTTCCGGATATGTCAATTACTGTTTCCTCATGCACTTCATTCGCCACCTCTTCTACTGTTTCTTCCGTCACGGCGGTTTTCACTTCCGAGGTGTCGGGAGATTCGGCATGTTCCGACTTATCAGGCTCCAAACCGATACGCTTGTAGAAGCCATTCAGGGATGTCCTGCCATGGGATTCCCTGCGGCTCATTCTTTCCACTATTTCCTGAGCTTGCTGCTCACTGATGGTTGGTTCTTTTCTTGTTGCCATAAAAACAAATTGATTAAGTTATTATTGTGGCCTTGGTCTGCACCTCGACCGATTGTCGCTAGCGAAGTAAGGCGTTTTTAATGCAGTCAATCAAGCGTTTGGATTCGATTCGGCAATTTTGTATGGCTCTGCTTAATACCTGTCCGGACATCGGTGCAGACTTCGCCGATTTGCCGGAATGCTTGAATCAACCGGGATGCGATGTGAAAATGGGATAAGGGCTTATTTCAAATCCTGCCGATGACTTGTTCCGCCTTGTTAAGAATACGGCAATGGAAGCCTTCCCTCTTACCTATTAAATTATGACATAGCCATCAACGAAGAGAGCGCATTTTACGGAAAATAGACATTGCCCCCGGACAACCGCTACATTACGACGCCACAAGCTGCCAGTGTTTTATAAAGGTTCCCCCTTTTCTTTGCAGCGAGAAGAAACAATAACAACAAAAATGAAGTATATGGAAATAGTATCAATCGAAAGAAAGACCTTTGAGGCGATGGTCGCCAAGTTCGACCATTTCGTCCGCCGCATGGATGCCATCTGTCAGCGGCACGGAGAGAAGAAGATGACAGAGTGGATGGACAATCAGGACGTGTGCCAAATGCTGAACATCAGCCCGCGCACGTTGCAGACCCTGCGGGATAACGGCACGCTTGCCTACTCGCAGATAAACCACAAGACGTACTACCGTCCCGAAGATGTGCAGCGTATTGTGTCAGTCGTGGAAGACAGACGGAAAGATGCAAGATTTAAGGGAAGGACAATATGAACTTGACGCAATGAACGAAGTAAAATAACAATACCCACCAAATCCAAAATGTATGAATGAGTTAATGACCAAGAACAACGAGTGGATAATCCACTTCATGGGCAGCATCGACCGTATGCTGGATAGCTTCGAGCGTATAACCGCCAACTATCGCCCTACGCTGGGTGGCGAGCGTTTCTTCACCAACAAGGAAGTGTCGGCACGGCTGAAAGTAAGTCGCCGGACACTTCAGGACTACCGTAACGAGGGACGTATCCCCTATATCCAGTTGGGCGGCAAAATCCTCTACCATGAATCGGACATCGAAAGGATGCTTGTTGATGGCTACCGCTCCGCCTATCGGCTGACAGGCACTTGATTTGAAGTCCAACAAACGAAAAGGAGGAACGGCTTACGGATGAAGCGTCAAAATCCTGCTTCGCCTGTAAGCCGTTCTTTTTCCCGATGTGCCGCCCTGTCGTTGTCAAAGTCAAACTTCGAGGCGGTCAATGTCTGACATTGTGGTGGTCAAAGTCAGGCTTTGACAAAACAGGGTATTGGGCTTCTGTTTTTCAACAGCCCCACACATTGCCTGTCCTGCCAACGGAAACAAAAATCATGGTCGGATTTGTTTTTGCTGTTTCACTCATTTTGTCCGTCACGTATCGCCGAAAAGCCATACTCTCTTTACTGCATACCCTGAATGCAACGGCTATAACCATTTCAAGACTATAAACATCATAGCTGATTCCATCCGCTTGCTTGATATTCTTCATTGTATCAAGTTCACTCACTTCCTTGTTCTTGTAAATGGGGCGGATTGCCTTGCGAATGTGACAAGGGAATACGCCGAACAGGTCGGCAATCTCCTGTTGCGTCATCCATACTGGTGTGGTCGGCATCGGGACCGCACCAGTCTCACTGATTGTTATTATTCCTCTTTTCATTGTCGTCACATTTTAGAAAAACATCTTTCTACATTTCCCATGTCACGCATAATAGAACTGTCGAGGACTTTGGCATAGTGCTGTGTCATGCGGATATTGGAATGTCCCAGGATTTTTGCGACATTCTCCATACTAACCTCATTAGCCAAGAATACGACCGTTGCTGCCGTATGCCGCGCGACGTGGGTCGTCAGGCGTTTGCGAATGCCGCAAATGTCAGCTATCTCTTTCAGGTATGCATTCATTTTCTGATTACTTAATACTGGGAAGAGAACATTCCTTGCCATACACTCAGGATTGGATGCGTACTTTTCTATGAGCGTTCTTGCTGGCGAGATAACGGGGATGTTACACATCTGTTTTGTCTTCTGGCGTGCTTTTCGTATCCAGAGTCAACCGTTATTATCTTTGACAAGATGCTCCTTGCTGAGTTGGTAAACATCAGCAAACGCCATGCCCGTAAAACAGCAGAAGGCAAAGACATCACGGACCTGTTCCAGACGTTTGATACCGAAATCTTTCTTCATCAATGTATCAAGCTCTTCTTTGGAAAGGAATTCCACTTTCACCTCCTCAACCTTGAAGTGTATTCCGCTAAACGGGTCTTTCTTTATCCATTCATTGGCCTGTGCAATGCGGATGACTTTCTTTAGGTTCTTCAGATGTTTCAATGCCGAATTGTTCTTGCAGCCCATAGAAGTTTTCAGCCAATACTCAAAGTCGTGAACGAATCGTCCGTCAAGTTCATTCAGAAACAAATCGTCCTTGTGATAACTGAAACGTATGAACTCCCGCAACCTGTTGATGGACGTATCGAACTTGGCGACGGTGGACTCCGTATATTCTTTTCCAATCAAGGCACGGCACTTCTCATTATGCTCGGCATAGACCTCCAATAGTGTGCGCTGAATATTGTCACGTCCGTAATATCTGTCACGAATGGCATCTGCCGTAACAATACTGCCTTCGGTTTCCAACTCACGATGTATTTGCAGAATCTTGGCACGGACGGCGTTGATATAGTGGTTAAGCTCCGTTGAATTGCGGTCTTTCCCCTTAGAGCATTCCTTCGCCTGATTCCACAATGCAGCAGGAACACTGCGCTTAATCATAATCTCTGCCTTCCGTTTGTCGGCGGTTATGCGCATACAGATAGGCGCCTCCCCGTTTTTCAGTAATTTCTGCCGCTTGATGTAAAATAGCACACTCAGCGTACTACGTTTCTTTTCTACTCCCATACATTCTACATTTTAAGTGCTACAAAGTTAATTAACCCTGTCCCGAATGCAGCTATGCAAAGCGTTGTGAATCAGTGAAAAGTAAACAGAATCGTTGGACTTTCTCACGGCTTCAAAAAGTCCAACGGATAAGCCAGTGACTACTGCCGTATTCCGCTACTTTTTGCCATGTCCGCCAGAAATGAAAAAAGTCCCAAAGTATTGTACTTCAGGACTTTTCTTGATTTTGCATCTTAAGATTGCGGTGCGTACGGGACTCGAACCCGTGACCCCATGCGTGACAGGCATGTATTCTAACCAACTGAACTAACGCACCTCGTTATGTTTCTTGATTGCGGGTGCAAAGGTAATGTGTTTTTTCGTAATCGCCAAATTTTATGAAAGAAAAAAACGATGAACAGCCTAAAGAGTCAACAAGCAAGTGCAATATTACGAAAAGTTTTTGTAAAACTCTCTCACGGGTGTAGAAAATTTTAGTTTCTCTCTCGGTCTTCGGTTAATTTTAGCCTGTATGACCGCAA
>CABUXJ010000015.1 GCA_902495455.1 uncultured Prevotella sp.
ATATTTGGAGTACATATACAAAGATACAAAAAATAATCGAAATACGCAAGTATCTACCTGAAAATCATACAATTGGAAGAAATAAAACTAAGACAAAGATGTGTGCAGAGAGTAGCTTCCGAAGGAGGGGTTAGGGGTGGTTAGTCATCCACCGTTATTTAAAAACAATGATTTACAGAATGTTATTGTTTAACCACCCCTAACCCCTCCTTCGGAAGGAGGGGACTACAGTTACCCCACTTAAAGGCTCCCGGATGGTTTCGTATTTTGATACCGAATTTTGATACCGAATTTTGATATCGAATTTTGATACACCCTCACCTCATCGTTCATATTGCTAATATTATTTTTGTTATTGTTGGCAGGCTGGAAGCCTGCCCTCCCAGTGCTCATTCCAGTGTTCCTCCCGGTGTTCCTCCCAGTGTTCATTCCCAGTGCTCCTCCCAATGTTTATTCCGTTTGTCGGCAGGCTGTTTCGTGCATCAACAGCGTCTCTGCCGCCAGCAAGGGAAAGCAACGGAAAAGGCATATTCCCTTAAACTATCACACATATATTTTTTTACATGTCGGTTATTGACAAAAGTAAAGATGTTACAAAAATGCTGGATAGTTACACCAATGATTTTGTTGTAATAAAAATATCAAAAATTTAACACTTGGGGATTTCGATTTCGGACCGCGGTAAAGCCGAAATCTTGACATTTTTTTGCCGTTTCAACTCTGTTTTTTGTCCGCTGCCGACCAATGGGGGCCTCCCGGGGTCGCAACGAGCACGCCGTTGTCATGCAACGGCGTGCTCGTTGTGATGCAACGGGGCCGCCGTTGCAAGGTCGGGAGGGCCTTACGGCAAGGCCGGAAAAATGGAGAAATTGTGAGGGTTGGGGTAACTGTCAGGATGTCAGTGACTTAACAAAATCGCTCAAATTTTGCAAAATTCGGACCTTGGGAAAATAATTTCAGAATATCGCAAATTTTTTGATGCGTTTGTCAGAATAGTTCTGAGTTTTTAACAGTTAGGGATGGACCGATTATTATTAGTGGCCGGTGAGATAATTTCCATGCCGCCGGTCTCTATGTCCGAAGCATGCTCTCTACACATATCCTTATCGCAGTTCATACATAGCATCATCCACAAGTAGGGTCGCGACCCGTCGCGACCGCCTCCTTGCCAACAGATACAACACGTTCGGTTGGCTTATATGCACGTTCCGCCAGACGATTGATTATGTGTCCGCGAGGCGGTCGCGACGGGTCGCGACCCTACTTGTGGGTGATGCATACGACAAAGATGTGTGCAGGGAGTAGAGTAGCTTCGGAAGGGGGACTGAGATTATCACGATGAGCATATTCTAAATTTCAGACGAGTCAAATTTTGTCGTTTGTGGATTTATCAGTAACTTTGCGCCGCATTTGGTTCGCTCTCCGGAGTGATTAAAAAGGGAACGGGGTGAGAATCCCCGGCTGTCCCGCAGCTGTAAGTCGTCAGTTATTGCGGCACAAACAAAAGAGTCACTGAGATTTTCGGGAAGACGTTTGATGCCGGACGACAAGCCAGAAGACCTGCCACGTGCAAAGAACACGACCGGTCCGAAAGACCCTGGGGATGGATTCGGAAAGGTCAGGCAAAAAGACAATCATACAGGAAATGAAGCGTGAGCTACTGATGGCAGCGTTGGGCATGGTCAGCATCTATGCCGGCGCACAGACGACGGAGCGGCAGCAGAGCCGTCTCGACAGCATCCAGCATCTGCGTGAGCTGGTGGTCATGTCGCAGCAGACGTCGCAGCGGGCGATAATCCCTGTACAACAGCTTGATGGAGAGGCGTTGAGGCGGCTCAGTGTCCACTCCGTGGCGGACGCCATGCGCTACTTCGCCGGAGTCCAGATCAAGGACTACGGCGGTATCGGCGGACTGAAGACGGTCAACGTGCGTTCGCTCGGCACAAACCACACCGGTGTCTTCTATGACGGCATTGAACTCGGCAATGCCCAAAACGGCGTCGTCGACCTCGGACGCTTCTCGCTCGACAACATGGAGGCCGTCCGTCTCTGCAACGGACAGAAGTCGTCCATCTTGCAACCGGCGAAGGACTACGCTTCGGCGTCGGCTGTCTATATGCAGGCGCGCCGCCCGGTCTTCGACGGAAGGAAACGCGACAATCTGAACATCGGCATGAAGGCAGGATCGTTTGACACGTACAATCCGACGGTGCTCTGGGAACATAAACTGACCGACAGGATGTCGGCGCAGCTGAGCGCGGAGTACATGAACACCTCCGGCCGCTACAAGTTCCGCTACGCGAAGAAGAACGGATATGACACGACAGAGGTGCGCCGCAACGGTGACGTGGAGTCGCTGCGCATGGAGGGGGCTGTCTTCGGACAGACACGGCGTGGCGAATGGCGTGGAAAGCTATATTTCTACAGTAGCGAGCGAGGTTATCCGGGGGCGGCGGTGCGCGAAGAACCGGGACGTTTCAGCCATCAGGACCGCCAGTGGGACACGTCGGTGTTCGGACAGGCGTCGTGGCGCCGGAGGATTACGGACCGCTACAGTCTGCTCGTCAACGCCAAGGCGGCATACGACTACCTCCACTATCTCTCTGATCCGCGGCTGGACGTGACGACGATGTACACCGACAACACTTACCGTCAGACGGAGGGCTATCTCTCTGCGGCCCATCTGGTGGAGGTGACCGACTGGATGACGGTCTCGCTGGCCAACGACGTGCAGATGAACTATCTCGACGCCGACCTTGTCAACTTCGTCTATCCAACGCGGTGGACGGTCCTCTCGGCTCTCGCCGTGAGCGCGTCGTGGCGCGGGGTGTCGGCCCAGGCGTCGCTGCTCCACACGTTCGTCTCCGACCACACGGACCGGCCGGGCGGTTCGGCGGGGGACAAGAGCGAGCTGACGCCGACCGTGGCACTGGCTTACGACGCCGGACACGGGTTAAATCTGCGGGCATTCTGCAAGCGCGTGTTCCGTATGCCGACGTTCAATGACCTCTATTATACGTTCATCGGGAACAAGGCGCTGAAGCCGGAGTACACCACCCAGTATGACGTCGGCTTGACGTGGACGGCCGTGCCTTTTAGCGGCCGGTCGATGCTGAGGAGCGTGGAGCTTCAGGCGGACGGCTATTATAATAAGGTGGAGGACAAGATCGTGGCCATGCCGACGTCTAATCAGTTTCGCTGGACGATGATGAACTTCGGGCTGTGTGACATCTACGGACTTGACGTATCGGTGAAAGCCCGGTGGAGGGTGGGGCAGGTGGACGTAGGAACCCACGTGACATATACGTACAACGAGGCCTTGGACCACACCGACCGCACAAGCCGCTTCTACGGCGGGCAGCTGCCTTACATCCCGTGGCACAGCGGCTCGGCCATCGTGACGGCGTCATGGCGCGGATGGACGGCAAACTACAGTTTCATCTATACCGGCGAACGCTATGAGGCGAGTGCCAACATACCGGAAAACTACTCGAAACCGTGGTACACGAGCGACCTTTCGCTGTCCAAGGAGCTGCGTGTCGGTCGTGTCGGAATGAGGCTGACGGGAGAACTGAACAACATGTTCAACCAGCAGTATGAGGTCGTGCAGTGTTATCCGATGCCGGGAACGAACTTCAAGGTGAAGCTGAACGTGATGATATAATCGGGTAATAAAGCTGAGAAAAGAACCATATTATATAAGGTAGCACGGAACTTGTGATGTCTCATCCGACCGTAGGGACATAATCTTGTTTTTGTCCGCATGCCAAAGACCATATTATATATAAGAAGACAGTAAACGATATGAAGACAATGAGAATAATGACGGCCGTCGTGTTGGCCATGACCGTGGCTTTGCTCGCTTCCTGCCGCACGGACGATGAAGATATCGTCGGGTCGGAGACTGAAGACGTTGCACCTCCTGCAGAAGGACCAGTCAAAGGCTTCTTCCTGCTCAACGAGGGCAACATGGGCTCAAACAAGTGTACGCTCGACTATTTTGATGCAGCGTCGGGGACGTACACGCGCAATATATTCGGTGAGGCCAACCCCGGTGTGGTCAACGAATTAGGCGACGTGGGCAACGACTTGCAGGTGTATGACGACAAGTTGTGGGCCGTGGTCAACTGTTCACATCTGGTCGAAGTGATGGACGTGGAGACGGCGCGGCACATTGGACAAATCAGTATCCCCAACTGTCGCTACATAACATTCAGCGGCGACTATGCCTACGTGAGCAGTTATGCCGGGGAGGTGCAGATAGATCCCAACGCGCGGTTGGGCTATGTGGCCAAAATCGACATCAAGTCACTGGAAGTTGTGGCGGAGTGTACGGTCGGATATCAGCCGGAAGAGATGGTTGTCGTCGGCGGAAAACTCTATGTGGCCAACTCCGGCGGTTATCGTGTTCCGGACTACGACCGCACGGTTTCGGTCATCGACCTCGCCACGTTCAAGGTCGTCAACACCATCGACGTGTATGAAAACCTCCATCGCATGGAGTTGGACAGCGACGGATTCATCTGGGTCTCGTCGCGCGGTGACTATTACGGCACGCCCTCGAAGACATTTGTCATAGACCCGCAGACGGACAAGGTGTGCGCAGAGATGGAGCTGTCCAACTCCGATATGACCGTGGCGGGCGATTCGCTGTATGTTTGTGCTGCGGAATTCAATTATCAGACGGGCCGAAACATGGTGACATACGCCATTGTCAACACCAAAACGAGGCGGATTGATACGCGAAACTGCATCACCGACGGCACCGACAGTCGGATAAAGATGCCCTACGGCATTGCCGTCAACCCTGACACGAAGGATTTTTATGTGACAGACGCGGGTGATTATGTATCGCCGGGCACGCTGTTTTGTTTCTCCAAGGAGGGGAAAATGAAGTGGGAGGTGCGCACGGGCGATGTTCCGGCGCATATCGCGTTCACAAGGAAAGCGTTCATTTATGACAAATAGCAAATGTTTTAGGAGTTAAAGGAGTTAACGGGAGTTATCGCTCTCTTTAACTCCTTTAACTCCTTTGACTCCTTTGACTTATTAAAAGTTCTTCTTTTCAGATTTTTGCACTATCTTTGCACCCGGATTAGAACAAAGAGAGATTATGAGATATAATACAGGACATGGTCGCGAAGGAGATTATGACCATCTGGTGGTCAAGGAGAGTGCCCCGTTGCTTGAATACCTTCTTGCGAATGTCAAGGAGAGCCGGTCGAAGATCAAGGCCACACTTCAGGGACGCGGCATCAAGGTGAACGGCAAGTGTGTCACACAGTTTGACTTCCAGCTGACGCCGGGCATGAAAGTGGCTGTCAGCAAGACCAAGAGAAATCAGCGAGGTTTCAAGAGCCGCTATGTGAAGATAGTATATGAAGACCGCTGGCTGGTCGTCGTAGAGAAGAATGTCGGCATACTTTCAATGGCAGCCGGCCACTCGTCGCTCAACGTCAAGGCCGTACTCGACGACTATTTCCATAAGTCACGTCAGAGTTGCAGGGCCCATGTGGTCCATCGGCTTGACCGGGATACAAGCGGACTGATGGTCTATGCGAAAGACATTGATACGGAACAGATACTTGAGCACAACTGGCATGACATCGTCTACGACCGCCGTTATGTCGCTGTGGTGAGCGGAGAGATGGAACAGGATAGCGGAACCGTGGCCAACTGGCTGAAGGACAACAAGGCATACATCACTTATTCATCGCCGGTGGATAACGGGGGAAAGTATGCCGTGACACATTTTCATGTCCTTAACCGCACTACCGACCATTCGCTCGTGGAGTTTAAGCTGGAGACGGGACGCAAGAATCAGATCCGCGTCCATAGCGCCGACATGGGCCATCCAGTCTGCGGAGATGTCAAATACGGCAATGGTGACGATCCGTTGCATCGTCTTTGCCTCCACGCCTATATGCTCTGCTTCACACATCCCGTCACTAATGAGCGCATGGAGTTTGAGACTCCGATCCCGACGGCGTTCCGCCTGATGTTCAAATGATATGTTTTTTATGGGGTAAAAACGGTAAAGGAGAAGAATGGATAATTTTAAATACTATATAATACTGCTCGCGATGATTATCATCGGCTTTCTTGTTGTCAAGAGATTGGCCGGTTGTGTCATCCGCACGATAGTCACGCTGATACTTGTCGCTGCGCTTGCAGTCCTTTATTATATGTATTTAATGTGATGTTAGACATGTAATGCAAGTGCTATTGCATGTCTTTCAGATTATGAGAAGTCCCGCGGAAACGGTCAGACCGTATATGAACATGTTGCGGGCGGTCTCTCCGAGGCAGATGTTAAGCTCCCGTCCGCTGTCGATGCGCACCATCTTCAGGTAGGTGAACGTGTGCATGACGAGATAAACCAGAGGCAGGACAAATGCCAGCGGATGGCCTTCCGTGATGAAGACAAGACCGAGAAGGCATGCCGTGACGCCTGTCCCGAGATATGCGTAGCGGCCAGCTTGGGCTCCGAAACGCACCACGATGGTCCGTTTTCCGACTTCGCTGTCCGTATCGCGGTCGCGGTAGTTGTTGACGATGAGCAACCCGTCGATGACCAATCCACATGCGATGGAAGCAATGAGGACCTGCCATGTGACCGTGTGCAACTGAATGTAGTATGTGATGCACACGGGAATGATGCCGAAAAAGACTATCACGAGGACGTCACCCAATCCCTTTCGTGCTAAATGTGTGGTGTATAGGAAGCAGAACACGACACATAACGCTCCAATCAAAATCATTTCCAGACCGCCGTAGAGCACAAGCGGCAATCCGGCTGCGCAGGCGATACAGGTCGTCAGGGCAATGGCTCTCTTCATGGAGTCCATCTTCACCCATCCCTGTGCGCAGGCACGGCGCGGTCCGAGACGTTTGTTCACGTCGTCTGTGCCGTTGAGGCAGTCGAAGAAGTCGTTGATGAAGTTGGCGTCAATCTGCATGATGAATGCAAAAAGGAAACACAACGAAGCTGCAGTCCAATTGAAAACATCGTCAATGTACATCTTTGCGTCGGTGTAAGCCAACGCCACTCCGATCATCACCGGTACGGCGGCGCCCGTCAGAGTCTTTGGTCTTGCTGCGAGTATCCATGCTTGCGGCGAATCTAACCGTATGTTGTTCTCTTCCATTCTTTTTCTCTTTATTTATTGCAAAAGTACTTATTATTGCGTATATTTGCAAAAATATTAATCTATTTTAGTGATGATAAGCAATACAGCAAGCCTCGATCTGGTTGAGTTTGTAGAGACAAACATTCTTCCGCAGTATGCCGAGTTCGACAAAGCGCACGACCTCAGCCATGTCACGAGGGTCATACGCCGTTCTCTTGATCTCGTGCGCACAACCGGCGCCAACATCAATATGGTCTATGCCATTGCCGCTTATCATGACATCGGTATGTCCGGGCCGCGTGCCGTCCATCATATCACCGGCGGACGGATACTCGCCCGAGACGCGCGTCTGAAGCGTTGGTTTTCTCCCGAGCAAATAAAGATTATGAAAGAAGCAGTCGAAGACCATCGGGCTTCGGCTTCTCATGCACCACGGAGCATTTATGGAAAAATCGTGGCAGAGGCGGATCGCGATCTTGAACCGTCCACTGTCTTCCGTCGCACCGTCCAGTACGGATTGGCAAACTATCCGGAACTGGACCGTGAGAAGCAGTGGGAGCGTTTTTGCGAACATCTTGACAACAAGTATTCGGTCAACGGATACATACATCTTTGGATTCCCGGGTCGGACAATGAGCGCAATCTTGTGGAGTTGCGAGAGCTGATCGGCAAGCCTCAGGAGTTGCGTCGGATATTCGACAGCATCTTTGATGAGGAGAACATCTAAGGAGATAAAAGAAGCATAAATAAGGAAATAAAAGGAGATAGAGGGAGATAAAAGGAGATAGAGGACAATTGTTTTAGTGCTTAAGACATTTGTCCTCTATCTCCTTTTATCTCCCTCTATCTCCTTTTATCTCCTTCCGATTTTATAATAGTGGTCTGTCAGTTGAAGAAGTTCCATGAAAGACCGAAGCGCAATATCTTTTCGTTCTGCGGATAGTGTGGCGCGAGGAAATACATCGACGTGCCGTTACCGGCGTTGACGTGGCTGTACATGATGAAGAAGCGGGTGTGCTTGAGGTGCATGTTGGCGTAGACGTCTACGAAGGGATAGCCGCCCAACTTCACTCTGCTTTCCGGATTTTGCTGTATGGCAAACTGATTGAGCTGCGGACTGTAGTCCGGTGCATAATATTTTGTGAAGAAATAGGCATCGCCGCCCAGTTCGACGGACAGCTCGTTGACGATCTTAAACTTGATGTACAAGTTCGTGAAGAGATTCAGGGCCGGCACAGGCAGGACATCTTCGCGGTTGGAGTTCTGATAGGTGATGACGTTTTCCCAATTCAGGATGCCTAAACGGAAGTTCTGCATGAGCTGTGCGGTGAGCAGGTTGATGTTTCCGCTGCATTGGTTGACACCTGCTGTCATGTTCGTTCGTCCCGTTGTCGATGCGTCATAGCTCATACCGAAGTACGTATAGTTCTGTATCTCTTCGACTGCCACGCGCAGATGAGTCTTCGTCTTGCGGTATGTGAAGAGTCCTTCGATGCGTGTGCGTGTCTCCTTGCTCAGTCCGTTGTTGTCCCACCACAAGTGTTTGGAGTGGTAGTGCCGCTGATAGAACGTCGGGTTGAGGCGGTAGAAGTAAGCCTTTGCAGCCAGTGTGACTGTGTCGCCGAATAGCGGGAAGTTGAGATCGGTGCTGAAGTCTATCTTCAATTGGCCGATGTCTTCACCCGCGAGCCATGTCTCTGCTGCGAGATTATAGTGGAGCGTGTTGCCCTGTGTCTTGTTGATTTGACCGCCGATGCTCACCGAATGTTCGTTCCAACGGGCCAGCCCGGCCATCTCTCCGTTTGTGCCCGCGATGAAGTCCGGCATTTCGAAGCGTCTCAACTCATGGCTTGCAAAGACTTTCAGGCCGGCTTTAGCATATTTGTTGAAACCCTCCAGAAGTGCAATGCCGAGTGTGTTGCGCACTGACGTCATCTTTGTCTGGTCGTAGATGGAGTCTCCGGGATAGGTCCAATCATTGTTGTATTTGTAGAACGTGTCCGCGTAGTAGTTTTCAGGTGTCTCGTATGCCTGATAGATGCGGTCATGCGTGTTGAAGTCGAGTGTGTGAATGAAACTCGTCACCTGTACGAATTCCCGTTTCATTGTGGCGTCGATGCTGTCCTGTCGTGCCTTTTCGGCCAACAGACTGTCCATCTTAGCCTGCGAGTCCACGCTGATTCGGGTTGTGTCCACGTTCTCCTTGAGTTTCAGATCCGACTCGTCACCGACAATCGTCGCCCCGTCCGGACGTCCCGTGGGGGCTTTCCCGTTGCTGATTTTTGCCCCCTCCGGGCGTCCTGACGTGACGGACATTTTGTTTGCATCCTGCGACTCGCGCTCCTCACGTTCCTTTTTCGCTTCCGAGGCGAATTTCCTTGCCTGGATTTCCTCGTCGGTCATCTTGACCATACGGTAGAAACCGAGACTGTATCTGTGGGTAAAAAAGAGGTGGCTGTTGTCGTTGCGGTTCCAGTTGCGTTCGAGCACTGTCGGGATTTCGTTTGTGCTGAACTGGTCGTCGAAGGTCTCCGGATGCGTGATGTAGTTGTCGTCCGTGATACCTCCGTTCTCCGACACCTTCTGATGGTATTTGGAGAAGATGGCGTGCATCTGGTATCGGTCGCCGAGATAGGAAGCATAGAGTGTACCGCTGAAGTGGGACGCACTCTGACTGTTGTAGTATCCGCGTGCGTATGCGTAGTTGAGGTCAAATCCGAAGCCTAAGCGCTTGCCGGCGTTCACGGCAAATTTGGCGTCGATATGGTCTTCGCCGTTGGTCTTGTTTCCGCAGTTGTCATACGTGATGTTGGTCAGCGGAGAGAGTGTGTTAGTGAAGTGGAGTTGGTCCGGCTGTTTGATTATCCAGCTGTATGGCTGAGAGAACATAAACTGTTCCGTCAGCGGCCGGTCGATGACTATGCGGTTTTCGCGTGCCGTATAGTTGTTGCCCGTAGTGTTGTATTCCCCGTGCAGTCCAGTGTTGAAAAGCCGGTTCATAAAAAGATGGTGCATCGTGTCCGCTTCGGCAGGTCTTATGTCACCGAAGCGTCGGTCCACGGTCCACACGCGCAGACCCTTTGGAACCTCCTTGTTTGCCGTCGTGTCATTGCTGTGCTTGTTGAAGTTCCTGTTGGTGTTGCTGTTCATGTCGTTCATCGTGCCGTCGGGGTCCATCGGATTGAGTATCTGAGCGTGGGCGACAACGGCGAGCATCACCATCAGGGCGACTGTGGCTATCTTCTTCATTTATCGGTGTAGAAATCTGATTGCGGATTCAGCGAATTTGACAATCATGGCAAACATGATGATGAATGTCCCCGTCAGTTTGTCGGTGTAGATGTAGAATATCACTCCGACGATAGCACCGAGTATGAAGATGACATTCAGGATGTTGCGCAATATGAACGTGCGGTCGTTGGCCGGACTGCGGCGTTCCCGTCTGTGGTGTCTCGGCTGGTTCTGGTATTCTTCCTGTGTCATGGCGGATTATTTCAGCAGGTTGGTGAAACGTTCGAACAGATAGTCCTTTCTATCGATTGTCTTGCGGCGGAACTTGCCCGTCACTCTCGACAACTTCATCTTGTTCTTCTTCAGTCCGTATTCGTCCGTGATCCACTCCTCTGCGTTGAACGTTTGCGGCTCGCGCTCCTCTTCGTAGAGATAGTGTATGCGTGTCAGTTTGACGTCGGCCTTTCCGTCCTCACAGCTGACGATGACGGTGTAGAAGAAGCGTGTCCGGTCGAGCACGAGGGCCGTGCTCTTGAACACGAGCCACTCCTGATAGCTGGCGCAGATCTCGTTCTTTACGGAGTCGGCGATGATGATGCGGCTCTGCTCCGTCTGGTTCTCCTCTTTGGTTATGGCAGTCAGGTCGCGGAGCATGGTGCGGTAGATCTCTCCCGCCTTTTTGCCGGGAGCCTCGATGGTGGTCTCGAATACGACTTTCCCGTTGACCACGGGCACTGCACCTGCGAGATATTTGTTGTCAACAAGTTTCTTTTCGACCGGTTTCTCCCATGCGTTCTGTGCCGCAACCATCATTGGCAGACACATCAGTATGCAAATTAAAAATTTCTTCATTATGTTGTCTCTTTTTTTTAATTATCAGGCAAAGTTACAAAATATCTTATTAATAATGGTAATCTGTTCTGCAGATTAACACACTTTTTGCTTTCGGATGTTCCGAATCATGATTTGCGGAGTTTTGCGGGGTGCGTGTTGAATTGTTAAAAACTCGGAATAATTCTTACAAATGCCCTCGATTTTAACACGGATTTGAAAAATAAAATCCCACGGCCGCAAATATGCGAGTTTTGCGCGTGCATCTCTTTCTCTCTGAACATCAAAACGTTACAGTGATTTTTACGAAAGTGTGCAACTTTTTCGCCGTTTTTGTCGTGCAATAGCGGCCCCGTTGCATTGCAACGAGGCCCTCCTTGCATCACAACGGGCACGCCGTTGCACGACAAAAACAATGCCGTTGCGACCCAACGGGGCCGCTATTGCAAGACCGCCGACTAAATTTTGATGAACAAAAGAGATTTTTCGTTCAAGAAACGACATTCTCGCCGTTTTCTTGAACGATTTCCGAGATGTTAATTTAACAATCTTTTTCTTACAAATTGACAGCCCCTCATTTCAGCTCCAGCTCCTTCTGCATCCTTACAATCTCGTCGCGATATTGTGCCGCTTGGATGAAGTCGAGTCGTTTGGCAGCCTCTTTCATCAGTCGGGTGGTGTTGGCGATGCTCTTTTCGAGTTGCGGGCGTGTCATGCGACGCACGATGGGGTCGGCAGCGAAGGCACCTTCCTCCGGTCCGATGTATGCTGTCTTCAGCGGAGCGGATGTCTGCTCGACAGGTGCGCCGGCCTCCGCACGGAGTGTCTGACGCAACGCCTTGCGGATCTGCGTTGGTGTGATGCCGTGCGTCTCGTTATATTGCATCTGCTTGATGCGTCGGCGCGCGGTCTCGTCGATGGTCAGTTGCATGCTTGCCGTGATGGTGTCGGCATACATGATGACCTTTCCGTTGACGTTTCGCGCGGCGCGTCCCGCCGTCTGTGTCAGACTGCGGTGGCTGCGGAGAAATCCCTCTTTGTCGGCGTCGAGGATGGCCACGAGTGACACTTCGGGCAGGTCGAGACCCTCGCGCAACAGGTTGACGCCGACGAGAACGTCGTAGACTCCCTGACGCAGGTCTTCGAGAATCTTCACGCGGTCGAGCGTAGCGACGTCACTGTGGATGTAGGCCGTGCGGATGTCGTGGTTGAGCAGATATTCGGTCAGCTCCTCGGCCATTCGCTTGGTCAGTGTGGTGATGAGGACACGCTCCTCCCGCGGGGTGCGCTCCTCTATCTCAGCCATCAGGTCGTCAATCTGGTTTTCGCTCGGGCGCACCTCTATCTCCGGGTCGAGCAGTCCCGTAGGACGGATGATCTGCTCGACGACGACACCCTCCGCCTCGCGCAACTCATAGTCGGCCGGCGTGGCGGAGACGTAGATGACCTGATTGGTCATTTCGCGGAACTCGTCGAATGTCAGCGGGCGGTTGTCGAAAGCGGCCGGCAGACGGAAACCGTACTCCACGAGGTTGGTCTTGCGGGCGCGGTCGCCGCCATACATGGCGTTGATCTGGGGCACGCTGACGTGGCTCTCGTCGATGACCATCAGGTAGTCGTCGGGGAAGAAGTCCAAGAGACAGTAGGGGCGCTCGCCGGCCTTGCGGCCGTCGAAATAGCGGGAGTAGTTCTCAATGCCAGAGCAGTGGCCGAGCTCCTTGATCATTTCCATGTCGTACTCCACACGCTCCTTGATGCGCTGGGCCTTGATGTTATCTCCAAGCGACTCGAAGAACTCAACCTGACGGGTCAGGTCGTCCTGTATTTGGCGGATGGCGATGTTGGTCTGTTCCTGCGTGGTCATGAAGAGATTGGCCGGATAGAGCTTGTATTCGTCAAACGAAGCCATGCGGTCCATCGTCACGGAGTCAAGTTCCTCGATGGCGTCTATCTCGTCGTCCCAGAACGTGACGCGCAGGATGACCTCGTTGTAGGCCATCGCGATGTCGACGGTGTCGCCCTTGACGCGGAAGTTGCCGCGCTTGAGTTCGATGTCGTTGCGCACGTAGAGGGCCTGGACGAGCTGCCGCAACAGGGCGTTGCGGTCGAGCGTCTGTCCGCGGCGCAGGCAGATGACGTTTTCCGACAGTGCTACGGGGCTGCCCATACCGTAAAGGCAGCTGACCGAAGAGACGACCACAACATCCTTTCGGCCGGACAGCAGTGACGAGACGGCGCGCAGACGCAATCGGTCTATCTCCTCGTTGATGGCGAGATCCTTCTCGATGTAGGTGTCGGTGGTGGGGAGATAGGCTTCCGGCTGGTAGTAGTCGTAGTAGCTCACGTAGTATTCGACAGCGTTGTCGGGGAAAAAGCCGCGCATCTCCTCGTAGAGTTGGGCGGCGAGAGTCTTGTTGTGGCTGAGGATTAGGGTGGGGCGGCCGGCTGCGGCGATGACGTTTGCAACGGTAAACGTCTTTCCTGAACCGGTCACGCCGAGCAGAACCTGAGCCCGGTCGCCACGCTTGAGACCTTCGGTCAGGTCGCGTATGGCTTCCGGCTGGTCGCCCGTGGGTTGATATTGAGATGTCAGTTTGAAAGCACTCATGGCCGGCAAAATTACTTATTTTCAGTGTAACAAACGTTATAATACCGCGTATTTTGATTAATTTCGGTTTAAATACTTTGAAATTAAGCGGAAAATGACTATTTTTGCACCTCAAAAATCAATAAATGAAGAAGAATTTATTCATATTGGTGCTTGCAGTGACGATGCTTTGCGGCTGTGGTGCAGAGTTTAACCGTATTTACAAGTCGAGCGACTACGACTATAAATATGAGTATGCAAAGCAGTGTTTTGCTGAAGGACGCTTCTCTCAGGCAATATCCTTGCTTCAGGAGTTGGTCACAATCATGAAGGGAACTGACAATGCGCAGGAGTGTCTCTACATGCTCGCAATGGCAGAATTTTGTGACAGAGACTACGAGAGCGCGTCGGCAACGTTCAAGAAGTACACTTCTTCATATCCCAAGGGCATTTTTGCCGAGCAGGCCTCGTTCTACGTAGGCAAGTCCCTCTATCAGAGAACGCCCGAACCCCGTTTGGACCAGACACCCACAGTCGGCGCGATAAATGCCTTTCAGCAGTTTCTCGACTTCTATCCAGACTCGAAAATGCGCCCTATGGCACAGAAACATTTGTTCGAACTGCAGGACAAACTGGTCATGAAGGAGTATCTCTCGGCCAAACTCTACTACAATCTCGGCGGCTATTTCCTTAATAGCATACACGGCGGCTCAAACTATGAAGCTTGCATAATCACGTCGCAGAACGCATTGAAGAACTATCCTTACAGTTCGATGCGCGAAGAGTTCGCACTGCTCATCATGAAGAGCAAGTTTGAACTGGCCGAACAGAGCGTAGAGTCAAAGCGCATGGACCGCTATCGCGACGCGGAGGACGAGTGCTACGGCTTCATCAACGAATATCCTGACAGCAAGGATAAGGCGCTGGCCGAGAAGTTCATAGCCAAGTGTAAGACCGTGATAAAGGACTGATATTGACAAATCAAGACAACAACGAATATTTTAATCATTAAGAAATAAGATGGATTACAAGAAGTCAAAGGCACCGGTGAACACCGTGACACGCAACATTATGGACCTCTGTAAGGATACAGACAATATCTATGAGAGCGTGGCCATTATCGCAAAACGTTCTAATCAGATTTCTGTTCAGATTAAGGAGGACCTCAGCAAGAAACTCGCAGAGTTCGCATCCTACAACGACAGCCTCGAGGAGGTGTTTGAGAACCGTGAGCAGATAGAGATCTCACGTTACTACGAGAAACTGCCGAAGCCCACACTGCTGGCTACTCAGGAGTTTGTCGAGGAACGTGTCTATTGGCGTGACCCGCAGCGTGAGAACCTGCCGGGTGAAGACAAGCAGGATTGACGTTTTCAGCAGACCATTGTTATGATACAACGCATACAGACAATCTATCTGCTTATAGCCGTCGTGCTGTCCGTCATCTGCATGTTCATGCCGTTGGGAGAGTTTGTCGTCGACGGTCTGCCGGTGGCACGGGAGTACAACTTGTGGCTGCTGGTTGTAGATGGTGCAAGCACTCATCATTTCACGTTTGCCACATCTCCGATGTTTGCAGTCCTTTTAGTGTCTTCTGCGCTTGGCTGTTATGCCATATTCGCTTTTCGCAATCGCTTGGCTCAAGCCCGTTTATGTCTGTTCGGCGCCTTGCTGATAGTCGGCTGGTATATTCTTTACGCAGTCTATAGTCGCATATTGGGAGGTACGGATGGGCAGATAGCAGAATTTTCTCCGTCTTGGGCCGCAGTATTGCCGGCCCTGTCGTTGGTATTCCTGCTGTTGGCGCGTCGTGCGATCATGGCCGACGAACGTTTGGTGCGTGCTGCCGACAGAATAAGATGAAGTCTTTTTGATGAATACGAAAGACGGGATGTAACCGCATTGTCGCGCTTACATCCCGTCTTTCGTATATTCTGGTTTCTTTATGACGGCCTTCCCGTTCTTTCATTACATTATCTTTTCTTTGTTTGCAGGCATCCGTCAAATCACATTTGCAGCCCCAAAGTTCGTCTCCAAACAGTGTATTATAATACGAAATATGGGGAAAAAGGCAAAAATATGTTTTATAACATATAAATATATTTGTGTAAATACGGAAAAAGGCCTATCTTTGCTACCGTTATCCTGAATACAATCTTTTTACCTTTAAAAGGCTAATACCTATTGAAAGAAAACCATCCGCTGTGAAGTGGGTGGTTTTTCATTTCATGTAATACCAGTTTTTATTCTTCAATTGTGATGATGCGAACACGCATCAAGGTATCGCTGGTCTTGCAGTTTGCTGTCCGGAAAAAGATTATTTGCTGTCCGGAAAAAGATCATTTGATGCTTGCAAGAAGATCATTTGATGCCTCGTTCGTTGAGCGCCTTAGTGTATTTTGCTGCATTTCGCAGATGCTCTTCGTATGTCCGGGCAAAATTGTGGGTACCGGAGAAGTCTTCTTTGGCACACATATAAAGGTAGTCGTGGTCCACGTGGTTGAGTACGGCGTCAATTCCGGCGATGGATGCAATCTTGATTGGTCCCGGCGGCAGCCCCGTGTTGGCGTAAGTGTTGTACGGGCTGTTCGTTTTGAGCAACTTGTGATATATCCGTCGCAGTGCGAAATCCTTCAATGCAAACTTGATTGTGGGGTCGGCTTGCAATGGCATGTCCGCTTTCAGCCGATTATAGTACATTCCCGCAATCATGGGTTTTTCGCCGTTGTTGGCTGTTTCCTCATCGATGATGCTCGCCAGCGTGCAAACCTCGATGGGAGAGAGCCCCATCCGTTTTGCTTTCTCCATGCGTTCGCCGTTCCAGAAGTGTTCGTTTTCTTTCTTCATGCGTTCCATCAGCTTTTCGACACTCACGTTCCAATAGATGTCATACGTGTTAGGAACGAACAGAGCGGCTATTGTCGCTGTGTCATGACCATATTTCGCGCAGAAAGCGGAGTCAGTGAGGGCGGTCAGGAAAGCCGTACTGTCGGGCATGAGTTTTTTCCCGAGCACACCGGCCAATCGGTCGATTGTGCGTACTTCCGGGATTGTGATGCTGAGCGGGGTCTGTTGTCCGTTGCGGAGATGACGGAAAACGGTGAACACAATATCTCCCGGTGCAATGGCGTAGCGTCCGGTCCGTATGTTGTCGGCATATCCGCTGTGGCGTGCCAGTGTACGCAATCCGGTGATGGAGTGGCTTGACGATATCGGCGTGAGTTTGGCATAAACAGAATCAGCCGTGTCATCGTCGTCGATGTAGACATATTGTGTGGTTGAACTTGTGGTGAATCCGGTGAAGAAATAATAGTATAATAATCCGATGATGAGCAGCAGGCATACGCCGGCTGTGTATAGATAGTATCGTGATTTCAGTGGTTTCATATCCTGTTGGGTTAGAAAATATGGGCAAAGGTACACCATTTTCCAAAATTAGCGAAATGTTTCTGTTCTTTTTTACTACCTTTGCATAGATGACATTACCATAATGTAATACGATAAGTGATGAAACTCAAGTTTAACATAATATACAATACGGCATGGGGCGAAAGCCTGCATGTCGTTCTGGAGTACTACGGGAGTGACGGCAGTGTCAAGCGATATGACCTCCCGATGGTCACGGAAGACGGTCAGAACTGGTCTTTGGAGACTGTCGCCGTGGAGTCGCGCAACCGCCGTCTGGTCTCTTTCGGGTACTCCTATCAGGTGGAGGATGCTGACGGAAAGGTGTTGCGGCGCGAATGGGACTTCGTGAAGCGTGTGTTCCGGTGCGACCCGACGAAAGACTACGTTATGCCGGATGCGTGGCGCGACATACCCGTTCAAAGCCATTTGTACACCAATGCCTATCTGACCACTATAGGCGGCCACCGTGGCGAGACCGTTCGTCCGGAAGAATTGCCGCTCTTCCGTCGTACAATCGTCTTTCGCGTCTCCGCTCCCCAGCTCAAACCGGGGCAGGCCTTGGCCGTCTGCGGCAGCCATCCGGCCATCGGCGGATGGAATGTCTCCCGCTACGTGCGGATGCAGTATGCCGGACAGACCGTATGGACCCTGTCTGTCAATGTGATGGGCATGCTCCTGCCGTTAGAATACAAGTACGTCATCGTTGACGACGCCACCAGTTCCTTCACCTCATGGGAGGAGGGCGAAAACCGGAGCACCGGCCCGTGGGACATTGCCGACGGCCAGGTACTCGTGCTCGACGGAGGCATACTCCGCGTCAAAGAAGACATCTGGCGTGTTGCCGGAGTGGTGATACCGGTCTTTTCGTTGCGCAGCAAGAGTTCGTATGGCGTCGGCGACTTCGGCGACTTGCGGCGAATGGTCGATTGGGCCGTCGCGACGGGAATGAAAGTGATACAAATTTTGCCTGTCAACGACACGACCAAGACGCACGGATGGACCGATTCTTATCCTTACAACGCCATTTCCATCTATGCTCTCCATCCCCACTATGTTGATCTGGATGCTGCCGGACGACTTGCGGACAAGGAGAAGATGAACTCATACAACCGCCGCCGCCATGAACTCAATGCCCTTGGTTATAGCGACTACGAAGCTGTGGCGCGCGTGAAGACAGCCTATCTTCGCGAACTCTATGACGAGCGTGGCCATCAGGTGACGTCGACCCGAGACTTCCGTACATTCGTTGAGACCAACGCCCATTGGCTCGTGCCATACGCCGCCTTCTGCCTGTTGCGTGAGGCCAACGGTACGGCCCACTTTCAAGACTGGCCTGAGTTGTCGGTCTATGACGCCGAGCGGGTGAAGACATATTGCGAAAGCCGTAGCGACGACGTCACATATATATATTATGTGCAATATCTCCTCCACACCCAGCTGCTCGCTGCCGGCGACTACGCCCGTTCCCGGGGCGTTATCATCAAGGGCGACATCCCGATCGGCATCTGCCGCGACAGCGTCGAGGCCTGGGTGCAGCCCGAATACTTCCATCTCGACTCCCAGACAGGCGCACCGCCCGATGCTTTTTCGCAGAACGGCCAGAACTGGGGCTTCCCGACATACAACTGGCCGGCCATGCTCGCCGACGGATGCCGCTGGTGGCGCAACCGCTTCGCCCACATGGAGACCTATTTTGATGCCTTCCGCATCGACCATGTGCTGGGCTTCTTCCGCATCTGGGAGATACCCGCCGACGCCGTCCACGGCATACTCGGCCACTTCTCGCCGGCCCTGCCGCTCACTCCTGAGGAGATAGAATACTTCGGACTCCATTTCCGGAAGGACTTCATGACACGTCCTTTCATCAACGACACAATCATCCATCGGCTATTTGGCGTGCATGCACAATACGTGCGCGACACCTATCTCACGCCAAAGGCATACAACCTCTATGACCTTCGTCCCGAATACGCCACCCAACGCAAGGTGGAAGCCGCTTTCGGCGGGCTGCGCGACGAGAACAGTCTGTGGATACGCGACGGACTCTACAAGCTCATCGCCAACGTCCTTTTCCTCGAAGACCCGCGCCGCGAAGGCATGTATCACCCGCGGATAGGTGCTTGCGGCGAACCCGTCTTCGACGCATTAAGCGGAGAGGAGAAAGATGCCTTCATGCGACTCTACAACAACTACTTCTTCCAACGCCACGACATGTTCTGGGGCGCGCAGGCCATGCAGCGTCTGCCACAAGTCCTTTCCGGCATGCGGATGATGGTCTGTGCCGAAGATCTCGGCATGCTTCCGTCGTGTGTCGAGCCTGTTCTCGAAACTCTGCGCATCCAGACACTTGAGATACAGACCATGCCGAAACAGAGCGGCTTTGAGTTTGCTCATCTCGGAGGCTATCCCTATCGCAGCGTGGCCACGTTCGCGACTCACGACATGCCGCCGATGCGTCTCTGGTGGGCAGAGAGTCCGGAGCGAGCACAACGCTACTACGTGACCATGTTGCAGAAAGAAGGACGCGCACCGGAACAGCTTCCGGCTCATCTGGCAGAGGAAATCATCGCCCGCCATCTCTATTGTCCCTCGATGCTCTGTCTGCTGTCGTTTCAGGACTGGCTCGCTATGGACAGTGACCTGCGCCGTCCCAATCCGCGCGAGGAGCGCATCAATGTGCCGAACGACTGCTACAACCGCTGGCAGTATCGCATGCACATCACGATAGAGGCTCTGTTGGAGGCGGACAAGTTCAATCGAAAAATAAAAACAATGATAACAAGAAGCAAACGATGAGACAGTACGACACTTATATCTTTGATCTTGACGGCACACTGCTGTCCACCCTTGATGACCTCGCGGCCAGTACTAACTACGCCCTGCGCCGGCACGGCATGCCGGAGCATACGCTCGACGAAGTGCGCTGGATGGTGGGCAACGGCGTGCGCCTGCTGATAGAGCGTGCCACGCCCGGTGGTGCGTCAAACCCGCAGTTTGATTCCGTTTTCGCCACTTTCCGCAGCCATTATGTGGAACACTCCCTTGACACGACCCGACCGTATCCCGGCATCATGGAAATGTTGACCGAACTGAAACGCCGTGGCCGGAGGATTGCCGTCGTGAGCAACAAGTTCTATGCTGCCACGCAGGAACTCTGTCGCCATTTCTTCGGTGATACCGTCGAAGTGGCCATCGGCGAGCGTGAAAACATCCGCCGCAAACCGGCCCCTGACACCGTCATTGAAGCTCTGCGCCAGCTTGGCGTCGGGCCGGAGGGAGCGGTCTATGTCGGTGACAGCGAGGTGGATGTCGCGACGGCGCGCAACAGCGGTCTGCCCTGCATCAGCGTGCTGTGGGGTTTTCGTGACCGCGACTTCCTGACGGAGCACGGTGCCACGACATTTATCACATCACCGGAGGAAATCCTCTGACGTGACATCGCTGCCGCGGAGTCTTCCGATGAAATCAAGGTGGGTTCTATAAATTACCACCGTATGAACATAATTGTTGTTGGTAATGTTTGTTTGTGCGGTGGTAATTTATAGAGCCCACCTTGATTTATTATTACAAAATCGTGTTCGGTAAATCTCTCGTAATTTGTTGTTTCCCGACCCTTTCAGGCCCTTTCGGGTCTTCCCGAAGTGCGATAGGTGTGGAGAAATTCGACCGGAAAAATGCCTTTCGGATGCCGTAAGGCCCTTATTGCTCTTCTGAAAGACAAAACTTTGCGACTTTTTGATGCTTGTTTTCGGGCAAAAAAACGGTGCTTTGCGAGCAATAAGGCCCTCGTCAGGTTGCAACGGGGCCGCCGTTAGGTTGCGACGAGCGCCCCGTTGCAATCCAATAGCGGCCCCGTTGCAGAGCCGTAAGGGCTCCGCGGCGGCTACTTCACGGCCTTTCCCAAAGATGGAAAAGGAGGATGAGAATGTAAGTGGTTGTGTTGCAGTGAGTTGCAAAAATGGTGCTTTCTCCGTCAGAAAAAGCGCCATTTTTTGACCTTCGCGTGCTTGCAAAATTTGGAGGCACGGCAAGAAAATTTTGTAAAGTGCCTCCGTATTTTGCCTTAAAATTCAGAATTTTCCGGACAAAACCACTCTCTTGTAACTTATCTGCCATCCGCTGTTAAGTGAGGTCGACCCACCGTGGCTCCACTTGTCGTATGCTTCTCTCTGCACACATCTTTCAATGATATCACGCCAAAGAAAAGATATGTGCCGGGAGCAGATCACCACAAGTAGGGCGACCCGTCGCGACCGCCTCCTTGCCAACTGATACAACACGTTTGGTTGGCTTATGTGCACGTTCCGTCAGGCGATTGATTATGTGCCTACGAGGCGGTCGCGACGGGTCGCGACCCTACTTGTGGGTGATGCATAATATGTATGAACTGCGATAAAGATGTGTGCAGAGAGTACTTGTCGTATGGGAAAACTCTGTCGGACGGGCTTTGATGACTTTTCAAAAGATCATCCTAACGTGTGGCTGTCGAGATATGCCATGACCTCTTCCTTATAGCTGTCGGAGATGGGGATGTATGTATCGCCGAAGACGATGCGCAGGCGTTCGATGAGCGTGATTTTGTTCATGTGTACGATATATGAACGGTGGGTCCGCATGAACTCAGGGCGCGGCAGGAAGTCCTCGAGCTTTTTCAGATTCATGAGAGAGACAATCTTTTCGCCGTTTGCGAGAAAAATCCGGACGTAGTCTTTGAGGCCCTCGATGTAGAGGATGTCGTCTAACGACACCTTGACCAGTTTGTAGTCGCTCTTGACCAGCATGAAGCGGTCCTTCTGGCATGTCTCGTTGCGACGGGTGGAGGTGAACCATTCGAGCGCCTTGTCCGCCGCTCTGAGAAACTCTTCGTAACTTATCGGTTTCAAAAGATAGTCGATGGCGTTGACCTTATATCCCTCGACGGCATACTGGCTGAAGGCTGTGGTGAAGATTATTTTGGACTCTTTGGGCAGTATCCGGGCAAATTCCGTACCGCTCAGCTCCGGCATCTGTATGTCGAGGAATATCAGGTCGGCCGGATGTTCGCGCAAGTCCTTTATTGCACTGATGGCACTGTTGTAGGTTCCGTTCAGTTTGAGGAACGGAGTTTTGGCGGCATAGGCAGCCAGCAGGTCGGCCGCAAGTGGCTCGTCGTCAATTATTACGCAGCTTAGTGTCATGGATGATTATTGTTGATGAATAGATGTTGTTGCCGGTGTCTGTCCCTCTCGTCCATTCGTATGTTCCCGGATAGGCCATTTCCAACCGTGTCGCTACCTGTTGCAGACCGATGCCGTGGCCGCTGCGGTCGACAGAACTTTTGGGATGGTTGCTGTTTTCGATACGGAACGTTATGCTTTCGTCGTCCGCCTTGAGGCTGATGTGTATGAAGGACGGATGTGTCGCGCTCACCCCGTGTTTGAAAGCGTTCTCGATGAGCGAGATGAAAATCAGCGGGGCAATCCTGATGCGGCACGGGGTGGGTATGTCGGTGTCCAACCGAACGTCGACATGGGCGCTCAGACGGATGCGCATCAGACGGACGTAGTTGGTGAGAAACTGGACTTCTTTCTCAAGTTCGACATACTGTTCCTCGTTGTCGTAGAGCACGTAGCGGAGCATTTTGCTAAGTTCGAGAATGGCCTCCTGGGCTCTGACGGTGTCAAAGGCCGTCAGGGCGTAGATGTTGTTGAGCGTGTTGAGGAGAAAGTGGGGATTGATCTGCGAACGCAGGTTCTTCAGTTCGGCTTCGGTGCGTGCGGCTTCAGCCTCGCGGCGTGCGGTCTCAGACTGTTGCCAGCGGAAAGCCAGTTTGACGCATACGGCGATGGCGGCAGATGTGGTGAGGTTGAAGATGTTGCGCAGGATGAGGAAAACGGTGATGAAAGCTTCAGGCCGTGGTTTGATGAAGTCGGGTCTGTGAGGGTCGGCAGGATGCGGATGGACGAATGTCATCCAGTAGTGGAGCGCAATGCCCAGACTGACGATGACGATTGTGTTGATGATCCAGAAGTATTGTTTCTTGTTGTTGACAAAGAAACGGGGTGCGAGCCAAAGGTAGTTCAGATAGAAAACGACGAAAAGTGAAAGCGGGCCTACGCTGAAAAGGATGAATTCGCGTAGGCTCACACCGTTTCCGTGGTTGAAAGACATGAGCGGCGCCAGGAATACTATGGTCCATATCGCCGCGTGGATGAGATAGATGAGTTTGCTTCTGTCATTCATATCTCAGCGCTTCTATTGGGTCGAGCCGGGCTGCTTTCTTGGCCGGATACCATCCGAAGAAGACACCCGTGAACGTGCAGACGGCAAAACTCATGACGATTGTCCATGCCTGAATGGCGATGGGCCAGTGGGCCAGCATCTTGATGGCGTAGGAGGCGCTGATGCCTATCAGCACTCCGATGATGCCGCCGGTGACGCTGAGCAGGATGGCTTCGATGAGAAACTGGTTCAGGATGTCTATGCCGCGGGCACCGACACTCATTCGGAGTCCGATCTCGCGGGTTCGCTCGGTTACGCTGACGTACATGATGTTCATGATACCGATGCCTCCCACGATGAGCGAGATACCGGCAACGCAGCCCAAGAGAATGGTCAGCATGTTTGTCGTAGAGTTCATCATCGACGAAAGTTCTTCCTGCGAACGGATGTTGAAGTCGTCTTCGTCGGCCTCGGTGTTGTCCGTTGCGTCGTGGAGCTTGTGGTTACGGCGCAGGATATCGGTTATCTCGGCCGTGGCTTTGTCCGTCGCGCCTTCCGTGATGGCCGAACACTGTATGCTGCCGAGATAGGTCTGGGCGAGCAGTCGCTTCATTACGGAGGTATAGGGAGCCAGCACGAGGTCGTCCTGGTCCATGCCCATAGAGTTGTAGCCCTTCTTCTTCAGCACTCCGATGACACGGAACGGAATCGAATTGAAGCGCACCACCTTGCCGATGGGGTCGCTGCCGTCTGGAAAGAGATTGTCCACGACGGTCTGACCGAGTATGCAGACCTTGGCGCTTGACTTTATCTCGCCGTCCGTGAACATTTCGCCGTCGGCCACGCTGAGCTGCCGTATGTCGAGATACTCCTGGTTGACGCCGTAGACTGTGGAAGGAGTGTTCTCATTGCCGTAGATGAATTGGCCGCTCTTGGTCACCACGGGACTGATGCCTTTGATGTATTTGCACTCGTCGCGGATGGCTTCATAGTCCGTCATCTTCAGGGTTTCCATCGACGAAGCGTCCTGACGGACACCGCCCCGGCGGTCTGCTCCGGGATGAATCATGATCATGTTTGAGCCCATCTCGGCTATGTTGGCCTGTATGCTCTGCTTTGTGCCTTGTCCGACGGCAAGCATCGTTATCACCGACCCGATGCCGATGATGATGCCCAATGCCGTGAGGAATGAGCGGGTCTTGTTGGCGGCTATGGCGCGGAGTGCTATCTTGAAGAGATTTGTGTAGTTCATTATCGCTTGTTTTACGGTTGTCTGCCGTTCTGTGGCGTTTTATTCGTCCGTGGTTGGCATTTTATTCGTCCGTGGTTGGCGGCAGGGCGGCCAGACCTTCGGCGGCTGACATTATGTTGTTATTGTATTCGTCGCTTATCACCCGGCCATCCCTCAGCATGATGTTGCGGCTGGAATAGTTGGCAATATCAGGGTTGTGGGTCACAAAAATGATTGTTCTGCCCTCGGCATGCAGTTTCTGAAAAAGCACGAGGATTTCGAAAGAAGTGCGCGTGTCGAGGTTTCCGGTGGCCTCGTCGGCCAGGATCACGGCCGGATTGTTGACCAAAGCACGGGCAATTGCCACACGTTGCATCTGGCCTCCGGACATCTGGTTGGACTTGTGGGAGAGGCGGTCGCCGAGCCCTACGGCCTTCAGCGCATCCACGGCACGCTCGTGGCGTTCGGCTGCGGATACCCCACTGTTGTACATCAGCGGCAGTTCGACGTTCTCGACGCTCGTCGTCTTGGCTAAAAGATTATAGTTCTGGAAGATGAAACCAATCTTGCGGTTGCGCAATACGGCCCTCTGTGACTTTGACATCGTGCGTACGGACACTCCGTCCAAATAGTATTCGCCGCTGGTGGGCGTGTCGAGACAGCCTAATTGGTTGAGCAGTGTCGACTTTCCGGAGCCAGACTTTCCCATGATGGTGACGAACTCGCCCTCATAAATCTTGAAGGAGACACCGCGGAGGGCATGGACCATTTCGTCGCCGACCATGAACTGGCGCTTCACGTCCTTTAGTTCTATGACTATTTTTCTATCCTTTCCGGTCATGGCTTACTTCTTCTTGTCATTCTTTCTCGGCCCCGGGGCAAACGGTGACCGTTCCTGTTGAGACTCGTTGGATGCTTCTTCCATTATTTCTGTGATGCCGGTGATGACCTCGGTGCCTTCTTTTATGCCGCCGAGGATTTCCGTGTTCACTCCGTCGGACATGCCGATCTGCACCGTGTGGGCCGTCAGCGTCTTGCCGTCGAATGTCCACACCTTGTTCTTTCCGTTCCTGTCGGCAATCTTATATTTGCCCACGATCTCCGGAGTAGGGGAGAACCGCAATGCCTTGCCGGCTACGCTGAGCACTCCCTGCTTCTCTGCCGTATAGATGGTGACGCTCGCTGTGAGGCCCGGTTTGAGCTTCAAGTCGGTGTTCGGGGCGCTGATGACAACCTCGTATGTCACCACATTGTTGGTCGTTGTAGCTTCCTGGCGTACCTGAGTGACTGTTCCTTCGAACGTGTCGTCGGGATATGCGTCTACCGTGAAGGTCACGCGCTCGCCCTCTTTCACGTCGCCTATGTCGGCTTCGTCGACGTCTGCCACTACACGCATGTCGGTAAGGTCCTGTGCGATGGTGAAAAGTTCAGGTGTGCTGAAGCTCGCTGCCACCGTCTGACCTTCCTCGACAGCCTTTGACAGAACGATGCCGTCAATCGGCGAGGTGATGGTGGCATAGCCGAGGTTGGTCTGCGCCTTCTGAACAGTCTCACGAGAAGAAGCCACAGTCTCCTTTGCCTTGAGATAACTCAGCTCTGCCGACTCATAGTCGTCGGCGCTGACGAGGCCTTTTGTGTATAGCGTCTTGTAGCGTTTGAAGTTTGCCGCCTCATACGCCAGCGTGCTCTGGGCGCTTGACAGGTTGGCTTTGGCCGTGTTAAGCTCGCTTATCAGGTTCGTCTTGTCAAGTTCGGCTATGATCTGTCCTTTCTTTACGGTGCTGTTGTAGTCCACATACAGTTTGCTGACAATACCCGAAACCTGCGTTCCGACGGTCACCGACGTGACCGGTTCGATGGTTCCCGTTGCGGTTATACTGTTGCGGATGTTCACCCGTTTTACCGTGTCTTTCTCAAATTCAATCGGTCGTTCCTTTTTAATACCCGACAGAAGCCATGCGCCTACGGCTACCGCTATAATGGCAATTATGCCTATCCATACCTTGCTTATCTTCTTCATGTTCGTCAGTTGTGTATTTAATGTACCTCGGTTGTGTATTATATGTACTGTTGTTGTGTATTATATGTACTGTTGTTGTATATCAGATATTCATTGTCTCGCCCCGATAGAAGTTCAGAAGCTGTATGTCAAGTATCGTCATATACTTGCTTTGCAGTCTGTTTTGCTGTGCATTGAGGAGGTTGGTCTTGCCCGTCATCAGTTCCACGATGTTCTTCAGACCCAATCGGAATTGCTCGCTCAGCAGGTCGTAGCTGGCCTGCTCGCTCTCCGTGGTAGCCATTGCGGCGCGGAATTTTTGTTGGTTGGTGTTGGCGTCGAGCCAATATCCCTCAATTGTACAGTACAGTTGCTTCTGCTTGTCTTGCAAATCGAGGATGCTTTCCTCCTGCTGCAGCCGTGCCTTGTTGATTGCGGTGCGTGTCTTTCGATTATCAAAGATGGGCACACTCACTGTCGCACCGACAGAAGCGTCAAAGTTTGTCTTGATCTGTGTGCCCCAGCTGCGGTCGTTCATTGACGTCGTGCTTGTGCCGACGCCGCCAGTGAGGCTCACCGTGGGGAGCTTGCCGGCCTTGGCGATGCTGATGCTGAGCTTGCCGGCCTCGATGCCGAGCCGTCCGTTCTCAATCTCCGGCCGTGTGGCGAGGGCCGCCTCATAGACAGCCGCCAGTGCGGGGATGTCGTCGAGAGCCTGTCCGTCCGATGCCGTAGGACTGCTGATGTCAAACTCTTCGGTATCTGTTATTTCGAGAAGCTGCTTCAGTTGAAGTTTATAGCGGGCCAAATTGCTTTCCGCCTCCACCATATTATACTTGTCTTGAGCCGTCTGTGCCGTTAGTTGGGCAAGGTCTGCCTTCGACATTTTGCCTGCTTCCATCATTTCGCGACCACGTTCTTCGTTCTTCAGGCTCGTCTCATGGCTATGGCGGGTTACTCCAATCATTTCTTTGAGATAGAGTATCTGAACGTACAATTGCGCTATCTGTTCTTGAATACTGTTTGCTGTTACGGCCGAATCCAGTTCGGCTTGTTTCTCGGTAATACGGCTGAGCTTTATGTTGTTGCGGTTCTGATTGCTGTTCCATACCGTCCAACTGGCGTTTATGCCGTAGCTTCCGTTGTAGTAGGACTTGTTGATGCTTGTGGCGACGGTACCGTTGGACACTGTGCTCACGCCGTCGTTCACCCACGGCCGGTAACCGACCGACTGGTTTGTCGAAGCGCTTAGTGACGGCTGTAGGGCGGCAGACGCCTGTTTGCGGTCTTCCGTAGCCGACATGCGTGACAGTTGTGTCTTTTTCAGTGAGATATTGTTGGCTATGGCATACTCAATACATTCGCCGAGCGTCCATGTCTTGCCGTTTCCGGCATTTGCTACGACACAGCAAAGGAGCATGGCCGTGACTGAAAGCATGATACTTCTGTTCATAATCCTTTCTTGTTGTTTTTGTACGGTGCAAATATAGGAAGAATAATCAGACGGAGAAAATAAGATATATGTATGTTGGGAGTTAGTAGAAAGAAAGCTCCGTTTCTTCGATAAGAAACGGAGCAGTTAACGTATGTTCAGAATTGGTTCAATCGGGCGATATATTTGCCGATTATGTCAAATTCTATATTGACTTTCGTCCCGACCCGTATGTCGCAGAAGTTGGTATGTTCAAATGTGTATGGGATTATGGCTACCTGAAATGAGGATGCCGTAGGGTTGCACACGGTGAGCGAGACGCCGTTGACGGTGACGCTTCCCTTGTCGACCGTGAAGTAGCCGTGGCGAGCCATTTCGGCGTCCGCTTCATACGCAAACGTGAAATACGTGCTTCCGTCGGCGTCTTTGATGTCCGTGCATACGGCCGTCTGATCGACGTGTCCCTGCACGATGTGACCGTCCAGCCGCCCGTTCATCATCATCGAGCGCTCGACGTTGACCTTGTCGCCCACGCGGAGCAATCCGAGGTTGCTGCGGTCCAATGTCTCTTTCATCGCTGTTACGGTATATGTGCCGTCCTCTATTCTGACCACGGTGAGACACACGCCGTTGTGTGCTACGCTCTGGTCTATCTTCAGTTCGTCGACAAACGAACACTTGAGGGTCAGGTCGATGTTCTCCCGGTCTTTGACGATAGCCGTCACGGTGGCAAATTCTTCTATTATTCCAGAAAACATAATATAAAGGATTAAGGGTTTGGAAAATAAAGAGAGGTCGTATCGATGATGTGATGAAAACTCCTATTAATATAAGATTTGAGAGCTCTCCGCCGTTGTAATCCACCGACATTGCTGTTGCCCTTTCGGGGTGTGGCCCGCCATTGGCAAGAGAAGTATTCTCGGTTTTCAAGTTTATTTGATGAGTATCCCAATCTAACCGATACGACCTTTTTCTATTTGCAAAGGTAACACGAATATTTCAATCGGCCAAGTGTTCGGCCCACTTTTTTGATATTCGGGTCCGTTATATCACACTTCCGTTTTCGTAACCTTCTCTTCTCCTTGCGCTTTTGCGCGCAGAGCCAGTTTCTTTTGCCGCCAGAACATGACTCCGATCATGCCGATCACACCCAAGGCCATGTAGAGCCAGATGGCATCGGAAGAGAGCAGGAAGTGGTGTGGCATGACAACGACTATTGTCTTCATGTCATATTTGTCGGGCGCTTCGAGCAGGAAGGCTTTCACCTTAAACGTGTATCGTCCTGCAGGAACGTTCGTATATGTGGCCGTTCTTGTTCTGTCTGCGTTCTGCCAGTCCTTGTCGTATCCCTCCAGCATATACTGATAGTGTACGCGGTGCTGCAACTGATAATTTAGTGAGGCAAACCGCAGGGCGAAAGCGCAGCCGGAGTTGGGCAACTCGACCTCTTTACATTCCGGGATATATTTGTCGAAGGTGCTGTTGAGACGCGGTGACATGAGCTCGTCGTCCACGAAAAAGTCCGTTATGCGCAACTTGAGCATGGAACCGTTGTCGTTTCTCAGTTTGTTTCTGTCCACGATGTAACATCCGTCCAACGTTCCGAACATGATGTTGGCCTCCGGCAGCCTTATCGCCGCACCTTCCGAACAGATGGTGTTGTCCACGCCGTCGAGAGTGGAGAACGTGCTGAAGATGCGTTTTTCGGCTTCGAAGGAGCAGAGTACATTATCCGTGGCAAACCACACTTTTCCTTTCTTGTCGAAAGTGATGCTCTTGATCTCCTCCGAAGGCAGACCGTCGCTGCAACCGAAGTTCTCAAACTCCCAGTTGCCCTGCTCATCCCGGCCAATGGTGCGGCTCAGACCGCCGCCGTTCGTGCCGATCCAGATGGTGCCTTTGCTGCCGCATGCCAGTGCGACGATATCTTTGCTCATGAGGTTACGCTCGCCGTTGTCCGTGTCCATGACTTTCTGTATCTTTATCCTGTTGTTGCGGTAGGACATGATCAGCAGACCGTCGGTCGTTCCCGCCCAGACATTTCCGTTGTGGTCGACCGTAAGTGTGCGCACCTTATTATATGAATTGCGTGGATACTGGCGGATGGAGTTGCCACTGTGCAGGAAGACGGTGCGGCCCTCCTTGCTTCGTGTGATGATGTTGACGCCGCCGTTGTATGTAGCAACCCAGATATTGCCGTGCTTGTCTTCCACGGTGCAGTAGACATCGTTGGAGCTGAGGCTCATCGGGTCTTTCGGATTGTGACAGAACACGGTCTTGCGGAAACCGCCTGCTGTCGGTTCGAATTTTATTATGCCCTTGCCTTTCGAGCACAGCCAGTAGTTTCCTTTGCTGTCTTTGTTGATGCCATATATGCGTCCGAGTGAGCCGCCCTGTCCGTCGTCTTCGATAGCTGTCGTCACTCCGTTCTGAATCATCAGGAGTGTGCCGAGCTTGTTTCCTATCAGCAGCCGTTTGTTTTGCTCGTCGTAGTACATCGCACGAATCTCGTTGCTGTTGGTTGTGCCGTCTTCCGGAAAAAACTTTTTTCGCGTGATGGTCTTCTTGAGGATGTCCAGTTTTTCCAAGCCCTTGCGTGGTGTCGACTCCAGCACTACACCTTCCGGCAGCGAGAGATAACTCAGGACCGTGTTGGAGAGGTTCCACGGGTTGATGGGGTCATTGTGGAAATACTCCATTTCGTCCGTTTCGCGGTTGTAGTATCCGAAGCCACCGTTGGTCATGCTGGCCCATACGGTCTGCCCGACCTCGGTCACGAGTGCGATGTTGCTGTCGTAAGCAGGGACGAGCACTCGCTGCTGAAACTCCTTGACGTCTCCTGTTCCCATGTTTTTCCGTGAGATGCCATGCCTTTTGGTGGCAAACCAGAGCAGTCCGTGGCTGTCGACAAACACCGTGCGTATTTCGGAATCAGTCTCATGGACAACCGTCGGAGTCTGTCCGTAGGCGAACGAGACAATCTTTCCGGAAGCCGTTCCGGCGTAGATGTTGTAGCCGTTGGAGTACATGCACGTGATGTATTCGTCCTCAAACACACCTTTTCGTTCGATAGTCTCGTCGGTCGGGCTCATCCGGTGTATGCCTTTTTCTGTCCCGACCCAGATGTCTCCCTGGTAGCCTTCCACGACAGATGTCGCCTCCAGTCTGCGGGTGCTGACGAGGGAACTCTTGACGCCGTTTCTGTCGAGTCTCATTCGGCATACGCCGTCTTTGTTCATAAGTGCCAATACCTCTCCACGACTCGTCACGGTGAGTCGCTTCGGAGACCTCAAGTCCATGTTGTCGGGAATGTTTTGCAGCGCGTTCTCTATGCGGTCGGTGCTTCTGTTGATTACGAATATGCGTCCGTCATACATCTTCATCCAGATGTTTTGCGACAGGTCGATACAGAGGTCGCTGATGCGGTTGTGGAGCAATGGGATGCCGCTGCGGTAGCCGGTGGCATAGTTGTAGAAGTCGTAGCCGTCGAAGCGTGACAGTCCGTTCCAGGTGGCAATCCAGATGTATCCGTAGTCGTCCTGACAGATGTCGGACACGGTGTTGCTGGCCAATCCGTTGTCGGCCGAGTAGTGTGACAGCGAGGCCTGCAGGATTTGTGCATTGGATGGTGTTACGCCGGTTGCCGTCATGGCGAATATCGCCATTTGTATGAGTATGATTCTCGTTAGAGTTCTTAAGTAGGTCATTATCATTTCAGTTGAAGGTCTTCTAAAACTGCCGAAAGTTACAGATTTTTTCCCTATTATGAAAATATTTCGAAGTAAAAGTGCTGACACTGTCGGGCTTGCTATATTTATTGGATATGATTTAAGAAATCGACAACTTCATCTTTCTCTTTGAACTGGCACTGAATTACGGAACCATTGTTATAATTGACAATGATTTCTATATATTGTAATTGACAGTTGTCCGGCAATCCTTCGTAATCATTCACAAAACGAATGGCCTTCTCTATATTGGGTACTTCTATCTTAACGCCATGCAATGGAAGGATATAGATACTGCTGATTTTTCTGTTGTACGAATTCTCCAAATCTTTTATAAATGCATTAATTTCATCAGTACATGCAGCCAACAATTCGTTCCGCACCTTATCCAACAATGGTCTATTAGACTTCTTTGTTATCGTCTCATACATTCTCTTTATGTCAGATTCTTCCGTCTCCTCATCAAAGAATACATCAAAACCATGAACTTTGAACGCCTGTACTACTTTATCAAAGGGAATGTACAATACATGAAAGCCATCATTCTTCAATTGGCTCAAGGAATTTTCCGTAAATAGTCCGCTAAGAATTGCCCCTTTGAATGGTTTGATACGCTTGTACCTTTCACATATCGGGTCCACTGCCCCTGCAATTTCTTGCGCCTTATTTTTGGAATGTTTAGTATATCTACGCCATGCGAGCTCAATGAACGCGATAGGGGTTCCCATGTTAGCATCCGTACCATTCTTTTCTATCACGAAGTCCAAGTCGTGGCTGCTTCCGTGAATGTCCGTCCATGATACTTTCTTTCCTTTTCTGGCTTTGCGTAATCCGTAACTGTCAAAATAAAGCCCATTCTTTTCCGAGAACTCACGAACAGGTGTTTTCATTAAGTCCTCGAAGAAAGTTCCTAAAAACTCTCCTAATGTATGTGATTGGGATACTGCCATATTTTTCTATATTATTTATAAATCCAAAGTCTGCCTTCCTTTAATGGAACCCTGTGCTTGCGGTTTTTCCATTTGACATTCCTGTCTCTCAGTTTTTCAAATGAATAGTCATTGAAACCTGCAGCCTGCGATAGTTTTCCCAACCAATCATCTACCGGTATATAAATGCCGTAGGGTGCGGAATCTCCTATTACAAAACACATTTCACAATTATCATTGGTGACTCTGTCTAATGACTTGAACACCCGGGCCATGTCATAAAAGTATGCGGCTATCATCAAGTGATAATTCTTTTTACCGCCATGATTCATCCTTTCGTTCTTAAGGAGTAAGAACTTCTCAGTTATCTCGTCTCTTATGGGTGATAATAAGTCCGAGTGCAAATATTCTTCGGCGGTATCTTTAAGTGCCGAAACATGCTGAGTGCATGCCCGCACCAAATTGACACTTACTTTGCTTTGCAGGTCTTTCCACCCTTTTATGTCGTTCCAAAACAGCATTTCAAGGCGCATGGCATCAGCATAATCATAATTGTTTGCATACGGAGGTGAGGTTATTACCAAGTCACCCCATTTGTCCGGTACGGAAACAATGTTGCGTGCATCTTCATGTAATATGGTCGAAACCGAATTGCTTCCGAACATATTCCGAAGATTGTGCATATCTGTCGCCACTTCCGAAAGTTTTGCCTTATATGCATCAAACGGGTCAATGACCTTGGCTTTGCTTTTGTTGGGTTGTATATATTGCCATTGTGCAGTTCCGACCGGCGATGTAGAGCGAAGGATTGAGGTTATGATGAACCAGACAAAATTCCTGATTTTATCATCTTCGATTTCCATGCTGGCTTTTTTCAAAGATTCCAATTTCTGTAATGTTTCCATTGGAAAACATTTCAGAATCAGTTTCGGATATTCTGTTTGGGTTATATGATATGTTTTTGCCCTTCTCAATGTATCGAGACATTCTTGCATAAGCCTTTCATTGTCCAATTCCATCCATTGAAGTTTCGCCATTGCGATATTATAAACATAAGGATTGGATTCTATGCCAAAGGAATCTACTCCATGAAGCATGCTTTCCACCATCACAGTTCCGGAACCTGCAAATGGGTCAATGATTCTTTTCTTACCTTCCTTTTTGGCTTTTTCTATCATGCACCCCACCCAAGCTCCCGAAAATCCGGCCGTATATCGATACCAACGATGTAGAGGCAACTTCATGTTGTTTTGAAAAGTAGTACTGTTTATATCTTCATCAACAGCATCATATAATTCAGGAAATAAACTTGGCTCAAGCATTATGTATTTTTGTGCAAAGATACTAATTCCTTTTGACAATCTCAATACATCTTTGATATTTAAGTTCTCGATAAGCTCTATAAACCGTATTCGTCAGATGACGGTCCATCCCGTACTCCTTTCACTCTTTGGAACCCTCCGCGGATGCGTGTGAAAATGTCAGAAAAAGATTGTTAAATTAACATATTGGAAATGCTTCGAAAAAACGGGAAAAATGTTGTTTGTCGCCCGAAAAATCGTTTTTGTTCATCAAAATTTTGCCGGCGGTCTTGCAATAGCGGCCCCGTTGGGTCGCAACGGCATTGGTTTTGTCGTGCAACGGCGTGCCCGTTGTGATGCAAGGAGGGCCTCGTTGCAATGCAACGGGGCCGCTATTGCAAGACAAAACCGGCGAAAAAGTTGCACACTTTTGCGAAAATCACTGTAACGTTTTGGTGCTCAGGGAGAAAAAGATGCACGCGCAAAACTCGCATATTTGCGGCCGTGGGATTTTATTTTTCAAATTCGTGTTAAAATCGGAGGCGTTTGTAAGAATTATTCCGAGTTTTTGACAATCTTAAAACGGCTTCCAGTGGCTGCTCTCGTGAGGTGTTTTCCGATGATGAAAATGCGGTGTGCGTGTCACCCGAAAGTGCTGGAATGGAGAAAAATGCCGAATAGTGGCGAAACCTTTCGTTATTCTCTTGATTTTCATTATCTTTGCATACGTGTGCGGTCCGGTTTGCGTCTGTCGCAGGATGTGTGTGCGCGGACGTTCTTCGGTTGTATGCGTATTACGAGCTGACTATTAAAACAAAACAATATAGACATTATGACAATCAGAAAGAAGTTACCGTTGATGCTTCTAATGGCATCTGTGTGTATTCCGGCCGTGGGAAAGAAGGTCAGGAATGTGGTCGTAGAGAAGACTCCGCCACGGGCAGAGATTTTCCTTTATTGCCCGGGTGATAAATTGGGTTTTCGTGTGGCAGTGCATGAGAATGACACCATGTTTACGGATTTGGGCCAACTCTTCACCTCCGATTATTCCAGTTGGGGTTCGGAGAAGCGCATGTACGCACCGTTCATCTGCCGTTTGGACGATGGAGGCTATGCGTCGGTGTTTCAGGTCAATGACTATTCGCCGTGTTTCGCCGTGGCCTGGTCGGCAGACCTCATCACGTGGCGTCCACAGGACTATCCGCGCATGTCGGTCAAGGGCTGTCTGGCTCCGGTGATACGCAGTGACGGCGGGGGCCGCTACACGGTGCTCTTCCGGACGAAAGACGGACAGGTGCGCAAGACGACGACGGACGCCACGTTCCGCCACTTCACGGCTGACGTGGCTGCTGCGCAGGGAGAATATGACGCCGCGTGCGTTAAGACGGACACGGTTGCGGTGAACGACATTGCCGGCAGACCGTTTTGGAAAGGCAATCCTACGCCGGCCGGCTTTTTGTGGGACGTGAGTCTCGGACTGCAGGACAGTCTGTGCGAATACTTTGCAAAGCAGAAGGAGCTGGAGCGCACTTATGCTTTCGACAATCTGATGGCCGGCCGTGACAATGAGTTGCGTAATGCCCTTGGCAACAGGCCGATTGTGGCTACGCTCACGATAGACGGCAAGCGCCAGAAGGACATCAGTGACAAGCTCGTGGGTGTCTTCTTCGAGGACATCAGTTATGCCGCAGACGGCGGACTGTATGCCGAGATGGTTCAGAATCGTGATTTTGAATATACGTCGCGCGACCACAAGGACTGGACGGCCTCTACGGCATGGCGTTCGGCCGGCGGTCTGAAAATAATGACGGATATGCCACTGAGCAAGAACAATCCGCATTATGCCGTGCTGACGAACGACACATTATATAATACGGGTTGGGACGGCATGCTTGTGCGCAAGGGTGAAAGCTATGATTTCAGCTTCCGCGTGCGCAACATCGGCGGTCGTGCCAAGCGTTTCACGGTGGCCCTTGTCGACGGCGGACGGACGCTCGCGTCGGCACGGATTGACACCAAGGGCGCTGAAGGTGTGTGGAACCGCTACGAGACGGTGCTGACTCCGACGGCCGATGCCGATAAGGCTGAGCTGATGATTGTGCCGGAGAAGGACGGTGAGGTGGCTGTCGACATGATCAGTCTCTTCCCGCAGAACACATTCAACAATCGCAAGAATGGTCTGCGCCGTGACCTCGCGCAGGCCATCGCCGACCTTCATCCGAAGTTCGTGCGCTTCCCCGGCGGCTGTATGAGCCACGGCGAAGGACTGGAAAACATTTATCACTGGAACCATACCGTAGGACCGCTGGAGGACCGAGTGCCCGACCGTAATATATGGAAGTATCACCAGACCCGCGGACTGGGCTTCTTTGAGTATTTCCAGTTCTGCGAAGACATCCATGCCGAGCCGCTGCCGGTGCTTGCTGCCGGTGTGCCGTGCCAGAACTCAAAGCCAGACAGGGACGGTTATGGCGGCCAGCAGGGTGGTATTCCGATGGCTGACATGCCGGCATACATACAGGAGATACTCAACATGATAGAGTGGGCCAACGGTGACCCGGCCACGAGCAAGTGGGCAAAGATGCGCGCTGACGCAGGCCATCCCGCTCCGTTCAATCTCAAGTATATCGGTATCGGAAACGAGGATATCATATCCACGGCGTTTGAAGAGCGTTGTCTCATGATATGCAGTGCTATCAAGGAGCGTTATCCCGACATAACGGTGTGCGGCACGGTCGGCCCGTTCCACTATCCGTCGTCCGACTATATCGAGGGATGGAAGTTCGCAAACGACAACAGCAACGTGCTCGACATGGTGGACGAACATTATTACGAGAGCGTAGGCTGGTTCCTCAACAATCAGCACTACTATGACAACTATGACCGCAAGGGTCCGAAGGTCTATCTCGGCGAGTATGCCGCACGTCAGGGCAAGGGCGGACTCGACTGCGCCCTGGCTGAAGCAGCCTATCTGTGCCACATCGAGCGCAATGCCGACGTGGTGTCGATGACTTCTTACGCACCGATGCTGTCGAAAAACGGCCACAGCAACTGGAGTCCGGACATGATGTATTTCGACAACCGGTCCATCCAGAAGACACCGAGCTATGAGACACAACGTCTCTTCTCGACCTATTCGGGAAACAAATATGTTGAATCGCAGCTGACGGTTGACAGCATTGCCGCCAACCGGGTGGCCGCAAGTGTCGTTCGCGACAGCCGCACGGGACAGTCATTCCTGAAGATTGCCAATGTTCTGCCGGTCGCTCTTGATCTCACAATCGATGCCAAGAACCTGCCGATAGCCAACATCGTGCGTTACGAAGGATACAGCGGAAAGCCCGGACAGCGCATGGTTGACGTGGAGCGCGGCACGTTCAAGATGGGTGCGGACAAGAAGTTGCGCATCACTTTGCCGCCGTATTCATTCCGCGTGGTGATGCTTTAGAATATCAGAGGAGTGTTTTTCGAGGAGGGAGGAATGAGGAGAGAGGAGTGAGAATAGTCTTGTAGAATGACGGGGTCGTCTGTCATTAATCAATACACAAGACTATTCTCACTCCTCTCTCCTCATTCCTCCCTCCTCGAAAAAGCCTCCTCCCTCCTCGAAAAACATTTCACAGCAAGACTATTCTCACTCCTCTCTCCTCCCTCCACACTCCTCGAAAATATATATTAAATCTGTTTGTACCCGACAAGACGCCATGTCCGCTCTCCCTGGCCTTTATAATAGACATACGCCTGATACCTGTTCTCGGTCTGATAGAAACTGCCTTCCGTCGGCGGGATGGCCGTCGTGCCGTCCTCTTTCTTGAGGAGATATTGATAGGAATAGTAGCCCTGTTTCTGCATGACGGCCGCACGATAGGCACCTGCGTCCTCGTCATACTGCATCGTGTATGTCCCGATGTTGTCGTCGCTCGTCCACCGTCCGTCGATGACCATGCGGGCGTCAGCGACGGGAGGCGACAGGAGACAATAGTGGACGTAGACGTATTCGCTGATGATGTCATTCTCGATGTTGTCGCTGTTGCGGATGTAGAACGATCCGTTCGCGTCCGGGTCGTAGAGATAGTTAGCCCGCATGCCGGAAGTAAATGGATAGACGTTGTAGTTGTTGCCGTCCCAGACAATCCGTTCGATGCCCATCGTGGGATGGCTGACGTCCAGAATCTCAAATTTGTGGTATTCGTTGCCGGCTGGGAATATCAGGTCGCGGCAGTGGCGCCATTCCAGTCCGCGGGCGGTGATGATCGAAGGCTTCATTCCGGTCTTGATGTTGTCGTCACGGTCGTTCTGGCTGACCACGACATGGACTTGTTCGCTGTGATTGGTTACGCGGAGCGGTCCGAACGACAGGCCCATCGAAATCTGTTGGTGGCTCTTGTTGATGTCAATGTCGGTGTTGGTGAGACATTCGAGACTTACACTCATCAGCGGTTCGACGATCATGAAGCGCACTTCGGCGGCCTTGTCGCCGTCCTCATCCAATATTGTGAGGCGATAGTTGCCGCTCATTTTCAGACGGCAGCGGTCGTTCGGCAGTTGCATGGAGTAGTGGGTGTATAGCACCGTGGTGTTGATGGAGTTCTGGTAGTCCTCGATCGGGTTGTCGTTGAAACCGCTGAGATAGTCGCTTTCAAACAGTTCTGTTGACGGAGACCAATCCGCTTCGCAATGTTCGATGTGGTATGTGAAGCGGTGATACTCGTGTGAGAGTTCGTCGAAGGCGATATTGAGGACGTCGTCGGAGACCAATGTCATCACGGGCGGTGACAACCAGTCGCGGTTAACCACAGCCTGCAGTGTCTTTACATGTGGGCTGTAGATGGTTTGCCGGACAGCGTCTGCTCCGGAAATGGCGGTGAACAGACAAATGATGACGCCTATACACCTTATTATAATTATATGTGTCCTCTCCATGATGTTCAATATTTCTACCCGTGTCGTATGTGATGTGCCTTTTGTGACAGTCACACTTCATTATATCAACGTTCGTGTAGCGGCGTTTATTGTTTGTCATATCGACAAAAAAACCTGCGCCCCGAAGAGCGCAGGTCAAAAAATACCATGAAAAATATAATTCTAATGACACGTCTCACGACGTTTGGCATTTAGTTTCTACTTTACCAGATTACTTCTTGTTCAGAGCCATGTCGATTTCGACGGCGATGGCTACGGTAGCGCCGACCATCGGGTTGTTGCCGATACCGAGGAAGCCCATCATCTCAACGTGAGCGGGTACTGAAGAAGAACCTGCGAACTGAGCGTCAGAGTGCATGCGGCCCAGTGTGTCGGTCATACCGTATGAAGCGGGACCGGCAGCCATGTTGTCCGGATGGAGTGTACGGCCTGTACCGCCACCTGAAGCTACTGAGAAGTAAGGCTTGCCGGCGAGCACGCGCTCCTTCTTGTACGTTCCGGCAACGGGGTGCTGGAAACGTGTCGGGTTGGTTGAGTTGCCGGTGATGGACACGTCTACGTCCTCCAACCAGTTGATGGCAACACCTTCGCGTACGTCGTCTGCGCCGTAGCAGTTGACCTTGGCACGCGGACCGTCAGAATAAGCGGTGCGGTTTACGACCTCAACCTTGCCGGTATAATAGTCGAACTTGGTCTGTACGTATGTGAAACCGTTGATGCGGCTGATGATCATGGCTGCGTCCTTGCCGAGTCCGTTGAGGATGACGCGAAGCGGGTTCTTGCGCACCTTGTTTGCCATTTCGGCAATCTTGATGGCACCCTCGGCGGCTGCGAAGCTCTCGTGACCGGCGAGGAAGGCGAAGCACTGTGTCTCCTCGCGGAGCAGACGGGCAGCGAGGTTACCGTGGCCGATACCCACCTTGCGGTCGTCGGCAACAGAACCGGGGATGCAGAAACTCTGCAGACCGAGACCGATGGCCTCAGCAGCGTCGGCAGCGCTCTTCACGCCCTTCTTGATAGCGATGGCGGCACCGCATACGTATGCCCACTTTGCGTTCTCAAAGCAGATGCGCTGTGTGTCCTCGCAAATCTGATAGGGATCGATGCCGGCCTCTTCGCAAATCTGGTTTGCCTCTTCGATGTCCTTGATACCATTCTCGTTGAGCGTAGCGATAACCTGCTTGATGCGACGCTCCTGGCTCTCAAAACTTACTTTTCTTATCATTAGTCGGTCCTCCTCTTATTCTTTACGTGGGTCAATAGTCTTAACAATTCCCTGCTCGGCGGTTGTACGTCCGTAAGAACCGGTGAACTTCTTCACGGCCTCGTTGGCGTCCATGCCGGCCTTGATGGCTTCCATCATCTTGCCGAGGTGTACATACTCGTAGCCGCACACCTGGTTGTCCTTGTCGAGGAACATCTTTGTGATGTAGCCTTCGGTCAGTTCGAGGTAGCGTGTGCCCTTGGCGACAGTGCCGTAGAGCGTACCTGTCTGGCTGCGCAGACCCTTGCCGAGGTCCTCGAGACCTGCTCCGATGACGAGTCCGTCCTCAGAGAATGCGCTCTGTGAACGTCCGTAAACGATCTGCAGGAACAGTTCGCGCATGGCGGTGTTGATAGCGTCGCACACGAGGTCCGTGTTGAGAGCTTCGAGGATGGTCTTGCCCGGCAGGATTTCAGATGCCATAGCGGCAGAGTGGGTCATACCCGTACATCCGATTGTCTCGACGAGGCACTCCTGGATGACGCCCTCCTTGATGTTCAGAGAGAGCTTGCAGGCACCCTGCTGAGGTGCACACCAACCCACACCGTGGGTGTAACCGGAGATGTCCTTGATTTCCTTTGCCTGAATCCATTTTCCTTCTTCGGGAATGGGGGCGGGGCCGTGGTTCGGGCCTTTGGCAACAACGCACATGTTGTTGACTTCGTTAGAATAAGTCATATTCTTTACAATTTATATAAATAATGAATACTAATACTATATCTTTGTTTTACGAGCGCAAAATTACTAAAATATTCGGAATAAATACCCATTATCGGGTATTCTTTTTCAACTCTTTAACGCCATTTTCCGGCTTTGCGGAAAAAAGATGCTTGGCTGGGTATATGTTTGATATGTGTGGGTGACAATTTTCCGGTTCATCCGCCAATTGGAGTTATATTTCAAGTAACAGGTCTCCAAAATCTGGATGTTTACATAAAGATGTGCCGGAGCGAAGTGTTAAAAACTCGGAATAAACTTTACAAACTTCCCGTAAAATTGTGATAATCCGGAAATAATTGTCCCGAGGGCCAAAAATCGCAAAAATTCAGCGGTTTTTGCAAGTGTCTGTCATACTGCAAGTTGCGCTATTCTGAAAAATCGCGACGTTTTTTCGCTCTTGCCGTAAGGGCCTTATTGCCTTGCAACGGGGCCCTCGTTGTGTTGCAACGGCGTGCTCGTTGGACGATGACGGCGTGCTTGTTGCAGACCAATAAGGCCCTTACGGCAAGACCGCCGGATTTTTTCGGTCGAAAAATGACGTTCAAATGTTAAAATAACGGCAATGTCGTGTCATTTCCGGGAGAATTTCAAATGTTAAATTTTTGATATTATCATGACACGCTTTTCTTTGGAAGACTTATGAATAGAGATTTTAGTATGGTCGCGATCATAACTTTTGCAAACAACTGTCACCCCAAATACCGGAAGAACCATATTATCCTTAAAACGGGTAACTATTGCCAAAATCCGGGTATTTGTTTATTCATTATAAATCAGTAATTTTGCATCCAGAAACATTAATCAAATCACATCAGAAATATGAGCAAGAGAGTATTGGTGATATCGACAAGCCTTCGTCCGAAGAGCAATTCGGAGGCTTTGGCAGATGAGTTCGTGCGTGGTGCGGCAGATGCCGGCCATGAGGTTGAGAAAATAACGTTGAGAGGAAAGGACATTCGTTTCTGCCGAGGATGTCTCGCCTGCGGCAAACTCGGGAAATGTGTCATCGACGACGACATGAATCCCATCATCCGAAAGATGCACGACGCCGATGTCATTGCCTATGCCACACCTATTTATTATTATGAGATGAGCGGACAGATGAAGACATTGCTCGACCGTGCCAACGCACTCTATGATACCGACTATCACTTCCGTGACATCTATATGCTCACGGCAGCCGCTGAAGACGAGGCGGAGACACCGGAAGGAGCAATCCACGGACTCGGCGGATGGATTGCCTGTTATCCCAAGTGTCATCTCGCGGGCAGCGTCTTTGCCGGAGGTGTCAACGATATGGGTGACATAGCCGGCCACAAGGCGCTGGCGGAGGCATACGAGATGGGACGGTCTGTCGGATAGGCTGCGGTGCCGTAACTGCGGACTTCGCGTCTTAGTTATATACCATTATTAGAAACGAAGAAAGAAATTATAAAGGAACAAATACAATGATAATAGAGAATATCAAATCACCCGCCGATGTCAAGCGGTTGACATTGGACGAAATGCAGGAGGTGGCCGTTGAGGCACGCACGCTGCTCATCGAGAAGCTGAGCCGTCACGGCGGCCACTGCGGTCCCAACCTCGGAATGGTTGAGGCCACCATCGCAATGCACTATGTGTTCGACTCGCCCGAGGACAAGATTGTCTTCGACGTGTCCCATCAGAGCTATGTTCACAAGATGCTCACGGGACGCATCGGCGCGTTTCTGAAGCAGGACAGCTATGACGACGTGTCGGGCTATTCGGAGCCGTCGGAGAGCGAGCACGACCATTTCGTCATCGGCCATACGTCGACATCGGTCAGCTTGGCCGGAGGACTGGCCAAGGGCCGCGACCTGCGCGGAGAGCGTGGCAACGTCATTGCCGTCATAGGTGACGGTTCGCTGAGCGGTGGAGAGGCGTTGGAAGGTCTTGACTGGGCTGCCGAATTGGGTACAAACTTCATCGTCGTGGTCAATGACAACCAGATGTCGATAGCCGAAAACCACGGCGGACTCTATCAGAACCTGCAGGAGTTGCGTCAGTCCGACGGCAAGTGCTCCAACAATCTCTTCCGCGCTATGGGACTCGACTATGTCTACGTGGACCGAGGCAACGACATCGCGTCACTCATCGAGGCTTTCCGCAAGGTGAAAGATATCGACCACCCCGTCGTCGTACATATCAACACGCTGAAAGGCAAGGGGTATGAACTTGCCGAGCAGGACAAGGAGCGCTGGCACTGGAGCGCACCGTTCGACATTGCTACCGGCGAACTGAAGAACGCTTTCGCCGGTGAGTCCTACGACGAACTTGCTCCGACGCGCCTTTTGGAACTGATGAGGCAGGACAAGACCGTCTGCGCCATCACGGCCGGAACACCCGGCATCTGGAACTGGACGCCCGAACGGCGCCGTGAAGCCGGCCGTCAGTTTGTCGATGTCGGCATCGCCGAAGAGCATGCCGTGGCCTTGGCGTCCGGCATAGCAAAGGCGGGCGGCAAACCTGTCTTCGGTGTTTGCAGCTCCTTCATACAGCGCGCCTACGACCAGCTGTCGCAAGATCTTTGCATCAACGACAATCCGGCGACGATACTCGTGCTCTGGGGCTCGCTCGCCACGATGAACGACGTGACCCATCTGTGTCATTTCGACATACCGCTGCTGAGCAATATCCCCAATCTCGTATATCTCGCTCCGACCAACTGGGAGGAATATCAGTCCATGCTCGACTGGAGTGTCGGCTACAAGGAGCATCCCGTGGCCATCCGTGTGCCTGTGGGACCGGTATGTCACGCGACGCGCCCCGTCGCGACGGACTATTCCTGCCTGAACCGCTATGAGGTTGTCGAGCGCGGAAAGGATGTCGCCATCATCGCCCTCGGCGGTTTCTTCTCGCTCGGCGAGAGCGTCCGCAAGATGTTGGAGGAGCATGGCATCAACGCCACCCTCATCAATCCGCGCTATATCTCCGGCCTCGACAAGGAACTGCTCGACAGCCTTGCCGCCGACCATCGTGTCGTCGTGACCCTCGAGGATGGTGCTCTCGCGGGCGGTTTCGGCGAAAAGATAGCCTGTCACTACGGCCCGTCAGTGGTCAGGACGCTCTGTTATGGAGCCCGCAAGGAGTTCGTCGACCGCTATTCGCTGCCGGAATTCCTCGCTGCCAACAGGCTGGTGGACAGCATGATAGTGGAAGACATCATTAAAACAATATCTTGATATGAAACGATTGACCGTATTTTTGGCTGCGGCGACATTGGTAATGGCCGCTGCGGCGCAGACGACAGGGAGTCGGAATCAAAATGAAAGTAAAATCAATAAGAACGAAATGAAGACAAAGACATTGACAGCACGTCAGTTATCATTGGCAGAATGTGCCTGTCTTGAGGCGCAGGGAGACATGAAGCGACTTGACCCGGCAATACGCAAGGCCCTTGACAACGGGGTGACAGTAAACGAACTGAAAGAGGCTTTCTCACATTTGTATGCCTATACGGGCTTCCCCCGCTCGCTCAACGCACTGAACCGGCTGAAGACGGTCCTTGATAATCGTAAGTCACAAGGCATCAACGACGCGGAGGGCCGTCCGTGGACCCGTCCGGCTCTTTGGGACAACGCAGCGGAGGCTCTGAAGCGCGGCACGGAGGTACAGACGAAGCTGTCCGGCCGTCCTTTCAACTTCGATTTCTGCCCGCAGGATGACTATTATCTGAAAAGCCATCTTTTCGGAGACATCTTCGCCGGTGACCAGCTGTCGCCGTCAGACCGCGAAATCGTCACCGTTGCGGCCCTCTCGGGCTTGACGGGTGTTGACAGCCAGCTGGCTTCCCACAAGCGTGGTGCAGTGATGATGGGCAACACCCAAGAGCAGGTCGACGAACTCTGTGCTTGGCTTGACGCCGAAGGCCTGACGCTGAAGGGTGAATTTGAAAAAGGACAGCCAAACACCGGCTATGCGCAGTATTTCATTGGCAACAGCTATCTTAATCCCATCCGGCCTGTCAATCTGACGGCGGACGGCGAGAAAACCGTGCTCCCGCTGTCGAACGTGACCTTTGAGCCGGGATGCCGCAATAACTGGCATATCCACCACGGTGCACGTCAGGTGCTCATTTGTGTCAGCGGCAGGGGCTGGTATCAGGAGTGGGGCAAACCGGCCGTTGCGCTCAAGGCCGGCGACGTGGTCGACATACCCGAAGGTGTGAAACACTGGCATGGCGCTCAGCGCGACTCATGGTTCCAGCATCTTGCCACCCACGTAAAAACGTCAGGAGAAGAGAGCAACGAATGGCTCGAACCAGTTGACGACGCTGCTTACGACCGTCTTTCACAACAATAATCCGGCGGTAGTGACGTTATAATAATGAGACGCCGTATCGGCGTCTTGCAACATCCAAGAATATGAAACAGATATATTTCGATTCTGTCCAGCAGTTCAATGAGCAGTATGGCTTTGAGACCCTCCATCCTTTGGTGAGCGTTGTCCGATTTGATAAACCGCATGAGGTGGAAGAGTGTGTCACCCACTATGGCCTCTATGCCCTCTTTCTGAAAGAAAACAAGGGATGCCAGTTGTCGTATGGCCGCACCAAATATGACTTCGACGAGATGACCGTAACAAGTTTTGCTCCGGGGCAGACTATTCATGTAAAGCCCATGTCGGGTGTGAAATATCCCAAGTGGACAGCTATTGTCTTCCATCCGGATCTTCTTGCCCGAACGTCTTTGGGCAGGAATATCTCACGCTATGAGTTCTTCTCATATTCGAGCAACGAGGCACTCCATCTGTCTGCGGGCGAAATAGAGATTTTCCGCGGCGTGCTCGACATGATCAGTCAAGAGCTTTGCCGCTCAATCGACAAGCATAGTCGTGACCTCATCGTGTCTAATATCGAACTGCTTCTGAACTATTGTCTGCGTTTCTACGACCGGCAGTTTGTGACGCGAGAGGAGATCAACCATTCGGTGGTGAGGAAGTTTGATACCTTGCTGAAGGATTATATTGCCACAAAGGCTGAACGTGAAGGATTGCCGACCGTCGCCTATTTCGCCGACAAATGCTGCTTGTCCAACGGCTACTTTAGTGAGCTTGTGAAGGTGGAGACCGGACGCACGGCCAAAGATTTCATAGCCGGTCGTCTTCTTGCCGCCGCCAAAGAACTGCTCAACGACGAGTCGCTCACCATCACACGTGTGGGCCAACGTCTCGGTTTTGAGTATTCCCAGCACTTCGTCCGCTTCTTCAAAGCCCATACAGGCAAGACGCCGACGCAATATCGCGCGGCCGTCTGATGCTTGCGGCTGTCCCGCAGACGTATGGTGAAAGACGATGGCTACTCTGTGGCGTAGATAGAATATAAAGGTAGGGACATAGTCTCGTCTTTGTCCGCCAATAACGTAATTGATAATCAACGTTTATCGGGCGGACAAAGACAAGACTATGTCCCTACCTTTATATTCTATCTGTGCATTGATATTGTACCCTGTGCTCTGTTGGCGGTCTCAATCCGTCATCAGCTCCCAATGTCCGTCCTTGTCAGTCCCGACGTGTCTTATGACTTTCCCGCTCAGCTTCTTTATATACCGTGCAACCGTGGCGCGGCCGACATTCAACGTTTGCGCATATTCGTCATAGGTGTATTCCGGATGTTCCTTGATGGCGGCGATGAGGCGGGAAGTGGTGTCGGCCGGTTTTACAGTATCACTTACAGTATCATCAACAGTATCACCTGCGGTCTCCTGATACTGTAAAATCCGTTATTGCGACAGATAGTGTCAGAATGAATGCCGCAAACGGATTTTTTGCAACGTTTTTTTGTATATTTAAAACTTTTTCGTATATTTGCAGCGCAAACCTACGCCGATATTCTCGGATAGAATATGCCGGGAATGAAGGGTGGGGATGCGCTATATATAGAAGAAGACGTTTACTTGACGTTTTATCTGTGGCATACTGAAACTCGCAACTTCAAAAAATGGTCACACGATAATGCAGCGGTAGATGTTCATGGGTGTGTTGTATACAGCCATCATTGTATCTGTATGGTTTCATACGGGTGCATGGTGTGGCATATATATACATATCGGCGTGGGCCTCTGCAGTTGCTTATCCTTGACCAAAGGCAATTGCGAGGCCCAGTATGCGGGATAAGTGACAGGTGCAGTTCCCGCGCTTTTTTTATTATATGGCCTCCAAATCAAAAATACGGAAAAAGGAACCGTCCGGTTCGGGAGCTGCGGACATATATTAATAATGTAATTATGAAAGCAGCCAAATGTCTTCTGACGCTTATGCTGGCAGGTGTGTTTACCGCAGCATCGGCCCAAATCTCAAAGGAACAGATTAAGGAACGCCGCGAAATGGCTAAAGCCTCAAAGGCGGAATTGAACGAAAAGGCTTCAAAGACATCGCGCAAGGAAGCCAAGAAATTGGAAAAAGAGGGTTGGCAGTCTGCTCCCGGAGCGTTGCCACTGGTCAAGCAGCTTGACAGGTCATACATGATGCAGATGGAATATGACGAAGACATGTATCCGAAGTATCTCATGGGTGAGGCTATCAGCATCGCCGAGAATTATGACGCAGCCAAGATGCAGGCCCTGGAGCTGGCCAAGCAGAATCTTGCGGGACAGATTCAGACAGAAATAACGGCGCTGGTGGAAAACACCGTGTCCAACAAACAGCTGGCGGCAGAGCAGGCCGCGTCGGTCACTCAGAGCATCATGGCGGCCAAAAATCTCATTTCGCAGAGCATCGGACGTACCATCACCGTCATGGAACTGTACCGTGTCAAGCCCAACAAGAACAAGGAGGTCCTTGTGCGTATAGCCTACAATGGCAACATGGCAAAGGCCGCAGCCAAGAAAGCCGTCTACGAACAGCTGGAAGAAAAGGGTGACGGACTGCATCAGAAGTTGGATGAGCTGCTGGGATGGTAAATTCCGGCGTAGCGGATCATCACGGATTGTAACCTGTGTTGTGTAGATGAAGCATACTTTTTTATATTTTTTCCTGCTATTCACCATCCCCGTCTTCTCCCAGAAGATGAAGACGGTGGAGGGTGAATACACCTATCATGCACCGGAGAACGTCAGTCTGGAGGAGGCTCGGCGCACGGCTCTCGACCGGGCGAAGATACAGGCTTTGGCCGACGAGTTCGGAACGATTGTCAGCCAGACCAATGCCACACGCATGGAGAACCGCAACGGCCGGTCTGACATAGACTTCCTGTCCATCGGTGGTAGTGAGGTCAAGGGAGAATGGATAGAGACGGAGGGTGAGCCGGAATATGACATATCATACGAGCAGGGTATGCTCGTGGTTCGTGTCCGTGTGCGGGGCAAGGCACGTGAGATTGTCTCCGCACGTGTGGACATCAAGGCCTGCGTGTTGCGCAACGGTACGGAAGACAAGTTTGAAGCGGACGAGTTTCGTGACGGAGACGACATGTATCTGTCGTTTGTGTCGCCCGTGAGCGGTTTTCTCGCCGTCTACCTGATTGATGCGGAGCGCAATGCCTATTGTCTGTTGCCATACCGCAGTCAGACGGACGGCATATACAAGGTTGAGGCCAACCGCCGCTATCTCTTCTTCCGTATCAAGGAAGCACCCGAACGGGAACAGGAATATGTGGACGAATACACCTTGACGTGCTCGCGGGCGTCGGAACACAACCAGATTTACGTGGTCTTCTCGCCTCAATCGTTTGCCAAGGCCGTGGACAGCAGTGCCGCCGAGACATTGCCACGGCAGCTGGCTTACGCCGATTTCCAGTCATGGCTGACACGATGCCGTAAGCATGACAAGGAAATGCAGACAATAATGAAATCTTTAATTATATCAAAACAACAATGAAAAGGACAGCACTGTCAATAATCTGCTGCCTTATGGCCGCCGTGGTCATGGCGCAGCGTTTCGAGTACGTATATAAGGGCGTGCCATTCAAGTGCAAGCTGATGGGCAACAGTGTCTGTGTCACCGGATTCAGTGTAAAGGCGATGGATGTGACCATACCCGCTACGGTGACATATAAGGGCACGGACTATCCGGTGAAGCAGGTCAGTACGTTCCTTAACGGTGTCAACTATCTGACGGTCAACCTCACGCTGGAGGACGGAATAGAGTCTCTTGACAAATTCTGCTTCAACGAATTTCGCAAACTCCAGACCGTATCGCTGCCGCCGTCGATAAAGTATATCGGGAAGAATGCTTTCCGTGACAACAGCATGATGACCCTGACCATGCCGTCGACGTTTGACGAGAACGCCATACGTCAGGGGCTGGAGCATTATCCTAAGGCCGGCGGAGAGTTGATAGCCGCAAATAGTCATGCCGTTGAGGCCGACCGCAAGCGGGCTGAGGAGGAAGCTGCCAGACAGGCAAAGATGGAAGCCAAGGCCGCCAAGGCTGCCGTGAAGGAACAGCAACAGCAGTTGCAAATGCAGATGAAGGCTGAATATGACAAGCTGGCCATTGCCAAGGCAGAGGCCAAGAAGGCCGCGGAAGATGCTGAGCAGGCCAAAAAGGAGGCCGAACGTTTACGCAAAAACGCGGAACTGGCAGCCGAAACGCCCAAGCCGAAGAAGAGTGTGATGGGAAAACTGCTTGGCAAGGTCGGATTGGGCAAAGACGCCTCCGGCTCGAAGGAGGTGGCGGCCGCCGTTGAGTCCCGGCCGGCTGTTGAACCCGCCGTACCGGCTCTGCCTCCTGTTGACGTGGACATGGATATTCCGGTGATTGCCACGGACAAGAATCGGGATATGTATTGTGTGATTATAGCCAACGAAAAGTATGAGGATGTGCCCGAAGTGGAATTCGCCCAAAGGGACGGAGAGGTTTTCCGGGAGTACTGTATAAAGACTCTCGGAATACCGGAAAAACAGATAAAGACATTCATCAACGCCTCATATACAGATATAAAGCGCGCCCTCAACTGGATGGAGACAATGGCCAACGTGACTGAAGGGAAGTCGAAGATGCTCCTTTATTATGCCGGCCACGGTATGCCGGATGAGAAGGACAAGACTGCTTATCTCATTCCTACGGACGGATTTCCGAAGGACATCACCACGTGTTTCAAACTCAGCGATTTCTACGGACGTCTGGGTAAGCTGAAGACACAGAGCGTCACGGTGTTGCTCGACGCATGTTTCAGCGGTGTCAAGCGCGGTAGCGGACAGGCACTTGTGGCCGCCCGAGGTATAGCCATCAAGCCGAAGGAGGAAGTCCTGAGCGGAAATATCGTTGTCTTCACGGCAGCATCAGACGATGAGACGGCTCTGGCATATCAGGAAAAGCGTCATGGCATGTTCACCTACTTTCTGTTGAACAAGCTCAAGGAGACAAAGGGCAAGGTCTCGTTCGGTGAATTATTCTCAACCGTGTCGTCGGAGGTGAAGAAAAACTCCATGCTGGAGAACGACAAGTTGCAGACGCCGTCGGTAAACGTGTCGGCAGGAATGAAGGCAAAGTGGAAGGAACAGCATTTCTGAGCACTGATGATGCGGTCATTAATTGAAGAGAACGATAATCTTTTTAATTCATATTAATTTATTCATTAATTTAAAATCAAAGTTATGAAAAAGCTATTTAGTTTATTGTGTGTGGCCATGTTCGCTGTCGCAGCGTCGGCTCAGATTACGTGGAACGTCAAGGGTGGTGTCGGTTTTGCGACATGCTATGGTGACGTTGAGGGCATGGAGAACCATTTTGTCGGCAAAATCGGTGTCGGAATAGAGAAGCCGCTGTCTTCCAACTGGTCGTTGATGCCCTCTCTTGAACTGGCATGGAAAGGTGCTGAGTATAGTGAAGATCTCGGTGAAGTCTATGGTGGATACAGTGAATCTTCTAAGGAGACACTGGACGTATTTTATGTGCAGGTGCCTATAGTAGCCGCTTATCGCATCAACCTCAACGACAGCTGGAATCTCACGCTCAAGGCCGGTCCGTATTTCGCATACGCCATCTCCGGACGTTTTAAGGGTTCTTCGTCTTATGGTGACGGCAACAAAGGCGATAGCTGGGATGAGGACCTCTTCAAGTCTTATGAAGGCGAAGAGGCGGGAAAGCGTTTTGATGCCGGTCTTGACCTCGGTGTGGATTTTGAGTTCCATCGCTTTGTGTTCGGTGCAGAGTATGAGCTCGGTCTTCTGAAGTTCGCGCCCGGTGGCGGAGATGTTAAGAACGCAGCCGCTTACGTGACCTTAGGCTATAAATTCTAATCCAATCAATTAACGGCAAAGACGGATTTTGCTTCAGGGAGAAGCAAGTCCGTCTTTGTTGTATTGTCACTGTCGTTATATAAAACCGTTATATGCTATGAGACATTTATTCCTGATATCCTTGTGTCTGTCCCTTGCGTCTTCATCTCTTGCTCAGGGAAACGGTCTGAGACAGCAGTACGGACAGTTCCGGCAGCAAGCCGGTGACCGTTATGCTGAGTTTCGGGCCGAAGCGAACAGACGTTATGCCGAATTCATGAAGCATGCGTGGCAGACTTTCACCGCTTCGTCGGCCATACCGCGACCAAAGGACGAAACCGTTCCGCCAGTGGTGATGCCGGAGGAAGAACATCGTGTGCCGTTACGGGAGAGCCGCCCCGTTCCGATACGTGACATTGTTGAGCCGCCGGTGTTCGCTCCGCAGCCTCTTCCGCTGGTTCCCATACGTGAGGTGCCGGTGACGGAGGAGGAGAAAAGTGTGGCCTTCCGGTTCTACGGCACGGATGTCAAGGTGCGCTTCGGTGACGACTGCCGGTTTCGTCTTGGCGGATTGTCCAACGACGTCCTGTCGGCTGCATGGGAGAAGATGGCCGGCAAAGCGTATGACAATCTGCTGCGTGACTGCCTTGAACTGCGCGTCAGGATGGAACTGTCTGATTGGGCCTACCTCTCGCTGCTGCAGACAATGGCTGAGGCGTGCATGGGCAAGGGCGATGAGGCCGTGATGCTGGCGGCATATGTCTATTGTCAGTCAGGCTACAGGATGCGCCTCGGAAGGTCTGACGGACGGTTGGTGCTGCTTTACGGCAGCAACCATACCATATACAGCCGTCCTTTCTTTGATATCGGCGGCACCCGCTATTATCCGACGGACGATAATGTCCGCCGCATGGAAGTCTGTGATGTTGCCTTTCCGAAAGAACAATCACTTTCGTTGCAGATGCGCCGCCAGCCGAAACTGGCCCGCGAGGAAACTCCCGTGCGGAAACTCCAGTCGGAACGTTATCCCGAAATAAAGGCTGAGGTCCGTGTCAACAAGAACCTGAATGATTTCTATGACAGTTATCCGGCGTCGGAGACGGACCGTAATGTCATGACCCGTTGGGCCGTATATGCCAATGTCCCTATGGATGAGGAGGTGGCGCGCATGCTTTATACGCCGCTGCGTGAACAGCTTGCAGGGTTGGACAAGAAAGAAGCTGCCGAACGGCTTCTTAATTTCGTGCAGACGGCTTTTGTATATGAATATGACGAGAAAGTCTGGGGACATGACCGTGCTTTCTTTGCAGAGGAGACTCTTTTTTATCCTTATTGTGACTGCGAGGACCGTTCCATCCTGTTCTCCCGTTTGGTGCGTGACCTGCTCGGACTTGATGTCGTCCTCGTCTATTATCCCGGCCATCTGGCAACTGCCGTATGCTTTTCCGGTGAAACCGTCGCCGGCGACTATATTGAACTGTCCGGCCGTCGCTTCACGGTCTGTGACCCGACTTATATCGGTGCAGGTGTGGGCCGGACGATGTCCGATATGGACAATCAGGCAGCCCGAGTCATACTTCTTGATCGGTGAAAGGCGGTCAGAAAACACCGTGACTTTTACTTCCGTTCAGCCTGTGCTGTAAAGTAAGACAGGCTATATTACCGACCAATATAGCCTGTTTCTCTTTGCAATATAGGTTATATTGCAAAGTAATATGAGTTATATTGGTTGGTAATATGAGTCATATTACTTTCTCAGATTTGCCGGATGAGTCCAAGGAATGGCGTCTTTGTTTTTCCGCTGGTAGTCTTGTTTACGCCGCCTTTCTCCATTTTGTGATACATTTTTTCGCTTTACTCGGAAAAATGGAGTAATTTTGCGCGTTCATACATATAATTGATTGCATTATAGATGATTTCAGTAGAAGGACTCAAAGTCGAATTCGGGATAAAGCCATTGTTCAGCGACGTCAGTTTTGTCATAAACCAGCGTGACCGCATAGCCCTTGTGGGCAAGAACGGAGCGGGTAAGTCGACCATGCTCAAGATTCTCTGCGGTATGCAGAAGCCGACGGCCGGCGTGGTTGCCGTGCCTAACGACACGACGATAGGCTATCTTCCTCAGGTCATGCGTCTGCAGGACGATACCACCGTGCGCGAAGAGACGCGCAAGGCGTTCGCCGGAAACACCCGTCTCAAGGAGCGCATCGACGAAATGGAACGGCAGCTGGCCGAGCGCACCGACTATGAGAGCGAGGAATATATGGAACTCGTCCAGCGTTTCACGCAGGAGCACGAGCGGTATATGATGATGGGAGCCGAGAGCTACGAGGCGGAGATAGAACGTACGCTGTGCGGTCTGGGTTTCCTCCGGACTGACTTGGAGCGTCCCACGAGCGAGTTCAGCGGTGGATGGCGAATGCGCATCGAGCTGGCCAAGATTCTCCTTCAGCGCCCCGACGTGCTGCTGCTCGACGAGCCGACCAACCACCTCGACATCGAGAGCATCCAGTGGCTGGAGCAGTTTCTCGCCCAGTCGTCGGGAGCGGTGGTGCTCGTGAGCCACGACCGTGCCTTTATAAATAATGTGACCAACCGTACGCTGGAGATTTCCTGCGGCCGCGTTGTCGACTATCGCGTGAAATATGACGAATATGTCGTGCTGCGTAAGGAACGCCGCGAGCAGCAGCTCCGCGCATACGAGAACCAGCAGAAGGAAATTGCGGACATGAAGGACTTCATCGAGAAGTTCCGCTACAAGCCGACAAAGGCCGTTCAGGTCCAGAGCCGCATCAAGCAGCTGGAGAAAATCGTGCCCATCGAGATCGACGAGGTGGACACGTCGGCCCTGCGACTGAAGTTCCCGCCATGTCTGCGCAGCGGCGACTATCCCGTGATTTGCGACGAAGTGCGCAAGGACTACGGCGCCCACACCGTCTTCGACCACGTCACGCTCACCATCAAGCGCGGCGAGAAAGTGGCTTTCGTCGGAAAGAACGGCGAGGGAAAGTCAACGCTCGTCAAGTGTATCATGGGCGAGATACCATATACCGGCATGCTCAAGATAGGCCATAACATCCAGATCGGCTATTTTGCGCAGAACCAGGCGCAGATGCTCGACGAGAACCTTACCGTCTTCGAGACCATCGACAATGTCGCCAAAGGTGAGATACGTCTGCGCATCAACGACATTCTCGGAGCGTTCATGTTCGGCGGCGAGGCTTCGGACAAGAAGGTCAAGGTCCTCAGCGGCGGCGAGCGCAGCCGTCTGGCGATGATCCGCCTGTTGCTCGAACCGGTCAATCTGCTCATCCTCGACGAGCCCACCAACCACCTCGACATGCAGTCTAAGGACGTCCTGAAGGAGGCCATACGTGCCTTCGACGGTACGGCCATCGTCGTGAGCCACGACCGCGAGTTCCTCGACGGCCTCGTCACGAAGGTCTATGAGTTCGGCGGAGGACGGGTGCGCGAGCATATCGGCGGCATCTACGACTTTTTGCGTGGCCGTAATATCGAATCGCTCAACCAGCTCGGCGGCCGTCAGCAGCCCGTTCCGGAGCCTAAGCAGGAGGAACAGCGTCCGGCCGTGGCGAAGCAGAGTTACGCCGAACATAAGGAGCAGCAGAAGCGCATGCGCAAGGCAGAGAAGGCTGTGGCCGACTCGGAGAAGGCCATCGAGCGCATGGAGAAGCGCCTGAAAGAGCTTGACGCCATCCTTTGTGAACCGGAGAATGCGTCAAACATGGAACTTATCACCGAATACACTTCCACAAAGAAAGCGCTTGACGCCGAAGTGGAGAAATGGGAGAAGCTCTCTGAGGAACTGGAGGCGCTGATGGAATGAGTCTCGGCAGTGATTTCTGAGACATCAGAAGCAACAGGCATACAATCACGAAACAACTAATCAATATACATATAAACATGAAGATGAAACGATTTCTTCCTATCGTGGCAATGGCATCAATGGCGATGACATCTGCCGCTCAGGAACAGCTCCGGTCGGGCATAGACCCGGCCAACCTCAACCGTAGTGTCAATCCGGTGACGGACTTCTACGATTTTGCCTGTGGAGGATGGATGAAAAACCATCCGCTGCCGGCTGCATATTCGCGCTATGGCAGCTTCGACAAACTCGGCGAAGACAACGACAAGCGCATCAACTCCATTCTCGATGAACTGCAGAGTGGAACATACGCCGCAGGAACTACAGAGAAGAAGCTGAGCGACCTCTACAAGCTGGCCACTGACTCCGTGCGCCGTAACAAGGAGGGTGTCAAACCGCTCATGCCGCTCATCGGACGAATGGAGAAGGCGAAGACAATCGAGGCCCTTTTCGCAATACAGAAGGAGCTCGCCGCATACGGCAACGATGAGTTCTACGGTACGTATATCGGTGCTGACGAGAAGAACGCCGGTTGGAATATCCTCAATGTCGTACAGAGCGGCATCACGTTGAGGCAGAAGGAGTATTATCTGGACACGGATTCTGCAACAACGGAGATACGTGAGGCTTACAAGAAGCATCTCGTACGCATGTTCCGTCTCTTCGGATTCAACGAAAAGAAGGCTACGGCGAAAATGCAGAACATCATGAAGATTGAAACAGAGCTGGCCAAAGTTTCCAAATCAATGTCCGAACTGCGTGATCCGGAGGCAAACTATACCAAGATGACGCTCGCCGACTTCAACGCCAGATACCCACATTCGCATCTCGTTGAGTTGATGGGCGCATCCGGATTGAAGTCCGAACACATGAAGGAGGTTGTCGTCGGACAGCCTGAATTCATGGACGGCGCAGACCGGCTGATAGCTTCTCTGACTCCCGATGAATACCGCGACTATCTTGAGTGGGACCAGATAAATTCGTTTGCCAACTATTTGAGCGACGAGATTGCAGCCGCACAGTTCGACTTCTTCGGCAAGACCATGTCCGGCCGCAAGGAAATGCACCCGCTGTGGAAGCGCGCCACGTCTCAGGTGGAGCGTCAGATGGGTGAGGCTTTAGGAAAGATCTATGTCGCAAAGTATTTCCCCGCATCGTCAAAGGATCGTATGAAGAAGCTTGTGGCTAATCTGCAGGTTGCTCTTGGCGAGCGCATCAAGGCTCAGGACTGGATGAGCGACTCCACGAAGCAGAACGCGCTGGCCAAGCTCAACGCCTTTTACGTGAAGATTGGCTATCCCGACAAGTGGACCGACATGTCGGCTCTGAACATCGATCCGTCCAAGTCTTATCTGGAGAACATCATCGAATGTTACCGCTTTTGGACAAAGCATACTATCAACAAGAAAGCAGGCAAGCCTGTCGACAAGGACGAGTGGCACATGTATCCGCAGACGGTGAACGCCTACTACAACCCGACGACGAACGAAATCTGCTTCCCCGCCGGAATCCTTCAGGTTCCGTTTTTCGACCCGACGGCCGACGATGCGTTCAACTACGGTGCCATCGGCGTCGTGATTGGCCATGAGATGACCCACGGCTTTGACGATCAGGGCCGCCACTACGACAAGAACGGCAACATGAACGACTGGTGGACGGAGAGCGACGGCCGCAATTTTACGGAACGTGCCGACGGTTACGCCGCTTTCTTCTCATCAATCGAGGTTCTGCCGGGCCTCAACGCCAACGGTAAGTTCACGCTTGGCGAGAATCTTGCCGACCACGGCGGTCTGCAGGTGGCCTACTACGCTTTCAAGAACGCCACAAAGGACGCTCCGCTGCCAGTCATCGACGGCTTCACTCCGGAGCAGCGCTTCTTCCTCGCTTACGCCGGAGTGTGGGCCGCAAACATCACCGACGCCGAAATCCGCAACCGCACGAAGAGTGACCCGCACTCTCTCGGACGCTGGCGTGTCAACGGTGCACTGCCCCATATCGACATGTGGTATGACGCATTCGGCGTGAAGGAGGGTGACAAGATGTTCATTCCCAAGGCGCAGCGCCTGTCGCTCTGGTGATTCGGTTTTTGTGGAGGGAGGAGTGTGTTGTGAGGAGTGAGGAGTGTGGAGCGAGGAGGGAGAAATGCTTTATTTGCAACCGAGTTTTACAGGATTTGCTTATCACTCAGAAACATTTCTCCCTCCACACTCCTCATTCCTCGCTCCTCCCCAATCCCAATGATAAAATCAGAAACGGCCGC
>CABUXJ010000016.1 GCA_902495455.1 uncultured Prevotella sp.
CGGCGGCCCCGTTGTCGTGCGACGGGGCCGCCGCCGTAATGCAACGAGGGCCCCGTTGCAGAGCCGTAAGGCCCTTACGGCAAGACCATAAATTTGCCGAAATTTTGAGAGTCGGTGCAACTCGCAGCAAATCAACGGTTTAGCAAAAACGCTCAAAAATCGAAAATTTCGGACCATCGGGACGAAATCTCAGGACGACGCGGTTTTTTCAAGACTTTTGTCAACATTATTCCGAGTTTTTAACACTTTGCGGAAAGGAGAAAGAACCGCAGAAAAGGCGACACTACGTTAAAACAAGTTAACACCGGCGTTTATTCTTCATCCTTCGTTCTTCATTCTTCATGAAAATCAGTACCTTTGCACCCGCAATTCCGGAAAGTCCGGTGCATTCGAAGATGTCACCGTTGTGATTAAGGCGGTCTGGCGTCTGAGATATGTAATCATTACAAACAACATTAATCAAACAAAAGTTATGTATCTTAACAAGGAAACAAAGCAGGAGATTTTCGGCAAGTTCGGTAATGGAACAACAGACACGGGTTCGGCAGAAAGCCAAATCGCGCTTTTCTCTCACCGCATCTCTCACCTCACCGAGCACCTCAAGAAGAACCACAAGGACTACAGAACAGCCCGCTCTCTGACAAAGCTCGTAGGTAAGCGCCGCGCCCTGCTCAACTATCTCTACGACCGCGACATCACGCGCTATCGCGCTATCGTCAAGGCTCTCGGACTGCGCCGCTAATACGACGACAGACCAACAGACAAACAAAACTCCCGCACATCTTCGGACGTGCGGGAGTTTTTGTTTTCATACCTGACGGTGATGAATATGATATGGGATGATGACTGCTATGCGACGGGATTGTGATGATCAAGAGAGGACACGATTATAACACGACGTATGCCCAATGGCATGTCCGTTGACGCAAGAAGGCTGACAGGGAAACGTACTACGCCTATTCGCCGCCGCTTCCACCACCCTGATAAGTGTCGTAAGTATCGCCGAAGTCGGGATTGTTTCCAAGATCCTCACCCGCATAGTTGGTCTTCAGGATGCGCTGGTTGTACTCCCTGCGCACAGGGCCGGCCCGGAGGATCATGTCGTCAAAGCTGACAGTGGGAAAGACCATGCCGAACAGTCCGATGCCGACACGGATGCCGGAGGGCGACAGGTTGTTGCGCACGAAGACAGTGGAATAGAGCGTGTGCTCCCTGACCTCCAAGGTGTTGTAGCGGTGGAAGTCGTCCATATACGTGTCTTCCGCCAACGAATCGGTCACGGAGAAGACGGTGGAGAGGTTTCTCACGGCATCGTCTATCTTGTCGCCCTTGACGTCATAGTTGGACTCGATGCACTGCCGTATGCCCACGGAGACCTTGCTGATCATGTCCTGCTCCGACGGAACCGTGAACATGGCGACAACGGCCACGATAGCCACGATGGCAAACAGGATGAACAGCTGGCCGAGACAGCTGTGGGTGAACATGTGGATGATTGTCTCGTCCTTCTGATAGAGGTCTTTGTTCGTTTGCATAGTAGTCAATAATTGGTTTGTTTTAGCAGCCGCGGACACACTCCGGCATGCTCACGGCTATCTGTTATGTATCAGATTCATGAACTCCTGACGCGTCTTTGCCTGATTGAACGCCCCGCAGAAGTCACTCGTGGTGGTCACGGAGTTCTGCTTTTCCACACCGCGCATCTGCATGCACATGTGTCTGGCCTCAACGACAACCATCACGCCAAGAGGATGGAGCGTCTGCTCGATGCACTCTTTGATTTGCAACGTCATACGCTCCTGCACCTGCAAGCGGTGTGAGAAGATATCCACCACACGGGCAATCTTGCTCAGCCCCGTTATATAGCCGTTCGGTATATATGCGACATGCACCTTGCCGTAGAACGGGAGCATGTGATGCTCGCAGAGAGAGAAGAAGTCAATGTCCTTGACTATGACCATCTGGTTGTAGTCTTCCTTGAAAAGTGCATCGGTGAGAACCTTGTGCGCGTCCATCCCGTAGCCGCGGGTAAGCACCTGCATGGCTTTCGCCACGCGCATGGGGGTCTTCTGCAGTCCCTCACGTTCGGGGTCTTCACCCAACAGTTGGAGCACTGTCTTGTAGTGGGAGGCCAGACTGTCAAGGCCGTCACGATATTCTGTTTCCGGATTCATTGCTTTATTGTCGGTTGTTTCAATATTGTACGCTTATCTTTCCCTTCACGATCGAAGCCTGGGTGTAGCCCAGTTTTTTGATGGCTTGCAACATCTGGTGGGCTTCTTCGTACGTCCGGTAATTGCCGACACGACATATCCAGCGCGGCGAATAGAAGTGGACGTAAATCGGTTCGCCCGGTATTGCGGCCTTGATCCGCTCTCCGATTTGCTCAGCCTTTATCTTGTCCTGCCGCGAATTGCCTCCGGCGAAAGCCTGAACGCGAAATCCCGTCACCTTATAACTGTTGCGCATGACTTTCTTTTGGGATGTCGTCGCTTCCGGCTCGGCCGTTGTCGGATGGTCGGATGTCGCCGATGGCGTCTTTCCTGCAGCCGCGGCAGTGGTTTTTCCGGCTTCCGTTTCGACCTTGCCGCTTGCCTCCTGTGCCGCGTTTTTTGTCGCTTTACCGGCTTCCGGAGCCGTCGTCCTGGCCGTGGAAGGTGTTGTGGCACGCGGAGTAGCGGTCGCTGACGATGTCTTCGGCGTCACAGAAGCTGCTTTCGAGCCGTTGATGAGTGCGTCAATGGCGGCATCCTGATGAACGGTCACAGTGCCCTGGCCTTTCACCGGACGCTGAAGTCGTTCGAGAAAGGTCTGCGCTCCCGCTGTCACGAATGAGCAGACAGCAAACAACATGATGATAACAACTCTACACATTGGTCTTTTCGGTATTGTGGACAGGGCTTTATTATATTGAAAAACGTAGCCCTCAAGATAAATTTAATAATGCAAAATCAGACATTGCCGCGGGCCGTTCGCCCTCAGCGGACCGTCCCGCAGGCAATGTCCGATGGTCTTTGGCCGTCATGCGACGCCCGAAACAAGGTGCTCCGGAAATCAGAATGCGTCGATGATGCCCTTGAAGTCGGCTGCTTTCAGCGAAGCTCCACCGATCAGTCCGCCATCGATGTCAGGCTTGGCGAACAGCTCGGGAGCGTTGCTGGCCTTGCAGCTGCCTCCATAGAGGATCGTCGTGTCATCGGCGACTTCGGCTCCGTACTTGTCGGCTACCACGCTGCGGATGAATGAGTGTATCTCTTCTGCCTGATCAGCGGTAGCGGTCTTGCCCGTGCCGATGGCCCAGATGGGTTCGTATGCGATGATGATGTTCTTGAATTCCTCTGCGGTGAGGTTGAACACGCTGCCTTCCAGCTCTGCCTTAACTACCTCGTTCTGCTTGTTTGCCTCACGCTCTTCGAGGCTTTCGCCGATGCAGAAGATGACCTTCAGGCCGTTCTTGAGTGCGAGCAGCACCTTCTCCTTGAGTATTTCGGGTGTCTCGCCGTAATATCCGCGACGCTCCGAGTGACCGAGGATGACATACTGTGCGCCGGTGCTCTTGACCATTTCGGCAGAAACCTCGCCGGTGTAAGCGCCCTTCTCCTTGTCGGCGCAGTTCTCGGCGCCCAGTCCGATAACGTCCTGATTGAGGAACTGGGCGACAGTTGCCAGATGAATGAACGGTGTGCAGATGACAACGCCGCAGTTAGGCTTTTCGGCCGTCAGCGTCTCGTTGAGTTCCTTGGCCAGAGCCACACCCTCCTGAAGGTTCATGTTCATCTTCCAGTTTCCTGCTACAATTTTCTTTCTCATTTGTTTTTTGTTTAAAAAGTTGATATATCTTGTTAGATTGTCTTTTCTTTCTTACCCATTTGGTCCACGCCCACATTCTGTCGGCCAGTGCGAGCAGTATCAACGGCAACGCAAACCACGCCACGACAATCAGCGTCTTGGCCATGTCGGAGCGGTCCGGCATGTGTCCCGATTCGATAGTTTCAAGCGGTCCGCTAAGTTCCTGTTCGTCCGGCAGGCGGTTGTGGCTCCACTTCCGTATGACTGTTCCTCCCTTGATGAGCACCAGACCAGGGCTGCTGCGGATGATGGTCTTGAGAGTTGTCCCGTCGGTGGTACAGAATTCGTATTCCGCTCCCGTCATGATGCGCCACCGTTCGACGGCCTTGTCGGAACTTGCCGTTAAGCAGAAGAAGCCATAGCCGTGGTCTTCGGCGTAGTCGTAGACCTGGTTTATCAGGTCCAGACGGCTGTCGTCGGCCTGTTCGAGATATGGTGTCACGAGCAGGAAGGTATAACCCGGCGCGGCGAGGAGGCTGTCAGTGATGTCCGCTCCGTCGGTCCGCCTCACGATGGAGAAGTCGTGTATCGGCGGGACATAGCCTTCCGCGGTCTGGACGGTGCGGCTGTCGACAAACGTCCACGTCGAGTCGGGATAGTCGTCGAGCGTGAATTCGCGCTGCTCGCCGTTCTTCTCCATTATGAACGTGGTCTCAAACTGAGGCGCCGGCGCGTCCTCGGGGATTTCCATTCCGGCCCGTATGTCGGACCCGACGCGATAGGGGCGGAAGTCAAACAGGGGCAGGTCGTAGAGCGACCACACCTCCAGTAGGATGACAAAGACGGCCGCATAGTTGGTGACAATCCACCGGTTGCTGCGACTGATGATGCGTGTCATACCCATCGGGTGGCGAACCAGCACCACGGCAGCGGCCAAGAGCACGACGTTCTTCCAGAATGTCTGCCAGTTGGTCAGCGTCACTGCCTCGCCGAAACATCCGCAGTCGCTGATGGGATTGGTCAGCGCGAGCCATAGCGTCAGCGGTGTGAAGACAGCGAGAAAGGCGAACACGAGCCGTGAGGTGCGCCGGCGGCGTATGGCGAACAACATGCAAGCGCCGAGCCAGAACTCCACGGCCGAAAGGGCTACTGAAGCGCCGAGCGTGACGATGTCGGCGGCATAGGCCTGCAAGCCCCATGCCTCGAGATAGTCCTCTATCTTATATTGTGTCCCCTGCGGGTCGATGGCCTTGACAAAACCCGAGAGGGTAAATGTCAGACCGAGGAGCAGGCGGCAAAGGTCATATCGCAGCGAAGACAGCCGGACAAAATGATTCATCACTCTTCGTTCTTCACTCTTCACTTTCCGTTCTTCACTCTTCACTTGTGCCGCTCAACTTTATCACGCCAAAGACTGCGTAGTTGATGATGTCCATATAGTTTGACCCGATGCCCTCGCTGACAAGTGTCTCGCCGCCAAGGTTTTCAATCTCCTTGATGCGTTCGATTTTGGTCAGAATGAAGTCTGTATAGCTGCTCACACGCATGGAGCGCCACGCCTCGTCATAGTCATGGTTCTTTCGTTTCATCAGTTCCAGTGCCTCGTGGGCATACCGGTCATAGTGGGCGACGGCCTCGTCGTTGGTCATGTCGACGGTGTCGGCAAAGCCCAACTCCAACTGTATCAGTCCGACGATGCCGTAGTTGATGAGTGCGACAAATTCCGACCGGACGCCTTCGTCGACCATCGCCGTGCCCTTCGTCTCGAGCGAGCGTATGCGTTTGGCCTTGATGAAAAGTTGGTCGGTAAGTGACGAGGGACGCAGGATGCGCCATGACGCCTTGTAGTCATGGAGTTTTTTGACGAACAGCGACCGACATCCGGTCATCGCCTGTTCAAACTGCTCATTGGTCGAGAGTTGGTTCATATCCGCTATGTTGACTGCCCCGCCCGTACGACCGGTCTCGACCGTAGCGGTCCTACCGCCGTCGACGGGCGCGGCTTGGTTGTTATGCGCTGCAAAATTAAGAATTTATTGCGAGAATACCAAAAAAATGCAATTCCCTCTCCCCGGGAAAAGCCTCCCGACGTCTCACTGGCCTTCCTTCTGCCGCTTGTGTATATACTTTATCTTGGCGCACTGCATGTCAAACCGCACCTGCAGCGAGTCCAGTTTTATCTTCGTCAGAGTCAGTGTCCGCAACTGATCCGCCGTGGCGTTGAGCCCGGAGCGGCGTTTTTCCACCTCCGTCTTGATATATTCGTAGTCGCGGCGTGCCACCTGAAGCAGCTTGTCCGTCTGGTCGAGGTCTTCCTGTGCCTGCTTGAGCGATATGTTCTGATAGAGCACGAGGGCACGACGGCGCACGTCGACGGCGTTGGGATAAATCTTGCGCAGCGAGTCTATCGAGGCCAGCGCCATCTCGTAGCGTCCGTGCTCAAAGTCGAAATCAGCCTGCCGGAGCAGTTCCTCCGCCTTCTGTTGCATACCGCCGCCACACGAGGCCATAAGGGCTGCGGCAAACAATATGATTGAAAGTCTTAATTTGCTCATAAACTACATAAATAATATACACAATTATGATATTCTGCGCCGCAACCGCGTCTGCCGCTGTCCGTATCCAGTCCGGCCCACCCGACCACGCCACACCTCCTCCCGCCATGCGAGCATGCGAAAGGCACATATTTTCCGCAAATTTAAGTATCTTTTTTGAAACGGCCATATTATTACGACAATTTAACGCGTCGCCGACCGTTCCTTCACGGTTTCGCTATGTTCACATTACATTTCCAATTGGCGTGACCCTACCCTGACATGTTTTGTAAACATTGTTACTAAAAAATCCATGACAAATGAAAATCGCGAAAAAAAGCGGTCGTGATGCTCCGAAATCGTCTCCGGACGGCGACGGTTTTACCGTAGCGGCCCCGTTGGTCTGCAACGGGGCTGCCGCTGGGTTGCAACGAGCGCCCCGTTGCATGATGAAAACGGCCCCGTTGCGGACCAACGGGGCCGCTACGGCAGCGAAAAAACAGCATTTTTGGCCCAAAAAAGCCGTTTTTCGGTCTCCAAAAGTTGCACAAATCGCGATTCTGCGGGATAACCACCTTTCCGTCAGTCGATTACACTTGCACGCGCAAAACTGCGATATTTGCGACCGACTGAGAGTTTCGTGGAAAATAATGGCAAAATGAAGGCGTTTAGAGGGCTTTTTTAACACTTTCTGTTAAGTATTTTACAAGTCGTGCCAATATAGATCAGGATAGGGACGAGATTGTCTCCAAAACGAAAAAACGGTGCGGATTGAGCCTGTCTCCGGACGTTTCGATTCCAGAGACGGGCGCAATCCGCACCGATATAATGGTGTTATCGTTTGGCTGTCTTATCAGAGTTTGCCTATGATACCGAGTTTGGTGGCATTGATGAAGTCGATGATTGTGCGGACTTCACTGCCATCCGGCACCTGCTGCTCTATCTGCTTGACTGCATCGAAGACAGAGGTCTGGCCGTGGAAGACGAGGCGGTAGGCATTGGCAATGTGGCCGATGACCTTTTCGCTCACCTTGTGGTTGACCAAAGTCATTTTGTTGACGCCGCCATACTGGACGGGGTTGCCACTGGCTACGATATAGGGAGGTATGTCTCTGCTGATACGGCAGCCGCTGGAGACCATCGACGATGTACCGATGCGCACCTTCGGATTGATGATGACGCTCGATGAGAGGATGACGCGGTTGCTGATCTCGCAGTCGCCGGCAATCTTGACACCGTAGCCGAAGACGCAGGCGTCCGTGATCTTCGTGTCATGGGAGATGTGGACACCCTCCATGAGGAAGTTGCGGTTGCCGATGACGGTCTGTCCGTCACTGAACGTCGCACGGTTGATGACGACATTCTCGCGGATCGTGTTGTCGTCGCCGATGATGAGCGACGTGTCGTCGCCCTTGTAGTAAAAATCCTGAGGCACGGCTCCGAGCACGGTGTTCTGGAACACCTTGTTGTTGCGGCCGAGGCGCGTGCCCTTCATGATGCTCACATACGGATAGATGACGCTGCCGTCACCGATTTCCACATCGTCTTCTATATATGCGAAAGGATAGATGGTGACGTTCTTGCCAATCTTCGCTTTCGGGCTGATTTCTGCTTTTTCGCTTATCATAAATCTTTAGATGTTAGATGTTAGATGTTAGATGGCAGGTGGTAAAATACATCTGCCATCTGACATTTACCATTATTTAGTTTCTCCCTCCGCCGAGCGCACTGTAGAGACTGACCACGGCTTGCATCTTGCTGAAGTCGTCGGATGCCTTGGACAACTCTGCGTTGAGCAGACTGGTCTGTGCGGCGATTACTTCGAGATAGGTGCTTCCGCTGCTTGTGTACAGTTGCTTTGTGTCTTCGACGTTCTTTTTCAACACTTCCACTTGCTTTGCCTCGATGCGTGACTTCTCGTCGGCAGAATTGTACTGCACGAGTGCGTCGCTGACCTCGCTGCCGGCTTTGAGTATCGCGTTCTGCCAATCGTTGTAGGCCTGCTCCTGCTGGGCTTTGGCTACCTTAAGTCCGGCGACGATCTGACCGTGCTGGAAGATGGGCTGCACGAGACTGCCAACGGCAGAAAGGAGCCACTTGCCGGGATTGACGATGCCCATGCCGCTGTTGTTGGTATAGGCGCCGGTGCCGCTGATGGTGATGTTCGGATAGAAGCGGCTGCGCGCCGTCTCCGTGTCATAGAAGCACTGGGCGAGCTTCATCTCGGCTGCGTGGACGTCCGGACGGTTGTTGAGCATCTGGACGGCAACGCCTGTGCTCAGCTCTGTCGGCAGCGTCTGGGCTCCGAGCGTACCGCGGGCAATTGTCTGTGCGGGCTGGCCGAGCAGCAGAGAGAGAGAGTTCTCGACTTCGCGTATCTGACGCTTGAGGTCTACGGCCTGCGCCTGAACAGAGTAGTAGTTGGCCTCGGCGCTCTGCACGCTCGTCGAACGGGCACGGCCGAGATCCATCTGAAGTTTCATCATGTCCCACGTGTCTTTGGTCAGACCTTCCATCTCGGTGACAATCTGGAGCTGGCGGTCAAGCATCAGCAAGGTGTAGTACATGTTGGCAATGCCGCCGATGATGTTGCTCCTCACGGCCATCTGATAGTCTTGTGTGGCTATCAGGGCGACCTGCGCACTGCGCTTCTGCGACAACAGATTGCCGAAGAGGTCGAGACTCCAGCTTGCTGTCACGGGCAGCGAGTAGATCTTTGACGGTGTGTGGCCGTCCCAAGAGGAGAGCGTGCCCTGCGGAGAGAATGAGAACGACGGCACAAATGCCAACTTTGCGGCAGTCAGCTGTGCTTTGACCATCTTGACGTTGAGGGCTGCGTTGAGCAAGTCCGGATTGTTGGCCAGTCCGGTCTCGATGAGCGTCTGAAGCTGCGGGTCGGTGAAAACGCTGCGCCACGGCATATTGCCGAAACTCGTAGTGTCGCTGACGGCAAGCGTGTCGGTGAGCGAGTTGATGTCACGGACCAGTCCGGTAGTGTTGGCTTCGGGACGCTCGTATTTGTTGTAGAGTCCGCAGCTGCCGAGAAGCAACGTTGCGGACATTATCATAATCAATTTCTTCATATCAGTCATCATTATTTTTGCAATTCAACAGGACGAGTGTACTGCATCATTTCGGTGTCGACCTTGGCATTGTCATCATTAAACTCGATCGGCTTGATCCTCTCTTGTATCTTCTGGAAGATAAAGAAGAGGGCCGGCACGACCATAATCTGACAAATCATACCGATGGCCATACCGCCGACGGCAGCCGCACCGAGGGTCATGTTACCGTTATAGCCTACGCCCATCGGAACGAGCAACGGCAACAGACCGATAATCATGGCCAGCGAAGTCATAAGAATCGGGCGCAGACGGGCTGCGGCTCCCAATACAGCGGCCCATGAGATGGCCATACCCGTACGGCGGCGCTCAAGGGCGAACTCGACGATAAGGATGGCGTTCTTGGCCAACAGACCGATAAGCATGATGAGCGCAATCTGCATGTAGATGTCATTCTGCTTGCCGAACAGGTTGGTAAAGAGGAAGGCGCCGGCCAATCCGAACGGAATGGAAAGGATTACCGACAGAGGCAACACGTAACTCTCATACTGTGCCGACAGGATAAGGTAGACGAATGTCAGACAGAGCACGAAGATGATAGCCGTGGAGTTGCTTGACTCCTGTTCCGAACGTGTCAGACCGGAGAATTCGTATGAGTATCCCTCGGGCAGACTCGTGGCAGCCACTTCTTCCATCGCCTTGATAACGTCACCAGTAGAATATCCGTCGGCAGGCGAAGCGTTGACGTTGATAGAGGTGAAGAGGTTGAAACGGTCAATCTCCTGCGGCGCATAAATCTTCGTCAGATTGACATACTCCGTTATCGGGCTCATGCCGTTGGCCGTGCGTACATATATGTTGTCAAGGCTCTTCAGGTCGCCGCGGAACTCGTATGCTGCCTGTATCATGACACGGTAGAGCTTACCGTAGCTGTTGAAATTGGATGCGTAGAGGCCTCCGAAGTAGCCCTGCATCGTGGAGAGCACCACCGACGGGTCGATGCCGCTTTGCTTACATTTGGCCACATCCACGTCCATCATATACTGCGGATACTTGGAATTGTACTGTGTCATGGCGTTCGACACTTCCGGACGCTTGTTGAGTTCGCCGAGGAACTTCTGCGTCACGTCGAAGAACTTGTTCACGTCACCACCCGTACGGTCCTGCATGGAGAATGTCAGACCGTTGGTTGCAGAGAATCCCTGCACCATAGGCGGCTGGAATGCCAATATCTGAGCGTCCTTGATGGCGGCAGTCTGCTTGTAAATCATACCGAGCACCATCTTCGAACCGAGATTGTGCACACCAAAGAACTTCAGCGGTCCTTCGGAACCATTACGTTCTTCGAAGCTCTTCAGCTTGACAATGAACGTTCCCTGATTGGAACCCTGACCTCCGATGAAGCTGTAACCGGTGATACGCAGTGTACTCTGTATGGCCGGATTCGACTTCAACATGTTGTCCACCTGGTTCATCACATTGTCGGTCTTCTCAAGACTCGTACCCGGATTGGTGGCAACAGTAACGAAGAGTGTACCTGTATCCTCATCGGGCACAAGACCTGTACGGGTGTTGGCCATCAGCAAGCCCATGCCGGCAATACCGACAATGACGGCGGCAATGGCTATTACGGGGCGCTCGACAATACGGCGCACGCCGTTCTGGTACTTCTTCTGTATCTTGTTGTAGGATGCGTTGAACGCTGCGTGGAAACGGTCTATCCTTGACATCTTCCGCTCCGTTCCGTCAGCGTTGTGCGGCTTCAGCAGGATGGCGCAGAGAGCCGGCGACAGCGTAAGGGCGTTGAGGGCCGAGATGACGATGGAGATGGCCATTGTCACACCAAACTCACGGTAGAACGTTCCGCTCGTACCGCCGAGGAATGACACGGGGATGAACACGGCCGACATCACGAGAGTAATGGAGATGATAGCGCCGGAGATTTCGCTCATGGCGTCTTTCGATGCCGTCACCGCGCTCTTGTAACCCAAGTCGAGCTTGGCATGGACGGCCTCGACCACCACGATGGCGTCATCGACCACAATGGCGATGGCAAGCACGAGAGCGGCCAGCGTCAGAAGGTTGAGCGAGAAGCCGAACACGTAGAGGAAGAAGAACGTTCCGATCAATGACACAGGCACGGCGATAAGCGGGATAAGCGTGGACCGCATGTCCTGCAGGAAGATGTAAACCACGATGAACACGAGCACGAAAGCCTCGATAAGAGTCTTGATAAGCTCATGGATTGAAGCGTCGAGGAACTCGGTCACGTCCTGCATCACCTTCAGTTCCGTTCCCGGCGGCAGAGACTTGCTCGATTCTGCCAGCACGGCCTTTATATCCTTTGCAATCTGCGTGGCGTTACTTCCGGCAGTCTGGGTGACCATCATCATGATAGAAGACTGCCCGTCCACGGCCTGTTTGAACGAGTAGTAGAGACCACCGAGCTCAACCTTGGCCACATCCTTCACGCGGACGGTCTGTCCGTCGGTATCGCTCGTGATGATCATGTCGGCAAATTCCTCCGGAGTCTTCAGACGGCCTTTGTATCGGATGGTGTATTCGTATTGGTTGTTGGTCTGTTCTCCGAATTTACCCGGAGCGGCCTCGATGTTCTGCTGAGCCAGGATGCCGGTGATGTCACTCGGCATGAGGTTGTGGTTCTTCATCTTCACGGGGTCAAGCCACAGACGCATGGTATACGACTGCAGACCCATTGCCTGACATTCACCAACTCCGTTGACACGCTTGATGGCCGGGATGATGTTGATGTCGGCGTAGTTGCCGAGGAACTGGTTGTCATATTTCGCCGGGTCACCGGTGAGGGCGAAGATGAGCACCGTACTGGTCTGGCGCTTCATCACCTGCACACCGGCACGTGTAACTTCGGCCGGCAGCAAGGCTGACGCCTGCGACACGCGGTTCTGCACGTTCACCTGCGCCATATCGGCGTTGGCGCCCTGCTTGAAATACACTGTTATGGAGGCTGAACCGTCGTTGGTGGCTGATGATGTCATGTATGTCATGCCTTCCACACCGTTGATCTGCTCCTCCAGCGGGGCAATGACGGAGTTCAGCACGGTCTCGGCGTTGGCACCGCTATATGACGCACGCACCATCACCGTTGGCGGAGCGATGTCAGGATACTGCTCGATAGGCAGCGACACCAGTCCTATGAAACCCAATATCACTGTCAGGATGGAAATCACCGTCGACAGTACCGGGCGTTCGATAAATCTATCTAATTTCATTGTCAGTCTTTACTTAAAATTACATTCCCATTGCTTTCTTGAACTCGCCCAGATCGCCCTGTGCCTCACCGAGCTTCTCTGCCTTCTTCAGCTTCTCTTCATACTGAGCTTCTGACAGCTGCTTGATCTCCGTGCCGTCAGTGAGACTTGTCACACCATAGACCACGATGATGTCGCCGGCCTTCAGACCGCTCGTTATGATATACGTCTTGCCGTCGTTGTTGGGATTGATTGTGACGGGGCTGTATTTCACCTTATTATCCTTGCCGACGATGTAGACGAAATACTTGTCCTGCACCTGCATGACAGCAGACTGCGGGATGACGATAGCGCTCTGCGCGATGCTGGGGACTATAATCGAGCCGGATGCGCCGCTTCTGAGCTTCTGGCCGGGATTATCGAAGTCGGCACGCACCTGCACTGTGCCGGTGGCAGCGTCGATGACACCGCTCACTGCGGCCACACGTCCTGCCGTGCTGTATAGGCTTCCGTCGGCCAGCTGCAACTTGACAGGCGGGAAGTCCTTGATGGCAGCGTCCAGACCGCCATCAGAGTGAGTCATGGTCATCAACTCTTTCTCCGTCAGAGAGAAGTAGACCTGCATAGTCTTGTTGTCCGAGACGGTTGTCAGCGGCTGCGGATTTGACGAACTTACAAGTGCGCCGACCTTGTAGGGCAGTTCACCGACGACGCCATCGGCCGGACTGGTCACGTAACAGAAGTCGAGGTTCTGCTTGGCAGAGGCGTAGCTGGCCTCGGCCTGTGCCAGAGCGGCTTTGGCCGACTCGTATGCGTTTTGTGCCGACTGGAGTTCGAAGTCACCGATGACTTTGTTCTCAAACAGCTTCTTGCTGTTCTCATATGTCAGCTTGGATGTGTTCAACTGGGCTGTGGCAGCGTTGACAGATGCCTTTGCCTGACGTGCGGCAGCCTCGTATGTGACATTGTCAATAACGAAGAGCACTTGGCCTTTGCGTACGGCCTGTCCTTCCTTTACATTGATTTTCGTAATGAATCCGGCGATTTTCGGACGGATTTCCACGTCCTGCACACCTTTGATTGTTGCAGGATAGGTGTTCTGCAACTCCGTGTCTGTCGTCTGTACCGTTCTTACGGCATACTCGTTGTCGCCAAAGTTAGGCTTGCCCTGGCTTCCGCCACCACATGAAGCAAGCACCGCTGCGGCCATTGCCGTAATGATAAACATCTTTTTCTGTTTCATACCTATTTATATTTACTACTTTGTTAATATCTGATTAATACATACCAACACTGAAAACTTTTTCGTCTCGTTCGGTTTTCAAGGTGCAAATATACCATATTATCATAATTCTGCAATAAGCATCGGTCAATATTTAAGAATATTTATCTGTTTATAAGGGCTCTTTTCAGAAGTTAAGGAGTTAAAGGGAGTTATCACTCCGCTACGCTCCGTTCAGGAGTTAAGCCGATGGCCGACATAAAGACATCCACTTGTCATTCAATAAGAGTATCGGCTTAACTCCTGAACGGAGCGTAGCGGAGTGATAACTCCCTTTAACTCCTTAACCTCTAAAAAGAGCACTCCTAAGACACCAGCCCCATCTTGCGGGCCTTCTCCATGAGCAGCGCCATGAGTGGTTCGCGCTCGTTGGGGACCCGGTTGTCGAGCACGGCGTCCTTGAGCGTCTGCTTGAGCGTCCCCACCTCGCGACAGGGCGGGAGGTGAAACATCTCCATTATCTCGTTGCCGTCGATGCACGGCTGCAAAAGACGCTTGTAGTCCTTTTCCTTCAGGTCGGTCAGTTTTTCGCGGACGATACGGAAATTCTCCAGAAAACACTTCTTGCGGACCTGGTTCTTGCTCGTGATGTCGGCCTCACAGAGCGTCATGAGATCGTCTATGTCGTCGCCGGCGTCATTCATCAGCCGTCTGACGGCACTGTCCGTGACCACCTCGTCGGCGATGACGATGGGGCGCATGTGGAGGTTGACCAGTTTCTGGACATACTTCATCTTTGCGTCCAGCGGCAGCATGAGCCTGCGGAAGAGCGGCGGGACCATCTTTGCGCCGATGATGTTGTGATTGTGGAACGTCCATCCGGCGGCATTGTCCCAGCGCTTGGAGCGCGTCTTGCCGATGTCGTGGAGCAGTGCGGCCCAGCGGAGCCACAGAGAGTCCGTGCGGCGACAGATGTTGTCGACGACCTCCAGCGTGTGATAGAAGTTGTTCTTGTGAGCCCGTCCGTTGCGTGTCTCGACGATGTCGAGGGCCGCCAGTTCGGGCATGATGAGGTTGAGCAGTCCCGAGCGCTGCAGGTCGACAAATCCGCGGCTTGGTGTTGGGGTGAGCATGATCTTGTTGAGCTCGTCCTTTATGCGTTCGCCGCTGATGATTTTGATGCGATGGGCGTTGCGTTCGAGAGCGTCGAAGGTCTCGTCCTCGATGCGGAAGTTGAGTTGAGTGGCAAAACGTATGCAGCGCAACATGCGCAACGGGTCGTCAGAGAAGGTCACGTCGGGGTCGAGCGGCGTGCAGATGATGCCGTCCTCGAGGTCGTAGATGCCGTCGAAGGGGTCTACCAGCTCACCGAAACGGTCGCCGTTGAGACAGATGGCCATAGCGTTGATGGTAAAGTCGCGGCGGTTTTGGTCGTCCTCGAGCGTGCCGTCCTCGACGACGGGCTTGCGCGAGTCGTGGCTGTAGCTCTCACGGCGTGCTCCGACAAATTCGACCTCGGTATCGCCGCACTTCACCTGTGCCGTCCCGAAGTTGCGGAAGACGGAGAGATGGGCCTTGCGCCCGAGCATCTGCTTCAGTTCGGCAGCCACGCTGATGCCGCTGCCCACGACGACCACGTCGATGTCGTTGGACGGCCGTTGCAGGAAGATGTCGCGGACATATCCGCCCACGACATAACATTCGACGCCGAGGCGGTCGGCTGCTGCCGATATCTGACGGAAGATCTTCTTGTCGAGTATCTGCGCCAGTTCTTCATCAGTATATATTTTCATCTTTTTCTTCCGGTATATCTGAATTCGGGCTGCAAAATTACACAAAAACTCCGGGATATTCGCGAAAATCGGAAAAAATGACGCTCTGACTGCGTTTGACGGGAAAGCATGGTTTTCCTACAAAATTGTTAAAATTCAGAATAATCACAACAAATGCCTCTTCATTTTTAAAGAATTTGAAAATAAAAATCCCTCGGCCGCAAATTCTTCAAAAATGAGCGTGCATCTTTTACCATCTGTCCGTCAGTGCGTTATGACAAATTCAACGAAAGTGTGCAACATTTTGGCCGGTTTCGTGTTGCCGTAAGGGCCTTACGGCATCGCAGCGGGGCCCTCGTTGCATCGCAGCGGCGGCCCCGTCGTGAGCCAACGGCGTGCTCGTTGCGACCCCGGGAGGCCCTTACGGCTCGACAGCCGACAGATTTTTGGCGCGTCGCGGCGTAGTTTTGTCAATATTTCGGCTTTGCCGCCGTTTTTTCGGAGGATTTTCAAAAGTTAAATTCCATGATATTATTTTGACACTAAAAAGGTGTCGGATAAGCTGTCAAGCAACAATCATAGCCTTTCAACATGACCAAACGGGGCAAATATATGACCAAAATAACATTCTTTAACCATCATCACGATTTCACGGACGGGCAAACAGTGGGATTTCGGCGCGTTTTTGCAGGACACAAAAAAAGTCATTGAAATTCCGCCACCGGATTTCAATGACTATCAGAGAGTTACATCCCTCATGACGGAACGCGGTTTTTTCGGCAAGACGCCACTTTTTTCAGTAAGACGCCGTGCACGGGATGCCCGCCGCGAGGACACGGTCGCGGATGGTGTCGAGCTCTTCTCGGGTGGCTTTCCGCAGTCCGTGGTCGGGTGTCTCACGGTCGATGGTGTAGATCATCACGCTCTGCGGACCGATCTCCCGGACGGTCTCGAGCCACGGAGCGACATAGTCTTCGCCCGTGTTGTCGACGTCGAGTCCGTCGTCCGACATGCCCTTCATGAACATGGTCTGTATGATGGCATGACCGCCGAACGCCTTCATGCCGGCGACGATGTCATCGACGGAATAAGTTCCCGTCGGACGGTCGACAGCGGCGATATAGCGCGGGCAGATCGTGTCGAGCTTCAGGATGTTGTTGTCCACACGCATCAGGGCGGCGTGGACATCGGGACGATGGAGCTGCGTGGAGTTGCTGAGCACGGAGATGCGCGCTTCGGGAAAATAGCGGTCGCGCAGCCGGATGGTGTCGTCGATGATTTCGGCAAACCGCGGATGGACGGTCGGTTCACCGTTGCCGGCGAAGGTCAGCACGTCGGGGGCGGGACCGTTGGTCTGCATGTCACGCAGACGGGCCTCAAGAGCAGCCGCCACCTCCTCGCGGGTGGGCAGGGGGCGCGTCGGACGGTGGTCGCGGTTGAACCCGCACTCACAGTAGATGCAGTCGAACGTGCACACCTTGCCGTCTGCGGGGAGCAGGTTGATACCGAGCGAGACGCCGAGCCGGCGACTGTGGACAGGGCCGAATATCGGTGATGGATAGATTACAGTACTCATTGTCGTTGGATTTTGTCGGCCAAAAGTACATAAAAACTCTGAGATATCCGACCACCGGGGTGTTAAAAACGTGCGAAGCGCTTTATGCAAACGCAAAGACCGCAAAGACGCAAAGCATCATTGACGATAAAGTGAAGTGCAAACACGATGACGCGATGTCGCAGAGTCTTTACGTCCGTGGTGGTTGTGGGTGTATCAAAATGGCCACGTGATGCTTGGTAGGGACATATTTTCCCCTACAATCTGCTTCCCCCGCATTTTGACACACCCCTTTGTGCCCTTGCGGTCTTTGCGTTGAAATTCCATACTTAGGATGTCTTTACGTTTACGATGCCACCAACATACCATGACACCGCAACAAAAATGAGCCACGATGGCGGTTAATACATGTTAAATGGACCGGAGGTTACTGGTTTTTTTGTTACTTTTGCAGCAATTTAGGTGTATTACATCTTCACTGAATGGGAAAGAAACGAAAAAAAGCCCGCAGACACACCGGTCTGCAGGCCGTCACATTGTGCATAAGCACCACGCTGGTGCTCATCCTGCTGGGCATGATGGTGTTCTCCGTGCTCACCGCCCACAACCTCTCGTCATACGTCCGTGAAAACCTCACGGTGACGGTCATGCTGGGCGACAAAGTCACTGACAACGGGGCAAAAATGCTCTGCCGCGACCTCTACCGCCGGCCCTACACACGCCACGTGAGCTACATCAGCCGCGAACAGGCCAAAATAGAGCAAAGTGCGGCTATGGGCTCGGACCCGTCGGAGTTTCTCGGCTTCAACCCCTTCGTGGCCACGCTCGAGATACAGATGGTCGCCGACTACGCCAACTGCGACTCGCTGAAGTGGATTTCGAAGGAACTGAAGAAGCGGGCCGAAGTGACTGACGTGGCCTATCAGGAGGACCTGATGGACAAGGTCAACAGCAATCTGCGCAAGCTGAGCATGGTCTTCCTCGTGCTGGCCGTCCTGCTGACCTGCGTGTCATTCTCACTCATCAGCAACAGCGTCCGGCTGAGCATATACTCCCGCCGGTTCAATATCCACACGATGAAGCTCGTCGGAGCCTCGTGGGGATTCATACGCCGGCCCTTCCTCCGCCGCGCCGTGAGCGTGGGCATCATCGCTGCCGTGCTGGCCTGCGGGTCACTTGGTGGCGGCATCTACGCACTCTACAACTACGAACCGGCCATCATGACCGTCATCACATGGCAGGAGCTCGCCATCACGGCGGCAGCAATACTGTTCTTCGGCATCGTCATCACCACCGTCTGCGCATGGCTCTCGGTCAACAAGTTCCTACGCATGACGGCCGGCGAACTCTACAAAATATAACCGGCAAACGGACTTCCCGCTAACATCATATAATAAAACTATAAGAGACATACAAAAGTTATGGACAAAAGAAACTTTGCTTTCGACCGCACCAACTTCATCCTCCTTGCCATCGGCATGGCGGTGGTTGTCGTCGGCTTTATCCTCATGAGCGGTTCCGGCTCGACCGACACGACCTACGATCCGGACATATTCAGCGCCCGTCGCATCAAAGTGGCTCCGGTGGTCTGCCTCGCCGGTTTCGTGTCAATCGTCTACGCTATCATCCGCCGGCCCAAGGACAAGCACGCAGGCAGTTCTGACGATAAGGAGATAATGAAGGAGGCATAAGAATGAGTTGGTTTGAAGCACTGATATTGGGCCTCGTGCAGGGGCTGACGGAATATCTTCCCGTCAGTAGCAGCGGCCACCTGACCATCGGGGCGGCACTGTTTGACCTCGACGGCGCCGACAATCTGACTTTCACCGTGCTCGTCCACGTGGCTACGGTCATGAGCACGCTCGTCGTCCTGTGGAGTGAGATAGACTGGATCGTCCGCGGACTGTTCAAGTTCCGGCTGAACGACGAGACGCGCTACGCCCTCAACATCGCCGTGTCGATGATTCCCATCGGCATCGTGGGCGTGTTCTTCAAGGACACGGTGGAGGAAATCTTCGGTTCGGGACTGCTCATCGTCGGCTGTATGCTCCTCGTGACAGCCGCTCTGCTCACCTTCTCATATTACGCAAAGCCACGTCAGAAGGACAAGATAAGCCCGCGCGACGCTTTCATCATCGGTCTGGCACAGGCCTGCGCCGTCATGCCGGGACTCTCGCGCTCAGGCAGCACCATCGCCACTGGACTCCTGTTGGGCAACCGTAAGGAAAACCTGGCGCAGTTCTCCTTCCTCATGGTCATCCCGCCGATACTCGGCGAGGCCCTACTCGACGTCCTCAAGGCCGTCAAGGGCGAGGAGGCGTTCGGCGGTATCGACACCCTGCCACTCGTGGTGGGCTTTGTCGCCGCGTTCATCTCGGGCTGCGTGGCCTGCAAGTGGATGATCAACATCGTCAAACGAGGCAAGCTCATCTACTTCGGCGTCTACTGCGCCGTGGCCGGAGCAGTGACGATTGTCATGTCATTGATACAGTAATCCGTCGCCAATGAACTTCACCGAAGGAGAAATCATATACATTGACAAGCCCTACGGCATGTCCAGTTTCGGAGCATTGGCACGGGTGCGCACGCTCATTTCGCGCCGCCTCGGCATCAAACGTGTGAAAATCGGTCACGCCGGGACGCTCGACCCGCTGGCCACGGGGGTGCTCATTCTCTGCACGGGACGCAAGACAAAGGAGATTGAGACGCTCCAGTATCACACCAAAGAATACACGGCGACGCTCCAACTCGGCGCTACGACGCCCAGCTACGACCGCGAGCACACCGTCGACTTCACCTACCCGACCGCCCATATCACCCGCGAACTGATTCTCGCGACGCTCCCGCGCTTTGTCGGGGAAATACAACAGGTGCCGCCGGAGTATTCGGCGGTCAAGGTGGACGGCAAGCGTGCCTACAAACTCAAGCGCAAAGGAGAGGATGTGGAGCTGAAAGCCAAGACGCTCAGGATTGACGAGATTGAGCTGACGGACTTCGATCCGCAGCTCAAGCAGATGTCCATCCGCGTCGTTTGCGGCAAGGGGACATACATCAGGGCACTGGCCCGTGACCTCGGAAAAGCCCTCGGAAGCGGCGCTTTCCTGACCGCCCTGCGACGCACAAGGGTCGGCATGGTCTGCGTCGACAGCTGTCTGACACTCGACGAATTTCCCGCGTGGCTCGAGTCGCAGCCCATCGAACGTTAATATGAAGGCCTGACCGACAAGCCTCTGAATTGATTTATAAGTACAAGCAACAAGAAAGGAGATTATTTAGGATATGAAACTGTCACAATTCAAGTTTAAACTGCCGGAATCACAGCTGGCACTGGAACCGCCGTTCCGCGCGTTCGACAACGAGGACGGCACCGTAGAGAAAGTGTACAACCGAGACAGTTGCCGCCTGATGGTCATACACCGCAAGAGCCAGACCATCGAGATGTGCAAGAAAGATGCGGACGGCAACGACATGACCGACGCCGAAGGAAAGCCTGTCTACCTCACGTTCCGGGACATCGTGAACTATTTTGACGAGCATGACACATTCATATTCAACGACACGAAGGTATTTCCCGCACGTCTTTACGGCACGAAGGAGAAGACGGACGCAAAGATAGAAGTGTTTCTGCTGCGTGAACTCAACGAGGAATTGCGCCTCTGGGACGTGCTCGTAGAGCCGGCCCGCAAGATCCGCATCGGCAACAAACTGTTCTTCGACGAGGACGGACCGATGGTGGCGGAGGTTATCGACAACACCACCAGCCGCGGACGGACGCTGCGTTTCCTCTATGACTGCCCACACGACGAGTTCAAACGCGAGCTCTTCGCCCTCGGCGAGGCTCCTCTGCCACGCTACATCGTCGACCGCCGCCCCGCAACGGAGGACGACATGGAGAACTTCCAGACCATCTACGCACGCAACGAAGGTGCCGTGACGGCACCCGCTTCAGGACTGCACTTCAGCCGCGAACTGCTCAAGATGATGGAAATACGCGGCATCAACTTCTCCTACATCACCGTACACTGCGGCCTCGGCAGCTTCGACCCGATCGAAGTGGAGGACCTCACGAAGCATAAGATGAGCTCCGAACAGATGTTTATCGACGCTGAAGCCTGTCGTATTGTCAACGAAGCCAAGACTGCCGGCCACAGGGTATGCGCTGTCGGCGTCAGCACGGTGCGTGCCACGGAGACCGCCGTGGGCACGGACGGACTGCTGAAGGAATATGAGGGTTGGACAAACAAGTTCATATTCCCGCCCTACGAGTTCGGCATGGCCAACAGCATGATCACCAATTTCTATCATCCGGAGTCCACCATGCTCATGACGACGGCCGCGTTCGGCGGCTACGACATCGTTATGGAGGCTTACGACAAGGCCGTGGAGAACGGTTATCGTTTCGGATGCTACGGTGACGCGCTGCTCATTCTCAACGATTAAGAACATCGGGGAATCTCAAAGGGACATCAAAATCAGACATGACACACACTCTTTATCTCGGCCTCGGTGCCAATCTGGGCGACCGCGAGGCCACGATAAACAAGGCGATAGAACGCATTGGAGAGCTGATCGGCACCGTAGAGCGCCGGTCGGCTCTCTACGTTACGGAGCCGTGGGGATTCGTCTCCGACCATCAGTTTGTCAATGCGGCAGTATGCTGCACCACCCTATTATCTCCACGCCGCGTTTTGGAGCTGACGCAGCAAATCGAACGCGAACTCGGAAGGACGGCAAAATCCGTCGACGGGCAGTATCATGACCGACCGATAGACATCGACATCCTCCTCTACGACGACATCTCGGTCGACGAGCCGGACCTCAAAATCCCACATCCGCTCATGCACGAACGCGATTTCGTCATGCAACCGCTCAAATCAATAATGGTGAGTGGTGAATGGTGAATGGTGAGTTGGTCGGCCAAAGGCCGATGTTGAGTTATTGAATGGTGAATTTACGTTAGCGCTTCCGATAGATGAAGGGAGTTACAATCTCCATTGTAAGTCATAATTCAATAACTCAACATCGGCCCTTGGCCGACCAACTCACCATTCACCACTCACCATTCACCACTCACCATTTGTCTATCTTTTGTTCCGAAAGAACTCCTTCATCAGCCCGGCGCACTCCTCTTCGAGCACGCCGCCCGTCACCGTGGCCCGGGGATGCATCACCCGCGGGGCAAACTCACGATAGCCACGCTTTGCGTCAGGAGCGCCATAGACGATGCGGGGTATCTGCGCCCAACCGATAGCACCGGCACACATCGGACAGGGCTCCACCGTCACGTAGAGCGTACAGTCCGTCAAGTACTTTCCGCCGAACTGATTGGCCGCCGCCGTGATGGCCTGCATCTCGGCGTGGGCCGTCACGTCGTTGAGCGTTTCCGTCAGATTGTGCGCCCGCGAGATTATTCTGTCGCGACAGACGACCACCGCCCCAATCGGGATTTCACCCTCGGCAAATGCCTGTTCGGCTTCGGCGAGCGCCCGCCTCATGTATTGTTCGTCCTTCTTCTGCTGTTCTTCTGTTGTCATAATATGGTAGTTTTACCGCAAAATTACAACAAATTCCCCTTACCGGCGGGATAAAAACCATGAAAATTACCCACAACAATGCGCTTTCTTTACATGCCGGGCACGTGGATATCGTTTTTTTACTATCTTTGCATAGGATAGGCTGCACTCGGCACGTGCTGATGAGCTTGCGAATAATTTGTGAACAAGTTCACATTGCGCTCGTTTGCACTATCCTTGCAATGATAACTCAACCTCGCAATCATCATGGCGGCACACAATGAACTGGGATTTTGGGGTGAACAGGCCGCCGCGGACTATCTCGCGGCAAAGGGCTACCGCATCCTGCAACGCAACTGGCACTACGGGCGGCGTGACATCGACATCATTGCCACCGACCTCACGACGCTTGTCTTCGTGGAAGTGAAGACGCGCCGCAACGCCAACTTCACCGCACCCGAAGCCGCCGTCGACGCAGCGAAGATACGTTCGCTGGCCATCGCAGCCGACGCTTTCGTCAAACAGCAGCAGATGGACATGCCCCTGCGCTTCGACATCGTCAGCGTCACGGGAACGCCGGCCACCGGATGCCGTGTCGACCACATCGTGGACGCCTTCATCCCGCGATAGTCCGACATCCCGCGACCCGGCCAAAAGAAAGAGACATGCAAAAGAGCTACGTACATAAGCATCTCGAAGAGACCGACTCCACCATACGCTACATGCGTGAGGAGATGCCGGCCACCGGCCACTTCCTCACCTTTGTCACGGCCGACTATCAGACAGCCGGCCGCGGACAGGGCACAAACACGTGGGAGAGCGAGCGCGGCAAGAACCTGCTGTGCAGCATAAGAGTCGCTCCCGAGGGGCAGCCGGCCAACAGACAGTATGTCATCCTCCAGGCCGCGGCACTCGCCGTGCGGGACACGCTGAGCGAGTTCACCGACGGACTGACCATCAAGTGGCCAAACGACATCTATTGGCACGACCGTAAAATCAGCGGCACGCTGACCGAATGTACCATCAGCCACGGCATGGTGACGAGCTGTATCATCGGCATCGGCGTCAACATCAATCAGGAACACTTCACGAGCGACGCCCCCAACCCCATCTCGCTCTGCTCCATCATCGGCCGGCAGGAAAACATAATGCACATCGGCACAGCCATCCTATGGCGCATCGGCTTCTTCTTCGTCCATCATATCAACGAGGGCCGGCTCCACCACATCCACGATCTTTATCTCCAGTCACTCTACCGCCGCGAGGGTCTCCATCCCTTCCGCGACGCCGACGGAACGTTCACAGCCTCAATAGAGACCGTCGAGCCCGACGGCCACCTCCTGTTGCGCCGCACCGACGGCCGCCTCAGCCGCTACGCCTTCAAGGAAGTGCAGTTTGTCATCACCCCTCCCACATCTCCCATAACCTCCCATAATCTCCCATAATCTCCCATAAAAGAAAACATCAACCATAAAATAACAACAATCATGGCTAAGTACAAAAGAATCCTATTGAAACTCAGTGGCGAAAGCCTCATGGGCCACCAGAACTTCGGCATCGACCCCGAACGTCTCTCCGACTACGCCCGCCAGATCAAGGAAGTGGCCGACATGGGCGTCCAGATCGGCATCGTCATCGGCGGCGGCAACATCTTCCGCGGCCTCAGCGGTTCGCAGAAAGGCTTCGACCGCGTCAAAGGCGACCAGATGGGCATGTGCGCCACCGTCATCAACTCCCTCGCCCTCAGCTCTGCCCTCGGCGCAATCGGCGTCAAGACCCGCGTCCTGACCGCCATCCGCATGGAGCCCATCGGCGAGTTCTACACCAAGTGGCGCGCCATCGAGGCGATGGAGGCCGGCTACGTCTGCATCTTCTCTGCCGGCACGGGCAGCCCATACTTCACCACCGACACCGGCTCGTCGCTACGCGGCATCGAGATTGAAGCCGACGTCATGCTCAAAGGCACCCGCGTCGACGGCATCTACACCGCCGACCCCGAGAAAGATCCGACCGCCACGAAGTTCACCGACATCACCTACGACGAGATCTACACCCGCGGACTGAAGGTCATGGACCTCACCGCCACGACGATGTGCAAGGAGAACAACCTCCCCATCTACGTCTTCAACATGGACATCGTCGGCAACCTAAAGAAGGTCATGGACGGCGAAGACATCGGAACGCTCGTCCACAACTGACACGCGACATTCAGAAACGTCCTCTGACGCAATCCCATACAGGCTATATCGGTGGGCAAGACAGCCCATATCACCCACCGATATAGCCTGTTTTATTCTCCAATATGACTCATTTTACTTTCTCCTCCCGCCCTTCCCACGCCACCGGTGTCATGCAAATAGTAAGCGCGCAGCGCCTTTCTTCAGCAATCTGACAGCCGAAACGCAGCATAACCGGCACAAATTCTTGCTCACTACACTTATTTTCCGTATATTTGCACTATCGTTTTAAGTACGCAATCATGAACAAAATAACATACATCATAGCTACTGCCCTCATCCTCCTGTCATTCTCCTGCTCACGGTTTGAATACCGCAAGAGCCTCATTGTGGCCGACAGCCTGACCGCAACCAATCCCCAAAGAGCCGTCGCCATGCTCGACAGCATGGCCCCGATGATGGCCGGCGCCCCCAAACACGAACAAATGTTCCACCGGCTGCTGCAAATCAAGGCCGCCGACAAATCGTACATCAAGCACTCTTCGGACAGCACCATCCTTTCGCTCGTGGAATATTACGAGACCAAAGGCGACAAGACACTGCTACCCGAGGCTTATTATTATGCAGGACGAACTTATCTACATCTCAATGACGCTCCCAAAGCAATGGAATTTTACCAAAAAGCAATAAGCACAACACCTGACAACAATTTAGAATTCAAAGGGACATTATATTTCCAAATTGGCCGTTTACTTCTCAATCAAGCTCTTTATAATCAGGCTATAGTAATGTATCAAAAAACATTAAACTACGACACGAAACTAAAAGACAGTCTTAATCTCATATATACGTTACGTGATTTAGCCTATGCCTATAATAAGAACAATCAAAATGACAGTAGCCTCTACTATTACCAAAGGGCATATAAAATCGCTAAAAAGATTAATAATGAGCACATGAAAGCGACTGTACTTGCACAAATGTCATCTTTCTACATCGAATCCGGTAATTATAAGAAAGCGGAAGAATGTTTGAAACCTGAATTAAATGCAAACTTTGAAATAAATCGAAGCCCCAATTATATCATGGAACTAAAGATTTGCATGAACACCCAACGATATGACAGCGTGCGTTTTTATGCCAAAGAATTACTAGAAATAGGCACAATCTATGCAAAACAAACAGCAAGCAGATGTCTCACGGAATTAGCTCTGCGAGAGAACAACAATGAGGATGCAATCAAATATCTCAGACTATTCAACGAATACACTGACTCCGTGAAAACAATAACAGCCACAGAGTCTGTCAACAGAATGAACTCACTCTATAATTACAACCTGCGCGAAAAGGAAAACCTCGTATTGAAAGCTGAAAACGCTAATAAAAAGGCAACTCTGACAACCACTATATCCATTGTTTTCACTTTGCTCATAATCTTAATAGCATATACATATCGAAACATACAGAAACAAAAGCAGCAGATAGAACGAATTACCAAACTAAAAAAAAGCCTATACGAACAAAGTACGGAATACATGCAAAAGAACGAAGAAAAACTAAAAGTGCTGGAACAGGAACTGAAAAGAACATCCGATGAAAACCTGTTGCTTATAGAAAGAATCGAAGAGCAACGCGCGGATCTCATCCTTGCCAACGAGACAATCATCAGAAAACAAGCTAAGAGCGAATCGGCAAAAACAAGAATCATTTCCACCGACATATATAGAACTATTCAAGATCATATAAAGAAAGATAAAGTCATCAACAGTCGGGAATGGAATGAATTAGACGAAGTTACAAACCGAGAGATTAATGACTTTAAGAACAATCTGTACAGTTACTATAACATCAGTCAGCACGAATATCACATCTGCATGCTAATACGCTTAGACTTGTCACCATCTGCGATGGCCACTCTTCTCGGATGTACTATCAGTGCTGTATCGAAAACGCGCAAGCGATTGCAAGAGAAATTTTTTAGTGACCAAGGGACACCTAAAGACTTCGATCAATTCATCAAATCTCTATAATACAAACCTTTACCAACGAGTTGTCAACTTCTTGTCAACTCGTTTTTTTATTGTCAATCTCTTGTCAACAGCTTTTCTTCATAGTTTTCCAACTTCGCCATACCTTTGCAACGAAATTCGAAACCAACAAACAAAAAATCAAATATATGAAGAAAAGAACAACAATCGCCATCATGGCAATCACGCTTTGCACAAACATGCAGGCTAAAACAAAAACGGTCACATTACATAATGACGACTTAGAATGTAATGAAAGACATTACGAAATCCCTACCATCGACTACGATGACAAGACCGTAACCATCTCTGCCGACACATTAATATATGATGCGACAGTGGTGATAAAGAACGCTAACGGTAATGTCATCCATCAGGAACAGACCGTCATCACCCCAACAAAAACCACCATCAATCTGCCCCAAACGGAACAGGCGGAGAAGTCTGAAGTGGAAGTCTACTTTGACGACAAACGTCTATACGGATTCTTCGAAGAATAAACAATAATATTAATCATTAAAAACAACTTAATTATGAAGAAACTATTATTTTTCATGATGGCTACCACGCTGTTCTTTACAGCCTGCCAACAAGAAGAAACGATGTCTACACCCCAAGACGTAGAAGATGCTGCTTGCAAAATTGGATTCATTCCCTTTGATAGTATGATTAATAATGAATTGGTCAATGGGACAAGAGCAGAACAACATATAGGTAATCAACCTGAACCAATAAAAACAGACAAAAATGGAGCGGCTCTGTTTCGTGCAAGAATTGCAAGGGCATCAACAGGTTGCAAGACAGGATTTGGTTTATGTGATATCATTATTCTCGGTATCCCAATTGGTCCCCAAACTCCATACGAGCTAAAAAACGATGGTGTAAGCTACATCTCTTCTTTATTAAAATATGATGAAAAATCCAATCAATACTATACTGATTTATTACTTGCAAAAGCTCCTGCATCAGAAGGTATTGAAACTATGCCTCCATTCATGGTAGATGAAGAAATTGAAACGATATATACAGATGGCGATACGATAAGAATGGTTCTACCAAAAGGCGCAAATGTATATAATAAAGATTTGGGAGAAAATGGTGGATATCGGCTGTATTTAAACAAAATAGAAGAATGAAAAAAACAATATATACATTGCTTATCGTCATAATGACGATAAGCAATGTTGCATGCGGCCTTATATCAATCAACGAATCCGGATATAAGTCTCTATCAAAAGAAAACAAAGCTCGCATAGTGAGATGCGACAGACCTATTGACAGTCTGACGTATAACAGCCAAATTTATCAAATTGATACAGAGCAGATACGTCAGTATCTGAACAGCCACGGAGATGTTATTATCTATGGATATGCGTCTTTCTGCCATTCCGAGAATTGCATAAATCCACGGATGGCAGAAAAGCTATGTAAAGAAAATGGTTTCGGATTTTGTCTTATAATCGAGACATACGATTATCTTGAACGTATACCAAATATGGAAGTCCCTATCCTATCCATATATCAAAAACCATACCATACAGACAAAACGCCGAAATATTGCGAGATGTTCTACAAGGATCTTACAGGCACTACTTATGAAAAACGTGGATACGGCAGATTTTATCACTTCAAATCTGGTAAATTTATCAAAGCATACGACAACATCAATGATATCTTTAAATAGAATTAATCAGAAAAATAATAAAAAACGACTTAATCATGAAAGAATACATGGACTATTTCAGCCAAATCACATGGAGCGCCATATTCTTCATTTGGCTGATGCTCTCCGACTACGTGAGCAATGAGACTCCCATCACGACCTCACTGCTGGCCATCGGACTTATCGTCGTCACGATTAGCGTCATACACAAAATCAGGAAGCGCATCGCACCTGACAAGATGCTGATACCGCTGTCGGACAACAACTGCTCCATGATTATGTTTGTGCTCGGCTTGGGACTCCTTTTCGACACAAGTCGGGTCGAATATATCTTCCTCGTCGTCATTGTCGTGGCAACAATAGCATTAGACGTATGTCGCCGATATCAAGAAGAAGACAAATGAGACGATACAATAGTTTAATGCAAAAGCAAATGAAGTGAGGCTGCTCCGTAAAACCTAATTACGGAGCAGCCTCACTTCGCATGAGCCGAATCTTGACAGGCCAGCCGGTTTTTAGCGTGTTACATTCCCGTACTGCTCCAAATGACGCTCCCTCTAAACTAAAATAAACACACCGAAAGACATGTTGACATACGATAGAATACATTATATGTATTTATCGGATTTTAAACCGAAGTTTCGGAATTATCCGACTACCTTTGCCGGACATTAATCAACAAAAAATAAACTTTATGAAAAAATTATTTCCCGCCCTCCTTCTGACGGCAATGATTGCCACGGGAGCATCGGCACATGACAAAACTGACGTGACGCAAAGCCAAACAACTGACATGGCACAAAACGAAACAGACGTGGCACAAGGCCAAACGGACATGAAGCAAAACCTAACGGACATGACACAAGGCCAAACAGACTTCAATCATGAGACGCAGACAAGCGGCTGTCGGAACCGATCGGGCAAGTGGCACAGCCTCCGGATGGGCTTCGACCTCAGCATGACGAAGTCACTCCAGACCCGCGGGATGAAGTTCCAGTCAGATGCTCTTGACCTGACATTCGGCATGGGAGGCCGCCTCAACCTCCTGGCCAGCGTCGAATACATCGACGCCCACCTCAACCACACATCGCTTGAAGGCATCGGATTGGGCGGCGGTCTGTCCTATCGGTTCGGCAACGACAAACTTGACATCGGCAAAGCCGTATTCAAGGTGGGAAGCACCGTTGGCAACGCCGATTGGAAACACACCTACTATGACATCTCGTTCCGCATCAATCCGCTCATCAAAAAGCCAAAATCGCCGCTCTTCATCAGCCTCGGCTACCGCTATGCCAATTCCCATACGGCCGGAATAGGCGACCGCGGCTTCTTCTACGCCTCCGTCGGTTTCACGTTCTGAGGCCGCACAAACCATAGAATCAGTATTCACTTTGCTGAACACAGAGACACGGAGACACAGAAGATAACATATAAAAAACTCTGTGTCTCCGTGTCTCTGTGTTCAATAATATAGTTCAGCTTTCCTCAAAATCAACATATTCGCCTTCGTTCTCGGAGAAAATCTTTCGCCGGGCCTGCTCCGGATTGCGGTTGTCGATGACGGTAGGTCCCGAAGTCGTCTGCGTGCGGCGGCTGCCGGACGACTGTTGTCCCGCGCCGCTTGACGTGCGTCCCGCGCCGGAAGCGCGGCCGGTTCCGGAAGTGCGGCGACGGCCGTCGTGAGAGAACGTATATTGGTTGGTGCGGCGGCCGGTATAGTCGCCAGCAGAGCCGTCACCGGGGCCCATTCCCATCGAGCTGCGGAGCATTTCGCGCATCCGCACGATTGCCCCCCAGAAGAAACGGACGACCAGCATGACCACGATGGCCATGAAGATCAGAAAGAGCAATCCGATGAAGAGCAGACCTTTGAGCATGCGAGCTACACTTTATGACGGTTTGAGATAACGGACAGCAGGACATACCACGCCACGACAGCGGCGAAACCGCTCAGGCGGAAGACGGCGAGAAGGATGGCGGAGGTGATGACAAAAACATATTTCAACTCGTTGCCGCGCCATCCCCAGTGCTTGAACTTAAGGGCAAACATGGGGATTTCAGCCACCAGGAGCCAACTGCAGACCAGCACCAGCGCGACGACGCCGGCCACCGTCCACGGCGACGACGACAGCCACGCCTCGCTGCCGACAACGAGCGATGCCCAAAACAGGGCGTTGGCCGGCGTCGGCATGCCTATGAAAGACGTCGTCTGACGCTCGTCGAGATTGAACTTGGCTAAACGCAGGGCCGAGAAGGCGGCCATGACAAAGGCCGTGTAGGGCACATAACGGCCCACGACGGGCACCAGCTCGAGCCACGGTTGTGTAGCGAGGAAGGTGTAGATGATTGCCGATGGAGCCAGTCCGAAGGTAATGCAGTCGGCCAGCGAATCCAGTTCTTTTCCGATCGGTGATGACACGCCGAGAAGTCGTGCGCTCATACCGTCGAAGAAGTCGAACACCGCTCCGATGACAATAAAGAGGAATGACGCCGCATAAAGCCCGTCGAAGGCGTATGAGACGGCTATACAGCCTGACACAAGATTGCAGCAGGTGATCGTGTTTGGTATTTGGCGTGTTATGAGATTAGCCATTTCCGTAGGTTTAGATTTGTTGTCGGACGAGATTGTCCCGACCCTTGTTTACTTGAGTTTGGCTATGACCGTGAGGTCGCCGGTGGTCGCCTGTCCCATCTTGACGCACACCTCGGTGCCCAGCGGCAGGTAGACGTCGACACGCGAACCCAGCTTGATGAAGCCCAGATGCTCGTCGATGCAGCACTCCTCGCCCGGTTTGGCGTAGGTGACGATGCGGCGCGCCATCGCGCCGGCTATCTGACGGCAGAGCACGCGCTCTCCCTCCGGTGTCTCGATCAGCACGTCGGCACGCTCGTTCTCCTCGCTGGCTTTGGGCAGCCATGCCTTGTGGAAATTGCCGTCGCGGTGGTTGACGGAGATGACCTTGCCCTCCACGGGGAACCAGTTGGCGTGAACGTTAAACAGGCTCATGAATATGGAAATCATCAGACGGCGGTCATGAAAGTATTCCGTCTCCTCGATTTCCTCAATGACGACGATCCGTCCGTCGGCAGGAGCGACAACCGTGCGCTCCGTGTCATGCTCAAAATAGCGTTTCGGGCAGCGATAGAAGTTGAGCACGACAATCCATGCCGCACCGAATACAACCGAAAAAGCCCAAAACGGGATTTTGTTGTCGAGCAAGTACCACAGCAAAGCCGCAACGACGACAATGCCTATCAGGCTGAAAAAGAGCGTATTGGTTCCCTCACGATGTATTCTGATCTTCTTAAGTTTTCTGATTCTCTGCCCCATCGGTTATTTCGATTGTTTCTAAATCTTTTGCAAAGGTAGACATTTTTTACTTATCATACAAACTTTTCCGTCTTTTCTTTACTTATTAAAGGCAAACGGCCTCACCCCGGCCCTCTCCAAGGAGAGGGAGCCTACGAGGTGAAAACTACTCTCCGCACACATCTTTTGTCTTATTATACCAACACAACGACCTCATTTGGACGTCTTTATGTGGGGTAATCTCACTCCACTCCTTTGCAAGGAGGGGTTAGGGGTGGTTAGTCATCCGCGGTCATTCAAAATAATGATTTTCAATAAGTTATCATCAACCACCCCTAACCCCTCCTTGGAAAGGAGGGGAGTGAGATTACCCCACTTAAAGACGTCCAAATGGGCATGTTACGTTGTTTCCAATAAGACAAAAGAAGTGTGCAGAGAGTAGCTTGTAAAGGAGGGGACTGAGATTACCACACATAAAGACGTCCAAATGAGCATGTTATGGTAGTGTAAATCTGGGACAAAGATATGTACGTAGAGTAGTCCAAGGAGAGGGCCTGGGTGAGGCCCTCTTCCCTACTCTTTGCATTGAAATATTCTCTGCGCCCTTCACCTCGTAGGCACCCTCTCCTTGGAGAGGGCCGGGGTGAGGCCATCTTCTGAATGTACAGAGCCACACCTTTGTCAAATTAATTCCGAATTTAAGGCCGTTTTTTCGGGGTACTTTTGAAAATTTTTCGGCCACGCCTCCAAATTTTCAAATCTCGCGAAGGTCAAAATCGGGGCTATTTTTCGACGAAAAAACAGCCATTTTTACAAACCACTGTCACACAAGCACTTACAAATCGAAGCTCCCTCCGGCTCCTCCAAAGGGGAAGAACCGAGACTGCCGTAAGGGCCCCGCGGGGTTACAATAAGGCCCTTACGGCATTGCAACGAGCGCCCCGTTGCAACCCAACGGCGTGCTCGTTGCAACCCCGCGAAGCCCTTACGGCTCGGTGGCGACCACTTTTTCACCCTTTTCCGACCATCAAAAACCCGCAAACTTTTGCATTCCTGAAGAGCCGTAAGGGCCTTACGGCATCATGACGGCGTCAAAACGGTCAAAGATTTGCACCGGAAACAGGTCTTAAAGACCCCTAAAAGGCCCGAAAACGAGCGTGAATGAAGATTTTTGCGGAGCCCATTTTGTAAAATAATTTGGGTTTATACGACACACGGGGCGACATGCCATAAGGTTCTCCACTACGGTAGGGGCATATTCCTTCCCCCCCTACATCGTCTCTCAAAATACCCAAAAACCGAAAAAACTCTGACTGTTCACACATCATGTCGGAAATATTCATTACCTTTGCGATATAAGAGCAATAAAAACATGCCACACATAAAACGATGCGGATACTGACATACACCATTCTTCTCATCGCCGCTTTGGTCTCTTGCACCGGCAACAGAGCCACGCGGGCACTGCTTGACCATGCCGACACGCTGGCCGACACATGCCCAGACTCAGCCCTCGCTTTGCTGGCCTCCATCAGTACCTCCCCCGACAGTCTGCCCGAGGCGCTCCTCATGCGCTACCGCCTTCTGCAGGCAAAAGCCCTCAACAAAGCCTTCATCCCATTCACCACCGATACCACCATGACAGCTGTAGTCGAATGGTACGACCGTCACGGCAACCAACGCGAGCAGATGATGGGCCGCTATCTCCTTGGCTGCGTCTACCGCGACCTTAACGATGCTCCGACTGCGCTTGAACATTACAACATAGCCGCATCCCTGGCCGACACGACCGATGCCGGATGTGATTGGCATACGCTCTGCAGGATACACGGGCAGATGGCTATGATTTTTCACAGTATGGCCTCTTCTGATTACGAATTGAAAGAATGGGAGAATACTTATGTCACAGCGATGAAAGCTGGAGATACCATAATGGCATTTGACGCCTATGCACTAAAAGCATACGCCTATAGCAACATGTACAATGAGGACTCTGTCATCAGCATAACCGACAACGTAATAAAGATGTATGAACGACTTGGCCGCAAAGATTTGGCGGCAGGCCATCTTCCGGCCATAATAGATGTTTATCTTCATCAGAAGAACTATGACAAGACGAAAAAATACATTGATTACTATGAGCGATATTCCGGCTTCTTTGATAAAGACGGTAATATAGAAAAAGGAAAAGAATCTTACTATGGAACAAAGGCCAGATATTACAACGGTGTTGGACGGGCAGACTCCGCATACCTATATCTGACAAAGTTGTTAAAGTTCAAAGAAGACATTCAGTGTGCCGAAGCGGCTTACCGGGAGCTCATGACATACTACGAGAAACAGGGACGAGCCGACTCCATAATAAAGTATGCGGGACTTTACTGTCGGATGAACGATTCCTCCGCCATCGTCCGGTCAGCCATAGAAGTCAATAGAACACAGGCCATCTATAATTACGACCATGCACAACAAATTGCAAAGAACAAGACGATAGAAGCGGATAATTATCGCAATGGCATTGCATATATAGCATGTTGTGCTGCCATTATTATGATAGTATCGTATAGAATGTACACGTCTAAGATGCGCAAACATCGTATAGAATCTATAAAAATAAACCAACAGTATAATAATCTTTGGGCCGAATATGACAAAGCAGTCAAAGATAGCAATATGATGGAATCGGATTTTGAACAATATAAGACAAGAAAGGAGAATGAAATAAAAGCATTAAAAAAATCAATATCAGACTATCATGACTGTTGTATAGATGATGATGTTACAGACAACGAACGGACATTAAGAAACAGCGAGATTACCGTAAAACTACATTCACTTGCTGCAAAAGGAAATGATGCCACGGAATATGAACTGACTGCCGCTACCACGCTCGTAAGAAATAAGTTGCCGGATTTTTATAATACTATAAACTCACCGGAATACAAACTCACAGAAAGAGAAAAAGAACTGTGTGTGCTTATAAGACTTAATTTCATCCCGTCGGAAATAGCAGTCCTGCTCAATCTCTCTATACAAAGCATAACCAACATAAGAAGTAGCATAAACAAGAAATTATTTAATCAGAATGGTACGAAAAAACTCGATTTCAGATTAAAAAAGCAATAACAGCACATGCCTGTGTATTATATGTATTATATTTGTAACATATTGTTTATTAAACAAATAGCGCGACATTGGTTCAGCTACGTGTATTATGTGTATAAGAATTTTTTACACAGAATATTTTCTTTTTATAATTTTTTCATAACTTTGGACTTGACATTAAAAACTATTTAAAGTATGAAAAGGAAACATCTATTAGCTACGGGGCTTGTTATAATGGCCTCTATCGTCGTGAATGCCACAGAGAATAACGATAATGGCGTTACAGAAAATGCAGGTATTCCTGCGGTATACACAAACCGCATCAAAATTGATTTGCATATTAGATATGACGATCCTATAACAAGAGGTAAAGGAATTGGCAGAGCGCCTATACAGCGTCCCTCCATATACATGGACGGTCATGTCATTTATATCAACGGTTACGCTTTTGATGAAATACAGTTAGTAATGCCTGATGAGAACGGAGATGACACCATCGTATTTTCATCCATCATCTGTGAAGGAACAGAAACGATAGAATTACCGAATGATATCATTGGCGAATATGAAATACGTTTCTGTCGCGCGGGATATTATTTTTATGGGGAGATAGAGCTTTAATCGTTAATGGCTCATTCCTATTTGATAAATAAGAAAGCAATTATCACATTTAAAAATAATTAATAAAACTATGAAAAGACTATTATCCATTTCAATGGCATTGGCATGCGTATTGTCAAGTAACGCACAGTTAAGAGTAAATAAGAATGGGAACATCTCGATAAAAACAAACATGACTCCTTTATCAACATTGTCGTTCTATAGTGAAGGAGACAGCGTGTTCAACATACATTCAAAAAGCAATAGAAACGGCATCTATTGTAATGTCAATAATGGTAAAATGCTATGGGCCAATGCTGCTGAGTTCAAAAGTGTAGTGGGAACTAATGTAAGTTTTCATGTTGGAGTAAAAGGAGATGCCACTTCCGCTCAAAAGCAATACTATAACAAAGGGCGTGCCTTTGGCGTATTAGGCGATGCTGGATATGCAACCAATGGGTATAATTATGGCGTGTTTGGCCGACTGTCAGGTCTCAATAGCGGTGCCGCTATTTATGGCACAGCCGACAGAACATCAAATGGAGAAGTGTTATATAAACGATACGCCGGATATTTCTGTGGTGATGTAGAGATTACAGGAAATCTTACTGTTAACGGTTCTATTGATGGAGTTATTCTAGGTGATGAAGCCAGCTCCATTTCGGCATTGTCTGCAGAGGCCGACAAGCAAGGTGTTGGCAATAGTGGTGTGACAGACAAGATGGCCGGGCTGAGCGCCATACCTTATTATAAGTCTGCTCCGACAATGGCCCATTCTGCTGCGGCAGCCGGAGACACACTTACAGAGACAAGACAGCTTTCCCGCATGGAGGTGCAAAACATGGAGAAGATGCACTATGCGCTATCTGCGGACCAGCTGGAAGAGATCTATCCCGAGCTGGTATATGAAAATGAAGACGGCAGCAAGAGTATAAACTATATGGAAATGATTCCGCTGTTGGTACAGTCCATAAATGAGCTTAACGCAAAAATAGAACAGTTGGAGACAGCCAACGGAAAACTGAAATCAAACGCCAGAACCAATGATGGTAGCAATGAAACGACAGGACTCGGGGACACTGAGGCAACGGTTGTCTCGCCGGCATTGTCTCAGAACAATCCCAATCCGTTTGCCAATGCGACATCCATCAAGATGACCATTCCACAATCGGCCGCTACCGCCCTGCTTTGCATATATGACATGAGTGGCAAGCAGATAAGCCAGAAAACCATTTCTGACCGCGGAGAAGTCACATACTCGTTCACGTCTGAAGGTCTGGACGCCGGTATGTATCTCTATAGCCTCATCATTGACGGCAAACTGATAAATACACGTCGGATGATTCTGACGAAATAACGTAAGAGAAAACGGATTTGTTATTTCTGAGATTGCATGTTGATGCACTCATCTTGATGTTGTGTCAATGATTGCATGATTGTATAACATATTTAAAACATTCAGACCTATGAACCGCACTAAAATAATTCCGGCGCATCTCTTGTTGGGATTGTGCCTATTCTTTCCTCTTCTGGCTATAGCACAGGAGACAAAGACATTTACGGCCCGTTTTGCGGACGGTGATTTCGTCTTGGGGAATGATGCCGATGGTTGCGTGACAATTAACTCCGGAAACCGCGACGCCGTACTTGGCGACGATGTCTCAAAGCCCGGTTTACCATACGTTTCTTTTAATCTGCTGATAGCTCCCAATCAGACTTGCAGCGACGTGACTTTCACCATCTTAGAAAAAGTAAAAGTGAAGTCGGGAGTGACAGTCGCCCCCAATCCTACTGTCTATCCCACCGACGGTTCTGTTGTTCCTTCAGAAGGACATGCTCCGGTAGCTTATACCGATGATGTCTATCCGGCAAAATCCGTGGAATATGCCGGATTGAACAAGATGGATGGTTACAGATTCTTGGGATTTAACGTTTGCCCATTCATTTATGATGCAGCAAACCGCGATCTGTATTTTGTCAAGTCGTTGACCGTAACAGCGACATTGAATACGGACGTGACCTTAAAGATACAGAATCGCTCTGTTAATATAGGACAAACAATGTCTGACATTGTAAAAGGATCCATAGAGAATAAAGATGATTTTGATAGATTATATGGTTCTGCGTTGAAGACAAAAAGTTTAAATGCAATTGACACAAACCGAGATATAGAATATTTATTAATAACCAATAACGCATTAGCTAAGACATTTCAGAGCTTATGCGATTGGAAAACAGAAAAGGGTGTGCCTGCCGAAATAAAGACGGTAGAATATATTAAAGAGAATTATCCCGGAGAGACGGTACAGTTGCAGATAAAAAATTGTATACATGATTATTATCTGAATCATGGAGTTAAGTATGTATTGTTGGGAGGAGACGATGCCGTGGTTCCGGTAATGAAATGTTATGCAGAATCCGGAAAGGGACAAGTTGTTCAAATGCCAACAGATTTGTATTATGCTTGTTTTGATGATAATTTCGAATGGAACGCAAATGGGAATAATTTGTATGGAGAGATCGAAGATCAAATAGATATGGCACCGGAGGTCTTCCTTACACGAGCGCCAGTACGAAATACGGCAGATGTTTGGAGCTTTATAAATAAGGTTCTTCGATATGAACAAGAACTATACATGTATAGTTGGAAAAAGAATATACTGATGTGTGGCGCCGAGGCGTACTATTATTATACCACCTATGATGGAAGATTTGTCAGTGATTCACAAGGTAAAAGCGAAGCTGTATATTCGTCATCAATACTCAATAATTGGGACGGACAAAGAACTCGGTTTTATGATACCGGAACAGATTTTCCAGAGGGTGCCGATTATGAGCTGAATTCGGAAAATTTTCAAGAGCAGTTGGCGTCAGGAAATTATAGTTTTGTAGATATGACATCACATGGTTATGATTATCTGTTCGCATTGGAGAATGGTGATACATATCGTGTGGATGACGCACTTGCGTTAGAAAACAATACACCAATGATGATAATAACTGTGGCATGTAATACAAATGCTTTTGATTCCAGCAACGACCCATGCTTGAGTGAGGCATTTATCCGTAATGAAGGATCAGGGGTTGTTGCTTATTGGGGATGTTCAAGAGAAGGTTTTACAAATAAAAATCCTGATTATAAAAATTTAGGTGGCCCGTCGGAGTTTTTTAATATAAGTTTTTATAGGGCCTTATTTGAAGAAGATGGTGATGGATGCAAGGAATTTGGTACTATTGCGACTATTGCAAAAAATGACCAATTGAACAATCGTAGAAGCAAAAACTATAGATGGCTACTGTTTGGAATAAATCCGGTAGGAGATCCGGAAATACCTATTTTTTATCAAGAACCTAAAGAATTTGAAAATGTCAGTTTAAATTTTGATGGGGAGAACTTGACTGTGGACACAGGATTGGAAGAATGCCGCATTTGTGTTATGAGTTCTGATTTCGGTAAGAAATATTATAGTGTGGCTAAAGATGCTCAAAAAGCAACCTTTACCGGATTATGTGATGGAGAAATTGATATATGCGTAACGAAACCGGGGTACATGCCGGATCGCTATATATCATTTGTACAATCTATACAAAATGAGACCATCCATAGTAAAAAGAACGTCATTCAGAGAAATAGCGTGCTGATAGGAAGTGATGTAACAGATGAGAAAGAATATGGTCCGGTTATAATAGAGGAAGGTGGTAACCTTAACATTAAAGAATGTGAGAGTATCATCATTAATGGTGACTTTGAAGTAAAAACAGGAGGAGAACTTAATATCGAATAATAAAAGAAGTATAAGTATGAAAGAATTAAAGACAATCATTATGCTCGTTATGCTCGCATGGTCAACGGGTCTGTTTGCTCAGCATCTCAAGGATGGTTGTGCATGGGTTTATTACAATTGGTATGAGAACGAAGCGCAGTTCAATGAACCTGAATATATAAAGTATGAACTTTGCGGGACTCAGGAATTGAACGGCAAGACTTATTATAAGTTATACAGCACAACGTCTTATTTCGGCATGATCGGTGAAACGAAGTATGAGTTTGGACTGAGAGAGGAAGACGGACGTGTGTATGTAGACTATGGAGAATATTTAGAAGCAATGGTACACGATGTTGACCCTAATGCGGATAAGAACACCATTGAGGCCATGCCATATCTTATAACAGATGATAACGAGGTGATATTGTATGACTATAATCTCAATGCTGGAGATTATGTCGGCCATGATGATATATTGTTGAAGCATTATATAAACAAAAAATATTCTATACGTATGGAGACAGGCGAAGAACGTACTTTGTTTGAAGTAAACTGCCGTATTGGTGAGCCGTATAATATAGATGGCCCCTTTTGTACAGTCATAGAGGGAATCGGCTCAATAGACGCCCAAGGAGGATTGTTTAATTGGATGAATGACTTATTTGGCACAGAGTTAGTGATGACCTGTCTGAATGTATTTGTAGACAGCAACACCATAATATATAAGGCGCCAGACTACACCGGCGCGCCCGAGGACGAGGGCTACTCGTACACCACATACCGGAAAGACCCGTTCTTCGGACATCTTGTGACCGGAATCGGCAGCGTCAAGTCTGACGCGGGGCGTGACGTTAAGCCTTGTCTCTACGACCTCAGCGGACGAAAGGTTGAGGGCAAACCACGTCCGGGCGTGTATGTTTGCGGCGGAAAGAAAGTTGTGGTGAAATAGCTGCTCCTTTTTGCCTTGTCTAAAGCTGGAAAGAAGACTAAAGGCGCTCGAACATGTATAGACGAACACGATACATAAAGGTAGGGACATAGTCTTGTGGAGGTGCATGCGGCTGTTCGCAACCGTTTGGAGACAGCAGGAAGTCAACGATATGTTCAATTATAAACACAAAAGAATCATGAAACAGCATTTTTGGGTATTGCTCGTCGCGATATTTGTTTTGTGCAACCCCGCTGTTGCACAAAACAAGCATCACTATGGTGTGACGGCAGGGCTCGCCGTATCAAAGGCAGCGGACTTCCGTAGCCACACGGGATTTATGGCCGGAGTCAGAAACGAGTTCCCGCTGTCGTCCCGGGACAGTTATATCTATCTGAGTCCGTCGGCATACATCATCCAAAAGGGATGGAAAGATAAGATTCTTTATCTCGGCGACGAAAAGGATTATGATTTCGTCAGCAATATCTATTACGCCGAAATCCCGCTCATGGTCGGCTACAGACATGCCATCGGAAACCGGGCCGGAGTCTTCTGCGAAACAGGACCGTATTTCGCATACGGACTTAGCGGGAAGCGCGAGGTCAAGATTCCGGGCGAAGACTATAGCGAGAATGTCTTTTCGAACGGCCTTTGCAAGAGGTTTGACTACGGCTGGAAACTTTCCGCCGGCTTCGGCTTCTCACGATGGCAGGTCATCATGAGCTTCGAAAGAAGTGTGAGGAAGTCAAGAAAGACCGAGTGGGAGGTGTACAATCCGAAAGAAAGGACGTTCAGTCTCGGCCTTGCTTATTTCTTAATATAAAACTAAAACCATAAAGCAATGAAAAAGAAGTTACTTATCATTATGCTCGTTATGCTCGCATGGTCAGCGGGTCTGTTTGCTCAGCATCTCAAGGATGGTTGTGCATGGGTTTATTACAATTGGTATTCGACTGAAGCGAAGTTTGATGAACCTGAATATATAAAGTATGAACTTTGCGGGACTCAGGAATTGAACGGCAAGACTTATTATAAGTTGTATAGCACCACGTCCTATTGGGGCATGGTCACGGAACCGACGTACCGATTGGGACTTCGTGAGGAGAATGGCCGGGTGTATGCGGACTGTGACGAATATGCGAAGATGACACACATCGACTTGGATAGACCCAAAAACTCACTGTATGCGATGCCTTATATAGTCACGGAGGACAATGAAGTTGTCCTGTATGACTTCAACTGGAACGTAGGAGACTATGTCGGACCGGCAGACATATTGTGTAGACATTATGTCAAAAACAAGTCCGGCATACGTATGGAAACAGGAGAAGAACGTTCGAAATTTGAGGTGTATATGAATCTCAACAAATCATTGGAAGTATATGAAGAAAATGAATACATCATAGATAACATCCCTGACGGTCTCCATTGTAATGTAATAGAAGGTATCGGAGCAATTGACTATCTTGGAGCATTGTATGAATGGCTGAACGTAATAGTCGTTCCTTACGATGGTGATGCAAGACAGACATGTCTGAATGTATTTGTAGACAACAACACCTTGATATATAAGGCTCCAGACTACACCGGCGCGCCCGAGGACAAGGGCTATTCGTACACTACATACAAGAAAGACCCGTTCTTCGGACATCTTGTGACCGGAATCGGCAGCGTCAAGTCTGACGCGGAGTGTGACGTTAAGCCTTGTCTCTATGACCTCAGCGGACGAAAGGTTGAGGGCAAACCACGTCCGGGCGTGTATGTTTGCGGCAGAAAGAAAATTGTGGTGAAATAGCTACTCCTTTTTGGCTTGTCTAAAGCTAAAAAGGAAGACTAAAGGCGCTCGAACATGTATAGACGAACACGATACATAAAGGTAGGGACATAGTCTTGTCTTTGTCCGCAATTAGCACATTGATGTTAGCCATTTTATTTGCGGACAAAGACAAGACGAGTTGTTGAGCGTAGCAAAAATATGTCCCTACCTTTACGAAACGTGACATCTCAGCGTACAGTATTGACTGAATAATGTCAAGGCCAGTAAACGAAACGACAACGTATCAAGACATGAACAAAACATCAATAACATAAAAACGAAGATTATGAAAAAGCAGAAATCAAAGGTTGACACATGGCTTGCGGTGTTGATCATCGGTATTGTCGTTGCGGCTTCATTGCCGTTCATTCTCGTTGATGAGGCACCGCTGATAGGGTTGGTCATCAGCGGTGTGGTCCTGCTGGTGCTCGCCGATATGGTTGTGAACACGACATACGTAATCGACGGCCGGACGCTGACGGTCCACTGCGGATCGCTGATGAAGGAGCGGTGTGACATTATGGACATCACGGCCGTCCGACCGACAAGGACGATCGTCAGTTCACCGGCAATGTCGCTGGACAGGCTGGAGCTGAAACTCCACGGACGGAGCATCATCATTTCCCCGAAGGACAAGGAGCGTTTCATCGACTACCTGCGCTCCGTCAACCCTGATATAAAGGTCGAGGCCGGACTGTGATGCACGGCCGGCGAAGCGGTCCGTCCGCTGCTCCAATTTATTTTCTTCCCGTTTCGTTTGGCCGTCTTACGGTTTCTGCGTAACTTTACACCTCCAAATCAAAACAGAGGAGCAAAGGCATGGAAGATTTCGTACACCTGCACGTACATACATACTATTCTATTCTCGACGGACAGGCCAGCATCCCGAAGCTGGTCGACAAGGCCGTGGGCAACGGCATGCGCGGCATGGCCATCACCGACCACGGCAACATGATGGGAATAAAAGAGTTCTTCAACTACTGCAAGGGACTCAACGGCAAGCGCAAGGATGCCGGGAAGGAACCGTTCAAACCCATCTTCGGCTGCGAGATGTATGTCGTGCGCAACGGCCGACGGTTGACCGACAAGGAAAAGGCTATGGGCGACGGCGGCGGTAACCACCTCGTCGTGCTGGCGAGGAATGAGGTCGGATATCACAATCTGATCAAACTGGTGTCGAAAGCATGGACCGACGGTTTCTATAACCGCCCGCGAACGGACCATGTCGAACTGGAGAAACATCACGAGGGGCTCATCGTCTGCTCGGCATGTATAGCCGGCGAGGTGCCGGCAAAGATTCTCGACGGCGACATCGCCGGTGCCGAAGAAGCGGTCTTGTGGTTCAAGCGTGTCTTCGGCGACGACTACTATCTGGAGCTCCAGCGCCACGAGGTGAAGGACCCGACCATCCGTGCCAACCGCGAGACATATCCGCTGCAGCAAAAGGCCAACGCCGTCATCATCGAACTTGCCCGGAAGCACAACGTCAAACTGGTCTGCACGAACGACAGCCACTTCGTCGACGAGGAGAACGCCGAGGCCCACGACCGTCTGCTCTGCCTCTCGACGGGCAAAGACCTCGACGACCCGACGCGCATGTTGTACTCCAAGCAGGAGTGGTTTAAGACGCGCGAGGAGATGAACGACGTCTTCAGCGACATCCCCGAGGCTCTGGCCAACACGTGCGAGATACTTGACAAGGTCGAGACCTACTCCATCGACCATGACCCGATCATGCCCTTCTTCCCCATTCCCGAGGAATTCGGTTCGGAGGACGAATACCGTCAGCGCATCACGGAGCAGGAACTATACGAAGAGTTCACCCGCGACGAGAACGGAGAGAATCCGCTGCCGCCCGAGGAGGGAGCGAAGAAGATAAAGAAGCTGGGCGGATATGACCGCCTCTACCGCATCAAGTTTGAGGCAGACTATCTGTCGAAATTGGCTTACGACGGTGCGAAGAGACTCTATGGCGACCCGCTCAGCGACGAAGTGAAGGAGCGCGTCAACTTCGAGTTGCACATCATGAAGACGATGGGATTTCCCGGCTACTTCCTCATCGTTCAGGACTTCATCAACTCTGCCCGCGAGGAGCTGGGCGTCATGGTCGGTCCGGGACGTGGTTCAGCTGCGGGAAGTGTTGTCGCCTACTGTCTGGGCATCACCAAGATTGACCCCATCAAGTATGACCTGCTGTTTGAGCGTTTCCTCAACCCCGACCGTATCTCACTCCCCGATATTGACACCGACTTCGACGACGACGGCCGCGGCCGCGTGCTCGAATGGGTGGAGGACAAATATGGCCACGACAAGGTGGCCCACATCATCACATACGGCACGATGGCCACGAAAAACTCCATCAAGGACGTGGCCCGCGTGGAGAAGTTGCCGCTCGAGCGGAGCAACCAGCTCTGCAAGGCGATACCGGACAAACTGCCGGGCGGACTGAAGATGAACCTCACCAACGCCATCAGCGTCATCCCCGAGTTGCGCGAGGCGGAGGCCAGCACAAACCGTCTGGAGAGTGAGACGATACGCTACGCGAAGATGTTGGAGGGCACGGTGCGCAACACTGGTATACACGCCTGCGGCACCATCATCTGCCGCGACACCATCAGCGACTGGGTGCCGGTGTCGACGGCGGAAGACAAGAATGACCCGGGGCACAAGCTGCTCTGCACGCAATATGACGGTCACGTCATCGAGGAGACCGGCCTCATCAAGATGGACTTCCTCGGACTGAAGACGCTGTCGCAGCTCAAGGAGGCCGTGGAGAACGTCCGGTTGCGCACGGGAGAGATAATCGACCTCGACACTATCCCCATCGACGACCCGCTGACATACAAGCTCTATTGCGAGGGCCGCACGATCGGAACGTTCCAGTTTGAGTCGGCGGGCATGCAAAAATATCTGCGCGAACTGCAACCGTCGGTATTCGAGGATCTCATCGCCATGAACGCCCTTTATCGTCCGGGACCTATGGACTATATCCCGTCGTTCATCGCCCGTAAGAACGGCCGCGAGGAGATCAAGTATGACATTCCGTGCATGGAGAAATATCTCAAGGACACCTACGGCATCACGGTCTATCAGGAGCAGGTCATGCTCCTCTCGCGCCAGTTGGCCAACTTCACCCGAGGCGAGAGCGACGCCCTGCGTAAGGCGATGGGTAAGAAGAAGAAGGCCATCGTCGACGCGATGAAGCCGAAGTTCATCGAGGGCGGAAAGAAGAACGGCCACGACCCGAAGGTGCTTGAGAAGATTTGGGGCGACTGGGAGAAATTCGCGTCCTACGCCTTCAACAAGAGTCACGCCACGTGCTACTCGTGGGTGGCATATCAGACGGCCTATCTCAAGGCCCACTATCCGGCTGAATTCATGGCCGGCATCATGAGCCGAAGCCTCGACAACATCGCGGATATAACGAAGTTTATGGACGAATGTCGCTCGATGGGCATACCGACACTGGGGCCGGACGTCAACGAGAGCCGCCAGAAGTTCAGCGTCAACAAGAAGGGTGAGATACGCTTCGGTATCAGTGCCATCAAGGGCGTGGGCGGCGCGGCGGCCGACGCCATCATCTCCGAACGCGAGAAGAACGGCCCCTACAAGACCATTTTCGACTTCATACAACGCGTCAACCTCGGCGCCGTCAACCGCAAGTGCGTCGAGTCGCTCGTGCTGAGCGGCGGCTTCGACAGTTTCGGGACCATCAGACGCGAAGACTTCTTCGCCACCAACAACAAGGGCGAGGCCTTCATCGACACGTTCATGCGCTACGGACAGATATATCAGATGGAGAAGACGCAGATACAGAACTCTCTCTTCTCTGCTGAGGATGACGTGGAAATCTCAACACCGCCTATAATAAAAGGTGAAATCTGGAGCGACATCGAACGACTCAACCGTGAGCGCGACCTCGTCGGCATCTACATATCAGCCCATCCGCTCGATGAATTCAAGATCGTGCTGGACAATCTCTGCAACACCCACTGCTCCGAACTCTCCGACATCTCCGCTCTGAGCGACCGGGAGGATGTCATCATCGGCGGCATTGTCACGTCGATAAAGTCAAAATTCACCAAGACGGGAAAGCCGTGCGGCTTCGTCACCATCGAGGATTTCGACGGGTCGGGCGAACTGGCCATGTTCGGTGAGGAGTGGGGACGATGGAGCGGCATGTTCAAAGAGGGATGTACGGTCTACATCACGGCAAAATGTCAGCAGAGATACCGCGACAGCAAGTTCTTCGACCTGAAGGTGCAGAACATCGAATATCTCCAGACCATCAAGGACAAGGCTATCGACCGCATCACCATCTCACTGCTCACAGACAAGCTCAACGACCAGATTGTCACAGAATTGAACGAAATCATCGCCGACAATCCGGGCGAGACAAAACTCTTCTTCCAGCTTCACGATTCCGGCGGCAAGAACCACGTGCTCCTGCGCAGCACGAGGCACACGGTCAACGTCAAGCAATGTCTCATCGCATACATCGAACAGAACAAGGAGGTGATGGACTACAAGATAAATTAAAGTGTGTTGGTGTCTTTTATGAAACGGCGGATGGTGACGCCGGTCAGCTGTTAACCCTACTTAAAAAGCAGCCCGCTTCTTGGCCGTCTCATCGGTTTTCCGTATTTTTGCAAAAGATAAGGAGTCGAAAGACACACAAAAGAGAATTCATAATATCAACAAATTAAAAGCATAGAACAATGGAAGTACAGATCACAAAAGACAACTTTGAGACACTGAAGAACGGTGAATTGCCCTTCGTGGTAGACTTTTGGGCCACTTGGTGCGGTCCCTGCCGCATGATTGCCCCCATCATCGAGGAACTGGCCAACGAGTATGACGGCAAGATTGTCGTCGGAAAATGTGACGTCGAGGAGAACGACGAGATAGCAGCAGAGTTCGGCATCCGTAACATCCCGACCATCCTCTACTTCAAGGGCGGTCAGTTGGTGGACAAGACTGTCGGCGCTCTCTCAAAAGCCAAACTCGAAGAGAAATTCCAATCACTGCTCTAAACTATGGCAGACTTTGAGGAAGAGCTCCGGATGGATGCCGAGGAAAATGCCCGCGAGGCGGAATTTATCATTGGCAATCTGCCCAACGAGCTGAAAGATAAGTTCTCCACGGACGACATTTTCTATATGATGGATGCCATCGTGGAATACTATTTTGAAAGCGGCGTGCTCGACGGAGACGGCGATGAGGACGGATGTGTAGACATCGACCTGCAGGCCGTAGCCGAATACGTATGCCGTAAGGCTGCCGAAGACAAGCGAGGAGATTTCTCTGCGGACGATGTCTTCTTCGTCGTACAGGCCGACATGGACTTTCAGGAGCAGAATCTGGAGGAGTAAACTGCGCGTTACGATTCCCATTACGGACACAAAGAAACGGAGAGTCAGAGTGCTACAATCAAGCAAACTCTGTCTCTCCGTTTCTCTTTTTTGTATACGCCAAGATCCAGGCGCAGTATGCGCAAGCCCCGAAATCAGAAGGTCACGACGCGCGAGCCGTCCTCCTGCTCCCCGATAACCACCTTCAGGGCGTCGCCGGGCAAAAGTTCCTCTATCAGTTCGGGCCACTCGATGAAACAGAGGGCACCGCTGTAGAAGTAATCTTCGTAGCCCATGTCGTAGACTTCGTCGAGTTTCTTGATGCGATAGAAGTCAAAATGATAGATGAGTTCACCCGTAGTATCCGACCGATACTCGTTGACGATGGCGAATGTGGGTGACGTGATGACGTCCTCCACGCCCAATTCTTCACATACGGCTTTGATGAAAGTTGTCTTTCCAGCTCCCATCTTTCCATAGAAAGCTATCACCGTGCTATCGCCGAGAGCCTCGACAAACTGTCGTGCGGCCTCTCGGATGTTGTCCAGACTGTCTATTCTTATTTCCATAATGTCTTTATCGTTTTTTACCGGTCATGCTTATGACAGGTATTATCATTTCTTCCATTGATATTCCGCCGTGCTGGAACGTATCCTTATAATAGGACACGTAGTAGTTGTAGTTGTTCGGATAGGCAAAGAAGGAGTCTCCTGTGGCGAAGACATAACTCGTGCTGAGGTTGGGTGAAGGCAACTGAGCGCGGCGCGGCTCCTTGATGACAAAGAGATCTTTGTTGTCGTAGGATAGATTTTTGCCCAATTTGTATCGCAGGTTGGTATTGGTGTTGCGGTCGCCGACAATCTTCACCGGCTTGTTGGCACGTATAGAACCGTGGTCGGTTGTGACTATCACCCGATAGTCGCTCTGCGACAACAGTTTGAAAAGCTCTGATATGACCGAGTGGCGGAACCAGCTGAGCGTGATGCTGCGATAGGCAGATTCGTTGCTGGCCAACTCGCGGACCATACGTGACTCCGTCCGTGCATGGCTGAGCATGTCGATGAAGTTGAAGACGACAACGTTGAGGTCGTTCGACTCCAACCGGTGGAACTGCTGGATAAACTTCTCCGCTCCTGCGGAATCGTTGATTTTGTGATATGAATAGCTGTTCTTACGGCGATAGCGCTCCAACTGTGTACCGATGAGCGGGCCCTCGTTGAGGTTTTTTCCCTCCTCCTCGTCCTCGTCGACCCACAGGTCGGGGAACATCTCGGCAATCTTGTTCGGCATCAGGCCACTGAAGATTGCGTTGCGGGCATACTGCGTCGCCGTGGGCAGGATGCTGCAATAGAGATTTTCTTCAATATCAAATGCGTCGCCAATCTCGCTCGCTATCACCCTCCACTGGTCGTAACGGAAGTTGTCGAGCACGACGAGGAAGACCTTCTCTCCGCCCGAAAGCAGCGGGAACACCTTTTTCTTGAACAGCTCCGGACTCATCATCGGATGGTCGGCAGGTCGTGACGTTGGCGTCATGGCGTCCACCCAATCGAGATAGTTGGCTTTGACAAACTTCGCAAAGCCCGCGTTTGCGTCCTCTTTCTGCATGCCGAGCATTTCCGTCATGCTGCTGTCGGTGCCGCTAAGTTCCAGTTCCCAGTGGACGAGACGCTTGTAGATTTCCACCCAATCCTGCCATGTGCGGCAGTCGCTGATCTGCATCGCTATCTGCTGGAAGTTCTGTTGATAGCCCGTTTGGGTCACTTCGTTCACGATTTCCTTGCGATGGATGTTCTTTTTGAGCGTCAGCAATATCTGATTGGGATTGACCGGTTTGATCAGATAGTCCGCGATCTTCGACCCGATGGCCTGATTCATAATGTCTTCCTCCTCGCTTTTGGTCACCATGACCACGGGAAGCGAAGGTGATATCTCCTTTATGCGCTGCAGAGTCTCCAATCCGCTCAGTCCGGGCATCATCTCGTCAAGCAGCACAAGGTCGAAATTTTGCTTACGACACTGTTCTATGGCATCCGTTCCATTGCTGACCGTGACCACCTCGTAGCCCTTCTTTTCAAGGAACAGCAAGTGTGCACGCAGCAATTCTATTTCATCGTCTGCCCAAAGTAATAATCCGTTGCTCATCTGTAAAAATCCTCATCAAAGTCGAACACGTCGGCCGGCGGTTCGTTGTTTGTATTGTTATTTGCACCACCGGTATTCGGCGGCAGGCCCAGATCGTCGGTATCATCCGTCTGTGGTGTCGACGGAGCATTGCCGACAGGTGCCGGCGGAAGGCCGAGATCATTCATATCATCCGTCTGCGGTGTTGACGGAACATTACCGGCAGGTGCCGGCGGAAGGCCGAGATCATTTATATCATCCGCCTGCGGGGTCGACAGAACATTACCGGCAGGTACAGAGCCGTCATCCTTTATAGTGTCCTCCTTCGGGGTCTCAACTGCTTCGGGGATATTGAGCAGTTCCTCGTCACTTATTTCAAGAGGCATAAATGACCGCTCAAAGAACTCCTCATAGTCGACATAGCTATATCGTGTGCCAAGCATTTTGAGGTTGTTTTCGCTTATTATGATGCGCCGGCAACCGTTGAGACGGGCCGCCATTGCCTCATCGGCATAGAGACGACGCGCATATTGCAGTGCTTCGTCGTAGTTAAGGAAGCCGCTGATTAGCATACGACTGATACCCTGGTCCTGATCGAGAGTGATGTCAAAGTTACGGACCATGAAGTTTGAGAAGTTATATTTGGCCATCTCAAAAAGCAACTGATTGGCATCGAGCGAGTCGGCACGATAGGCTAAGAGGAAGACGAAGCCCGTGTTACGTTCCGCACTGAGCGTGTCGGCGGCCGTCGAGTCCGTCTCCATCGCCACACCGCGGCGCGACCAGATGTCTCCGATATCAAACTTGCCACCATACAAGGCCCTTCCTGCCTGCACGCCCTTGATAATCATGCCCGCCATCTCCGTCACTTCGCTTTCCGGATATTTTTCCACGACCTCCTTCATCGCCGTCACGCAGGCAGTCGCGTCCCCCTCGTTGAGGCGGCTCAGGCCTTCGATGAAGATGAATTTGGGACGGTTTGCGCCCAACGGGAAACGGTCGGCAGACAACTGGATGTTAGTCTTCACCTCGCCGTAGCGGTCAGCCTTGAAAGCGTCATACGTCGCAGCGTAGAGAGAATCCTCTATGTGGACACCGAAACGGGCGTTCTCCGCAAAGTGCGGATCACTGAGAAGCGTGGTCCATTGGCTCTCAGCATGGTCGGAACGCAGTCGTTCCAAACATCGGGCGGCGATGTCGTGGCGTCCCATTCGGGAGTAAAGCAGAAAGAGATGATACCACGCCTCGTCCGTCTGTTCATAGTCGGGATATTGTTCGGTAAGCCTCGTCAACGCCTTTTCGCTGAGCGGCAGATTGTCGAGTTTATCCTTGAAAATAACGCCGGAATGGAACAGGCCGTCCTTGATAATGTTGTCGCTCTCGGCCTTTTGCTCGTCTGTAAACGGGATTTGCGCCAGATAGTATTCACGGGTGTGCGGATCGGCTGCGGCGGTGTCCGTTGCCAACGTGTCGGTTGCGACCTCCCCACCCTCTCCCGCTGCTGCAGCAATGGAATCGGTCGGTTCTTCTCCCTCCCCCGCGTCATTATCGGCAGAATTGAGATTGACCACGGTGCGGTTGACGCGTTGCCAATCGTCGACATTCTCACGCTTTCCCCACTGTCGTTGGAAAGCGGCCTTGCCCTGACTGACGGCCTGCGGATTATAGAAGTACCACTGTCCCTGCTGTCCGCCGGGCGTGGGGACAGTCGGTGCCGGTGTATTGTTGCGGTTGCCTTGTGCACTCTGTTGCTGTATGGTTTTCTCGGCCTCAGCCTCCTGAGCGGCCCGTTTCTCCTCACGTTCTTTCTTCTTCAGAGCCTCGATGACACGGTCGATGGCCTCATTGCGCTCTTTCTCGGGCAGTTTGGCCAGCACCTGCAGCGAATCCTGCAGATGGACGGCGTTGGTGTAGGGCACGAGTTCGTCAAGCACTTTCGACCGCTCCGACAGTTCCTCATAATCGTCGCGCTCCTTGTCCAACAGTCCGATAGCCTCGCCATAACACCGTTGCGCGTCGTTGTAGCGTTCCTTCGCCCAATAGAGATTGCCGAGATGGAGCAGCAGCACACCCTTCTCAATTCCGCTGCGCGTGGCTTTCTTGTTGCCTTTCTCGTATGCGCCGATAGCCGCGGCGGTGTCGCGCTCAGCGAGATAGATGTTTCCGATGGCGTAGTAGACCTGATCGAGGTAGTCCTTGTTGTTGTCCGACGCAGCCATGCGGCGCAGCCGGCGTATCATCTGACGGGAACGGCCGGCGGCCATCACCTCCGTCTGGGCGATGCGGGCGTTGAACTCCAGTTCGTATGGCGGATTCAAGCGGATGACTTTCTTGTAAGCGCGGTAAGCCTGTTCGCGATGGCCTAGCTCCGTCTCTATCTGTCCCATGAGGAACCACTGGCGTGCGCGCTGCTTCTTGCGGCGCTCATGCTTGATGACGCGGGCCAGCGCCGGCACGGCTTCTTCATATCGGCGGCTGCGGATGTAGAACGCGGCCAGAGCGTAGTCCCAGTCTGTCCGCGCACGGTAGTGGATGGTGTCGCGCCGCATTTTCGTCAGGACGTCTTCAGCATCATAGAGCCAGTCCAGTTCCGTATAGCTGCGGGCGAGCCACGAACGGGCGATGCCGTTGATGGCGGGTTGCGTGGCGTAGAGGCGGGACATGTAGGAGAATGTCGCGGCGGCCTCGTCAAACTGACCTTTCATGTATTGCGACTTACCCATCATGAGCCACGCCTTCCAAAGGAAAGGGTTATATTCGCGGCGGCTCAGCCACTCAATGTCCTTGGCCGTCTTGCGCCGTGACTTCGTCCATTCGGGGCGACGCTTGATGCTGTGGAGCTTGATGGTCTTCTCCGACTTCTCTATGGCGCGGTCAAAATTAGACTTTCCAATCTCGCGTGTTGCCTTGTTGCCGACCATCGTGAAAGGTATCATCTCTGTGAAATTGTCCTTATTGCCCCGTTCCTGCTCCTCGGCGCCGTCGATAAAGGCCAGACTACCGTTATAATAGGTGTTATAACGGGCATTGAACGACTGCCACCAGCGGCTGCCGGCGGTATTCTTCTTCGTGGAGCATGCTGTCACGACGAGTAAGAGCGTCGCCGCGACGAGCATGACGGTATGTCTCTGAGCCTGATGTCTCACAATAATATTAACTACGAAACGGCGGTTTTATTGTTTTGAATTACGAGTTATAAATTACGAGTTATGACTGCGAAACTGATGAGCTTGCGAACTAATTAGGAGTTGTCGACCTGCGGCCGATTATGAATTATTGAATTACGAATTATGACTCACTCCATCATCAGCAGCATTTCGTCGCGTATCTCCTCCGGCGGTGTTATCCCGCGCCGCGAGAGACTGACGCTCCAGCCGGCCACCTCTTCGGGCCGCATGGTGAGCAGAACGTCACGGAAGCGCTCCACCTCTGCCTTGGTATATCTGTCTTCCGGTCGCCCGGCGTATATGTCCAGTTCCTCGTCGTCATAGTAGACCACATCGCGGATGGAGGCTTCCATAATGCAGTCGTGCATGCAGCGCGTGTTGTCGCCGCTACACGACGCGCAGTCACCTTCAGCCGTGACCACGGGCGCATCGTCCTCTCCGGATGAGAACTTCGCCACTACACCGACAACGATGCCAAGGACTATGATGGCAATGACAAGGATATACATTCTCTCAATTATGAATTAGGAATTAAGAGTTACGAATTAGGAGTTGTCGGCCTGCGGCCGATTATGAATTATTGAATTACGAATTACAGTAATTGATTCTTCACTCTTCGTTCTTCATTCTTCATTTACTTATTCTTCACTTTCCATCCCGCCTTCTTCAGGTCCTCCCAATAGTGAGGATATGACTTCGTGACAACCATCGGATTGTCTATCACCATACGTTCGCGGCGCAGAGCCAACGGTGCGAAGGCCAAGGCCATGCGGTGGTCGTTGTAAGTCTCGATGACCGGAGTTGGTTGCGGTTCGCAGCGCGTACCGTCCCACAGCAGTTCGCGACCATCGATGTCCCGCAGGACATAGCCCAACTTGAGCAGTTCGGCCTTGAGAGCCTCGATGCGGTCGGTCTCCTTTATCTTCAGCGTCTGAAGTCCGGTGAAGTGGAACGGCATATTCATCGCCGCGCAACAGGCCACAACGGTCTGGGCCAGGTCGGGCGAATTGACAAAGTCATACTCCAGACGCGGGACGCGGCGGCCGTTGTGCGTCAGCCGGACGGTGGTCGGACAGTTGGGGTCGGACGTACCGCAAAACTCCGTCTTCACGCCAAGCAGGCTGAAGATATATCTCACCGAAGAGTCGCCCTGCTTGCTGCTGTCCTTCAGTCCGGTCAGCGTCACCGCGCTGTCCTCCGGACCCAACGCCACCATCTCATACCAGTAGGACGCCGAGCTCCAGTCGTTTTCTATGCAGTAGGGGCGCGACGAGTACGGCCGTGGCTTTACCTCGATAGTCGATGCGTCTGTCCATTCAGCCTCTGCGCCAAACTCGCCCATCATCCATAGCGTCATGTCGATGTACGGCCGCGAGATGACATCGCCCGTCATGTGCAGCGTCAGACCGTGGCGCAGGGCGGGACCTATCATCAGCAGGGCCGAGATGTACTGCGAACTGACGTTCCCCTCTATCTCCAGCGGCCCACCGTCGAGCGGACGGCCGTCGACGCGCAGTGGCGGGAAACCTTCTTCGCCCACATACGTGATATCCGCACCGAGACGACGCAAGGCGTCCACAAGCACTCCGATGGGGCGGTGGCGCATGCGTTCCGTGCCGGTCAGAATGTGATGGCCGGGCGTCACGGCGAGATAGGCCGTAAGAAAACGCATCGCCGTGCCGGCCGCACCGATGTCGATGACCTCCGGCATAGTGGAGAGGGCGTCCATCATGACGCGCGTGTCGTCGCAATCGGACAGGTTTTGCGGCATCTCACCGCCGCCGGCAAGGGCATGGATGATCAGCGCGCGGTTGCTCACACTCTTTGATGACGGCAGGTCGACGGTGAGATTAAGACGGCTCGATGCCGTTACTTCATATTGCATATCGGGCTTGGTTGTATTTGATAAAGCAGTGTCTGTATTCCTGACTACAAAGGTAGCAGAAATCGGATAGATAACAAAACAAATAACAATAATTATGAAGCCGTGCGCTCGCGACGACGGCCTGTCCGTCAGGATGCTACCACGGCAACAACGACGACAGCAACACGAAAACGCAACAAGCCCCTTCTGTCAAGTTAGAAGTGCAACATCCCCTCCCCATCCTCCGCCCTTGGAGCGTAGCGGAAAGGACGGAGGATGGGGAGGAAAGCGAAGCTGTGAGTCATCCGGCAATACAAAA
>CABUXJ010000017.1 GCA_902495455.1 uncultured Prevotella sp.
TAAAGAAAATCAGAACAAAAATCAATGCCAGACCGAGAGAAAAACTGAATTTTAACACTCCGAAAGAGGTGTTTTTCAAAAATCTTTCGTAATGTTGCACTTGCTGGTTGACTCTGCCGGCCCTTTTTAATGTCGGCAAAATGTAAAAAAGGCGTATATATATTTGTCGAATAGTGAGAAATATTATATATTTGCACATTATTAATAATTATCAAACGACTTATTCGCATACTATGTCTAACGTAAAACAAATCGTGGAGTGCGTCCCAAATTTCAGTGAGGGACGCGACATGGGAATAATCAAACAGATTACGGACGAGATAGAAAGCGTCAAGGGTGTCCGGCTGCTTGACGTCGACCCCGGCGAGGCAACCAATCGCACGGTCGTCACGTTTGTCGGTGAACCGTCGGCCGTAGTTGAGGCCGCGTTCAGGAGCGTGCGCCGTGCCGCTCAGCTCATTGACATGCGCCGCCATCACGGAGCCCATCCGCGCATGGGGGCGACCGACGTGCTGCCGCTCATTCCCGTGGCGGGCATTACGCTGGAGGAATGTGCCGAGCTGGCGCGGATGCTGGCCCGCCGCATCGCCGACGAACTGGGCGTGCCGTGCTACTGTTACGAAGCCGCCGCGTTCACTCCCGAGAGAAAAAATCTGGCCGTGTGCCGCGAGGGAGAATATGAGGCTCTGGCCGAAAAACTCACCACCGAGGGCCGCCAACCGGACTTCGGAGCGCGTCCCGTGGACGAGGCCGTGGAGCGGACGGGCATGACGGCCGTCGGCGCGAGGGACTTCCTGATAGCCGTCAACTATAATCTGAACACGACGTCGACGCGCCGTGCCAACGCCATCGCCTTCGATGTCCGCGAGAAAGGACGTCCCGTGCGCGAGGGCAACCCGATAGTCGGAAAGATTGTGCGCGGCGAAGACGGCGAACCGCTGATGCGGCCGGGCACGCTGAAGTGCACCAAAGCCATCGGATGGTATATCGACGAATACGGCATCGCGCAGGTGTCGATGAACATGACCAACCTCAGCGTCACACCGCTCCATGTCGCTTTCGACGAGGTGTGCCGTTGCGCGCAGAACCGCGGCATACGTGTCACGGGCACGGAGATTGTCGGTCTCATTCCCAAGAAGACCCTCATCGACGCCGGCCGCTATTTCCTCGAAAAGCAGCAGCGCTCGACCGGTATTCCCGAGGATGACATAATCCGGATTGCCGTCAAGAGTATGGGGCTCGACGACCTGAAGCCTTTCAATCCGCGTGAGAAGGTGATCGAATATCTTCTCGAAGACGCCGGACAGGCGGACGCCCGCCGGCTCGTCGACATGACCGTGAAAGGCTTTGCCGAGGAGACCTCGCGCGAGAGTGCGGCGCCCGGCGGCGGAACGATCTCGGCTTATATGGGTGCTCTCGGTGCCGCCCTCGTCACGATGGTGGCCAATCTCTCCGGTCATAAGGCCGGATGGGACGACCGCTGGCAGGAGTTTGCCGCATGGGCCGATAAGGGGCAGGTGCTTATGACCGAACTGCTCCACCTCGTCGACGAGGACACCGAGGCCTTCAACCGCATCATGGCTGCCCTCGGTCTTCCGAAGAAGACGGACGACGACCGCAAGGCACGTGCCGCAGCTCTTGAAGAGGCCACTCTCTATGCCGCACAGGTGCCGCTGCGCACGATGAAGGCCGCCATGCTGGTCTTCGGAATATGCCGCGCGATGGTCACGTCGGGCAATCCCAACAGCGTTTCCGACGCCGGCGTGGGTGCGCTTGCCGCCCGTGCCGCAGTGCTCGGTGCGGGGCTGAACGTGAAAATCAATGCCGCCGGACTCAAGGACCGCGTCGCCGCCGATGCTCTCATTGCTGAGGCGACCGCCCTCATGGCCGAGGCCGACAGGACGGAGCGCGAGATAATTAAGATGACGGAGGAGGTGATCCATACCATCATTTGACAAAAAACCATCAACGATATGACCCAAGAAGAATTCATAGCCGACATCCGTGCCGGAATACCTGACACCCTGCCCGAAGCGCAGGCGTATGACCCCGAGATAAACCACGCGCCCAAGCGCAAGGACATACTCACTCCGGAAGAGAAGCGGCTTGCGTTGCGCAATGCCCTGCGTTATTTCCCGAAGCATCTCCACGCCCGGCTGGCACCCGAGTTTGCTGAAGAGCTGCGCCGTTACGGCCGTATATATATGTACCGCTACCGTCCCCGCTACGAGATGTACGCCCGTCCGATTGACGACTATCCACATCGTTCGGAACAGGCGGCCGCCATCATGATGATGATACAGAACAATCTCGACAAGGCCGTGGCCCAGCATCCGCACGAACTGATCACCTACGGCGGCAACGGAGCTGTCTTTCAGAACTGGGCGCAGTATCGGCTGACGATGAAATATCTCAGCGAGATGACCGACGAACAGACGCTCGTGATGTATTCCGGTCATCCTCTCGGCCTCTTCCCCTCACACAAAGGTGCGCCGCGGGTGGTCGTCACCAACGGCATGGTCATCCCCAATTACTCCAAACCCGACGACTGGGAGCGGATGAACGCCCTCGGCGTGAGCCAGTACGGACAGATGACGGCCGGCTCATATATGTATATAGGACCGCAGGGAATCGTCCACGGAACGACAATTACCGTGCTCAATGCCGCACGCAAGCGGCTCACTGATGAACGGAAGGACATCCGCGGCATGCTTTTCGTGACGTCCGGACTGGGCGGCATGTCGGGCGCGCAGCCCAAGGCAGGCAATATCGCCGGCGTCGTCAGCGTCACGGCGGAGATCAATCCCAAGGCGGCGCAGAAGCGGTATGACCAGGGTTGGGTGGACGAGATGCACACCGACCTCGACGAACTCATCCCAGCCGTGCGCCGTGCCGTCAGCGAGAAGCGCACGGTCTCGATGGCCTACGTCGGCAATGTCGTCGATCTGTGGGAGCGGCTGGCCGCCGAGGACATACGTGTCGACCTCGGCAGCGACCAGACTTCGCTGCACAATCCTTACGCCGGAGGCTACTATCCCGTCGGCATGACGCTCGAAGAGTCGAAGCAGATGATGGCCGAGCGGCCCGACGAGTTCCGCGAGCGTGTGTTTGAGTCGCTCCGCCGTCAGGTGGCGGCCATCAACAAGCTCACCGCCCGCGGCATGTATTTCTTCGATTACGGCAATGCGTTCCTCCTGATGGCGAGCCGCGCCGGTGCCGACATCATGCGCGACGCCACCCATTTCCGCTATCCGTCCTACGTTCAGGACATCATGGGCCCGATGTTTTTCGACTACGGCTTCGGGCCGTTCCGCTGGGTTTGTTCCTCGGGAAAGCCCGAAGACCTCGCCGAGACCGACCGTCTGGCCGCCGAAGTGCTTGAGGACATGCTGCGGACGGCGCCCGACGACATCCGCGGACAGTTAGCCGACAATCTCCATTGGATACGCGAGGCCGGCCGGAACAATCTCGTCGTGGGCTCACAGGCACGCATCCTGTACGCCGACGCCGAGGGCCGCGCACGCATCGCGCTGGCGTTCAACGACGCCATACGCCGCGGGCGGATCAGCCGTCCCGTCGTTCTCGGCCGCGACCACCACGACGTCTCGGGCACGGACTCGCCCTTCCGCGAGACGTCCAACATCTACGACGGTTCTCAGTTCTGTGCCGACATGGCCGTCCAGAACGTCATCGGCGACGCTTTCCGCGGTGCGACGTGGGTCAGTCTGCACAATGGCGGCGGTGTCGGCTGGGGCGAAGTGGTCAACGGTGGATTCGGAATGGTCATCGACGGTAGCGAAGATGCCGACCGCCGCATCCGCGAAATGCTCTTTTGGGACGTCAACAACGGCATAGCCCGCCGCTCATGGGCGCGCAACAGCGGTTCTATGGATGCCATTCGCCGCGAGATGGAACGCACGCCGGAGCTTCAGGTGACGATGCCGAACATGGTGGAGGACGACGTGATAGAAGGTGCTTTTGTGTAGAAATAAAGGATTTCAGATATGATTCATAGTATAAGTGCCGACCATCTTACGATAGAAAGAATCGGCGAGATAATATACGGAGGTTACAAACTCGAACTGAGCGACGACGCCGTGAAGCGTATCGAGCGTTGCCGCGAATACCTCGACGAGAAAATACGCACGAGCAGTCAGCCCGTCTACGGCGTGACGACAGGCTTCGGGTCGCTCTGCAACGTGTCGATTGGCAAGGACCAGCTCACCCAGTTGCAGATTAATCTGATTAAATCGCATGCTTGCGGAACGGGCGAACGTGTGCCCAACGACATCGTCAAGATAATGATGCTTCTGAAGATACAGTCTCTCAGCTACGGCTATTCGGGCTGCAAGGTCGATACCGTCGAACAGCTCGTGAGGTTCTTCAACGACGATGTCTATCCCGTTGTCTACCGTCAGGGCTCGCTCGGAGCCTCCGGCGACCTCGTGCCGCTGGCTCATCTCAGTCTGCCGCTCGTCGGACTTGGCGAGGTCGAGTATCAGGGAAAGGTGATGTCGGGTGCCGAATTGCTCCGCAAGAAGCGTTGGAAGCCCATCGAACTGGCTTCCAAAGAAGGCTTGGCGCTGCTCAACGGTACGCAGAATATGAGTGCGTTTGCCGTCTGGGCGCTGCTTCAGGCACGCCGGTTGAGCGATTGGGCGGATGTGATTGCGGCTGTCTCGCTCGATGCCTACGACGGACTGATAGAGCCGTTCACCCACGCCGTCCATGCCGTCCGGCCCCATCAGGGTCAGATTGAGACGGCTGCCCGTATGCGCGAGCTGCTCGACGGAAGCGAGATTATCAGCCGCTCGAAGGCTCATGTGCAGGATCCGTACTCCTTCCGCTGCGTCCCGCAGGTTCATGGAGCGGTGAAAGACACCATCCGTTACGTGCGTTCGGTGATTGACACGGAGATCAATTCGGCCACCGACAACCCCACCGTATGCCCAGATGACGACATCATCATCTCCGCAGGAAACTTCCACGGCGAGCCGATTGCACTTCCGATAGACTTCCTTTCCATCGCTCTCAGCGAGCTGGCCAACATCTCCGAGCGCCGCATCTACCGTCTCGTGTCCGGCACGCGCTGTCTGCCGAGCTTCCTCGTGGCCACGCCGGGCGTCAACAGCGGTTTCATGATAACCCAATATACGGCCGCATCGGTGGTCAGTCTCAACAAGTCGCTGGCCATGCCGTCGTCTACCGACAGCATCCCGTCGTGTCAGGATCAGGAAGACCATGTCAGCATGGGAGCTAACGCCGCCATCAAACTCTATAAAGTGGTGCTCAACACCGAGCGTGTCCTGGCCATCGAACTGTTCAACGCCATGCAGGCGCTTGACTTCCGGCAGCCTCTCAAGTCGTCGCCGAAGATTATGGAGATATACGAGGACTACCGCAAAGTGGTGCCGTTCATTCTCAATGACGAGCTGATGTATCCGCACATAGAGAGCTCCATCAACTTCATCCGCACCGACGTGCGCCGTTGAAGAACATCAATAGATAACACATTGTATTCAGATGACAGCATTGTTGGTTAAGAACATATCCCGTCTTGCAGGCATAGAGCGTCAGGGACGCTTGCAGCTTGCGGGGCGGGATATGTCTGTTATGGAGAGCATTGAAGACGCTTTCCTTTATGTCGAGGGCGGAGTGATAGCCGATTTTGGTCCGATGAGTGACCTCGCGTCACGCGGATATGATTGCGATGGCGATGTCGTGACGGTCGATGCCGGTGGTGGAATGGTGCTGCCGTCGTTCTGCGACAGCCATACCCACATCGTATATGCCGGCAGCCGGGAGCATGAGTTCGTTGACAAGATACGCGGACTGAGCTATGCCGAGATTGCGCGGCGCGGTGGCGGCATACTCAATTCGGCCGACCGTCTGCACGAAATGACCGAAGACGAGCTTTATGCACAGGCTATGGAGCGTGTTCGCGAAATCATATCGAAGGGTACGGGAGCCGTGGAGATAAAGAGCGGATACGGTCTTAACACCGCCGATGAGCTGAAAATGCTGCGCGTCATACGCCGTATCAGTGAGACTGCGCCGCTCCGCGTTGTGTCGACGTTCCTCGGCGCCCATGCCGTCGGCCGCGAATATGCCGGCCGTCAGAGTGACTATGTCGACCTCGTGGTCAACGAAATGATTCCCGCCGTGGGCAGGGAGAAGCTTGCCGACTATATCGATGTATTCTGTGACGAAGGTTTCTTCACACCGGAAGAGACGGCGCGCATACTCGAAGCCGGTGCCCGCTGGGGCATGCGGCCGAAGATTCACGGTCAGGAACTGGCTGATTCGGGCGGCGTGCGCGTCGCCGTGGAGCACGACGCGCTCTCCGTTGACCATCTGGAGAGCATGACCGAGGCTGATATTGAGCTGCTTCGCGGTTCTTCTACCATCCCGACGGCACTGCCGGGAACGTCCTTTTTCCTCAATATGCCGTTCGCTCCGGGGCGCCGTATCATCGACAGCGAACTGCCGTTGGCCATTGCGAGCGATTACAATCCCGGCTCGACGCCGTCGGGCGACATGAAGTTTGCCGTCTCGCTGGCTTGCATCAAGATGCGTCTGCTGCCCGAAGAGGCGCTCAACGCCGCCACAATCAATTCCGCTTGCGCAATGGGATTGAGCCGCGACTACGGTTCTATAAGCGTCGGCAAGGTCGCCAACTTCTATATCACGCGTCCCATTCCATCGCTCGACTTCATCCCCTACGCATATACCACGCCCGTCATCAGCCGCATATTCCTGCGCGGCGAGGAGTGGAGGTAGAGTGGGTAGGGCCAGACCTATTCAAAAGAACTCGCTCAGCGGTCTCGGACAGTTGTGGTCGTCGATATAAAGCCGTGGCGCGGGAGAATATTCCGGCGATGCAACGGACATGCTGTCGTTGCGATATGGTGTTGAGATGCCGGCGAGATGCAGCATCGTATGAAATACTGACACACTTGTAGACACTTGTTGCCGACTGTTGGCAGCAAGTGTTTTTCTTATTTCCGGATGGTTGGTTGCGTATGTTTCCGACGTCCAAACTAACAGCGGCACATTGAGTTGATGGAATGACGGACGTGGTGAAGCATGCAAAAAAGCATTGCCGTCATCGAAGATATCTTCTCCGTGGTCGGACGTGTATAGCATTGCGGCCGAGCAACCGCAGTGCTTCAGCATGTTGACGAGTTCGGCGAGCAACCGGTCGGTCTCGCGGATGGTATTGTCGTAGGCGTTGACAAGACTTGCGCGGTTTTCCCGTCGTGCGCTCATGTCCCTGTCGGGACGGAAGTAAGAACCGTCGGCTGCGTATCGCTCGTTGTATGTGAAGTGCGAACCGTACGTATGCAGGACAATCAGTAGCTTATTGTCACCTTCTTCCAATATCTTTTTCACGTACCCGAGCAGTTTGCGGTCCATTACGTTATTGCTTTCGGGAACACTGTCTCTGATGAATATCGTCCTTTCGGCTTCTTCGCCGAAGAAGTCAATGAACGAGTGGTTGCGCTTCTGGTTGGACAGAAATGCCGTCTTGAAGCCCGCCTCACGAAATGCCGCGATGATTCCCTTGCGATGATATATGCTGTCATAATCGGTCGCGGAGACAGACGACAGCAACATCGGAACGCTCTTGTGGGTCGTATTCGACTGCGACATGACGTCGCGGAACACCGTCAGGCCGTTCATTTGTGCGAGCCGTGGGGTCGTGTTGCGGCTGTAACCGTATACACCGAACTGGCTTGCCCGGGCTGTTTCGCCGACTACCAGCACATAGACTTCACGCTCGTTGGCGTCGTGTTCGGCCTTGGCATCAAAACGGAAGCCGGCAGACGTCTCTTCGTGATGGCCAGTGGCGTAAGCCCGTTGTACGGCCATGAAGAGGTTATAGCATGCATTGATGGGGAAAATGTCATTTTTGAGGCTGAACGTCGGAACGCTTACGGCGCATATTATCGTAGCCGAGCATGCCACGACAAAAGCTTTAATGGCCATCCCTCGCTGCCGTCTGACGAAATCCTCTCTCAGTCTCATGCCTTTTCTCACGGCCACCGTGGCGGCCACGAGCACCGGAATGTAGAGCACAACGACCGTAGTGATGGCCGTCAGCAGATTGCCGAGCAACTCAAATACCTCGCCGGGGTTGGTGGTGAGGATATTGAGGAACATATCGACCGCTATCGGACCGCAACCGAAGAGATATAGCAGCACAATCTGGAAGGCCGAGAGGAAGATGAAGAAGAACATCCACCATACCGTCCGTCCCGTGTTGCGGCTCAGCGAAAGCATCAGCCAATAGGTCGTCACGGGCAGGATTATGCCGCAGATCCGTGACGCCAAGGAGAGATAGGTCTCGGTGAAGAGCAGCGCCGCGCAGGGGATGGCGAGTACGGCCAGCGCCGCGTAGAACAGGGTGGGGAGGAATGGTCCGGAAGTCTTTGTCATAATATTGTTATGGATGGGAGGTTTGGGAGTTATGTGAGAATGATGGGAGGGTTATGTGAGAATGATGGGAGACTATATGTAAGGCATTTGTAATTTTGAAAAATGGCGGCCGCCGCGTCAGAACGCTTCGTTGATGTTGAACAGAAATCCCGATTGTCCGTTCTTGCCGAAGCCGTAGTCCAGACGGACGTTGACATCCTTTTTGAATTCCCATCTGTAGCCGATGCCATAGTTGGGTAGGATGCGGTCCGTTCGGAGGTCGCCGAAGCGACTGAACACGCTGCCGGCACCCACCCACAGTGTGATGCCGTTGCGTCGCCATACGTGCTGGCGCAGTTCGAGCTGTGCCGTCATCAAATTCTTGTCGCGATAGCGTCCCTCATAGTAGCCGCGCATCGAGTTTGAGCCGCCCAGCATGGCCATCAGCGACCACGGTGTGTTGCCGTAGTTGAAGACTCCGCGCATCTCCGCCGCGAGTATGCCGCTGTCCCAGACCTGCCGGTAGCAGGTAGCCGCAATGTCGGTCGTGCTGAAAGTGTAGTCACCCGCGATGAGACGCGGACGAAACAGCTGTGATATGGCCACTCGTGCTCCCCGGTGGGGATTGGTCAGCACGTCGCGCGAGTCGTAGACCACCGATACGCCTGCCGCTCCGCACGATGCCCGTGTGTCCATCCCGCCGAGCAATTCGGGCCGCTCGATGTCGGTTGCCTTTACATAGTCATACATCAGCGTCGGTCCGGCGTAGAGATTGTCGGCAAGGCGCACGAGCAGACTTGCCTTGATGCGCGCCTGCCATCGGTCCATCTCCGACTTGTTGCCGTTGTTATCGCCCATATCGTGGCCGATGCCCCAGAAGTCGCTCGGGAATGAATAGAAATAGACAGTGTAGTCGATCCTGTACCGGTCTTTCGGCATGATGTGGTTGCCCCGTATGCCGAGCATGTAGAATCCGACGGTCGAAATGTCGCTGAACAGTGACACGTTCGACGGCGGCAGCAGCGAGTCCCGGCGGTCGGTGTTGTACAGTCCGGCGGCCACAAGTCCGATGCCCAGCTTCGTGTCGGTGCTGTAGTGCGGTCCCCCGATGATGCTGAAGTCAAACTTCTTGTGCTTCTTGTTTTTGTTGGCATCGTTGAAGTAGTTCATCAGCCTCGTCATGAAGCCGGTTTTCTTTACGACGGTCATCGTGTCGTTGTCGCTCTCCGCAGCCATTGGCGTAGGAGCGACGTATGCCGTCAGGACGACGAGGGTGATAATGATGGGCAGGCGCTTCATAGGGAGGCAATGGGGACAATGGGAGTTATGGGAGGTTATGGGAGAATATGGGGATAATGGAAGGTTATGGGATAGTTCAATAGACCAGTCTTACGTTGTCCACCCACAGCGTGTTGCCCGGAGAGCCGATGTATGCTCCGCCGTGGCTCGACGAGAACTGCAGGAGCAGATGGGTCGGTGTCTCGCCGGCCGCGGCCCATCCCGTCTCCACGACCGGAACGCTCTTGCCCTTGCTGTTGCGGGCGTAGTCTGTCGAGCGCAGCCCCATCGTGGCGGCGTCGTAGTGAGGATTTTTTCTGATGTCGCCGTAGAGAATCTCGTATGTCGCGTTCTCCTTCCAGCCGCCGGTGGTCTTTCCGTATTTCACGACCATCGTGCCCACGCGCCGTGCCGTGATGTTGCCCTTGGCGTCTTCCGACCGTTTCTGAAGCAGAAGGATGGCTATGGCGTAGTCGCGACCCGGTACGGTCGATTTGCTGCTAAATCCCGTCATCTTGATACGGCTGTCTCCTCCCGCCGCCTGCATCTTGTAGTCGAAGCGCAGAGCCTTGGGTCTGCGGGTGAACGGGATGCCCCAGTTGAGGGCTTTCGGTCCGTCTTTCGTTCCCGTGATGGGCTCTTTCATGTCACCGAGGAATATCGAGCCGGCCGCCAGCACGCTGATGTTGACCAGTCCGAGCACCTTGACGCTCTCTACGTGGGTCGTCATCTTGACGCAGTGGCCGCCGTCGTGACTGTCCCGATAGACGCAGTTGTTTGTCTTGACGATGCCCGCCACCTTGGCCATCACGTTTGACGTGCCCCACGGCGACCCTCCGGCGTTGACGTAAGGCGTGTTTCCCTCGATGGTCTTGGTCGGTCCTATTTCATAGAGAGTCTTGTCATGGCCACCGATGATGGCCGACTCGTGGATATGGCGTGTCACCCAGTGCTCCATGTCACCGTACTTTATGAGTTCCTCCCGTTCCCCGGCGGTCTGGGCCTTCATGCCGATAGAGCACAAGAGCAGCACACAGATGGTCAGAAAATGCTTTTTCATAGGCATATCTTTTGATTTTATATATGATGCCGGACGACAGCTAAGTGTGCCATCCGGTGGCCTCAGAGCATGAAGCGATGTCATACATATATGTGCAAAGATATTGTTTTTTCCGATAGGGTGGCTATCGGAAAGGTATGAAAAGTTGGTCTGATTTACTTATTTTAGTATTATCAGTCGGTTTGCCGCGCGTCTTTTCCTTTATTTAGCATTTCCAGTGGAGTGGAAATCCCGTTATGAATGGGCTGGGATATGACTTAAACGCAAAGGCCGCAAAGGCGCAAAGTTTATGTTAAGGTGTTTGGTTCCTTGCTATAAAACTTTGCGTCTTTGCGGCCTTTGCGTTTGTGTTATATGTGAAATATGTGTGTTGCAGTCAGAAACGGCACATCAGTTCGACGACAATCTTGTCCCTTTCGGAAACGTTTGGTGTGGTGTCGCTGTCATAGAAATATTTCTCATAGTTCAGGCGAATGTCCGTCTTCAGTGATTTTCCGCCGAGATGAAGAGTCGCTCCCGCCGTAATTCTGTGGCGTTGCGGGTCGTCTATGGTGAGCCGGCCGTCGCCGTCGGGCGTTCCGTCGCTGTGGTCGTCCATGTAGTCGTAGCGCCCGAGCAGCGAGACCCCATCGAAAACCTTGCGCAGCGGCAGCCGCTTGGCGACGAAAGCATCGACGGCATTGACAGCCTTGAAAGCGCCTCCGGAATATTCCTTGTGCAGATATTCGGCCTCGACGTGCCATCCGTGTGCGTGCCAATATGCCCCGCCGTTCCACATCATTATGCCCGTCATGGCCGGTCGCATGTGCATACAACTGACGACGACGCCCACCTGGCCGTCTATCAGAGCCTCCGCCTTCAGTGAGTAGTTGTAGCTCTTGGTCCAATAGTCCTTCTGGTCTGTCAGTCCCGAACCGTTGAAGAGTCCGCCTTCGAGCGTCACCGATGTTCCGGCTGAGGCCGGTGCCTCTCCCGGTCTGTCTTTATCTCCCGACAGACGGAACGTATATCCCGCCATAGCGCCGACATCGCGGATGTTGGCTACCTGCTTGGCTATGAACGAACGGTTGGCGAAATACTGCCGGTGGGGCGAGCGGTGGGCGTCGATGGTGAACGGTACGCGCATCTGGCCGACCGTCAGATCGAGTCCGTCCAAAGGCGAGAGTTCCACGTAAGCATCGCGCATCTTGATTTCGCCCTCATCGGAAAGGTCAATCTCAGCTTTATAAGCCACGGCGGGCAGTATCCGGCCGGATGCCGACAGGCGGCAGTTGCGCACCTCAAACCGCCCTTCGTCATCTCCGGTCTTATATTCATATTTTGCCCTGACAGTCCCGTTGAACGTCAGATAGTCCGCCGTCGTCAACTTTTGCGCCATTGACTGCTGTGGCAAAACGGCAGTGAACAATATTGCTGCCGTCATTCCGAGAAAGTCTCTTCTCATATATCGTTGCATGTTTTGGTTGACGCTGCAAAGTTAGGAAATATATATTTCAAAAATGTTTCATTCCTGTTACTTAAACGATAAATCAGACGAAAACTTCTCCCGGCTCCGTCCTTTCTGACGATTGTGCCGTCTGTCAGAAAAATTCCGAATTTAAGTGCGAAATCCAATGGCACTTTATAAAATTTTTCCGCCGTGCTCCCAAATTTTCAAATCTCGCGAGGGTCAAAATCCGGCGGTTTTTTCGGCTGGAAAATCATCGTTTTTGCAAACCGCTGTCACACTGCGACTTACAAACGGGCGGCCTCCTCTGACTCCCCCAAAGGGGGAGCTTGGGCTTCCCATAGCGGCCCCGCGGGGTTGCAACGGGGCCCTTATTGCTTTGCAACGGGGCCGCCGTTGCAATCCAACGGGCACGCCGTTGCAGGGTCGAGGGGCCGCCATTGCACGATGAAACCCACTTTTTTGCTCTTTTCCGGCAATCAAAAAACCGCGAAGTTTTGTAAAATCTGAGAGCCGCGGGGCCCTTAAAGGGGTATGTGAAGCCGCAAGTCTCTCCCTCTTGGGGGAGTCGGAGGAGGCCGTCCGGGAGCATTAAGGGCCTTATTGGTCGTGCGAATGTCCGATAACGAGAATTTTTGTTGTGGTCGTTTTGTAAATAAACTTCATGCGAAGTGAAGAGATTTATATATGTTTCTTTAGCAAAACTATTGTGATGAAAAAATAGGCATATTGCCACAGTGTGGCATTATACGGATTATGGATGAGAATACATTATATGATAAAAATGTGTATATTTGCAATCGTTTTAATGGAATAAGAGTGATGGACGAACAGAAAAATGTTATAATAGCCGATTCGTTGCAGCACGTGCAAGGAGACAACTATAGTTTCTACTGCAACGCAGATTGTTATAGCCGGTATTTGGTTCATGCGCTTTGCACGGGCGGTTCCTGCCGGTTTGCCTTTAACGGGCGGGAGTTTGATTTGCACGAAGGTGACCTGATGATAGTTCGCAAGGGTAAATTGATAGAATGGATGCATCCTTCGGCTGACTTCAAGGTGAAGATAATCTATATCAATTCGGACTTCATAAGCCTTTGTTTGCCACAGAGCAACTACGGTACAAAAGGGCAGCTTGCCCTCTTTCTCAATCCCGTGATGCACCTCACGCCGGAGCAGCAAGAGGTGTGTTGTAGCGACTTCCGCATGGTGGAGCAACGCGTTGGAGACACCGGACACCATTTCCACCGCGACATGCTCATCACCGCCGTGCAGATGCTCATTCTCGACTTCTTCGATTTCCACTCGCATCTTTACGACGAGACAGACATCTCCACCCAGAGCGCCGCAATCATCAACCGGTTTCTGACAATGTTGGAGGATGGCACGTATCGCCGGCATCGCGAGGTGTCGTACTATGCCGACCGCCTCTGCGTCACGCCGAAATATCTCTCCGAGGTGTCGAAGAAAGTGAGCGGCTACGCAGCCAACTACTGGATAAACCGCTACACCGCCCTCGACATAGCCCGACTTTTGAAAGACAAGTCTCTGACTTTCGTCCGCATCTCCGATATGTTCGGATTCTCCTCGCCGGCCTACTTCAGCCGCTACGTGCAACGCAATTTGGGAGTGAACCCGACGGAATACAGGAAATGACGCGTCAGTCGCGTTTTTCGGTCATTACCTTACCACGCCATTTATCACCTCAAACACTTCCTCTTTGGTGAGCTCGGTATGGCACGGGACGGCATCCACCTGTTCGCGACAGATTTCTTCTTCGTAGCGCATCGGCACTCCGAAGGAAGCAAACAATTCCGACAACCTGCGCGAAGACTCCTCGATGGTCGAGTCGAAACCGAACGCATCAAGAAAATACTTGCGTATGTCTTCGGTGTGATGCCTGCCTATGACGCGGAGAAAACTGGGGAACACGGTCGTCAGGCTGCGACGGTAGGTGCTGCCGAAGAGGACTTCGGGCAAGAACTCCAATTCATAGATGTCATAGGCAAACTGTTCCTCCTTTCCGATGCCGAGGCGGGATGACGTGGAAAGCGACGCACCCAACAGGATGGTTCCACGTGCTTCGAGGTCATCGGGATGTTCATGCAACGTCCGCGTGGCTTCGAGCACATTCTTTATATAAGAGATGCCTGCGTCGTAAGACATCTTGTTACGGTCGCCAAGGATGCACGCCGACAGTTGCACCAGCGTTACAAGTCCCGTGTAGGCGGTCATCTCCTTGTCAAGGCTCAGAGAGTATTTGGGACAGAGTATGGCGTAGTCGGCCGGTATGCCGTAAGCCGTTCCGAAGTTGCCGTTGCGCGAATCGACCGATACAACACCCAACCCGTTTTCCGAACCGCTCGAGGGGTAGGTGGGAATCAGCGCGAGTGGCATACATTCCAATCCGTATGACGGTTTCCCCTTCAGGTAGTCCCACAGATCGGATTCATGATAGTAGCCGAAAGCCATCAGTTTGGCACTATCCATCACGCTTGCTCCGCCTGCGCCGATAATCATTGTCACTCCGTTTGCCTTTGCCGTGCGGATGCCTTCCTCAATCTTCGCGAACTCTCTCGACGAACCGCCATACTCAACGAAGGGAATGTCCGCATCCTTCAATGCTCCGGTGATGTCGTCATAGCATCCGTTGCGTTTGGCAGAACCGCCGCCATAGACCACCATTACTTTTTTGTCTTTGGCGATGCCGGCAACAGTTTCTCTGATGTCATTGCAAAAGAGAAGCCGTGTGTCGTTTCTGAATATAAAATCTTTCATGTCGTTTGGTTATTTGAATTGTAAGCAAAGGTCGCAACTAAATGGCAATACCTTGTTACAAATATCCCCGTAGTATTTTACTTTTTTGCTGTTTATTGCTTCCTGTGCGGGAGCGTGGTGAATTATTGTTTTCAATTGTTACGCAATTATTTCTGAATGTGACCAAGTCTCTTTTTATCTTCTGTAAAGATAGTTATAAATCCATAAGATTGTATGCCCCGTTTCTGTAAAAAAGATAAATCAAACCGTAATCCGCATACTGTCATATCGGTGCATCCACCGTACCTTTGCATTCGTAAACGTAAAAAAACAGGATATATTATATGAACAGTTTCAACTATGAATATCCCGTCCGCCAGCATTTTGGCAAAGGATGTGCGGAGAGCGTGATAAAGGGAGAAGTGAAGAATGTGGGACAGAGGGTCATGCTTGCCTACGGAGGCAGTTCGCTGAAACGTACGGGACTGTATGACAAGATACGCACATGGCTCGCGGAGTGCGGAAAGCAAGTGACGGACTTCGGCGGTATTATGCCCAATCCTACGTATGCGAAAGTACAGGAAGGCGCACGTTTGGCGCGCGAGAATCATATCGAGTTTATCCTCGCCGTGGGTGGAGGGTCGGTCATCGACTGCTGCAAAATTGTGTCTGCACAGTCACGGATGGATGAGGATGTGTGGGACGCATGGTATGTGCATCACCGTCTGCCAACCGAATTTATTCCGATGGGAGCTGTCGTAACGGCATCGGGTACCGGTGCGGAGCAGAACAACGGAGCTGTGATTACCCACGAAGAAAAGAAGTTGAAGCAACCGTTGTTCGGCGCATACCACTCTTTTGCCGTACTGGACAGCGACTTGACGAAGACCTTGCCGATGAAGCAAGTCATCAGCGGCGCGTTCGACACGTTGTCGCACTGCATGGAGACCTATATGGGCAAGCCGCAAAGTACAAATCTCAGCGATGAAATTAACGAGGCAATCATGCGCAATGTCGTGAAAAACCTGCGTGCTCTCATTGCCGATCCCGATGATGACTTCGCACGTGGCGAACTGATGTGGGCGTCGGCAATGGCAGAGAACGGCATGTTGAAACTCGGCAAGCAGACAGACTTCCAGTGCCACATGATTGAGCACGCCGTAGGTGCCTACACCGACTGCAACCACGGGCAGGGACTGGCGGTCATCCATCCCACACTCTACCGCCACATGCTGAATGAGGGCAAGGAGAAGTTGGCCCGTATGTCAGAAACGGTGTGGGGTATAACGGGCGAAACCGACGAAGAGACGGCCGCACGGGGTGTTGACGCGCTGGAAGTCTTCATCAAGGAGATCGGACTGCCCACCCGTTGGAGCGAAATGGGCATCACAGACGACGTCATACTGCGTGCCGCTGCCGACACCTGTTTTCTCACACCCGGCTGCTGCAAGCAATTCTCAAGAGACGAGATTTTCGAGTTGTTGAAAGAATGTAAGTGATTCATAAACTGCCGTTAGTGAATTGCTAAGCGGTCGAGTTGCGGAATAAGAAGAGGGTCGGTTGCGTATCGCGACCGACCCTCTTACGGTAGTTATGAAAAGGTTATTTCTTGATTGTTTTTCTTTCTGTTGACAATATATATATTGTTCGAGTGTGGGAGACTTGCCGCCTTGGTAAGCACTTAATCAAGTTGCTTGCCTTATCTTAGAATCTTCCTGCTTCTTCCGCCTTCATCCTTCACGACATAGACACCGTGTGCTGTGTCGGGGAGTGATGACAGCTTGCGGCCTTTCATGTCGTATATCTCTTTGGCGCCGTCAGCATTAGGCATATCAGGGAGCACTTGGTTAATTGCCGTGCTTCCGCCAGACATAATGCGCGTCAGGAAAGCATCGAACCGGTTGCCCCATACATCCGGGCCGCTTGCCGCCCCATATCCGTGCGGATAGCCGTCGAGTATGAGCGTTTCCACCTCACACCCGGCCTCGCGCACGGCGTTGGAGTTTTGGGTGAATTGTCCGGCGAAACCGTCGCGCGTGCCCCAGCAATAGAAAGCGGGCGGCAGGTTGGCGGCGCGCAATGTCTCAACGTTGTTCATCGACACGCTCAAGCGGCCGTAAAAGGAATAGATCATGCCCACGGCACAAGCAGACACCGGAACTTCGTCGAGTGCGTCGGGACGGTAGGAGTTGTCGAGTGCCGTGCCGTTGGTCAGGTCGCGCCAGTTGAGCAGCACCTCTCCGTTCAGTATGCCTCCGGCAGAGAAGCCCACGAGGGCGATGTCCTCCGGACTGATGCGGTAGTCTTTTGCATGGGCACGCACATAGCGGATGGCACGTTGCAGGTCGGTGGCACTCTCACGCATTGTGTAGGGCGCGATGCGGTAGTTCACGATGAAGCACTGGTAGCCCATCGGCACAAGCATATCCGCCACATCATATCCCTCGTTCTGCATGCTGCGGAACTGGAACGCACCGCCCGGACAGATGATGACGGCACCTTTGGGCGTCACATCATCAGCCACGGTGAAGACCTCCATATTGGGAATGAAGTCGGGACCGTCGGAGTTGTTCACGTTATGCGTGACGGTGGGGATGTTGCCGCGCTCCCACAGGTTCACAGTGCCCGTCATGGGTGTGTCGCTGCCGGAAGAGTGCCGGTTGTTCCATTCCTCGTTTATGAGGTCTATCCAAGTCTGGATGGTCGATGGCGTTATCCTGCCGCTTGTCAGTCCTTCGCCGCTGAGATGGTCGGCATCGGGCGTGCTGTTGACGATTTCGGCAAGCGTCTCGTCCCGATAGGTGGCGGCATAGGTACAGAATGGCACCACGGTCTTTCCCTTGAAGTCGTAGCTCTCGCAGAACGTGTGGATAATCATCGGCGTGGTCCACCACCATACGGGGCAACCGATGAACACCACGTCGTAGTCGTCCCAATTTTCCACTGTGCCTTTGATGGCAGGACGGGCATTGTTGTTTTTCTCTTCACGAGCCACTTCCGTACAGGGCGTGTACTCCGTGGGATAGGGTGTCACCGGTTCGATGCGGAACATGTCCGCTCCTGTGACCGCCTGAATCTGCTGTGCCATCCGTTGGGTCGTTCCTCCCCACGAGAAGTAGGCCACCAACACCTTCTTTCCACCGAAATAGCCACTGCCCGTTCCTTCATTCACGTCGTTGCCGTAGTCCGGTTCTGGCATCATATTATTGTCGTTGGAACACGCCGAACCACTCATGATGGTCAGAAAACCGACCAATATCATCAGAATCTTTTTCATGTTGGCTCCTGTCTTTATTTCCATCCCATAAACATCCGTGCCGTCTCCGCATCATGATGGTCGAAGAACAGACTCTTTCCGGTGTCGAGCTTGGCTATCTGACGCATCTCCTCGTCGGACAGTTCGAAGTCGAAGATATCGAGATTCTGTTGCATGCGTTCGATGTGAGTGGACTTGGGGATGATGATTACGCCGCGCTGGATGAGCCAGCGGAGTGCTACCTGCGCCACGCTTTTGCCGTGCTGTCCACCGATGCGCGCCAGCGTCTCGTTGGTGAACAGGTTGTTGCGCCCCTCGGCCAGCGGTCCCCATGACATGATGTGCGTGCCGAACTCTTCCATTATCTTCTGCGGCTCCACTTGCTGGTCGAACACGTGTGTCTCCACCTGGTTCACAGCCGGGACCACCTCCATGTTGCTGGCCATGTCGATGAAGTGGTCGGGATAGAAGTTTGAAACGCCGATAGCCCGCAGTTTGCCCTCCTTGTAAGCGTCCTGTAAGGCGCGGTAGGCACCGTAGCGGTCGCAGAACGGCTGGTGCAGCAACATCAGGTCGATGTAGTCGGTCTGCAACTTGCGCAGACTTTCGTCGATGGAAGCCTTTGCCCTCCCGTAGCCATAATTGGAAATCCACACCTTGCTGACGAGGAAAAGCTCCTTGCGGTCGATACCGCTCTTCTTTACGGCGTTGCCCACGCCCTCCTCATTATGATAAGCCTGTGCCGTGTCAATCATGCGGTAGCCCACATGCAGGGCGTCCGACACACAGCGTTCACACTCTTGGGGTGATACCTGATACACTCCATAACCCAATTGCGGCATTTCGATACCGTTGTTCAGTCTTATGTAATTCATATTCTTTTATATTCTTTTTTGTTTTGAGTTCATTCTGTTCACACGATTTCGGTGTGTCGTTTTTCTGTTTGCAAAGATAAGCCGTTGTCGCATAAATCCACTTTCCATAATTACGGGCGATAATGCTATTTTTACGGAAGTGTTTTGCGCGGACGGGCAGCGGACTTTTGACCGGCCACGGTTCCCGTTGCATATAATGATTGTAGGTTTGTCAGAAAAATTCCGAATTTAAGTGCAAAATCCAGGGGCACTTTATAAAATTTTTCCGCCGTGCTCCCAAATTTTCAAATCTCGCGAAGGTCAAAATCAGGCGGTTTTTTCGGTGGAAAAATCATCGTTTTTGCAAAACACTGTCACACTGCGACTTACAAACGAACGGCCCCCTCTGACTTCCCCAAGGGGGGAGCTTGGGCTTCCCGTAGCGGCCCCGCGGGGTTGCAACGGGGCCCTTATTGCTTTGCAACGGGGCCGCCGTTGCAACCCAACGGGCACGCCGTTGCAACCCCGGGAGGGCCCCGTTGCTCGCCGAAACCCGCTTTTTGACCTTGAAACGGCAATCAAAAATCCGCGAAGTTTTGCAAAATCTGAGAGCCGCGGGGCCCTTAAAGGGGTGTGTGAAGCCGCAGGTCTCTCCCCCTTGGGGGAGTCGGAGGGGGCCTTCGGGGGCATTAAGGGCCTTATTGGTCGTGCGAATGTCCGTGAACGAGAGTTTTTGTCGATGCTATTTTGTAAATAAACTTTACGATGTACTCATGCTGATGTATAGCCTTTTTGCCCTTTCGTAACAAAGCAGTATGAATATCAAACACACCGCGTGGTTTGTCATAAAATGTCTTTGCAAATTGACAAAATGCTGTTTTTAATGCGAACAGGCTATTTTTCATGCTCAAGATTTGACACATAAGATATTTTAGACTATATTTGCAATGTTCTTTATATAAATGAATACTAATCTCAAAACAAACCAATATTTTATAACAATGCCTAAACAACTAAAGAGAGTCCACTCAGTGTGGAACACATTCATCATGTTCTTTGTCTGCATGATGTGCGCAATGTCTGCATCGGCAGGCCCGATACATGTGTCGACAACCGGTAACGACAGCAACCCGGGCGACGAGACGGCTCCGCTGCTCACCATCCACAAGGCGGTGGAGATGGTCGAACCGGGCGACACGATATGGGTGCATGGCGGAAGATATGTCATCAGCGAGCGCATCAAAATACCCGAGAAAGCCACTTCGGCTGAAAAGAGATGTTGTTTGTGGGCTGTGCCGGGCGAGGAAGTAATAATCGATGGCTCAGGAATGAACCACACCACGATGGAAGCGTTCAAGATGGGACGTTGCATCTATGTCAACCATCTCGCCAACTACTGGCACTTCAAGGGACTGACGCTGTGCAACGCCGAAGACAACGGTATGAAGATAGAAGGCTCATATAACATCGTTGAGCAGTGTGTCTTCCACGACAACAATGACACCGGTCTGCAGATAGGAATGTACAAGGACTTTTCCATCGAAGAGACCAAATCGCTGCCGGCCGGCACACCGCAATTCAATCCGGGCTATCAGTTTTGCCGCGGCAACAAGGTCATCAACTGCGACTCTTACAACAATTATGACAGACGCAGCTACAACGGCACCGATGACGGCGGCGACGCCGACGGTTTCGCCTGCAAACTGTTCCCCGGACCGGGCACGGAGTTCCACGGATGCCGCGCATGGACAAACAGTGACGACAACTGGGACCTGTATATGGTCTATCATCCGGTGCTGATCGACAGTTGCTGGGCTTATCACGGTGGCTACACTCCTGACGGGCAGCCCATCGGAAACGGCAATGGATTCAAGTTGGGCGGTGGCGGCACAGCGGGCGGCGCGGCGTTTGCCCAGTCGCTCGGCGCACACGTGCTGACAAACTGCGTGGCGTTCGGCAACCTTCACAAGGGCTACGACCAAAACAACGCATACGAGGGTATGTATATCGTGAACTGTACGGCATGGGGAAATGAATACAACTACCGTTTTCCAACACTGTTCAAATATGGAGGTATGACGATCCGCAACTGTATCGGCTGGGGCGCAACGAAGTTGAACCACGAGTTTCTGTCGGAAAGCAAGGAGGGTTCTGTCGTTCCCGACACTGAGTTCAACTCCTGGACAACGATAGACGGATGCGAGCCTTACAAGGAAGGCAATAAAAACAGCGCTGGTGTCAAACAGATGACCCGAGACCATTCGGGTGAGTTCCTCTCACTGAGCGTAGAAGACTTCATGGCACCGCGAGAGGCCGACGGTTCGCTGCCGAAGAACAACTTCGCACGGCTGAAAGAGGGCAGCATATTCAAGGACAAGGGCACGCCAATCATCGGTTTCACACCCGAGCGCCACCTTCCGCTCACCGAGGCGACAAACGCCGGACTGGAACTTGCCGTGGTGGACGACCTTTACTTGCCTTACAACGATGCAGCACCGGAGATGGGAGCATACGAACTTGACGGCGTGCCGGCGGGCGTGACGATACCGGAGAAGGCCACACTGACGTGCAAGACGGCAAACTCGGTGCAGGAGGTGGTGAAAGGACAACCTATCGCAGCCATCGTCTATGAAATGGGCGGAGCAGCCACAGGAGCTAAGGTCGAAGGATTGGACGAAGGACTCACGGCTGTCATCGAAGACAATTTGATAACAATCAGCGGAACGCCGAAAGCCGGTTGCACATTTACCGTGACGGTCACGGGAGGGCCGAAAGACGTCACCGCGACAGGCATCATAACATGTGTGACACCGTATGTCGTGCTCACAGGTGACTGGTATCACTTCCAGGATGCGGCAGACAATCTGCCCGCAGACCTCAAGGATGTGATAAGTCTTGTGCAGAGCGGCGATCCTTCGGCAACGACACAAACGCGAATCGTCCCCGACTACACCGAGTCTGACGGCAGCATACCGGGCGGATGCACACAGGGAGCTCTCGTTATGTCGCGCAACGGCGGCGTGAAATGGACGTTCAAGGATGGAGTGATACAGCTTCTCATCAACTTGCATTTCACCGGCGGCCGCACATTCCGAATCGAATATACACTTGCCGACGGCACAACAAACACGGTGAACGTGGCTAAAATAAGCAAAGGAACATACTGCAACTGGGATGTTCTCCAGCACGCCGGACTCTCGGACAAGGGCGAAACACTGAAGGATATCACGCTTATAAACAATAACACAAGCGGTGAAGTACGTATGTATGATATGTATGTGCGCGTGCCCGACACCGGCACAACAGGCATCGACACCGTTGTCGACGTTGCAAAGGGCAACCGCGTTGTCAAGTTTGTCAAGGGCAACCGCATCATAATAAAAAAGAGCGGTGTGGAATACAACACTCTCGGACAGCCAATCAGATACTGATAAGTGGCACACGCCGAAGCCTCGGAACACACGGAAGAGGCATAAAGGCACGCAAAAGAGAGGGTGTTGCAGAACTCGCTGAGGAAGTCTTTAAGTGGGGTAATCTCAGCGAGTTCTGCAACACCCTCTTTCTATCAAACCAAACAGACAGGTTCCCGACCGCAAATGGACATTTCCTTTGTCCATTAACAACACCGGACTTCTCTCATTTGAGAATGTTGGCTGGTGTCCGGTATTACAAGGCTGCTTCCAATCATGTAGGGCTTCAACGCTTGTCCGCCGTTGAGGCCTCGACGGCGCGGCCGAGGCCGCCCATCTGGTTGGCGGCGCGGACGGCCCAGCGGTCGGAGGGCGTGCTGTCTTTCAGGCGGAAAGACGTCTTGGTGGTGAAGTCGACGACCTTTCCGTTGCGGCAGATGGCGTAGAGCAGTGCGTCGGAAGAGCCCTGCCACGTCAGTTTTTTTCCCGTGATGCGGACATCGGCTGGCGCTGTCGCTTCGCGGACGAGCTTCTCCGGATGCCAGTCGCCCATGACGTTGGCCACGGTATATTCGGTCGCTTCGCTGTTGGTGAGCACCGGATGGTTGGGGTGTTCGACGCCCTCCTTGTCAACGTACATGGCGCGGCGGCCGCTGAGGTCGAGCATCTCACCCGTGGTGAGGCGCGTCCGGTATTCGGTGAACAGAGCCGGCCAGCCGCCGCTCATGTCCGCCCATCCGTTGTAGCCGCGCTTGTCGCGTGTGATGGGGCTGCGGTCGACCTGCGTGTCAATCCATACGGCGCGCGGAGTGCCCTTGCCCCACGGACGGCCGAGATAGTATGTGACGTCGGGCGTCTCGCTCTTGATGTGGCATGAGAGCATGACGTAGCCGTAGCGGCGCGCCACTGAGGGCACGGCAAGATAGCCGCCGCGGCCGCATTGCTGGAATGTCACACCGTTGTATACGACGTCGCCCTTGCCGCAGATATAGTCCGTGCGTCCGCGGATTATGCCGCCGTCGAAATAGAACCGGCCGTTCTGGTTGTTGCTCACGTAGGTGTCCTGATACGCCCAGATGCAGATGTTACGGGCGACGGTGAGGTCGGAACGGTCGTGGAGCACGATGTTGCGGCCCGTGTGGTCGCCCATGCCGCTGCGCATGGTCAGGTCCTGAAGATAGGTGCTGTGGCTTTGACGCTCGATGATGAGCACGTCGCCGCGGCCTATGCCCTCCAACGGATTGGCTCGGCCGAAGCCGTTGTCCCATGTCGGTTCGGGAACGGTGTTGGTGAGGACGGTCCTGTCGCGGTCTTCACCGACGATTGACGTGTTCGGCGCTTTCAGATAGGAGCGCGGGTCGCCGTAATCCTTGCCGTCACCGCCGGTCGTCGTGCCTTCGGTGGGGATGGTGTAGTCGCCCTGCATGACGAAGATGCGGTAGCGGTGGGTCGTGTCACGGCGGCCGTTGGCGGCGTCGAGCGCTTGACGGAACGTGCCGTCGCGCGGCACAACGAAGTCGTAGAGCCGCTTCTCTTGTGCTCCGGCGGTCAGGCTGAGCACGGCGGCGATAAACAATAGGATAGGTTTCTTCATGTCTTTTGATTTTTGTTTCAGCAGTTTTATTTGTTTGTTCTCCGCGCGTCAGGATTGCGCGGAAGAGCTATACGGAAGACAAAAGTACGAAAAAACAGCGGAGATAAAGACGGAACGGGGAGAAAAGTCATTTAAAACGCAAAGACCGCAAAGACGCAAAGTTTTATGGCAAGTGAAAAATGCCCGAACAATAAACTTTGCGTCTTTGCGGCCTTTGCGTTTAAAACTACGTTTAGATGAACCTGCCGTTAATCATTTCTCAATCCACGCGTTCTGTCGTTCCCTCACGGCGAGCGACTCGTTGAGCAGCCGGATGAACTCAAGCATTGACTTCTTGTGATAGGTGTCCTTCAGCGTATGGACGCAGCCGCTCATCTCGTTGTCCGGAATGTCGAGCGGGATGGCCTTTACACCCGTCTCGTTGTGGATTGTGGCCTCAGCGAGCACGGAGACGAACTTGCTCTGGCGTATGAGTTTCAGGAGGATGTTGACCTCGTTCAGCTCGATGCGTATGCGGAACTTGTTGTACGGAGTGATGATATGCTCGAAGGCGTTGCGCGCCTGAAGACCCTTCGACGGAAGGGCGAGGTCATAGTTCTCCAGCTCCGCTATGGTCACGCGGTCGTGGCCGGCCAGCGGATGGCTCGTGCTGACGATGGCCGAAAGGCAGTTCTGGAAGATGATGTGGGACTCGACGCCGTCGATGTGACGCGTGGGGCGGAAGGCGAGCGCAAAGTCAACCTCGCGTTCGCGGAGCAGTTCCATGAGTTCGGTCATGGGCTTGTAGAAAATGTTCAGCTTGATTTTGGGGTACATCCGCACGAAGGTGATGAGCGTTTCGGTCAGTATCGGGCTGAACGAATATGTCACGCCGATGTTGAGCGTGCCGGCCGCAAGGCTGTTGAGGTCGCTGATGCGCGTCTTGCAGAGTTCCGCCTCGCGCAGCGTCTTCTGGGCGTATGGCAGGAGCTCGCGGCCGGCTTCTGTCAGGTCTACCATGTGACTGCTTCTTACGAGCAGAGTGGTGCCCAGTTCGTTTTCGAGCTGTTTCACCTGTTGTGACAGCGTGCTTTGGGTTATGCACAGCACTTTGGCCGCCTCGGAGAAGTTGAGCGTCTCGGCCACTTTCACGAAATATCTTAGTTGACGCAGTTCCATATTTGATATAGGGGGTTGCTGTTCTGTATTGTTATTTGACTGCAAAGATAGCCATTAGGTGGCTATCTCGTTGCCTGAAATGCGATTTTTTTGAATATGAAGATGGGCAGCGTCGCGCCCGTCACCATGCAGAGGACTATTCCGGTGGCGGTGAGGGCGTTGTGGACGAAGAGATAGAAGTATGTCCCGAACGCCTCCTGACCCTCCTGAAGCATGCACGCCGCCAGCGACCCGAATGCCCGGTAGGCATAGATGCCGGGTATCATCGGCAGCAGCGCCGGGAAAAGATAGGTCTCGGCCGGCGTCTTGGCCATCGGGGCCATAAAGACGGCGAGCGTACCGATGAGCAGCGAGGCCGGCAGGGTGGCCACGACGATGTGGATGTGGGCTATGTCGCCGTTGATAAGCATGTATCTGAGTGAGTGGCCGATGGCCGATATGAGGGCACAGTAGATGTAAGCCCGTCGCGGCGGATTGCTTATCGCCGCAAAACCGATGGCGGCAATCGCCGCGAACAATGCGTCTTGAAGAGAATTGCTACACATTTTATATATATTGTTGTTTATACGTCTCAGTTTCCTTATCTTCTTTATTCAGAACATCCCCGCGTCCATCAGCAGCATGGCGCAGCACAGTCCGGCCGAGAGACAGGCCGTCAGCACGAGGGCGTCGGCAAAGCGGCAGATGGCGCAGATGTAGTGACGGCAGAGCATGTCGCTGAACGAATTGAGGAACGGTATGCCCGGAACGAGATAGAGCACGCTCGTTCCGAGGGCCACCGACGGTGTCGTTCCGATGGCGAACAGGCGTCCCGTCGCACCAATGACGGCCGAGACGAACGCGCAAACGATGAACACGATCCGTAGGTCGAGCCCGTGGGAGAGGAGCAGTTGCTTGATGTAATATCCCGCCGTGGTCGCCGCGGCCACTATCGTCATGGCTGCGGCGTCACCGCCGAAGAGCCGGCAGAACGATGCGTTGGCGAGGGCGACGAGCAGGAGCACCGTCCAGCGGTTCTGATGGTCATCGGAGATGATGCGGTCGAACCGGCTGACGGCCTTGTCGAAGCTGATTTTACCGTCGGCCACCTCCCAGCTCAGCTCGCTCAGGCGGCTGTTCATGTTGAAGCTGGTGGGGCAGTGGTGCATCGAGGCTATCGACGTGACGCTGTCGGCCGCGCCCTTCTCCCACACCGAGATATGGACGTGGCAGGGCATGATCGTCATGTCGGTCTCCTTGCCGTAGGCCCGGGCCATGCGCGTCACGTTCTTCTCAAGCCTTATGCACGTGGCACCGCATCCGAGAAGCCACGAGCAATAGCGCGACAGGAAGAAGCACAACTCTTGCGATGTCGGCCGGCGAGAGTCAGTCTTCGTCGTCATAGTCGTCACTGTAGACCGGGTCTCCGGGAACAAAAAACTCCTCACGCTCGCTTCCAATCTCCACCAAAGGATGGTGGTTCCGGCGTCCGATGCCTGAGGCAAGAACGAAACGCACCATGACAATCACGGTCACCATGCCCACGATGAGGCTCCATGTAATCAAAGGATAGTTCATTTTCTGATGTTTTAAAATTTGCGCTGCAAAGGAACGGAATTTTATCAATAACGGGAGCCGCCGGTTAGTGAATGTTTCGATAGCAGTTATAAGTCCGGCCGCACGATGCGGCGAAGATGTCATGGCGCTTTTATTTAAAAATGTCATAATGATTGAAAACCATCGGCAACGGCCTCGCTGTGAAGTAAAACAACTTATATTGGAAAGTAATATAACTTATATTGGTGGGTAATATAACTTATATTGGTGGGTAATATAACTTATATTACTTTATGGATACATCCATTTTTTCGTAATACCACAACGATATTACCGATAAATATTCGTAATTTTGCAATTACATTAACAGCAATTATGAACCGAATGACTACAATCCGACTCCTCCTTGTCATCGCCGCAGTGTTCATGGCGGCCGTTCCGGCATCGGCGCAGAAGCGCGCCAATCATGAGTTCTACAAGGATTTCCCCGTCTACGTCGACATGCTTCAGGCGCAGCTGACCTACCCAATGGCGTGGGGCAACAGCAAGACGCGCAACTTCGCGAAGTGGAAGAAGCAGGCGCGGGAGAAGGTGCTGGAGTGCATGATGACGCCACCGCCGGCGCCAGAGAGCTATGACATGACGGTGCTGGGAGAGGAACGGCGCGACGGCTATGTGGCACGCAAGATAGAGTTCAATCTTTCCGCCTTCTACCGTGTCAGGGCCTACGTGCTCATCCCCGACGGCGACGGACCGTTCCCGGCCATCAACCTGCTTCACGACCACGGCGCACATCTTTTCATAGGCAAGGAGAAGATGATACGGCCGTTCGACGAGGATTCCACGGTGATAAAGGATGCCGACGAGTGGCAGCCGAAAGTCTACGGCGGGCAGTATATGGGTGACTATCTGGCGCGTCAGGGCTACCTCGTCTTCTCCACTGACGCTCCGATGTGGGGCGAGCGCGGGCGTGCCGAGGGCGTGGACCGCAACAAGTATGACATCATCGCCGGCAACATGATGATGTACGGCCGCGACCTCAGTGCCTTCATGACATACGACGACATAGCTTCGACCGAGTTTCTCGCCACGCTGCCCGAAGTCGACAAGGAGCGCATCGGATGTGCCGGCTGCTCGATGGGAGCCTACCGTGCGTGGATGCTCTCGGCCCTTTCGGACAGAATAAAGGTCGGGGCGGCCGTCTGCTGGATGGTCACGACCGACGTTCAGATGACGTGGAAGTACGGCCGGAAGGAGAACGGCGGCTTCGCCAACTGCATACCCGCCCTTCGTCAATATCTCGACTATCCCCATATTGCGAGCCTCGCCTGTCCCAAGCCGATGCTCTTCATCAGCGGCAGCAAGGACAAGCTGTTCCCCGTGCCGGGCGTCGAGAAGGCATTCTCCATCATGCACGGTGTGTGGGGCAGCCAAAAGGCCGGCGGCAAACTTGTCACGGAAATCCGCGACATGGGCCACCAGTGCGGTCCGGATGAGCAGGAGACCGTTGCACGGTTCTTTAAAGAAAATCTCTGAGAACAATAAACGTTTCTTCAAGGGAAGTTTTTTAGAATAAACACACGGATTTTATATACGACAACCAATGATATTAATAGCAGATAGCGGAAGCACAAAAACAGACTGGTGTGTTGTCGACGGCGGCAACATCATCTGCCGTGTCAGCACGCAGGGCATCAATCCATTTCATCAGGACGAACAGACCATTTCGTCGATAATCGAGAACGAACTGCTGCCCGTAATCACAGACCTGTCGTTGCCGCCGGATACAGACTCAAGGGCGCAGAATGGAGAAAATACTGCAAATGTATTCCCCGCCATCGAACATGTATGTTTCTACGGTAGCGGATGTCGCGAGGAGTGTGTCCCGATGATGACGCGGGTGCTCTCTCGCTCTTTTCCACGAGCAAAAAAAATAGAGGCTCACAGCGACCTGCTCGGTGCGGCCCGCGCTGTCTGCGGGGTGGGGGAGGGCGTGGCCTGTATTCTCGGCACCGGCGCCAACTCGTGCCTGTATGACGGCCGCCGCATCGTGATGAACACTCCGCCGCTGGGCTATATCCTCGGCGACGAGGGCAGTGGAGCCGTGCTTGGCCGTCTCTTCATCAACGCATTATATAAAGGAGGTCTGCCCGCCGCCGTGCAGTCGGACTTTGAACGTGAGACAGGTCTTACCATGCCCGACGTCATCCGCCGTGTCTATCGCGAGCCGTTAGCCAACCGCTTTCTCGCCTCGTTCGCTCCGTTCATCCACCGCCATCTCTCCTGTCCCGCCGTCCGCGCCATCGTCGTCGACAACTTCCGACAGTTCTTCCGCCGTAATGTCGTGCAGTACGGCCGCCCCGACCTTCCCGTCGGTGCTGTGGGCAGCATCGCCTGCCATTTCTCCGCCGAGCTCTCCGAAGCCGCCCGCGCAGAGGGGTTAACGATGGGACGGATAATGAAAAGTCCGATGGAGGGGCTGGTGGAGTATCATTCGCATGACAATGGATAAAGATTTGTGATGCGATAATCTTTGAATGAAAATGTTAATAAGCCGTTGGCAGAATTAAAGCTCTTTCTCCCGCATAAATTCGTCGGCAATATAGAGGTCGCCATAGAGATAGAGCCCTGTGCGCTTGTCGTGAAGGTCGGCGCACGTCCGGCTCTCATAGAACATCTGTATGGCATGGAGTGGGGTGGTGTTCAATCGCCGTGACAGTTCCATTGATATGGCGGCGATGCGGTTGCTCATGATAATTTCCTGTATTACCGGTGATTTGACGGGGTCATCATAGTTGTTCTGTTCCATAATATGTGAGGTGTTTGTCGACGATATCTTGATTGAGGATACAGATCTGATTGTTCGGACTGTGCATTGATAGGCGTGTGAGTGCCGTGTTGACGTCCATCAGTCCGGCCATGTAGAGGTTGACCGTGTCTATGACGCGATCGTCAGCAATTCCACCTTCTATATAGTCGTATTTTTCTGCGACATTGCGTCCTTGTCTGCTTGCGACGATAAATTCAAGCCATTCGATATCATATGCCTTGAATATCTTACAACGGGCTTCTTTTAAGATGGTATCTCGGTCCAACCGGTATGTGTTGAGTATAGGTTTCATGTTTCTGCGTCCGGCCGTAATGACCGCCCATTTCTCTGCCTGCTGGCGTATGTCGGTGAGATAGAAGCCCTGTCCGAAATCGAGATGGGCTCTTCCAAGTTTACACAGAGGATGTTCTATGGGCTCAGTGCCTCTATGATATACGGTTGTCATTTTCATAACAGTCCTTCCTCTCGGTTTTTTAGACATTCTACAATGCCGGCAGCGAGATTTTCACGGCTTTCGCTATGCAGCAACTCGTAGTTCGGGATGATGTAGTTCTCAATCATTCTCACGCGCTTCATCCTTTGATAGACATCCTTGTAGCTTACATTGAGCAGACGGGCGGTTGACTCTATGCAGGTGGCGACAAAGGCCATGACGATTTGAGTCTTTGGTATATCAATGAGTTGTTCCATATATTATTATGTGTAGAGTATTTGACACTGCTGTATTGCAAAGATACATTTTTATCCTTTTTCACCAAAAGATTTTGACGGCAAAAAGGTCTGAAAGGGCAAATCGGACGGCGTTTCCATATTTTTTTGCTTTTAATAATATTCTTTGCGATTATTTTGTTACCTTTGCACCGCTTTTTACGGCGTACAAATTTGTAATATTATAGTATTTTTATGTATTTTATCTTGTTACTTACCGTTTTCATAACGGCTATTGTACTGGTAGCAGCGGCCTATGTAATCGCGAAACTCATCGGCCCGCGCTCATATAACAAGGTAAAAGGCGAGCCATTCGAGTGTGGTATTCCTACCCGCGGTTCGTCTTGGTTACCTATGTCTGTGGGCTACTACCTGTTCGCTATTCTATTCCTCATGTTCGACGTGGAAACAGTCTTTCTGTATCCTTGGGCAGTGGTTGTTAAAGAGTTCGGTGCGATGGCTCTGCTGAGCATCGGTTTCTTCCTGTTAGTACTTGTATTTGGCCTGGCATACGCCTGGCGGAAAGGAGCGTTGGAATGGAAGTAAGAAAGCCGCATATCAAGAGTATTCCTTACGAAGAGTTTAAGGATAACGAAGCTCTCGAGAAGATTGTCAATGAACTTCACGAGGGTGGTGTGGATGTGTTTGTTGGTTCGCTCGATCAGGCCATCAACTGGGGACGCAGTAACTCGCTGTGGTCTCTGACGTTTGCGACCAGCTGTTGCGGTATTGAGTTTATGGCTGTGGGATGTGCCCGTTATGACTTCGCCCGTTTCGGATTTGAGGTTACGCGCAACTCTCCCCGTCAGGCCGACCTCATCATGTGTGCCGGTACGATTACGCACAAGATGGCTCCGGTCCTGAAGCGTCTCTACGACGAGATGGCCGAACCGAAATATGTCGTTGCCGTGGGCGGTTGTGCCATTTCCGGCGGTCCGTTCAAGAGCAGCTATCACGTGGTGAAAGGCATTGAAGAGATTGTGCCGGTGGACGTGTTCGTGCCCGGATGTCCTCCGCGTCCGGAGGCTATCCTCTACGGAATGATGCAGCTGCAGCGTAAGGTGAAGATTGAAAAATTCTTCGGAGGCCGCAACCACAAGGAGAAGAAGCCGGTGGTCGTGACCAATGTGCCCGAGGACTTTAATAAATAATATAAGGAAGACGAAACGATGAAATTAGAAAACAGACAATTCGAATTGAACGTGTTTGCCGCAGAGATGGCAAAACTGAAGAACGAAAAGCATTTCGACTTCCTTGTGACTATTGTCGGTGAGGACTTCGGCGAGGAAGGATTCGGATGTATTTACATCCTTGAAAACACGAAGACGCACGAGCGCACGAGCGTGAAGGCAGTCAACGCCGACCGCAACGAGCCATACATCCCCACGGTGATGCACCTGTGGAAGAGCGCCGAGATTTTGGAGCGCGAGGTCTACGATTTCTTCGGAATTAAGTTCCTCGGCCATAAGGACATGCGCCGCCTCTATCTGCGCTCGGATTTTCAGGGCCATCCTTTCCGCAAGGACTACGACATGAGCGCAGAGAACAACAGATATGTGCTCACGGACGACCCCGAGCCCGACTATACTTTCGAGTACAGCCTCAACAAGGACGGAAAGCTCGTGGCTACGAAGCGCCCGCTGTTCGGCGACGACGACTATGTCATCAATATCGGCCCGCAGCACCCTGCCACCCACGGTGTGCTCCGTCTGCAGACCGTGCTTGACGGTGAGACAATTAGGAAGATCTATCCTCATTGCGGATATATCCATCGTGGCATCGAGAAGATGTGCGAAAGCTACACCTATCCGCAGACGTTGGCCCTGACAGACCGTATGGACTACTTGAGCGCAATGATGAATCGTCACGCCCTCTGCTCTGTCATTGAGGAGGCAATGGGCGTGGAGTTGACCGACCGCATCAAGTATATCCGCACGATTATGGACGAACTGCAGCGTCTGGACAGTCACTTGCTGTTCTACGGATGCTGCGCGCAGGACCTCGGAGCGCTGACCGCATTTATATATGGTATGCGCGACCGTGAGCAGGTGCTCAACGTCATGGAGGAGACCACCGGCGGACGTCTGATTCAGAACTACTATCGCATTGGCGGATGTCAGGAAGACATTGACCCCAACTTCGTTCAGAACGTGAAGAAGCTGTGTACTTATATGAAACCGATGTTCCAGGAGTATCGCGATATCTTTACCGGCAATATCATCCTGCAGAACCGTTTCAAGAACGTCGGTAAGCTCTCTATGGAAGATGCCATCAGCTACGGATGTACCGGAGGTACGGGCCGCGCTACGGGATGGCACAACGACGTGCGCAAGAACCATCCTTACGATATGTACGGCAAGGTCGACTTTGACGAAATCACCTATCAGAACGGCGATTGCTTCGACCGCTACATGGTCCGTATGGACGAGATGGAGCAGAGCATCCGCATCATCGAGCAGCTCATCGACAACATCCCCGCCGGCGACTTCTACATCAAGCAGAAGCCCATCATCAAGGTTCCCGAGGGACAGTGGTACACGTCGTGTGAGGGTAGCCGTGGTGAAATCGGTGTATATCTCGACTCAAAGGGTGACAAGAGTCCTTATCGCCTGAAGTTCCGCCCGATGGGTCTGCCGCTGGTATCGGCTATGGACGAACTGCTGCGCGGCGAGAAGATTGCTGACTTGATAGCCGTAGGTGCTACGTTAGATTATGTAATTCCTGATATTGACAGATAATTAAGTTATGTTTGATTTTAGTATAGTAACAACGTGGTTCGACAGTCTCCTTCGCGAGACCCTCGGTCTTGGCGACTTTCTGTCGATACTCATAGAGTGCGTAATAGTCGGCGTCTTTATTCTCGCAGCCTACGCCATGCTGGCCATCGTGCTCATTTTCATGGAGCGCAAGGTGTGTGCCTATTTCCAGTGCCGCCTCGGCCCGATGCGTGTCGGTCCTTGGGGCGTTTTCCAGGTGTTTGCCGACGTGCTGAAGATGCTCCAGAAGGAGATTTTCTTCGTTGACAAGGCTGACAAGATGCTCTATCTTGTAGCTCCGTTCCTGGTGCTCATCGCTTCTGTCGGCACATTCTCGTTCATGCCTTGGAACAAGGGCGCGGGCATCCTCGACTTCAACGTCGGCATATTCCTGCTCACGGCCATTTCGAGCATCGGCGTCGTCGGCGTGTTCCTCGCCGGATGGGGCTCAAACAACAAGTATAGTGTCGTGTCGGCCATGCGTGGTGCCGTGCAGATGATTTCTTACGAGATGTCACTCTGCCTGTGTCTCATCACAGCTGTCGTTCTGACCGGAACAATGCAGATCAGCGGTATCGTCGAAGCACAGTCGGGAGCCTTCGGATGGCTCATATTCCAAGGTCATATCCCCGCCATCATCGCTTTCCTCGTATTCCTCGTGGCCGGTAATGCCGAGGCCAATCGTGGCCCGTTCGACCTTCCCGAGGCCGAAAGCGAGTTGACAGCAGGTTATCACACTGAATATTCGGGTATGGGCTTCGGCTTCTTCTATCTCGCCGAATACCTCAATATGTTTGTTATAGCCGGTGTGGCTACGACGGTGTTCCTTGGCGGATGGATGCCTATCCACGTTGGAATCGAAGGTTTCGACGCTGTGATGGACTATATCCCCGGCATCGTCTGGTTCCTCGGCAAGGCTTTTGCCCTTGTGTGGGTGCTGCTCTGGATACGTTGGTCGTTCCCGCGTTTGCGCATTGACCAAATACTGAAGCTCGAGTGGAAATATCTCATGCCGTTGTCACTGCTTAACCTTGTGCTCATGACTATCATTGTAGCACTGGGATGGTATATTAAATAATGTGTAATACGGCCGAATTATCAAATTCATCAGACAAATGGAAAATAACAATTCATATTTCGGAGGAGCAGTGAAAGGCGTGAAGTCGCTGCTCACCGGTATGGGAGTCACCATGAAGGAGTACTTCATCCCGAAGGTGACCGAACAGTATCCGGAAAACCGCAAGACCACGCTGCATGTGTCAGAGCGTCATCGCGGACGCCTCGTCATGCCGCATGACGCCGAGGGCAACCACAAGTGCATCGCCTGTACGCTGTGCGAAAAGGCTTGCCCTAACGGCACAATCAAGATTACGTCTGAGATGCGTGAAACGGAGGATGGCAAGAAAAAGAAGTTCCTGACCGACTATCGGTACGACCTCGGCGACTGCATGTTCTGCCAGCTCTGTGTCAACGTCTGTCCCCAGGACGCCATCAAGTTTACAAACGATTTCGAGAACTCTACATTTGAGCGTGGTTCGTTAGTGCTCCACCTCGACAAAGAGTTGAACTATGAGCCGTCACTGCCTAACATCATTGATGGCGGTGCACCAATCGAAATCGGTAAGTGGAACACTAAAAAATAATGGGAGGACGATAGTATTATGGCTAATTTAGTAATGTTTATAATCCTTGCCGTTGGCATCCTCGGTTCAGCTGTGATGTGTGTGACGACGACTCGTATCATGCGGGCAGCCACGTTCATGCTGTTTGTTCTCTTCGGAGTGGCCGGACTCTACTTCCTGCTCGACTACACTTATCTTGGCGCGGCCCAGATCAGCGTCTATGCCGGTGGCGTGACGATGATTTATGTGTTTGCCATCCAGCTCGTCGGCAAACGCACGCTGCAGGGCATCGTGGAGCGCGTCAAATGTAGCCGCGCCCTTTGTGGAGCCGGAGTGTCACTTGTTGGCTTTGCCGTCGTGGCTCTTGTTCTGCTTAAGAACGAGTTCATCTGCAAGGCGTGTGGCACTGCAGACACCGAAGTGCCGATGAAACTCATCGGACAGTCTCTGCTCGGCAGCGACAAATATCAGTATGTGCTCCCGTTCGAGTTCATCTCTGTATTCCTGCTTGCATGTATTATCGGAGGTATTGTAGTATCAAGAAAAGAAGAGGAGAATTAATTTATGGTACCAGTAGAATGTTATTTCGTGCTTAGCGCACTGTTGTTCTTCATCGGCGTATTCGGTTTCGTTACCCGCCGCAACCTGATAGCCATGCTCATCTCCATCGAGCTTGTGCTCAATGCCGTCGATCTCAATTTCGCAGCATTCAACCGTTTGCTCTTCCCCGGAGAGTTCGAGGGATTCTTTATGACCCTGTTCTCCATCGGAGTGAGCGCTGCTGAAAGTGCGGTGGCCATCGCGATAATTATCAATGTTTACCGTAATTTCCACAGCGATCAGGTGAACAGTATTGAAAACATGAAATTTTAATGTGAGTTATGGATTATAGTTTTGTATTTCTCATACTCCTTCTGCCGCTGCTCTCATTCATCGTCTTGGGATTGGCTGGCATGAAGATGTCGCATAAGACTGCCGGACTCATCGGTACCACATCGCTTGGAATAGTGACCGTGCTGTCTTATTACACTGCTTTCTGCTATTTCACGGCTGGGCGTGGAGCCGACGGAACGTTTGCGACGTTGGTTCCCTACAACTTCACATGGTTGCCGCTCGGAAGTCTCAACTTTGACCTTGGCATCCTCCTCGATCCCATTTCGGTGATGATGCTTATCGTGATAAGCACTGTCAGCCTGATGGTGCACATCTATTCGTTTGGTTATATGCACGGAGAGAAGGGCTTCCAGCGTTACTACGCTTTCCTAAGCCTCTTCACCATGTCTATGCTCGGACTCGTTGTTGCCACGAACATCTTTCAGATGTACCTTTTCTGGGAGCTTGTGGGAGTCAGCTCTTATCTGCTCATCGGATTCTATTATCCGCTTCAGGCCGCAGTCTCAGCTTCCAAGAAGGCATTCATCGTTACACGTTTTGCTGATATGTTCTTCCTTATCGGTATCCTTATCTTCGGTTACTATACAGGTTCGTTCAGCTTCTCGTTTGCCGGTGACGTAGTGATGGCCGACGGAACGGCTCCGTTCATTCCCGTTGACGTCATGAAGGCCGTAACCGCAGGTGGATTCATCCTGCCCACGGCTCTCGTTCTGATGTTCATCGGTGGTGCCGGTAAGAGTGCGATGTTCCCGTTGCACATTTGGTTGCCCGATGCAATGGAAGGCCCGACCCCTGTCAGCGCCCTCATCCACGCTGCGACGATGGTCGTTGCCGGTGTATTCCAGATTGCCCGCATGTTCCCTTTATGGATTGAATATGCGCCCGGACAGATGAGCATTGTAGTATGGGTCGGCGTGTTCACTGCTTTCTATGCCGCTGCCGTTGCCTGTGCACAGAGCGACATCAAGCGCGTGCTCGCTTTCTCGACGATTTCCCAAATCGCTTTCATGATGGTTTCGCTCGGCGTCTGCCTGCCCGGCCATCACGGTGCTGTGCTCGACGATCACGCACAGCTCGGCTATATGGCGTCCATGTTCCACCTGTTCACACACGCCATGTTCAAGGCTTGTCTGTTCCTCGGTGCCGGATGTATCATCCACGCCGTTCATTCCAACGAGATGTCAACGATGGGCGGACTCCGCAAGTATATGCCTATAACGCATATTACATTCCTCATCTCCTGTATTGCCATTGCCGGTATTCCGTTCTTCTCGGGCTTCAGCTCCAAGGACGAGATTATCACTGCATGCTTTGCCTATAGCACCGTTGTCGGCTGGATTATGACCGGCGTGGCCGCCATGACCGCCTTCTACATGTTCCGTCTCTACTACGGAATATTCTGGGGAACGGAGAACAAGGAACTTCACGCTCACCACACACCACACGAGGCTCCGCTCAACATGACCTTGCCTCTGATTTTCCTCTGCGTTATCACCGTTGGTGTCGGTGTTTACACGACAATCGCCGGTTTTGCAGGATGGAGTGGCAGCTTCGGCAGTTTCGTAACAGCGTCAGGTGCTGAGTATAATATCCACTTCGATGTACAGGTTGCTGCTACCAGCACTATCATTGCAATCATCAGCATCGCTCTCGCCACATATATATATAAGGGTGACAAGCAGCCGATTGCCGACAAACTCTACAAGATGTTCCCCCGTCTTCATCGTGCAGCCTACAAGCGCTTCTATATGGACGAGGTCTACATGTTTGTCACACACAAGATTATTTTCCGTTGCGTCAGCACTCCGATTGCCTGGTTTGACCGTCACGTTATCGACGGCACGTTTGACTTTATGGCGTGGGGAGCTAACGAAGCCGGTGAGACAATCCGTCCGTGGCAGAGTGGCGACGTGCGCAAGTATGCCGTATGGTTCATTACAGGCACCGTAGCCTTAACATTAGTATTACTTTGCATATAATCAGAAAAGATGAATATATTAAGTCTATTCGTAGTAATCCCCGTCCTGATGTTGCTCGGCCTTTGGATAGCCCGCAACCTCAATCAGGTTCGTGGTGTGATGGCGGTCGGTGCTTCATGTTTGCTGGCCCTGTCTATATGGCTGGTGTTCGCGTTCCTTGATATGCGTGAAACTATGCCTGCCGACCAATATCCCATGCTCTTTACAGCGAGCACGCCTTGGTTTAAGCCATTGAACATAGCTTACGCTGTGGGTGTTGACGGTATTTCGGTGGTGATGTTGCTTCTTTCGAGTATCATCGTGTTCACCGGAACATTCGCCTCATGGCAGCTTAAACCGCTGACCAAGGAGTATTTCCTTTGGTTCACCTTGCTTTCAACAGGTGTTTACGGATTCTTCATCTGCACCGACATGTTCGCCATGTTCATGTTCTATGAGGTTGCCCTCATCCCAATGTACCTTCTTATCGGTGTCTGGGGAAGCGGCAACAAGGAGTATGCGGCCATGAAGCTGACCCTGATGCTCATGGGTGGTTCGGCTTTGCTCATCATCGGTATTCTCGGAATCTACTATTTCAGCGGTGCGACGACAATGAACGTTCAGGAGATTGCCGCCATGCACAACATCCCCGTCGATGTTCAGAAGATATTCTTCCCGTTCATCTTTATCGGTTTCGGTGTGCTCGGCGCCCTGTTCCCGTTCCACACATGGTCACCCGACGGTCATGCTTCAGCCCCGACGGCCGTGTCAATGCTCCACGCCGGAGTGTTGATGAAACTCGGAGGCTACGGCTGTTTCCGTGTCGCAATGTTCCTGCTGCCCGATGCCGCTCAGGAGTTGGCGTGGGTGTTCCTCATCCTCACAACCATCTCTGTGGTCTACGGTGCCCTTTCGGCCTGCGTTCAGACCGACCTTAAGTACATCAACGCCTACTCATCAGTGTCCCACTGCGGTCTGGTGCTTTTCGCACTGCTCATGATGACAAAGACATCATGCACCGGAGCCATTCTTCAGATGCTTTCCCACGGTCTTATGACGGCCCTCTTCTTTGCCCTCATCGGTATGATCTACGGCCGCACCCACACCCGTGACATCCGTCAGTTGGGTGGTCTGATGAAGATCATGCCGTTCCTCAGTGTCGGTTATGTCATTGCCGGTCTGGCCAACCTCGGTCTGCCGGGCTTCTCCGGCTTCATCGCCGAGATGACCATCTTCGTCGGTTCTTTCGAAAACGCCGACATGTTCCATCGTGTGGCCACCATCATCGCATGTACGTCAATCGTCGTTACGGCGGTCTACATCCTGCGTACCGTTGGTTTCATACTCTTCGGCAAGGTGACCAATCCTCACTATCTCGAGCTTACCGATGCCACATGGGATGAGCGTTTATCCGTTTGCTGCCTTATCTTCTGCGTGGCCGGTCTCGGTTCCTTCCCGTTGTGGGCAAGCAATATCATCACCGATGGCGTGGCACCGATACTCAGCGTAATTAACTTCTAAAATTATCAGGACAAATGGATTACAGTCAATTCTTAAATATGCTGCCGGAAGCCACACTGATGGCTATCCTGGTAATAGTCTTCGTTGTTGATTTCGTATTCAAGAACAGCGACCGGAAACATTCGGCACTCTATATGGTCACCGGCCTGCTCATGCTGGCCCAGATAGCTCCGTGCGCAATCGCCGAGCCGACATCGGCTTTTGGCGGTCTTTATGTGACGAAAGAGTCTGTCAACGTGATGAAGCTCATCCTCACCGCCGGCACGCTCATTGTGATCATCATGGCCCAGCCGTGGCTGACGCGTGACGACGTGAAAAATAAGGAAGGCGAGTTCTATATGCTCATCGTCTCAACACTGCTCGGTATGTATATGATGATGTCTTCCGGACATTTCCTCATGTTCTTCCTCGGACTCGAGATGGCCTCCGTGCCTATGGCATGTCTCGTCGCTTTCGACAAGATGAAGAAAAACTCAGCTGAGGGTGCCGCCAAGTTCATCCTTACGGCCACGTTCTCCAGCGGCGTGATGCTCTACGGTATATCGTTCATCTACGGAGCCGTCGGCACACTCTACTTTGATGACGTCGCCGCACAGATCACGACCTCGCCCCTCACCATCATGGGGCTCGTGTTCTTCTTCAGCGGACTCGGCTTCAAGATTTCCCTCGTGCCGTTCCACTTCTGGACCGCCGACACCTATCAGGGAGCGCCCACAGCCGTCACCGGCTATCTCAGCGTGATATCAAAGGGAGCCGCAACGCTCACCCTGATGATGATACTCTGCAAGGTGTTCGCCCCGATGATTGACTATTGGGAATACCTGCTTTACATCGTTATCGTGCTCACCATCACCATCGGCAACCTGTTTGCCATACGTCAGAACGAGCTCAAGCGCTTCATGGCGTTCAGCTCAATATCTCAGGCCGGTTACATCATGCTTGCCGCCGTTGGCGCCAGCACGACCGGTGTTGCCGCACTGACCTACTACGTGCTTGTCTATGTGGTGGCCAACATGAGCGTCTTCACCGTAATCAGCGTTGTGGAGCAAAACTGTGGCGGCACGACCAAGATGAACAGCTACGACGGTCTCTATCAGACCAACCCCAAACTGGCTCTTCTCATGACGCTGGCTCTGTTCTCCCTCGCCGGTATCCCGCCGTTCGCAGGTATGTTCAGCAAGTTCTTCGTTTTCATGGCGGCAGCCGAACAGGGTTCGTTCCTGGCCTATTTCGTGGTGTTCATCGCGTTGATTAACACCGTGGTCAGCCTCTACTACTATCTGCTCATCGTCAAGGCCATGTACATCAAGCCGTCAGAAACTCCGCTGCCAACGTTCCGCAGTGACTATGACAGCCGTCTGGCTCTGACGCTTTGCACCGCCGGCATAGTTGCTTTCGGCGTGTTCAGCTGTGTCTATGAGTGGATTGCAGCAGCGGCCAACTGACAACCAATTTATTCACTGAATACATAAGAAAAGCGGATTATACGGAAATCTCCTTGCGGGAAGCCGTATGGTCCGCTTTCTTTTTTATCGAGTCTGCCACGTGAGACAAACTGTCCTCTTCCACAACTATCCCCTTGTCCCTCTTGCCCTCTGTCTCATAGCCGGCATATCCGTGGGTCACGGTCTTCTTTCACATGTCACCACGACATGCTTGTTTGCCGTCATCTACGCCCTCATTGTCGCGTGCTTGTTTGTCCGTCGTCATCCTCGACTCCAGACCCTCCTGCTCCTGTCGGCAGTCTTCTCCCTCGGCGGTTTGCTCATAAACATGGCCGAAGACGACTATACTGTCGTTTGTCCGGAAGAAGAGGCCGACTATGAAGCCGTCGTTGCGAGCGAACCCGAAGAGCGTGGGCGTATCCTGCGTTTCGACATGATTGTCACCTCCGGCCCATACCGCGGCCATATCGTCCGGGCGTCATTGCTGAAGGACACCGCGACGTGCCGCTATCGCGAAATAACGGTCGGTGACGGCATCGCTGCACGTTCGACCATCATGCCTCCCCACAATTTCCGGGACACCGGATTCGATTATGTGACATATCTGAAAGCCAACGGCATCTCCGGTCAGACCTTCATCTATTACCGCAACTGGGCCAAATCGTCGGTCGACATAGACCCTATATCCACCGTCCGGCGTGCCCGCATCGTCTTTCTCCGATACCGCCACAATCTGATAGCCCGTTATCGCGACCTCGGCCTCGACGGCCAGACGATGGCTGTCGTGTCCGCCATGACGCTCGGCTACCGGTCCGAGATATCCCCGGAGCTGCGTGAGACCTACTCACGTTCCGGAGTCTCCCACATCCTCGCACTGTCAGGGATGCATCTCGGCATAATCTATTTTCTTCTGACAACCATCTTTTTTGGCACTCGTTTCACCCTTCTTCGCGAAATCCTGATTGTCATTCTCATTTGGACCTATGTCTTCCTTGTCGGCATGCCCGTCTCCGTCGTGCGTTCCGCCATCATGATCAGCGCCTTCTCTTTTGCTGTGGCGTTGGAGCATGACCGCACGTCCCTCAATGTCCTTGCCATCGCGGCTCTGTCGATACTTGTCGTCAGTCCGTTCAGCCTCTATGATGTCGGTTTTCAGCTGTCATTCCTTTCTGTGGCGGCTATACTCACGCTTAGCAGGCCTATCCACGGTCTTATTTCCGCGAAGTTTCTCGGGCATCATCGCATCCTCTCGTGGTTCTGGAGCCTTGTGACGATGTCCTGTTGCGCTCAACTCGCCACTGCGCCCCTCGTCGCCCACTATTTCGGCACCGTCTCATTCGTCTTCCTGCCGGCCAACATTGTGGCAGTGCCGGCTGTCACCGTCATCCTCTATCTGTCTTTGACCGCGTTGGCCGTTTGGCTCATTCCCGCCGTCCAGCATCTTGTTGTCTCCTTGCTTGTCGTAGTCGTCACCGGTCTCAACGACTACCTCCTCTGGCTGTCCTCGCTGCCCTGTGCTTCGCTTTCCGGCCTTCATGTCAACATTCCGCAGACGGTTTGCCTCTATGTGATAATTGTCGCGTTGGGCTTGTTGTGTAAGATCATGTATCGCCGACACTTCTATACCGTTCTGTCGATGTAGAAACGTATAAGTTAGTCAACAAACCGCAAAATTAATACGTATGATTTTGTCTTTAAAAGTCGTGCGGATTTATTTGAATTAATTCTGTTGATGTCTTATGAATGGCATATCAAAACCGTTTTGTCAAGACCGTTCAGTGGCTTGTTCTTTTCATCTCGTGTGACAAATCAAGGAAAAAGTCGTGACCAAGAATTTGGGATATGCGCATCAGCAGGTCCGTGTCAATGGCCTGCCGTCGGAATATGTCATATACATTCGTGCGGTCGCAGTGGAGTTGGCCGGCAAACCAAGTCACCGTGTGTGCCTTGGGATGCCTGTCGAGTTCTGCCTTTATCATATTGCCGACGTGACACATCGTCTGTCTTTTCTACTTATATATATGTCACGCACGTCCCCTTAGTGACTTTTCCAATCAGGATGGCTGTTGCAGTCGGGACATAAAAAAGCGCAGGACGATGTGCAGTTTATCTTATTCGAGGCATCGCCAAACGCCTTCCCAGAAATAAACAGTCCACTCCCACGCCTTGATCGGATATCGATAGTCCCTTGCCGGGAGTGGATATACGACAAGTCGAGGCGCTCTTTGACTGCTCTCTCCTTCTGGTAATTTTGGCGAAATTTCGAATAAAGGATAAAGCAAAAACGCTTCTTTTCCATAAAGTCCCGGACATGGCCGTGGCCAATGTCCGTTTGCAAAGTTACGGAATTATATCCGAAAAACAGTTTCTCCGGCCAATTGTTTTTGCATGTCCCTTGTCTTATTCTGTCTTTATTCTGCCTTTCTGGGGTAGGAGTGTTGAGTGTTGTTCAACATTGTGTGTAGAAATAGGCTACGTCATGTTGAACTATCCGCAATATTCTTTTGACGGCGGACATTCTTTTTTGCGCTAACTTTGCATAGATACGTATTACCTATTAAAATTATATTATTTCTTATGAAGAAGATTTTTGGATTTATTGGAATGTGGCTTATGGCCATGACATTGTGTTGTAGCTTTATGGCGTGCAGTAGCGATGATGGTGAAGAAGAGCGCAGTGAAGGTGTGAACGGTGCCCCAGGTGTGAATGGTGATGGAAAGAGACTCGTTTCGATAACGACGATATACCATGAAATCAATTCTTCAATGGAGCGTCGTTTTGAATATGACAAACACGGACGGATTGTCAGGGATATTAACGATGAACGTACTACGACATACGAATATGGGGAGACAAAAATAATAGCGACAACTCGAAATGTTTTTTTGGGTGGTAGTATCACCCGTAGAGAATATTCATTGAAGAACGGTCGTATTGTTAAATCGACAACAGACTATGGGACCTCTGTGAGCAATGAGGAATATGAATATGACGGCAATAAGCTACTTAATAAAGGGACTCTTCATATGATTAATTCTGATATTATCACATGGGACGGTGACAACATCGCTACTTGGGGTGATAACGTATATATTTATTCAAATTTGGAGTCTTCCATCGGTTGGCATGACTGTTACGATATAAGTTACGAAGATGAGGTACTCCTTAATCAAGGCTATTTTGGCGCCCGCCCGCGCAATCTTGTGGCTACCGCTGGTTGGCGTGGTGGTGGAATTCCAGATAAATATAAATATGAAGTGAATGATGGCTACGTGACAAAAAAAGTTACGGATAATGTTACTACCGAATATGTATGGGAATAAGAATTGACTCCAGAAAAATATAAAAAGAGGCGCGCCGGTCGGTGCGCCTCTTTTTCATGGTTTATCCGGTATTTGGAGTAATCTGTGCTCACCCGATATATATATATTGCAACCACCTCCTTGCTTTATAGGGACATTAGCTTGGCTCATCCGACTTTTGGAGTGACGCATCCGCATGCTCCAAGTAGGGACATATTCTTGTATTTGTCCGCCAAGCGGATATTGGATATCAACACGTTACAGGCGGACAAATACAAGAATATGTCCCTACTTTGTGGAAAACAACGTGGATGTGCACACTGCACGTATTTATAAGTGAAGCCATATCATTCCAAATGCGGAAGCCAAAAACGTATAGGTTTGTAGCTTATTCGTTTGAAAAAGTGTATGGAGTTATGATTTATTCGGTTGAAAAAACGTATCGGTTTATGACTTATTCGTTTGAAAAAGTGTAGCATCTCTTGTTTATTCGCTGGGAAAAGTGTACTTTTGCAATAGTAAATCGGAAAAGTTATGCTCAAAAGGAAGATAGAAACATATTTGGTCAATTGGAAAAAGTCAGAGAATAGAAAGCCTCTTGTAATAAAAGGTATCCGTCAGTGCGGAAAGACATACATAGTCCAAAAATTCTCAAAGGAGAACTACGAGAGTGTGGTTTATATGAACTTCGTTCTTGAACCCGACAAGAAATCCGCCTTTGTTGGTAATATAGATGTCGACACTGTCATTCTCAACCTTTCGGCTTTGATTCCGGGATGTCGTTTCATCAATGGAAAAACCTGTATTATCCTTGATGAAATTCAGGAATGTAGGGAAGCAAGGACAGCTTTGAAGTCATTCCATATCGACGGACGCTTTGATGTTATTGCCACGGGTTCTCTTTTAGGAGTGAAAGGTTACGGTAGAAATAAGAAAAGAAAAGAAGAGGAGGAAGGACAAGACTCTATTCCCGTAGGGTATGAGATCGTGATTGATATGTATCCATTGGACTTTGAAGAGTTTTTATGGGCAAACGGTATCAGTGATGCGGTCATTGATTCGGTCAGGTCATGCTTTGAGAATGAAAAGACGGTTCCTGACGGCATCCATAAGGCAATGATGGGTCTGCTGTATAGATATGTCATTGTCGGAGGTCTGCCTGAAGTGGTGAACTGCTTCCTTGAAACCAAAAACATCGAACTTATATATCAGGTGCAGCGCAATCTTATAGCCGAATACGAAGAGGATATGGTGAAATATGCGGATGACGCAGACAAACCTCGTATCCGCGAATGTTTTGAATCAATCCCGAAGCAATTGGCGAAAGAAAACAAGAAGTTCCAGTATTCTGTGGTTAGGAAAGGAGGACGGGCTTCACAATACATTGGTAGTATTCAATGGCTGGAGGATGCCGGAATAGTATGTAGATGCTATAATACGCAGATTACAGAACTGCCATTAGAAGGAAATGCCATCAAAGATAGTTTTAAGGTGTACACTACCGACATCGGTATTCTTATGGCAATGCTCGATTATGGCACACAGGCAGATATCTTGAAGGGTAATCTTCTTGGATACAAGGGTGCAATCTTTGAGAATCTGATGGCTGATTTCCTGTGTAAGTCCGGGCAAAAGCTATACTATTTTCATAAGGACAGCGGTCTTGAACTGGACTTCCTTGTAAGATACAGAGGAGAGTGTGTTATTCTTGAAGTCAAGGCAAAGACAGGTAAGGCAAAAAGCATGGCTACGGTTCTTAAAAACAAGAAAATCTACCATGTTAATAACGCAATCAAGCTGGGTCAATATAATGTCGGACGTGTGGGAGAGGTACTGACGATACCTCTTTATATGGGATTTCTTGTTGAAGATAAGATTGCGGATGCTATCATTCCTGATGTTGATTTGAGTTCAATGATTACTACTTAGCATCAGATATTTGGAAAAATGAGCGCGGATACAGTTCCTCAGTATGTGTCATGTCGGAGAAGTTGATGGTGATGTACGAAAGTCATTAGGGTGTGGTGGCGTGTTACCGACATGTAATGGCGTCGGTCCGTATTGCTTAATCCGTGTCGTGATAATATCAAAAATTTAACACTTAGGATTCTGGATGTTTGGATGAATTTAAGCAAATATCCTGACATTTTTGCTCCGTTTTCACCCGCTGCTTGATCCACTTCCGAGCAACGGGGCCCTTACGGGGTCGCAACGGGCACGCCGTTGGATCACAACGGCCGCCGCGTCGTCATGCAACGGCGGCCCCGTTGCAACGTCGCGGCGGCCTTACGGCAAACCGACAAAATTGACGTTTTGAAGTCATGAAATGCAAGTCACTCAGCGACAGTGACTTGCGAAAAGTGCTCAAAATCGCAGATTTCGGCCCAAAAGGCTGAAAATTTGAAATCACGCGAAATCTGCAAATGTTTTGTCAGGATAATTCTGAGTTTTTAACACTTTGAGAAGCCGTCTGAATACGCATGTCATCCTCCATCTTTTTAGAGGGTGTGTCAAAATGGCTACATGGTGCTTGGTAGCGAAAAATATGTCCCTACCAAGCACCATTTAACCATTTTGACACACCCTTTTTTATCTCGTCAGCTTCCGTGTCTGCTTCAGCCACAGGTCGGTCATGCGGCGGTGGCCGGCAGGTGTCGGGTGGATGCCGTCCCAGATCCAGTGGGACACGTCGGACTTGCCGTCGCACAACCGTGCGAAGAGGGCGTTGTAGTCGACGAGCGTAGCGTCGTAGTCTTCGGCAATCTGCCGGATACGGTCGCTCATGACGCTGACGAGACTGTCACGCAGACGGTAGTTGTCGGCCTTGCCGACCCATCCGGCCCTGGCCACAAACGGCGTTCCGAGAACGATGCGCAACCGGCTGTTGGCCGCCAGCGAGCGATCGAGCAGCGCGCGGTAGCGGCGCTCCCATCCGTCCATGTCGAAATCGCCTTCGGGCCGGTCCAGATAGTAGTGGATGTCGTTCGTCCCTTCGAGCAGTGACAGCACGTCGGGCGTGTTGGCGATGGCGTCGTCCTGCCATCGTGCCTCCAGCCGGCCGATGTCGTCACCGCTTATGCCGCGGTTGAGAAAATGGTACGGCCGCTCCGGATAGCGGCTCTCCAGTTCGGCCGCACACATCATCATGTAGCTGTGACCGTAGATGTGGTTCCAGTCGCCGAGGTCCCTGTCTTTAGATGGTTTTGCACTTCCGCCGCTGCGTCCCCATCCGCCGTCCGTGACGGAGTCGCCGATGAAGAGCACCCGCAGACTTTGGCCTCGGGCGGGAATATTGAAAAGGATTGCCACTGTCAGCAGTGTGATAAGAATTTTGCTGGTGTTCATGTCTTTTAAAAGTTTATCCGGCATTTGTTGTATGAAACAAAGTTCACACTTTTGCCCGAAACATCCAAATTATTAAACAATTCTTCACAGATAAATACGTAAGTCGTCATTCTTTAACGACTTTAATATTATCATAACATAAATGCCGCTTGGCGTCTTGCGCCTTTTACCTAACTTTGCAACCGTAGTAATAATGATAACGGATAACACTGGAAAATCTATGGAAAGACAACAGCAGACGAGGATTGGGGACAGGATTATCGCACCCATGCAGCAGTTCATCAATCAGGAGAAGTCGGGCGTCGTGGTGCTCGGACTGGCCATTGTCGCGGCGATGGTGATGGCGAACACTCCGTGGAGCGACGCCTACCGTCACTTCTTTGAACAGAGGTTCGGCTTCGTGTTCAACGGCGACCGATACCTTTATTACAGTCTGCACCATTGGATAAACGACGGGCTGATGTCGATGTTCTTTTTTGTTGTGGGACTGGAACTTAAACGCGAGTTCATCGGTGGCGAACTGGCCGACCCGCGCAATACGATATTGCCCATCGGGGCGGCCGTTCTCGGCATGATTGTGCCCGCACTGATATATCTGTCGTTCAACGCCGGAACGGACGTCGCCGGCGGGTGGGGGATACCGATGGCCACCGACATCGCCTTCTCGCTTGCCATCATATCGCTGCTCGGCAACAGAGTGCCGCTGTCAGTCAAGGTTTTCCTGACCACACTGGCCATTGTCGACGACCTTGGCGCCGTGCTCGTCATTGCGTTGTTCTACACCTCGGAGATATCGCTGGTGAGCATAGCCGTGGGGCTGGCTTTCCTGTTGGTCATGTTTGCGGCCAACAAGCTGGGCGTAAAGAATGTCATCTTCTATGGAGTGATAGGCATCGGCGGTGTGTGGACGGCGTTTCTCATGTCGGGCGTCCATGCCACGATTGCCGCCGTGCTGGCCGCCTTCATGATACCGGCCGACTCACGGTTGCCCGAGTCGGCATATATAAGAAATGTCGGCCGTCTGATGAGACACTTCCGTGAGGTGCGGCCAAACACCGTTTCCACGCTTGAGAATGAGCAGGTGGAGATAATAGACCGGGTCATCGACAGTTCGCATGACGCCATTCCGCCCTTGCAGCGGCTCGAACATGCCATGCACCCGCTGGTGTCGTTTGTGATAATGCCCGTTTTCGCCTTGGCCAATGCCGGCGTGTCGTTCGGAAACATCGGTATCACGGAGGCATTCTCGACCAACATTGCCGTCGGCGTGACGTTCGGATTGCTGCTCGGGAAACCGGTCGGAATCGTACTGTCCACGGTGTTGCTGACACGCTTGGGGCTTGCCTCGCCGTCTTCCGAGCTGACCATGCGCCGCCTGTGGGGCATCGGTTTTCTTGCTTCCATCGGTTTCACAATGTCGATGTTCATCTCCACGCTTGCCTTCACCGATGAGATTTATCTCGTACAGGCCAAACTGGGCATATTCGCCGCGTCTGTTGCCGGCGGATGGATCGGTTACAGGCTGTTGCGCAGATAGTGAGGTGCCGGATGACCGCCGGCCTCCGCTGTTATTATATGAAGCATGAGAATGGCGATGACAATGCTGCGGAACAGGCGTATGTAGGTATGCGATGCGGACATATATGTCGGTGATTATGCAGGAATCTGCCTTTTATCAGTATGTGATGTACATCATAATCTTCTATTCCAGCTCCGCCTTAAGGAAGCGCGGGGTATATCCTTTCGTACTTTCGGCCACCTCCTCGGGCGTTCCCGTCGACAGCACCTCGCCGCCACCGCGTCCGCCCTCGGGTCCCATGTCGATGATGTGGTCGGCCAGTTTGATGACGTCGAGGTTGTGCTCGATGATTATCACCGTGTTGCCGCGGTCGACGAGGCGGCCTATCACCTCCATGAGGATGCGTATGTCCTCGAAGTGGAGGCCCGTCGTAGGCTCGTCGAGGATATAGAGCGTGCGGCCGGTGTCCTTCTTGCTCAGTTCCGTGGCCAGCTTCACGCGCTGGCTCTCGCCTCCCGAGAGAGTCGTGGAGGGCTGGCCGAGCTTGATGTAGCCGAGGCCGACGTCCTGGATGGTCTTTATCTTGCGCAGTATGTCAGGCACGTTCTCGAAGAATTCCACGGCCTGATTGATTGTCATGTCGAGCACGTCGGCAATGCTCTTGCCCTTGTAGCGCACTTCAAGTGTCTCGCGGTTGTAGCGCTTGCCGTGGCACACCTCGCAGGGCACCATCACGTCGGGCAGGAAGTTCATCTCAATGGTCTTATAGCCGTTGCCTCCGCAGGCCTCACAGCGCCCGCCTTTCACGTTGAACGAGAAGCGGCCGGGCTTATACCCGCGTATCTTCGCCTCGGGAAGATTGACGAAGAGCGAGCGTATGTCGCTGAACACGCCAGTATATGTGGCGGGATTTGAGCGCGGCGTGCGACCCAACGGACTTTGGTCGACGTTGACAACCTTGTCGATATGCTCTAGTCCCTCGATGGCGTCGTAGGCCATCGGCTTCTTCAGCGAACGATAGAAGTGCTGCGAGAGGATGGGCTGGAGCGTCTCGTTGACGAGCGTCGACTTGCCCGAACCGCTCACGCCCGTCACGACAATCAGCTTGCCGAGGGGAAACTCCACGTCCACGTGCTTCAGGTTGTTTCCCGACGCGCCGCGAATCCACAGGCTCTTGCCGTTGCCCGGGCGCCGCGTCGTGGGGACGGCGATTTTAGTCTGACCGGTGATATAGGCGAGAGTGGAGCCGAAGCCCCCCTCAATCCCCCCAGGGGGGGATGACTGGTGTGCCTCCGAGGAGGGAGGAGGGAGGAGGGAGGAGGGAGAAATGCTTTCTGCATCATCCACATTATGATTCTCTTCCGCCTCTTTCAAACAACCTTCTTCCGCCTCGTTCAATCCGCAGGCTTTCCCCCCTTGGGGGGATGCAAGGGGGGCCGGAGTTGACAGCTGGGCCGGCGGCGCTCCCTGATACACCACCTCACCACCTTTACGTCCTGCCTTGGGACCGATGTCGATGAGCCAGTCGGCGGCGAGCATCATATCCTTGTCGTGTTCGACGACGATGACGGTATTGCCGATGTCGCGCAATTCCTTGAGAGAACGTATCAGGCGCTCGTTGTCGCGCTGATGAAGACCGATGCTCGGCTCGTCGAGGATGTAGAGAACGTTGACGAGCTGCGAACCGATCTGCGTCGCGAGGCGTATGCGCTGGCTCTCACCGCCCGACAGCGTGGCCGACTGACGGTTGAGCGACAGATAGTCGAGACCCACTTCGAGCAGGAAGTTGACGCGCGTACGTATCTCCTTCAGTATCTCCGCGGCTATCTGACGCTGCTGATTGTCGAGGTGCTCCTCCACGTGGTCGAGCCAGTCGCGCAGCTCAGCGATGTCCATGTCAGCCAGTTCGGCGATGTTCTTGTCCCACACGCGGTATGAAAGAGCCTCGCGGTTGAGCCGCTGTCCGTGACATTCGGGACACTGGCAGACGGCCATGAACTGGTCGGCCCACTTCTGAACCGTCGCCGAGTCGTCGCTGTCGATGACCGTACGCAGATATTTCACCACGCCGTCGAACGCGACGAAATAGTCGCTTGACGTCTTCACGAGGTCTTTGTCTATGCGCACGTTCTCCAGCGAACCGTATAGAACCTCGCTCATAGCCTCGTCCGGTATGTCGCTGACTGGCGTCTTCAAGTCGCAGTCATACTTCTTCAGTATGGCGTCAATCTGCCAAAACACCATCTGGTTCTTATATTTTCCTAATGGGACAATCGCCCCGGCGTGTATGCTCAGCCGCCGGTCGGGGATGACTTTGCCGAGGTCAATCTCGTTGATCTGCCCTAACCCCTTGCAATGCGGACAGGCGCCCTGTGGCGAGTTGAACGAGAAGTTGTTCGGAGCCGGGTCGCTGTATGAAATGCCCGTCGTGGGGCACATCAGACGCTTGGAGAAATACTTCGCTTCGTCCGTCTCCTTGTCCAATATCATTATCAGTCCGTCTCCCTGCTTCATGGCCGTGGCCACAGTCTTGCGCAGACGCTCGTCGTCCTTGCCCTTCGGCTGTACCTGCATCTTGTCGATGACGACCTCGATGTCGTGGTTCTTGTATCGGTCGGTCTTCATGCCGCGGGTAATCTCTTTCACCTCACCGTCGACGCGCACGTACAGATAACCCTTCTTGCGCATGCTCTCGAACAGCTCGCGGTAGTGGCCCTTGCGGCTGCGCACGAGCGGGGCAAGTATGAAAATCTTGCGGCCGGCATATTTGTCGGTTATCATCTCGAGCACACGTTCCTCTGTATATTTCACCATTTCCTCGCCCGTGACATAGCTGTATGCCCGTCCGGCCCGTGCGAATAGCAGACGCATGAAGTCATAAACTTCCGTTGTCGTGCCGACGGTAGAGCGCGGGTTCTTGTTGGTGGTCTTCTGCTCGATGCTTATCACGGGGCTGAGTCCCGTGATCTTGTCTACATCGGGGCGTTCCATGCCACCGAGAAAATTGCGGGCGTAAGCAGAAAAAGTCTCAATGTAGCGCCGCTGTCCTTCGGCAAAAATGGTATCGAAAGCCAACGACGACTTTCCTGAGCCCGACAGTCCCGTAATCACGGTCAGACTGTTGCGTGGTATCTCTACGTCTATGTTTTTGAGGTTGTGCACACGGGCACCCCATACGTTGATTTTTTTGTCTTCTCTTTGCATTGTTTTCATCATTCTTTCCTGAACGACAATTCTTCAGACCAGTCCGTCCAAGCCATCTCGGAGCATCATTGATTTGTTCCCTCCTCAATGTAGTCTCTCAGCACGTTGACGTCGCGCTTGATTTCATACTTTTTTCCGTCGGCCCCTTTGGCCTTGACAAGCACATAATAGACGCCGGCTTTCACCTTTGCACCATGATATGTGCCATCCCATCCACCGTCGATGTCGCTCCATTCGTAGAGTTTCTGTCCCCAGCGGTTGAATATGTAAGCCTTAAACTCAATGATGCTTTTGTGTGTGCTTTTGGCCTTATAGATGTCGTTGACACCGTCTCCATTTGGTGAAAAGGCGTTTGGCATCTCGAGCACGCTCGTGCTGATACTGATGCGGATGGTGGAGATCAGCTCCGGCTCTTCGTCGCCGCCGTAGCTGACGTAGAGCGAGACGTTGGTCGTACCGGATTCGACAAATTCAAATTCCGTCTCTTCCGCATATCTTGTTATGTATGCGTCGCGGCTGCCGTCCTTGACAAACCGCCACTCGTATGACGGCACGATACCCTCGTCGATGTTTGTCGGGTTGGCGCGGAAGACAACCCGCAGCGGCGCCTGTGCGTCGTCTATGGCCTCAGTCTCCTCGCGTTGCTCGCCGTCTATGGTATAATAGGCTGTTGGTGTGAAGTCAGCCAGCACCGCTGACGGTATCATCATGACCAGTGCGAGGGCTATGATGATCCTTGTTCTCATAATAGTCATACTCATCATATATATAATTATGTTATGTAACGTGCAAAGTTACATAGAATTTTCCGATTTTTGTGTTGCAGAGGCTATAAATATGAAAGAAGCAAGGTTGGTTATCTACATTAAAGAGTCAACAAGCAAGTGCAATATTACGAAAAGTTTTTGTAAAACTCTCTCACGGGTGTAGAAAAATGTAGTTTTTCTCTTGGTCTTCGGTTTATTTTAGCCTGTATGACCGCAA
>CABUXJ010000018.1 GCA_902495455.1 uncultured Prevotella sp.
AGCCAATTCTTTTTTGAATGATGAATGGTGAGTGTTGAATGTTGAGTTGTCGGCCTCGGCCAATTCTTCATTTTATAACTCTTCATCGGCCGTAGGCCGACAACTCAACATTCAACACTCAACATTCATCATTCTTCACGCTCCTTTCTGTCTTGTTCCCATACGTGCCTCGACGACATTGACAACGTAGTCGCCCAGCTTCTCACATTCGCTGACGATGTCCATATACATCGTACCCATCTCGTAGGTGTACTCGTGGTTGTTGACGTCGTTGATGTTTTGCGTGCGGAGCTGGTTGCGGTAGTTGTTGATTTCGTTCTCGATGTTGAACGAGCGGTTGGCGTCGAAGCTGTCTTTGCGTCCCGTCATGAGGACATTCATCTGCGTGAGCGAGTCGTCGGTCAGCTCAAACATCTGGTGGAGATGCTCATACTGCTTCTCGGTGAAGTCGTCCTTGCCCGCCAGTTTGCGGTTGAGCGTGCGTGCGATGTTGTAGCAGCTGTCGCCGATGCTTTCTATCTCCGATATCTCGCGGAGCATGGCGCGTATCTTGTCCTTCGTGTCGTCGCTCAGGTGTGCGTCGCTGACGTTGTTGAGATACTTCGCAATCTCTATCTCCATGTTGTCGCTGATGCCCTCATACTTCTCTATGCGTGAGTAGAGCTTGTTGAAAGCGTTGGTGTCGGTCGTGCCGAGCAGCTCGCGGACGAGTCCGAACATGCGCTGTATGCGCTTTCCGAACGACTGGATCTCCTTCTGTGCTTCCAGAACGGAGAGCTCCGGTGTCTTCATGATAGTGTTGCCGCCGATGTAGCGCAGGCGGAAATCCTCTTCCTCGTCGGCCTTGCGGGGCTTGATGGCCCAGCAGCAGAAGCGCTCTATCTGCGGGATGAACCAGATGAGGATGAACGTGTTGGTCACGTTGAACATCGTGTGGAACGTCGCCAGGACGAACGACAGACGCACGGCGTTGATGCTCTCGGCCGTCGGGTTGACACCGTTGAGCGAGCAGACGAAGTTGACGAAGGGGAAGAATACGGACAATACCCAGATTACGCCGAAGACGTTGAAGAACATGTGTGACAGGGCTGCCCGCCGGGCCTGTGTGTTGCCCGTCATGGCGGCGAGATTGGCCGTGATGGTCGTGCCGATGTTCTCGCCCATGACCAGCGCGATGCCGGGATAGATGGACAGCACGCCGCTTGTGCAGAGCACCATCGTGATGGCCATCAGGGCGGCCGACGACTGTACGCAGAAGGTCAGTATTGTGCCGATGACGAGGAAGGCGAGTATCGTTCCGAAGCTGTTGGGGTCAAACTGGGAGAAAAATTCGGCCAGCGAGGCGTTGTGTGCGAGGTCCAGCTCCTTGCCCGTCAGGTTGAGCGTGCCGAGGGCGAAGAACATGAAGGAGGCTCCGAAGAGGAAGTCGCCGATATACCTGTACTTCTTCATGTATATCAGGACGATGCCGATGAGAAATGCCGGCCAGACGAAGTTGGTGATGTTGAACGAGAATCCAGCGCTCATGATCCATGCCGACAGCGTCGTTCCGATGTTGGCACCCATGATGACGGAGATGGCCTGGGCCAGAGTGAGCAGTCCGGCGTTGACGAACGAGACCGTCATGACGGTCGTTGCGGCGGACGACTGGACCGACGCCGTGACAAACATTCCGGTGATCATGCCCGTGAAGCGGTTGGTGGTCATTGCCCCGAGGACGTGGCGCAGCTGTGAGCCGGCCATTTTCTGAAGAGCCTCACTCATGGCTTTCATACCGTAGATGAGCAGAGCGATGGCGCCAATCAGCTTGAAAATAATAATTATAGACATATTTTTGTTTTATTTAATTGCCTGTCGGTTTCCAAATCACTTATTTTGAGTAACTTTACCGCAATGTAAGAAGCTAACCGCAAAACCTTATGATTATGGAAAAAGAGATACAAATCCGTTGCAAAAATAATAAAAAAACATTAAATATATGCATCGGCAGTACACTTTCTGAAATATTTCGTCAACTGAATATCGAAGTGGAGTTCGGTCCGGTTTGTGCCCGGGTCAACAACAAGGTGGAGGGGATGCACTATCGCGTCTACCAGTCGAAAGAGGTCGAGTTTCTCGGCCTGCGCTCGCCGTCAGCCTTGCGCAACTACACCCGCACGCTCTTCATGGTGCTCTGCAAGGCTGTGGCCGACCTTTTCCCCGACGGTCATGTGGTGATCGACATCCCCGTGTCCAACGGCTACTACTGCAATCTCAACATCGGACGTCCCGTCACCGATGCCGATGCCGACGCCCTGCGCACGCGGATGAAGGAGCTGATTGACGCCGGACTGCCCATCCATCGCCATGAGGCCACCACGGAGGAGGCCGTCGAGATGTTCCGCGCTATGGGGGAGACGGCCAAGGTGAAGCTGCTCGAGAGCACGGGCCACCTGTATACCATATATTATGACCTCGACGGCTATCGCGACTATTATTACGGAGCGCTGCTCACCAACACCGCCGACCTCCATCTTTTCGGTCTGGAGAGATACTATGACGGTCTGCTCCTGCGTGCCCCGTCCGCAGAGGACCCGTCTCGTCTCGGCCCGCTGATCCGTCAGGACAAGATGTTTGACATCTTCCGCGAGCACCACCGCTGGCAGAACATACTCGGTCTGACCGCCATCGGCAGCCTCAACGAGGCCATCGACCGCGGCTGGTCGACCGAACTCATCAACGTCTCGGAGGCGCTTCAGGAGAAGAAGATTGTCCGCATCGCCGACGAGATAGCCTCACGGCCGGACATTCGCATGGTGCTCATCGCCGGTCCGTCGTCGAGCGGCAAGACCACCACGTGCAAGCGCATCTCCGTCCAGCTCCTCGCCAACGGCATCCGGCCCGTCGACATCTCGCTCGACGACTATTTCGTGGACCGCGAGAAGACCCCGCGCGACGCCTCGGGCGACTACGACTTCGAGAGCATCCACGCCCTCAACATCCCGCTGCTCAACGCCCAGCTCGCCGCACTCTTTGCCGGCGAGGAGGTGGAGCTGCCGCGCTACAACTTCCAGACCGGACGCAGCGAGAAGAGCGGACGCCGGTTGAGGCTGCGTCCGGGAGAGGTGCTCGTCGTCGAGGGCATCCATGCGCTCAATCCGGAGCTGACGGCGCAGATTTCCGACAGCCTGAAATATCGTGTCTATGCCTCTGCGCTGACCACAATACTCATCGACGAACACAACTATGTCCCCACGACCGACAACCGCCTCTTGCGCCGCATCATCCGCGATCACAAATACCGCGGGTGCAGTGCCCGTGAGACCATACGCCGCTGGCCGTCCGTCCGTGCGGGCGAAAACCGTTGGATATTCCCCTATCAGGAGCAGGCGGACATGATGTTCAACACGGCCATGCTCTTCGAGCTGGCTGTCATCAAGACTCAGGCCGAGCCGCTCCTGGAGCAGGTGCCGGAGAACTGTGAGGAGTACAGTGAGGCCTACCGGCTGCTGAAGTTCCTCCGCTACATCCGTCCCATCCCCTACGATCAGGTGCCGTCAACATCGTTGTTGCGCGAGTTCCTTGGCGGAAGTTCGTTCAAGTATTGACGGAAGTCCGATTTTATTTTACAAAACTCTGTTCGGGAAAAACCTTGCTCACGTCCGTTCCGGTGGCTTTTCGGTGGCCGTAAGGGCCTCCTTGCTTTCGGTTCCCATGCGGCAATGACCGGTTCCGGACGCCTTTCTCGTGCCGGGAGGGCCTTACGGCTTTTCCGGAGCGAAAATTTTCGGCAGTTTGTGATAGCGGATTTTGTCACAAAACATTGCCGTTTTCCTGCCGTAAGGGCCCCACGGGGTTACAACGGGGCTGTCGTGAGAGTGCGACGGGGCGCTCGTTGCAACGCCGTAAGGGCCCCGCGGCAGACCAATAGGGCCCTTACGGCAGAGCTGTCACGGTCCCGCCGGACAGTGACGGAAATATGGGTGTTTGCATATACTTGTAAATGAGCGACTTATGAAATGTGTAAATATTCTGTCACGGCGACCCCTGATTTTTGATACGCGCGTAACTGAGATATTTGGAGGCGTGGAGGATTTTTTTCAGAAAGTCCCCACTCTCGTGAGCGTAAAAACAGGAAAAATCATGACATCGGCACGCTTGTGGTATCGGTCACAGTGGTCTATCTCGGCACACATCTTTCATCTCTGTTTGGATGCGACACAACAATCTCATTCGGGCGCTCATCGGGAAGTCTTTAAGTGGGCTTGTCACGTTGGTATTAATTGACATATCACTCCAAATACCGGATGAGCACAAAGTGGAACGGCGCCGGCCATTTTTTTAATTATTAATTTTTAATTATTAATTTAAAAACTTCTTCATTTTAATTTGTAATTTTGCACCGCCCACCATATTATATATAAGAACAGGCAGACGACAGAAAAAGAAACAAACATATATTTATGATACAGTCAATGACAGGTTACGGTAAGGCTACCGTGACGTATGGAACAAAGAAAATCACCGCCGAGGTGAAGTCTCTCAACAGCAAGGCGCTCGACCTCTCCACACGCATCGCACCCATCTATCGCGAGAAGGAGATGGAGATACGCCAGATGATATCCGTCGCTCTCGAACGGGGCAAGGTGGACTTTTGCATCTGGATTGAGCGTGACGCCTCGGTCGACGCCACACCGGTCAACGGAGCGCTGGTGGCCAACTATTACGGCCAAATCAAGGATATCGCCGCACGCACCGGCATACCGGAGCCGACGGACTGGTGGTCGACGCTGTTGCGCATGCCCGACGTCATGACACGCACGGAGATCGAAGTGCTCGACGAGGAAGAGTGGACGGTCGCACACAAGGCTATCGAAGAGGCCTTGGCCAATCTTCAGGCGTTCCGCCGTCAGGAGGGTGAGGCACTGGAGAAGAAGTTTGCCGAAAAGATAGACAACATCGAGGCTCTGCTCGCCGACATCGAACCTTACGAGAAGATGCGCGTAGAGAAAATACGCGCCCGCATCGTCGACAGTCTCAACAGCATCCACGGTGTCGAATATGACAAGAACCGGCTGGAGCAGGAACTCATCTACTACATCGAGAAGCTCGACATCAGCGAGGAGAAGCAGCGACTGACCAACCATCTGAGCTACTTCCGCGAGACAATGGCCGAAGGCCACGGACAGGGCAAGAAGTTGGGATTCATCGCACAGGAGATGGGTCGCGAGATAAACACGACGGGCTCGAAGAGCAATCTGGCCGAGATGCAGAACATCGTGGTCAAGATGAAGGACGAGCTGGAACAGATCAAGGAGCAGGTGCTCAATGCGCTGTAATCAGGACTTTTGAGAGCTTTTAAGGTCCTTAAAGTCTTTAAAGACCTTAAGGACCTTAAAGACCTTTTTTAAAAAACCTCTTCCCCCATCCAAAAGACAGAACGATGGCCAAAGTAATCATAATCTCCGCACCAAGCGGAACAGGAAAGAGCACCATCATCAAGTGGCTCATGGCTCACGAGGAGCTGCGCCTGACGCTCTCCGTCTCATGCACAAGCCGACGGCCGCGGACCGGCGAGACCGACGGTGTCGACTATCACTTCATCTCCGACGCGGAGTTCCGCAACAGGATTGACGCCGGAGAATTTCTTGAATACGAGGAAGTCTACGGCGGGACACTCTACGGAACACTCAAGCAGCAGGTCGAGGACAAGCTCGCACAAGGACGCAACGTCGTCTTCGACGTCGACGTCAAGGGCGGCTGCCGCATCAAGGAGTACTATGGCGACCGCGCCCTCAGCCTTTTTATCGAACCGCCATCCATCGACGCCCTGCGTCAGCGCCTCACGGACCGCGGCACGGAGACGGCGGAGAAGATAGAGATGCGTGTCGCACGCGCCGCAATGGAGATGGAATATGCGCCGCGCTACGACCGCACCGTCATGAACGACGTCCTCGACGAAGCCGAACAGCAGACGTTGGACATACTCCGCGACTTCTTAGAGAAATAAAAGCAGGAAGAAAAGAAGCCTTTAACTCCTTATATGAAAACAGGCATTTTCGGCGGATCATTCAATCCGATACACAACGGCCACATCGCCCTCGCCGCAGAAATACGCCGCCGCGTAGGCTTGGATGAGGTGTGGATGATGGTCTCTCCGCAAAATCCGCTCAAGCAAGGTGACTGTCTGTTGGACGAGAACGCGAGGCTACGGCTGGCCCGTCGGGCTCTCGAAGGCCACGAAGGACTCGTGGCTTCCGACTATGAGTTCGCCCTGCCGCGCCCGTCCTACACGTGGGACACGCTCTGCCGGCTCGCGGCCGACTATCCCGACCGACAGTTTTCGCTCATCATCGGCGGTGACAATTGGGCGCTGTTTGACCGTTGGCGTCACCACGACGACATCCTCCGTCACCACCGCATCATAATCTATCCGCGCCGCGGCAGCGACATCGACCGCGGGACACTGCCCGATGGAGTCACTCTCGTGGACACACCGCTGCTCGACATCAGCAGTACGGACATACGGGCACGCGTCGGCTGCGGGCAGCCAATCGACGGAATGGTGCCGGACGGCATACGCGACGAGGTCGTAAGCCTCTATCAGACGATAGCGGACGAAGAAAGATAAGACGGACAAGATATTTCCGGATAACACGCTATGGATATAGACATTGATAATTTAAGGAAAACCAGAGACTATGACCCGCGCAACGAGCGGACAGTCTGCGCCGCCGTGAAGCGCCGGCTCAGCGTTGTCGGCCGGTGGATTGGCAAGGTGTTTCGTCTGCCGCTGCTCCCGATAAGCCGCAATCCGCTGTTCTTCACGTTCATGTTCGTGCTGGGTTATGCCTCATTCCGGCTCACCTTGCCCGACCGCAAGGGCTTCGAGCCTTATCCCTTTGCCGTCGAAGAACTGTTCGTCGACCTCTATGTCGTCTGCGCCCTGCTGGCCTTGATCCCGTTGCGGGTGAGAAAGGTGGTGCGCGGCGTGATATACGCAATCATCTATCCCACCGTCATCGCCGACCTCTATTGCTTCGTAAAGTTGGGATCGACGCTCAATCCCACCATGCTGCTGCTCGTCGGAGAGACCAATTCAGACGAGGCGTCGGAGTTCTTCAGTTCTTATCTGACGGCCGATGTGCTCACGTCTGGCGTCGGTGTCGCGATTGCCATCATGCTGGCGCACATCGCCTGTAACGTAGCCGCACCGTATGTCCGCGAAAAAGTCCGGATGATCGGACAACGACACAATGTCCTGATTGACGACATACGCAAAAATGTCAAACGCAGACACCCCTACCCCGGACTCGTCATATTGCTCTGTTTCGTCATCTGTGTCATTCTTTCATGGGACAACAAGGCCGCCACCGCACGGCTGATGTCGTATGACAACATCGGCAGCGTGGAGCACGAGCTGACCCGCAAGGACAAGGCGACACTCTATCATCCCGTCTACCGGCTGTGGTTCAGCATCTACGCCAACCGTCTGACGGCGCGACAGCTCGACCGTCTCATCGAGACGACCCGCCACCTGACAGTCGACAGCTGCTCATTCCGCAGTCCCGACATCGTTTTCATCATCGGGGAGAGCTACAACCGCAGCCACTCGCAGCTCTACGGCTACGATAAACCCACCGCACCGCGGCAGCAGGAGCGGATGGAAAGAGGCGAACTGACACGCTTTGACGATGTCGTCAGTTCGTGGAATCTCACAAGTTTTGTTTTCAAACACGTCTTCTCGCTATACACCGTGGGCGACTCGGGCGAGTGGTGTGACTATCCGTTGTTCCCCGAAGTCTTCCGACAGGCGGGCTACAACGTCACGTTCGTCACCAACCAGTTTCTCCCGCAGGCCAAGGAAGCGGTCTATGACTTCAGCGGCGGCTTCTTCCTGAACAACCCCGTGCTCAGCGCGGCGCAGTTTGACGCCCGCAACGTCTCACTCCATGACCTCGACCGGGGCGTGCTCGACGACCTCGACAGCCTCGACAGCCGGCGCAAGGAGGCCAATCTGACCATCGTCCACCTCAAGGGACAGCACTCAACTTACCGCGAACGCTATCCCCTCAGTCACAAGAAGTGGCTGGCGCGCGACTACAAACGACCGCGGCTTAAAGGGCGCGAGCGCTGGATCTTGTCCGACTATGACAACGCGACGCTCTACAACGACTCCATCGTCGACGAGGTGATCAGGCGTTTTGAGGACCGCAACGCCATCGTCATCTACATGCCCGACCACGGAGAGGAATGTTTTGACGACGACATCCACGTCAGCGGACGGCTCCATTCGGCCGCCATCGACTACCGGCTGGCGCGCGAGGAGTTTGAAATCCCGTTCTGGATATGGTGCTCGCGCAGCTATGCCGCGACCCGGCCGGACGTCATTCGCCGCATCAGGGAGGCCTCCTCGCGGCCGTTCATGACCGACCGCGTGGCCCACATGCTGCTCTGGCTCGGCGGTATAGCATGTCCCGACTATCGCAGCGAGCTGAACATCCTGAGCGACGACTACGACACGGAGCGGCGACGGACGCTCAAGAACACCGCCGACTACGACCGGTTGAGGGACGACTACCGCAAAAAACAGGACGGAAAGGCTAGTAGCAATGAATAAGGAAACGACAATGAACGAGAAAAAAGAATGGCTGAGCCGTGCCGAATGTTCCGCGCTCAGAGGTCTGGCCATACTCGGCATCATGCTTCACAACTACTGCCACTGGCTTTCGGTGGCGGTGAAGGAGAACGAATATACATTCACCATCGGCAACAGCCGCCGTCTGTGGTATGTCCTGACCCATCCCGACGACCTGCTGCCCGTCCATCTGGTGTCCTATTTCGGCCACTACGGTGTCCCCGTGTTCCTCTTCCTGAGCGGTTTCGGACTGGTGATGAAGTACGAACGTAGCGGCGGCGACCTGCCCTTCGTGCCGTTTGTGAAGCGTCAGTACGCCAAACTCTTCCGCATGATGATAACCGGACTGACGGCCTTTCTCATCGTCGACGTCATCACCCCCGGCTCTTTCACATATCATGCGAACTACGTTCTGGCCCAGTTGACCATGACAATCAACCTCTTTGCCCATCCCGACCGCATCATCTGGCCCGGTCCTTACTGGTTCTTCGGACTGATGATGCAGCTCTATATCGTCTGGCGGCTGCTCATCTACCGCCGCCATTGGGGCGTCATGGCAGCCCTCGTAGCCTGTTGTTGGCTGCTGCAGGCCTGTTGCGGACCATTAGATGAGGAGCTCAACCGTCTGCGCTACAACTTCGTCGGCGGCCTGTTGCCATTCTGTGCCGGTGTGATGTTGGGGCGTCTGACTCCTCCCGACATGCTTGGCCGCATGACGCGGTGGCACTGGCTTGTCATCGCCGCTGTCTCCGCCTCACTTACCCTCGCTCTCTGTTTCGGCTTCCAGACATGGTTGTGGGCGCCGGTGGCCGTCCTCCTGACATGCGTCGCCACGGTAAAGGCGCTGCCGGCAATCGTCTGCAACGGTCTTGAATGGGTCGGAGGCATATCCGCCGCCATGTTCGTCACCCATCCGATACTCCGCAAGATCTTCATCCCCATATCACGACATGGCGACATCTACGACGGACTGGTGCTCTACATCGTCACCGCCGTGGCCGTGGCATGGCTGTTTGACAGGAAGATAATAAGAAAATGAAGAACGAAGAATGAAGAATAGGCTGGCGCCGTTCCCTATTAAATAGAGTGAAGACGTGTTGATGAGTGTAGCGAGTAATAGGCTGGCATCGTTCGGTGCGACTCCCATCCCTCCCATTAATCCCATTAATCCCATCTCTCCCATTAATCCCATCTCTCCCATTAATAAATTATCCCACCCTCCTATGACCAACCGTCCTATAGAATTTTCCGATCTCAGCCGCCACCGCGGGGCTCTCATGGGCATCGCCATGATTATGGTTGTGCTATTTCACGTCGGCGGCATGCGCCACGACGACATCTGGTGGTGCATCAGCCGATGCGGCAACGTCGGCGTGGACATGTTCCTTTTTCTCAGCGGCATAGGCCTGTGGTTTGCGTGGACAAAAAGAAGGGAAGAACGAAAAGGGAAGAGTGAAGAATCCAATAGCGGTAGAGGATTCTTCACTCTTCACTCTTCACTCTTCACTTTCTCCTCTTTCTACCTTCGCCGCTACCTCCGCATATACCCCGCGTGGCTCATCGTCGCCTGTCTCTACTACATCCCGCGCTACGCCGACGGCCGGCTCGGGCTCACCGACACGCTGCTCAGCATCGCCGTCAACTGGGGATTTTGGGAGCACGACGAACTGACGTTCTGGTTCATACCCGCCATTATGATGCTCTACACCGTTGCTCCGGCATATATGGAACTCATCCGCCGACGGCCGGTGTGGCGCTGGCTACCCGTGGCCGCCATGCTCCTGTGCATACTCCTGCGCTATTGGAGCCCTCTCTATCATGCCGTCGGCCACCTGGAAATCTTCTTCAGCCGCATCCCCATCTTCCTGCTCGGCGTCAATGCCGGCCTGTGGGTCAAGGAGCGGCGCACGCTCGAACCCTCTGCCCTATGGCTGCTGCTGTTGCTCTTCGCCATGTCAACCCTCGTCTGCATCAATTTTGAGAACGGTCTGCGCCCCCGTTTCCCGCTCTTCCTCGAGCGCATGGCCTATATCCCGCTGACCGTCTCGATGCTCCTGCTGCTCTGCCGTCCGCTCGCCGCCGCTCCCGCGTGGGTCAGTCGGCTGCTGGCTTTCTTCGGTAGTATCAGTCTCGAGATTTATCTCCTGCACTATCAGTTCATCCTCGTCCACATCCGACAGTGGCAACTCGGCTACTGGCCCACCGCCATTGTCCTCCTCACCCTGTCCGCCGCAGCCGCATGGTTGCTCCACAAAGCAATCGACATCATCACCCGACCGTTCCACAAGGCACTTAACATCTGACACCTAACATCTGCCATCTACCATCCGCATGCTACATTCCATCAAAATCATCCGTCCCCAACAGTGGGTTAAGAATCTCTTCGTCTTCATCCCCATGTTCTTCGGTGGCAGTCTGCTTGACACAGCCGACATCATCGCTTCGATTGTAACATTCATCGCGTTCAGCTTAACGGCCTCGTCTGTTTATTGTTTCAACGACATCATCGACGCCGACGCCGACCGCCGCCATCCCGTCAAATGCCACCGCCCGATAGCCTCCGGTGCCGTCTCGCGGACCCAAGGCTATGTGCTCATGGCCGCGACACTGGCCGTCGGCATGGCCGCGACACAACTGCTCCCTCAATGCCGCATGGAGGTGGCTGCCGTCATCGGATGCTACTACGTCATCAACCTCGCCTACTGCACATGGCTCAAGCACCATGCCATCATCGACGTCTGTACGATAGCCTTCGGCTTCGTTCTCCGCATCATCGCCGGCGGCGTGGCCACGGAGATTGTCCTGAGCCAATGGATAGTCCTGATGACCTTTCTGCTGACCCTCTTTCTGTCGCTGGCCAAACGACGTGACGACGTGCTGCGTATGGAAGCGACCGGTGAGGCTCCGCGTAAGAACACCGTGCGCTACAACCTGACGTTCATCAACCAGGCCATCACCATCGCGGCAGCCGTCACCATCGTCTGCTACATCATGTACACCGTCTCGCCGGATGTTGTCAGCACCTACCGCACCGACCATCTCTATCTGACCAGCATCTTCGTCATCATCGGTCTGCTTCGCTACCTCCAGATAGCTATGGTAGACCAAAAATCCGGTGACCCGACAAAAGTCGTGCTGCGTGACCATATTACCCAGCTCATCATCGTCTTTTGGGGACTGTCGTTCCTCATTCTGATATATTTCTGATAATGCACATCCACGCTTTCGACTTCGACGGGACACTGACCACCCGCGACACCCTGATAGAGTTCATTCGCTACGCCTGCGGCCGCCGCGCCTTTCTCCTCGGCTTCTTGCGCTACGCTCCGCTGCTGGTGCTCATGAAGCTCCGCCTCTATCCCAACTACCGCGCCAAGCAGCGCGTCTTCGCCCACTTCTTCCGTGGCATGCCAATCGAACGTTTCGATGCGCTCTGCACCGCTTTTGCCCGCGACAACCGCCATCTGCTGCGCCCTGCAGGCATCGCCGCCGTCCGTTCGGCCATCAGCCGCGGCGACACCGTGGTCATCGTCAGTGCCAGTGTCGACCGCTGGGTCTCACCGTTCTTCTCCGACATCCCCACGGTCACAGACGAAAATCACGCCACCGACAATTCGTCCGGCCTCGCCACCACACCGCCGGCGCGTTTCACCATCCTCGGCACATCTGTCGAAACCTCTGCCGGTCGTCTGACGGGACGTTTCGCCACGCCCAACTGTTACGGCGCGGAGAAAGTCCGCCGTCTGCTCACCTTATTTCCCGACCGCGCCACCTACCGCCTCACAGCCTACGGCGATAGCCGCGGCGACCGCGAGTTGCTGGCCTTTGCCGATGAGGCCCACTACAAACCGTTCTGACACCCCCCAACCCTCCCGAAGGGAGGGAGCTTGATATGCTTTAAGGTATTCACCCCTTCCAAAAATGGAAGAACCGTTCATCAACAAGTATGGTTGCGACCGCCTCGTAGTTCATACAACAGTCTATGTATATAGCACAATCGGACGATTAGGACCGGGCAATATAACTGACTGAAAATCATGGTGATAAGCATGGAATGAAATGACGCATTTTCGGATGCAGGCTAAAAAAGCACTGAAAACGGAGCGGAATCGTTGTCGAGAAGGCGTAGAACGTGTTAAGGATGGTTAAATAACGGTGATAATAAGCTTCCGAAAGCGTGTCAAAAGGCCCTTACGGCATGTTTTCGGATGAGAAAGCCGTGGGATAATGTAATGATAATATCACGGATTTTAACACTTGAGAATTGTTCAAAAAATCAGCGGGAGCGTCGTGATTTTAACATTACCATGCCGTTTTCAGACCGAAAAATTTCCGCGGTCTTGCCGTAAGGGCCTCCCGGGGTCGCAACAAGCATGCCGTTGGACGACAGCGGCGGCCCCGTTGCGATGCCGTAAGGCCCTTACGGCACGGAAAAATCGCCGAAAAAGTTGCACAATTCGGTCTTTTTCGTCGTAACGCACTGATGCTCAGATGCTAATAGATGCACGCGAAATTTTGAAGAATTTGCGGCCATGAGACTTTTGTTTTCAAATTTTTCAAAATCAGCGAGGTGTTTGTCATGATTATTCCAAGTTTTAACAATTTGGCAAGAGACCGAAGACAAACAAGCCACAGTCCAACCGTCATGATTCATCCGACATTTGGAGTGATATCGTCAGCCCTGATTCATATACGTCACAAAAGTCTTATTGGGCAGCAACAATTCTGTTTCACTGCAACTGGAATGTCACTGGGAGCGTAAACCATACAGGCACTGGGGCGTCGTTCAGGTAGCCGGGAATCCATTTCGGCATGGCCTTAACCACGCGCAAGGCTTCCTTGTCGAGTGACGGGTCAACCGAACGAACAACCGATGTATTGCTGATGGAGCCATCCTTGCCGACGACGAAGCGTACGATGACACGTCCCTGAACTCCGTTCTCCTCAGCAATGGCCGGATATATGATGTGACTGTTCAGCCATTCCTTCAACTTGGCGTCACCTCCGGGGAATTCAGGCATCTGCGCGACGATGTCGTACGGCTTCTCGTACCCTTTCGGTTTCTCGTCAGCGACGACTTCTTTTTTTGTCTGTGCCAAATTTGTTTTCCCATATTGAGCATATTTAACCCCGACAATGTCCGCTGTTTGTGTCCTTTCTCTGATTTTTGCGATTTTAGCGTGCTCCATATTGAGGTTTTCGACAAATTCATTGGTGAACATTTCGGGATGTTCTTCAATAGAAGCCAATACTCTTGTTGTTTCCGTATCGTCTGTCTTTTGCCAATAAGAAACTGATTTGTGGTTTATGTCAACGAGAATGGATGTCTCTTTTCCGGTCAATCCAAGGGATGTTATGGTGGTGGGAGTGAACACGTCGGTGACAGTCAGCAGGTTGTCTTTCTCATTGTCGAATGTGAAGTATCCGGACTTGCATGTTGAATAGATTTTTGTTTCCTTCGCTACCTTATACGTGAAAGGTACATATCTTTCGTCAGCCAATTCCGTTCCGTTATAGGTTGTGCTGAATGTGAAAGTATTATCCTTCTTTTGGAGACTTTTTTGAGAACGGATTCTGACGATTTCATAATTTCCCAAAAAGCTGTCGAACCCTGCACGCAATGTTTTGCCATTTTTGTCGAACAGTATGTTTGACATTATGCTTTGCAGTTTCTGGTTGTACAAAAAATAGAAATCTGCAAGTACGGTTATATCCTGTTTTTTGCCGTCAATCACAAATAATTTCTGTTTACCATGAACAACATGCTGTATATCTAATATATTAAATGTAATATCTTTCGTTACCCACACAGGTACCGGCTTGTCGTCTTTTGTGCCCGGAGTCCATTTTGGCATATTGCTTATCGCACGCACTGCCTCCCAGTCGAGTTCGGGAGAGGCACTTTCAGTTACCGTTATATTGTCTATGGAACCATCATCTTCCACTGTGAAGCGAACTTTGACTGTTCCTTGTGCGCCATTGTCCAAGGCACTTTGTGGGTATGTGATGTTATCTTTCAGCCATTTTTCCAGCGACGCGTCTCCAGTATGGTAGAAAGAAGGCATCCGTTCAGCCTTGTCGTATATCACATCTTGTGCTTTTTGCGTTTTGATTGTTTTCTGAGATGCGACATTTGTTCTCACCTTACCGTTGTTCTGTGCCGATACAGTTGTGCATAAGCCACATATAAGTATTGCAGCTGTTAACAACCGGTTGTAAATAGGACCAAGTGTTATCATATTGAAATTTATCGCTGTTCGTTAAAACTTTATTTTTCTCCTTACTTTCTCTGTCTTCCCGGAATCATGCCGTCATGGACTTTGTCGATTACAGACCAACGCCCTGACGCTCCGTTTTATTCCCGAAAAAGGACATAAGGCACATCATGTCCAAGCCATGATGTCTTATCAGTAGATGATTTCGTATGGTATGATGATTGACTCTTCCTTTCCCGTCACAGTGTTTTTGGTAACATAACGGATGTTTTTCTTTCGTCTATGCAGTACTTCACACAAATGTTTATAATCTTTCTGCAGCACATCAATGAATTCCGAAGTCCCAGCAAACCGTATATAAGATTGCGGTGCCATATTCTTCTTGCTTAATAAGATTTTTATCGTATAAACATTGCCGTCATACTCATGAACTTCCTTGACTCCATTGCCGCCTTTCCTGTATAGATTATTTAACTCTGCCAGTTGGGCAATCAGAATGGAATCTTTGAGTCCGGCATTATTCATATAGTCAATGTCCTTCTTTGTGCTCGTTTCATAAATAATGTCTTTCCCCCATTCTGCATTTCTATAGACTTGCATTATTTTTATATCTCTCCAACCGGGAATAGATTGATTTTGCATCATTTTGGTTAACATAGTGTTATTGGAGCATATAAGATCCAATTTGCCAATCTTGTCAAAATCATAAATATATTCTGCCGACTGTCCTTTCAGTTCTATTACACACGATATAGTTTTGTCTTTATAACTTATATCCTTGAATACTTCTTCATTATTTATTTCAATCGGAATTACTTTTTTAATGGTATATACAAAGGTTGCCATCATCACATCGGTGCTGTCAATCTGATTGTTGGGATCGAACAGCTCCTCGGCTTTTGAAAACGGGATATATAAGTCGGTGTGCTTTTCCCGAATTGCACTACGGAATCTTATGGCTATGTCCAAGTTCGCTTTACCGACATATTGGGCGAACATGTTGCTTTTCATCATATTGACGTATATGACCTCAAAAATATCTTTCATGTCGTCAATCTGTTCAATGGTGGTCTTTTTTTCTTTCGTAAGGAGCTCCAACACCATGCACTTGTCCTCTATGGAAAGCTTGTTCATCGAGACGTCATCGTCTATGTTTATCGGCAGTACGGCATTTATGGTTCGCAGTTGCAGTTCAAGTACCATTTTGTCGACATTGGCCGTGTCGGCAAGATTGATGTTTTTTATCTGCTTTGCTTTCATCTGCTGCTCATAGGTTTGTCCCGTTGCCTTGATGTTAACCACAAGTTTGAGACCGGCGTTCGACTTCAGCATGTTCTCGACAAATCCTTTGTTTTGCCTTTCAATATTCAAGACTTCTATAACCATCATCTCGTCGTTGCTCACAAACGACGTCATAAATTTGTCGAGGAACTGGTCGGCTCCGTACTTCATGTTGCCGTCCAGAGACGTGCTGACGGTGAAAACCTTTTTCTCATACGACGTAGTTATATTGATGTTGGCTCCAGACATTAGGCTTATTCCGTCATCTTCCATCAGTACAACTTTCTTAAGAAAAGCATCACTTTCCTTGTCTGCAAATACATTGATTGTAGCCATGAACATGGCGAACATGATAAAAAATCCCTTTTTCATTTGTTGTGTAACATTAATTATTATATTTATTTTTCTCCGAATCAATAAGTTTGTCGGTCACTTTCGGTTAGACTACACGCAGAACAATGCCGTGGCTTCGGTTATTTCGTTTCCTAACTTGTTTCTACTTCTGCTTCGCGGACGACCGGACCACCTTCCGCCCGTTCACGACATAGACGCCGGCTGGAAGCTCGTCAACAGTGGCCGCATTGACGCGGCGGCCGTCAACGGTATAGACCGTCAAAGGAGCGACGCGGGAATCAGCGTCCGCGATGTTGGTTATGCCCGTGACCTCGCCGTCGTCAGCCTTGATGGTTATCCTCGGGGCGGCCTTCGCTTCGCTGACACCAGTCAGTTCGAGATAGCAGCGGAACGGACCGAGGTTGCCGTTATTGCCGATTTTCACAAAATCGCCGGTTGTGACGTCGTAGCCGTAGCGGAACAGTCCCGGCTCGGAACTGATGAGACGGTAGTCGTAGTTGCCGTACATCGACAGACGCCCGGTCGACGGAACCGTCGTGACAGCGGTAGCCTCAACGGGCAGGTCCGAAAGGCCGGCGAACACCTGCGACGCCGACGACGGACGGACGAAATAAGGCACGTTGGCCTCAAACGAACCGGACGTCGCGTATGTCACCTGTGCCAGCTCCTCGTCGTAGCCGCTGAGCCGGGCCAGACTGACACCTGTCGTCGTCAGTGCCGCTGTCTGCTCGTTGGAGAGGGCGACGGGAAGCATGACCGTGCTCCACTGGCCGGCGGGGAAAGTGCGGTCGAAAGTAAAGCTCCGAGCAATAGCCTTCCGGCCTTCCGGCATCTCAAACGACAGACCGTCGTCATGGAGGACGAGGGTCTCGCACTCCCACAGTCCCGTCTCATCGTTTTCACAGAAGACATTTTCCGTGTTCAGAATCTGCCCGGGGAAACCGCAGAAGAAAAGAGCGTTGGGATTTTTCGGCTTGAACGTGATGGTACCGTAATAGAGAAACTTTGTCATGTCTACCGTCACGACGCGATCGTTGGTGGCCAGATCGGCGTTGACGGCACGCAAGTCCTCATACAGAGCGTCTTCTGTAGAATAGGTGTCTCCGGCATACATGGCCACATGGTTGCCCATAGAGTCGTAGCAGACGAGCTTATCGTCGTTGATGAGACCGTCGGGGTAGACAGACCGGACGGCGTCAGCGTCGATATATGTCAGCACCTGATTGGTCAGGTTGACCTTCAGACTGTCCGGCATGACAGCCGTGTCATCGGCTCTATCGAGAGCGACGAAGATGACGTCGCCGTCAGTACCGTCGAACACGGTATTGGCAACAGAATAGGCCACAAGGCGCAACGTTCTGTTGGAACGGAGTGAGGCGGCACACGTGTGGGAATAGCTCACCTGACCGTCCAATCCCGTTGTCGAAACGACGCGCGAAGTGAACGCCGTCAGATAGGTCTCGCCGGAGGCGGCAAACTCAAATCCGGCAGGGATGGCTACGTCACACTGGAAAGCATTGACCGGCACGCCGTCGTTGATGATGCCGATATTTATGCCCCAATAGCCATAACTCTCATTATAATAAATCTCTGATACCGTCATCGACGGTGCGGCGGCGACACGGCTAAGCCCGAACACGGCCGCAATCAGGATGGAAACAATCGTTTTCAAGGTTTTACAGTTTAAAGTTACAAGTTTAAAGTTACAAGTTTCTCACTTATTGGCTATCATTCGCGCCAGTTCCACGACGTCGGCCACGGTGATGCGGCCGTCGCCCGTCAGGTCGCTGTTTTCTGTCCTGACGCCTGTCGGATCGCTGTTGGAGATGTATTTCGAGAGCAGCGTGATGTCGGCCACGTTGACACGGCCGTCGCCGTTGACATCGCCGAGAATATCGGATTGGGGAGCGGCCACTTCGATGACATGCCGGCTTATGAGGTGGTTCAGGTCCTCGGATGATGTGGAGAACCAAAAGTAGTATGTTCCCGCCTCGTCGGGGATAAACTCATAATCGAAGTCGAGAGTCTCGCCTGCGGCAATTTGTATATAACGACCCGGACCGACCCAGACCGTCGTCTCCAGTTCGAGCCTCGTCTCCGAGGCATGGAAGAGTTGGAGCGGACCGCTGTAATCATCACCGTTGTTCCGGACGGTGACACGGAAGCGGTATTCCTCGTTGACCACGGGGTCATTGTAGGGCGAAACAGAGACGACCTCAAGATTGACGACAGGTTCTTTTCCCAACGTCAACACACACCGGCCGATGATATTGGCACCATTCTTGTCAGTAGCGACATAGATATCATAGTCGGTCTCTTCGGTTGGTGTGAAGTAGATCTCCATCTCGCATGAGCCTTCCTCGGGAATAGCGACGCCTGACGTCTGGACTAACGAGGCCTCTTCTGTTGTCGACGGAGCGGCAAAGACAAAGATATTGCCGTTATATTCATCACCGGTGTTGACGATAGTGGCTTTTATGGTCTGTTCGACGTTTATATCCGGGTTTTCTGGTAGAATGAATGACGTGGCTTCAAGATTGACAATCGGATGTTGTTCGACAGTGACAGATTTGTCGTCTCCCACGGTAACAAGGATATAGCGTTCCATGTTCAGTGAGATTGAACCGTTGAGCAAGTCTTGGATGTTATTCTTAATACCGATGGGATAGAGTTTATAGGTTCCGTCGGTAAGCCCGAATTCATTCAAGTCGAAAGCGACATTGCCATAGCCATAACCCGGAGGCAATGCTTGCGGTGTCTGGAGATAGTCATGTAGGCGAATTTTGTTGTTGGCATCGAATGAGACGTAACCGAAATAGAAGACACCCTCACTCTCTGTAAAATTCCAGATGTCACACACCAAATAGCGGTTGTCCACTATGTGAAGATTCTCCACCGTGAGCTGGTTGGATGGTGTAACGGGTGGCATGGGCGTGTCTAACCCGTTCGGCTGGACTCCGATAACGGCCGACTGCATCATGGAATAACCATCAGAGGAACTGCTGGCTCCCATTCCCTCCGTACTACGGGGATTGAGCACTGAAATGGCGAAATAACCGTCACACACGCCACCCCATCCCCAGTTGACATGGAAAAGGTCGCTTCCGTCATAACCGTCGATGACAAACTCGTGGCCGCCACCGTTCGATTGTCCGCCATAAATGATGGGACGGTTGTTCATGAGTTCCTGCAGAAGCAGCGAGTTCCACTGACTGATAGTGTAGTCCGAGCGATGGGCTGTATATAGATTTGGGTCATAATCAAAATACTTCTTCAACGCCGGAGCGACCAGAGCATCCTGAGCCCCGGATTCATTTATATCATAGTCCATCTCCACTGACACTCCACAGGCCAGCATGAGGTCAGATACGGCATATCCGGTTTCTGCTATCATTGCGAGATATTCAGCCTCGGTCATCAGATACGGATAGTCGGGATAGCTGTCTGCCATACCGTCCCAGTCAAACGGTGTCCCGGCCGGGATGGCATCTATACTAAATCCGTTTGTCTTAGTCGTATATGACGGTATCTCGGTCGTGACCGCAGCCGGCCAACGATGATAATACATCACCTGGGCCATCGCCGTGGCTACACAGCCTGTCACATTGAAACCGTAATGACGGACGCCGTCGTCATCGTCATAATAGCCGTATATCAATGAGGAATATGGAGCAGACTGATTCCATTTTGATTTAAGCAGAGGTGCAATGACTTGATTACTCATAACCATCTGCCGCTCATCAGACATTTTCACTCCGGTCTTATTCTTCATCACACCACCGATACTGTCCGGTGCTTCATAACGTGCCGTAACGCCTAACGAGTCAAGCGCCTCAATCCGGTCGGCATAACCCTGCAGCCACGCCCGCATGTTCGCGGGAATGTTGTCGGGGTCATAGCTTCCCGTGAGCGAATAGCCGAGGATAGGGACAGTGCGGTCGTCACCGGAAACGATGACATAGCCGCGGTCTGCGTTGAAAACGTAATAGCATGCCTCCTCTTGCTGTCCCGCCTTGCGACGCGGTGCACTGACGGCATCCGTCCGCTGTGAAATTCCTACGCCCTTGGTCTTCAGAAAAGCACGCGCTTTCTCCAAAGCCGCCTCACGGCTGACTCCATCGGCCTGAGCCAGAATGGAGCACAAGAAAGCCATGACAATCAATAATCCTTTTCTCATATTTATTCTGTCTTTCTTCGTTTACATTTGCATCTGACACAGCGTCATGTCAGATTGAATATTCACCGCTCCCCCCCCACATTGCATCTAATATTCCATTCCTTGATATCCTCCTACCTATGGAGGACTGGCGGGGCCTTACTTCTTCGGTTTTCCCAAAATCACGTCGTCCTTACCGTCATCGGGAAGCGTTTCGTTGTGGTCGTCGTCTTCGGGCTGTGACGGAAGTGTGGTTCGATAGATGCTGACTTTGCCGGATTTTAAGAGGACATGCTCACGGGTGTCCGTGCGCACAATGGTGGTATCGGCAAGACCGTCAGGGCGTCCTTTCAAAGTTATCTCAAAGGCAGCCGGCAACTGCTTGTTGAACGCCTGGGGTGTGATTACGGCACAACATGCGACGTCCACGGTGTCACGGTCGGCCGCGGCGACACCCTTCGTACGGGCCATCGTAACGGCCGACGGTACTGAACGGTGATAGCCGTAGAACGTTCCGCCGCCACCCGACTCACTGGCGTTCTGGGCCTCAGTCGTAAGCATTGGCAGCAACGTCTCTTCCATAAAGACATTGCGCATACGGACGATGATGCTGTCGGAACGCATTTCGGGCGTATTGGCCACGCGGACATACAGACGTACGTTGGTCATGACGTGGCGGAAACCGATAGTCATCGGGACATTCTCCGCTTCACGTGTCGGAATACCGGCCGTGGGGATACCGAAGAGGATGTCCGTCCGGCGCATGGCTTCGTCGAATTCCTGGTCGGAATGGACGACGATGGGGAATCCGCTCTTCAGATTGTCGTAGGTCATATCCTCGCGATAGGGAGCGTATGCCATGACGGCCACACGGTCAGCAGTGTGCAACGGATAGATGAATCCAAGCCCGTCGACGCGGGTGATGCTTCCGTCGGCGTTTATCCGGGCACGGATATTCTCATAACCGTATGTCCGGCAGTCACGATAGGCGTCGGCTATGAGCAGGGCCTCGCGGTCAGTGTAACCGTTCATATCATCCGGAACATCTGTTGCCACGTTTCCCATGTCGGGAGCGGCGATGTCTGTGCGGCCGCCATCACCATACGGCCGGTCTGACGCGGCTACCCATTCGGCATAATTGTTTCCCTTGAGTATGAATATACCTATTTCTGTTCCTTCAGCAAAAGTGCTGTTCTGAAAATCAAGGCTTGTGCTGCGCGTTCCGTCGATGGCAGGGCCTATGCTTACCCCACCACCAACGGAAAGCTGCAGCTGACGTACCCTGGACAACGCATCAGCATCGTCCGAAGGAAACCCGGAGAATGTGCTGTCAGAGGAACACGCCGCAAAGGCGAGTGCCACGACAGACATTGCTATGGATGTTTTAAAAGTATTTATGTTCATATTTGGTATGTTCCTTGTGAAGTCAATATCAATATGTGAGAGTTAGCGAATACCCATTTTGCGACGGTAGACCTTATTGGTACTCAACGTGACATAAAGATTGTCGTCGGGAGCTATCTTTTCAAGCATCCTATAGTATTTGCCCAGCTGTTTGTACTGATCCTTCTGCAAATAATAATATGCCAAGAAACGCACCGACAGTTTTAAACAACGTTTTTGCAGCCCATTCAATTCTGCGTCTATCGGACACAACCGTATGATTTCCTCCGCATCGGAAATGCCCAGACCTTCGGTTTGTTCTTTATCTAAGACTTGTGACGCTATGCTTATACGTTGTGCATAAGCTATCAGCGCATTATCCTCCATGCCGTTTTCACTAAAAGCAAGTTTGGCCATTTCTTCATAAGTGTCAAAAGCCTTCCTGTATGCAGCAAGTTTTTCCTCTCCATTCAAGAAGTCAGCTTGCTTCACATATAGTTCGGCAAGTTCGTTGATGTCTGAGGAGCTGAGCTTTCCCGTTGTTTTTCTATAAGCCATATACTTTTCATATTCTTCTATTGCCAATTCCGGATAACCCTTTTTCTCATAAGCGGCCACTATTTTTTTCATAGCTTCGCCCTTCTGTCTGTCTTCCCGCCTCTTCATGTTCTCATACGCCTCATCGGACTTATAGTCAGACTTCTTAATCTCATAATCAATACATTCCTTATACATTGCGACGGCATCATCATAGCGTTTCAGCCCAAGATAAGCATCACCATAATTGATGAAGTCCGTGAAGTCTATTTCGAGACTGTCAGACTTGTTGAACAAAGCGTCAGCTGCGGTCAGAGCCTGTTCATACCGTTCCAATTTTACACTATTCTGGAGCATCAGCCGATTGAGGTCGGCATTGGCAGGATATTTCGTGAGAGCCAATGACAGGATTGAGTCCGACCGGTTGTAGGCTCCGACACCGGCACCGGCGGCGCCCGCTCCCTGCAGCAGACGGACATAACCCTCTACCTGTCCGGGAGTCATGAGAGCAACATCTGCTTTTGAATATGCGTCAATAGCCTGATTTGTGTAGTCCAATCCCGATTGAATATCCGTGGCATCCACGTACAGACGGCCTATTTCTACATATATATTTGCTTCGGGATTAATATTGGCCAGCTCTTCCAACTTCCTTACTGCCCCATCCAGATCATATTTGCTATACTTCTTGTTTGCCATCAAACCAGCGTATGCCAGATAACCTTCCGGATCTTTAGGATTAGCCGCAATGGCACGGTCAAACCATTCAAATGCTGTGATTGTATCTTTCCTTTGTCTGAGTTCTGTTCCTCCGACAATATATGCGGGTGCATATTGGGGATTTACCTCAAGAGCCTTACGGAGATAGTTAAAAACGTACGAACTGTCAACTCCACTGGGAGCATGATTGTATGCCCGGGCTATGCCGGTAAGCACTTTTGCGTCTTTGCTGTACTTGGGATATATTTCCTTTGCTATAAAATGCTCCGCATTTTCTCCATGCTTTTCAACAATTTTTTCTACAGCCTTAATCGTTGCGTCCGGGTCCGTCTGCGCCTGTGCGCCGATTGCCGATGCCAGCATCATGGCTATCGTGAGAACATATCTTGCTATCTGTTTCATATCGTCATGTTTTGAAGGTTGGTTCAGAACTTATACTGTACGCCAATATTCAGCGTCTCGAGGTATCTCAACTTAAAAGACTCCACACCCGGCAGCCGGTCGTTGGTGAGCAGATAGAGCGTCGGAGTGAATACCACACCCAAACGCGGCGTGACATTGGCGGTGAGCTTCACACCACCATGAAGTCCGAAACTTATGTTTGTTTCTACCGGTTCGTCCTGACGCACCTCGTGACCGGACAACAAGCGTTCGTCCTTCGAAAGTGAGGCATTCTCGCCAAAAACGATGGCACACGTCGGACCGGCGAAGACGCTGAACTCAAACAGGCGACGGCCGGGACGACAGCCGTCACACAGAGTCGCCAGATTGGCCATATAGCTGGCGGAGACGAAACCAAGGAAATAGCGATGGTTCCAAAGACCGTGACGAGACACAGGGGTGTAGCCGTCGGCGACGTTGGCCATGTTATAGTCGTTGAAGGCTGTCATGCCTGTGGCGGCGAAAGAAGCGAACTCAAACGCCAGGCGTGCCGAGAAGATATCGTTGACACGATATTCTCCGTAAGCAAGGCCGTTATATGTCATCGAGGAACCTCCGGCATCATAGCCGCCCTTGGTCTGCATGAGATTAATTCCGCCGCCAATGCCCACCGTTATACGGCTCTCGGCGGCAACGGCACGCTCAGCAGCATCGTCTTTCAGACGGAAACGGCGCCCACGGGTGAGGACGGTCAGACCCATGTTGAGGGTATAGGCGTTGTCGGAATAACGTCTGTTCCAATCTACGTTAGAATAGGGTATCTTATAAGAATAGTAGGTGTAGCGCGGCTCTACGAATAGCTGGAGGCCCGGAGTCAGGCTCGTCCATAGATGAAGACCGGCCGTGTAGGACTCGGTGCGGCAGGCCAAATGGCGGCCGTTCTGATATTTGGCCATGCGGCCGATACCTCCTCCGGCTACGGCATAGACACCGAAACGACTGTCCCAGTCATAGTTTTTGTTGAAACCGAAAGGATTAAGCAGAGCTTCGGCACGCGCTCCAAAATAGAGACTATGATAGTAGCGGTGATATTCGGGATGATAGGGCGATGGTTCTTCGGCGATGGTGGTTTTCAGCCACGTGCCGGTGGAGGTGGATGCGGACAGGCGTAGACCGATGACGGGTGAAAGCCACTTGCCGGCAGCCACTGTCACCTCGTGGCCCATAGTCTCCATCGTAGGCAATCCGGCAGAGCTGACGAAAGCGAGTCCGTTAGAAGCCTCAAAGAACCACGGCTGACGCCACGACTGGAGCATGGAGTCGGTGGTGAGATAGTTGCGGTCGGACTTGGTCCGGATGAACACTTCGCGGGAACGCCGTGAAAGGTTGTTCTCAAGATAGTAAATGAAATTGATGTTGGCACCATAGAACATGTCGACTCGCCGCCAGTTGCGATATCCGCTCAGGTCCATTGCGTCGCTAGCGATACCGTAGTATGGTTCAACGTTGATATAACCCTGCGGACCGGTGAAGAAACGCAATTGGAGACCGAGGTGCGCCTCGAATGCCTTGCCACTGCGACCATCGCGACCTAACTTCGCATATTGGGCTCCGATGCCGAGCACGGTAGAAACGTCGAGCAGACGGGCAGGGTCATAACCATAAAAATAGGATGAGAGGCTGAACAAGTGGTCCAGCTTCGCATTATATTTATAGAAAAGGATGTCTTTGTCTTTCTGATAGCCGAAAGCGCCTCCAAGCGTGAGGCGCATCGAATGAAGACGGGTCAACTGTTTGCCAACACCGATATGGGCTGTAGTGAGGGTGTTGAAATTATAGTTGTCGCCAGCAGGCACCATCTGCTCCAAACCGGCACCACCCTCGACGAAGATGTGGTCATACCACCGGCGACGGATAGAATCACCATAGTAGAGATGTCTGTGCTCCATCTTGTAACGCATTGCATCAAGACCTGTGGCCAAATTCTTGCGGCTTCTTTGGGTGGTGTCATTGCCGACTGTCGATTCATCCTCGGGGATAGAGTCATGAACAGCTATCATACGTTGCTGCCATGATGCATCAACTGTGTTGCCGGTTGTGCTGTGTGCCGACGTGGTTGCGGCAAAAGCCAGTCCGAAGGTCAATACAAATATGCTATTTTTCGTCGATTTCATCTTCTTCATTTCTTCTTAATTCTCTTATTTCGGTGCAGCAGCACCGGTTTCTGTTACAGATGTTCCGGCTTCCGTCGGTGCTGTATCTGCCGACGTCATGCCTGTCTGACCGTCTGCGTTTCCATTGCTTCCAGCATTTTCGTTGTCATCAACGTTTTTTTCGCTACCGTCTGTTTCGCCGATGCTTTCATCTTCATCCGGCATCAGTTCCTTGCGGCGGGCGTCGTCACGGCGTTTCAACCACTTGAAGACCTCCTCGTAGGCGGCAAAATCTTTTTTGAGGTATTTCTGCTTCTTGCGCATTTCGTCATCCACATGTCCCTCACTATAGTAGTAGCGTTTGTATGAAGGTTCAAGCATGAAACTATGATGGAAATAAGCTAAATAATGCTTGATGCCATCTGTGTTTACAGGCTCTTTCCCATCAGCCTGCTCAACCGGCGCATTGGCATGAGTCTTCTCATACTCTTCCAAGTCTTTTGTATATTTGACGTATGCCGCATAGTCACTATCTCTCAGTTTGTCCTCTTCTTCATAGGACAACTTTCGAAATCCTTCTTCCGTTTCGTCCTGCATAAATGCGCTCATATCCGGCTGTGTTTCAGCCCTTGAAGCCCAAAGTATGCCTTTGAGATACCATTTCTTCGGGTTACTGTCATCCATACATGTCACCAAATCATCGGCTTCCTCAAACGACAGACGCCAATCCGGTATTTCCGTATAAAGGATGGCCTTGTTTTCCGTGCTGGAATTGAGAACAAAGTTCTTTGCCTTTATAAAGTTCTCATTTCCCTCATCCTTGCCGAAATAGTTTTTGAGGTTCATGAACATCTCCAACTTGTCAAGTCCGGCGGGAGACGCCCCATATTCCTTCAACCAATTGATATATTCCTGTGCCTTGGCGAACTTCTGCATCTGATAGTAGTTGAGAGCCTGAGCGACATAAATGTCGGCACGGTTCATCTTCACTATTACACCGTCCTTATTCACCGGAACATTGATACCTACAGAATCATCGATGAATGGAGCGAGCAACAGCGTGTCAGGAGTCCCATGACGCTGCAAGAGACGAGCCATGCGATAATAGACATACGGCGCTATCTTCTTGGTGTACAAATCCGCTTCCGGCATTTTCTTCAACCAGTTGTACGCCATCATCGTGATTGTGTCCTGCTCTATCGTGTCATTGGCCAATCCTGTGTAAAGGTTATAGAAGTCTCCGCTCGACAATGGCGGCTTCTTTCCAGAAAGAAAATCATGTTTGTCACGCAAATAAACATTCACCACCTCATCCTGTGTCAAAACGTGCTTACTGATATAAGAGTATGTGCACTTCATCGCACGCATTTCCTCCAATATCGGCACCACGGACGTCTCATAGAAGGGAAGGCTACGCATGGCACCATCCGGTTTGTTCTTGCCACTTGCTGCAATGACATCACGCACAGCCTTTGCCTCATCCGGTCTATGACGCTTGTCTAACGCTGCCGCCACATCGTCCCATGTGTAGACGTATTCCTTTACGGAAAGCGACGTTCTTGAAGGGAGATACTGGCTGATGAACGTCCGCGCCTTGCGTGCGCGTCTTCCGGCTAGGTCACGATTGATTTTGTCTCCGCCATCCGGCGATGCCGTTCCGACAATAGTCGGAGCGGCCAAATCCTTTCCGTAAGACATCAGCTCTTCTGTCAACCTTATTCGTACAATCTCGTTTATGGAATCCTGAGTCAGTTCGTCCTTACCGGTCACAAACTTCAGTTGCAAGTCTTGGGCGACGTTTGACACCTGATCTTCCGCCATGTCATAGTATTCCTCCGTCAGCTCCATTTCCGGAATGGCAACCGAGAAGTCGAGGAATTTGAAAGGGCGTATTCTCAGACACGAACCACCAATCATGTTTTCATGATAAACGTGGTGATAGTCTTCGATGGCATATTTGCTCGGACCCTTATAATCACGCTTGGGATCTTTCTTTATATATATAATTGTGGTGTCTATCATTTCCGGAATACCACCGTCAGCATATCCCGGAGCAAGCTTGTCGTTCTTGTGGAAATCAAAGCCCATACGCTTGTCCTGCAACCCGTGATATTCCGATTCATCATAGACGATAGGTTTGCAATAGGCTACGGTGTCATCCGTCATACAGTCAACTGCGTATGTCTGCAATATCAGACGTGACGACTCCTTGATCAGCTCCTTGTCAATAGGTATCTGGATACGAAACTGCTCCTCGCCATTGTCCGTTTCGATAATAACCGTACGTGGTTTCAGCTGCCGCTTTCCGGTTTTTCTGACCTCCCCCGTTCTTTGCACTTTTATAGGCTCCACGGTATAGTCTGTCACACCCTCCTTCACTTCAAACATCGCGGCCACGCCATCCTCTTCAACCATCAAGAGTATTGCCATTCCCGGCAAAATACTCAAGCCGCTGACCCTACCGTTACCCGCAGTCTTCCTGACGATATTGTTGTTTCTCTTGAATTTGGCCCAATTATCATACATCCGGAGCGGGTCTGAACTATTGAAAATCTTATAGAACTCTGTTTTTAACCTCTCTGCCTCCTGCCTATTAGCACACATTTTATATAAGATAGGCTCTGTGAACTCTTTGTTTTCGTTCGCCTTATTGACAAGTTTCACCTTGAAACTTATCTGCATCTGTTCCTGCGCCTCTGCCACCGACGTTCCGAGACAGAGTACGGTAACGAGCAGCAGAAGAAAGGTTGCCGCTGAATATATCTTGTTTCCTGACTTTATAGAGACTTTCATCTTTACTTCCGGAATTTCTTGTATGTTGACTTAAATGGTTGTGATGTTATATTCCTTTATATATAATAATGTGAGCCTATTTCAGTATGTATGTCACTGACACACCGATGCGTGTCGGCAGAAGGACGTAACCCTTGGCGTTTGCACGCTCAACGCCGCCGATGGAATAGTCGGTGTCGTATTTATCATTTTCAAAATACTCCTTATGGCGATATACTATCGCGCCGAAACCGGCATGGCAGTCTATGTTCAGTCGGTGTGTGACGTTGAACACATATCCGAATGTCAGCCCCATGCCAAGGGCCAGTCCGTCGTAAACTTTTCCTTTCCACGTGATGTCATAGGAAGCTCCGATACCTCCTATGCCCACAAACTCACGGTGCATTGGACGGCCGGAGAAAAAGTATCTGAACTCCGGCTGCACACCAATGAATCTGATATCTTTTCCCCAAGGCTTGCTACAGCCCAACACGTTGACGCCCACTGTCGAGCGTTCACCAGTCACAAGTTCAAATCCTAAACTCGGAGTCATCAGCAGGTCCGTGGCCACATCCGTGTTCACGGCCAACATCTGAGCGTCAGCATTGCGACACCCCATCACGATGAGGAATATCAAGAGTAGTCTTTTCATCACTTTGTTGTTATGCAGCGTATGGCGGCGTCCCTCATGACGGTCTTGCTGCCGGATTTTCGTCCCGTCGTCGGACGACGGGAAAAATTGGAGTCATCTTGGATTTGGAGTGGCAGACATCTATTCGTATGCCTTTCGCGTGGCTTTCTTGTCAATGAGTACGGCTGTACGAGACTTTCTTTTCTGTCTGTCACTCCAGATTATCAATGCCCCAAAAATAATCTTTTCTTTATACCAGCCATTCATCGCACAGACAACCCGGAGACAGCTCCGCGCTGTCTGTGCGGTATCATGGATTCATTAGTATCTCATACCATGCGGGGGCTCTCCGCAAATCAGAGAGTCACGCCGCCGACATTGTCGTCATCAATCTCCCACGGCGCCAACGTCGCATTGAGATAAATCTCCTGCGGGCCGTGGATGGTGAGCTTGACGTTGTATGACTTTCCGGCCTCGTATGCCTTGGAGTTCTGCAACTCTATGGGATGTTCCGATACAAAGACGTTGCCGTCCTTATCCTTCAGCGTGATTTCCACGAGATAGCGATAACCGGCTGCGGCCATTGAGGCGTCGGGGACGGGCAGCAGGATGCCTTGTCCGAGCGTCGTCTCTGTCTCCATAACCCAGTGATCGTCGCGGAAGTCAACGTCCAGACTGTCTTTCAGCAGGAAGTCAGCCACATTGTTGTTCCAGTCGTAAGAGACCGTACCCTCGTTGTCGGCAGTTTCCGAATCGGCAATGACTAACCGGGCTATCGTCGGTACGGCCTTGATGGCGATGCTCTTGACACCCATCTTCAGAGCTGACTCGATGGAACCCTTGGCATCCTCACCCGGCACGCAGCTGAACGTGAGACGCATCAACACGTGGCGGAAAGTGATGGCCGGGATGTCATCACCCTTGTCGGCCTGACGGAAATATTTGGCGCAATAGGCCAACGGATCCGTGGACGTCGTGCGTCCCCAGATGATGTCCTGCGTTCCGTCGATAGGAATGTTAGCTATGCGCTGAGTCCCATTGGCCTCCAAGTTGCCGTTTCCGACACGGGGATAATAGCCGTAGAACTGATATTTATACCAGTTGCCCACGGGATACCAGCGTGTCTCACCGTCCGTCCACACGATGTTTGTGCCCACGGCCTGATCTGCTTCATTCTTTTCATAGACAGCGTTTGCTTCCAAGTTGTCTATCCATACTGAATAGTTAGTGTTTCCGCCGACAGAAGGTGTCCAGTCTATCGGCAGCTCATTGGGATTGACGTTCAGCAAACCGTTAGCCAGACAAAATATGCCCAGACCATCGGCCTCGAAGAGACCGGCAGCGTCTGACTCCAAACTGGCACGTGTGCCGGCTGCGCCTGACGACAGACGTATCTCTACGGGAGCTTCCACGCCGACACCACCATCAGCAGCCTCGTTGCCGGGCGACAACGTTTCGTCGTCGCCCGAGCAGCCGGCCAAAACAGATGCGGCAGCAAAGCCGAATATCCATAAGTGTTTGTTCATGAACAGCTATTATGTATTAGTTGTTGTATGAAATTAGATTTCCGGATCTACAGGTATGTCTTCGTCGGAAGTCCACGGTGTCAGAGTCGCGGTAACTTCAATCTGTTCAAGACCCCATACTGAAATCTGAACATTGTATGAGTGCCCGGCCTCAAATGCGCCGCTTGTAGGAAGAGGTATTGATGTCTTGGTTGTGAATGTCTCTTCTGAAACGTCTCCCGAAGCTGTTGTCTGAACAGACTGAACAAGTTCAATCTCCATCACATAACCTTCATTCTGAGGAGCAACGAGCAGAGCCTCGCCGATTCCCACACCTTCTATGTTGCTCACGGGAGTGTCTTCCAATACGGTCAACTCGGTTCCATCTTCTGACTTCTGTTTCAATACCATTTTTTCGGTTTCTTCATCCGTCGGGTTGAGCTGGAGCTGGTCTATTGCCTCTTCGCCTGTATAGGCAACAATAAGTTTACCGGTTCTCTTTGAAAGAACTTTTATGCTGCGAACTTTTATGTTCTTTGCAATGATTGCCTGCTTTTCCTCCTCTGTAGACTGGCTGTTTCCTGGAACGGCTGTAAACTGCAGACGTGTCAGAAGGTGCTTGAAAATAAGTTCAGGCTGTACACCGTTACGTGCTGCGAAAGCAGAATAAGCTCTCTCTGCAGAAACCTTTTCGTTAGAGCCGTCATACTCAGCCTTTGCGACCATGACATCCTGAGAACCGTCTATCGTAATGTTGTAAGACAACTCTGTTTCTGTTGCTGTCAGCTCTTCGGTAATAGCTTTGTCCGTAGCATTCAGCTCATCTACATGATAAGCCCAAAAGTCAGCCACAGTGTTGTCGGTCGGATAATATTTGATATCTCCTTTCACCGTCAATGCCAAATCACGGTTGCTTCCTGTAGGAGCATACAGTTCCTCGTCCCAAAACAGCTTCTTTCCGCCATCCTTGTCTGTGTAATATGACAGACCTGTCTCGGCAGCTTCTATTGTTCCTTTCTTAAGCATGAACACCTTGATTAACTGACCATTCCAAACATTAGTCTCGTCAGTCGTTCCACCGACGGTTCCACTACCACGAGTAATCACATTGCTGGACATACCAATCTTAATTGGCACCAGTTCTGAATTCTCAACATCACCGACGTTGGCTGCACCGCCATCGATAGATTCTTCTGAAGAGCAACTGCAAAGCATTCCTGCTACTGCAAATGCAAAAAACAAAGATTTCTTCATGTTCTTGTTTTTTTTTAAATTAATACTAAAGTTTCTATTTGATTACAAGTTTATTGTTTTCCTTATTCAATCTCACTTATTTCCGGTTCATCATCATCCACCTCTATCGGGTCGTCCTCATCTTTCCACATGTCGATGTTGGCTGAGACTGCTATTTGTTTGAGTCCATACACCATAATACTTATCGTGTAGATCTTTCCGCGCTGGAACTCTCCGGCAGACAACGCTACTTGATATTCAGCTTTAAGCTCTTTGCCAAAATCCGTCTCGTTGCCATCATTGTCTATTCGCTTTTGTCTGAATCTGAGTGTTATGTCATACCCCTCTTGACCAAAAGAGTCGGGAGACGGAATCATCACCGAACCGCCTACGTCAACGCCACTTTCCGGTCTTTCCTTTATCGACAAACCCTTATATTCCGGTTTCCACTTCAGATTATCCAAAGGTGTAAATTCAGCGCACTCACCTCCATTTTCCACCGGATTGTCTTTCAACGTAATGTCGGTCAGTGATTCGGGGTCGGGATAATAACCAATCTGACGATAGGCATTGTTGTCACTCGGCTCGTGAGGATTAGCATTTGCCACGACCAATGTTCCTCGGTTGGGTGCTTTCACATCTATACCGGTGATGGTTATTCTGTCTGATTCCTCATCACCCGGATAAGCCTTGAATTTGAGCTGCACAAACTGATGTTCGAGATTGACGACCGGATTGACACCACGGTGAGCTGCGAACGTGCTGTAGAGTCCGATATTCAAGACTTGGTCCCGCTCTTCTTTAGTCATACTGCTGATATTCTGCTTGCTGTCAAGCACCTCACCGGTCAGAGCGGGAGCATATCCGCACATGACATCTTGAGTTCCGTCAATCGTGACATCATAGGAGATCTCATTTTTGTTTCCTCCACGATGAGGAATGGCCGTATTGTCAAGATTGTCTATATGATAGGCAAAGAAATTATATCCGGCCTCCTGATAGACATGACTGTAATAAAGCGATTGCGACAGATAGTTTGTCCCGTCAGCAGTCATTTTCCCTTTAACAAAGTCAAACGCTCCGGGATAGTCGGGTGTCAACTTCGCAGGAAATCCGTAGTTGTAGTCATCTTCTCCATCTACGAGACAATAAGCAGCATCCGGGTCTTCCTTGGGCTCTCCATACATACGTGTTTTCGTCAAGTCGATTTCCTTTCCAGCCAAGGGACCTTGTGCTTCTGTCGTGCCTCTGAATGCAAAGACATAAAACTTCGACTTCTCATATTTCTTGTTTTCCAAATCCGTGAACGGACCGGTTCCGCTTCTTGTGGCAACCACTGAAAAGAAGTTCTGAGGATTGATGAACACCATGATAGGCGTTTTGTCATAAGCCTCTTCGTTCTGTATCACACTGTTGTTGCCGCTATATTCCAATCCGGGATAAGAGTCGGAACATGATGTCAAGTTCACAGTCGCTACCGCAGCCATGACACATGCCGTCATTTTCTGTCTGTATGCCTTCTTTATCATCTCGATCTTTATATCTTCCATCGTTGTTAGTTCTTTATAATATTGTTGTCGCCACAGGTTTTCTATCTTATGAACCGTGAGCCACCGCGGTGCATCACTGTCATCAGATGTCAATTATTAGGTTGTCCGTGCAATCCACCCAAGCATCTATACCTCCGGTGTTATCATCATTAGAAAGAATGTTCTTGCCGTCGACGACTATATCCGCCACTATGTTCAGCACACCTTTGGCTCCATTGCGGATGGCATGGCGGCCGTCGCTTGTGACCGTAATCAGATTGGCGTTGCGCAGGGTGTTGTACAGGTTTATCTTTCCCTGTATCTTCTTTTTCTTCTTCGCAATGCCGTCCTTTTCGTTCGGGTCATGCACGGCATCTCCTTTCTCATCATAGGTCACGACATGAGTGAATATGATGACCTGCAATATTCCGGGACCGGTATTCACATCAGGCGTACTATTCTGTACAATGCTTGGCACATCAATCGCTCCATGCACCTTTAAGGAAGTGGACGTCTCGCTATCTCTTGTTTCGTCAGCCTTGGTCATCACCTTGCATGTGCGGTCTATCTTCAGATAGCCGTTAGACAAATTTACCTCACGCGGGATGCCGGCCATCTCGATCCACACCGAATCCACAATGAAACGGACGTCGTCTTCTTTGCCTTTTCCGACGAGATTGAGTCTCTTTTGGATGGTGAAGTTGATGTCTATGTGCTGGGTTACGGGGCGCGGCGAGAACTTGCACGTCACGGTGCTTCCGGTTTCTATGCGGCGTGCCGGCAAGGTGTCATAGAATACAGGTCTGATGTCCGGCTGAATGTATTGGGCGTATGGATTGTAGTCCTGCCAGTCAACAAGTGTCTTGCGCAGATTTTCATCACCTTTAGGGTAAACCTTATATTCCACATAGATGTCCTGCAGGTTCTTTTCTCCGGTCTCATCCCTGAGATATTCGACCACGTCAGGGTATATCATCTCCTCGTCGTTCATCCTGAACGCGATGAACTTATAGTCGCCGGGGCGTATCTGAAATTCCGGGAGCGTGCCGCCTGGAGCCGGCTGAGACTTCTGAGCGACGTCGCTACCTTCGTCATCCTTGCTGTCATCCTCGTCGCCGTCATCACTATTGTTTCCGTCACCGTCCGTCCTTGTTGCCGGCGCGATTTCGCGACGTGGCGAAGCCAATGTCCCACCGTCGACAGGTCCGTCATCCCCACCGGGAAGTTCTTCTTCGACACTATCGTCGGCATGAGGATCGGGAGTCGTTTCGGGAGTCTCTTCGCCGGACGGACTATTCTCATCATCAGATGTTGACGGTCCGTTGAACACGAAGCGGCCGCGGACGGGGTCCTTGGGACTGACAATCATTGCCGCCTTCCAGTGGTTGATGACCCTGTCGGCTATCACATACATGGAGTCGTTGGCTGCGATGTCTTTCGCGTATGAGTTCCAATTGAATTCATATTTGACCTTGGCCTGATGGGGATGCTCGGGGTTGTAGCACAGATCTACGTCTGTGGTACATGAGGAGACGGCCACCACGGCAAGTAGCATGGTCATGACAACCGTCATCATCATCTTTTCAGTCTTCATTCGACGGCCTCCTTTCCTTGATTGTCTTCAGATGGTTGTTCCTGAGATGTCTCTGATGCCGGTTCCTCGGCTGATTCTTCAGTTCCCTCGGTTGCAGCATGTGTTTCTCCTGCTGCGGGAGCGGAAGCATCCTCAGTAGCGGGAGTGGGAATTTCCTCTGCCGGTTCCGGCGCCGCCTCTTCCGACGGGGTGGCCGGGATCTCCTCTGTCGGTGTCGGGATCTCTTTGGATGCCAACGTCACTTCCGGTGCTTCAGCACTGGCGTCTGCCGGAGTATCCTCAGAGGTGGAGGTGTCAGCCGGAGGCGTGGTTTCTTCGGAAGCGGGCTGCGGTATGGCAAAACTGTCGGAGGGCACGAAAATTGTGTCAGACGACACTGTTGTTGAAAAGCTGTCGGAGGACAGGCTGTCTGTCGGCAGGGCCGTGCTGTCTGCCGGAGTCTTCAGTCCGGCTTTGGCGGCTTTGGCGTTAGCCTTGGCATCGAGGCGGGCTTGACGCTCACGCTCTTTTTCGGCCTGACGGACCTTTGCGGCGGCGGCAGTGGCGGCGGCCTTTACGCGATTGAGAGAGTCTGTCTCTATCTTCTTTACAGCCATGATTGAGTCGTAGCAATGCCAGAAGTCCTTGCTGACACTCACCGTAATAGAGTCTTCCGTGTACTTCTTTTCCGCAGCGCTCATCTTGGCGCTATAAATACTGTCTATACGGTCTTTGTAAACCTGGTCGCAATCGTAGCGCCAACGGTATTTCTTCGTGACGGGATAACGCCCGAGACGGTAAACAAATCCGACGTGGAGGTCACTCACGACGGGAAAGACGCCGCTTTGGGCGCGCTCCGTCACTGGATAGCAGTCGCTCTCGCGGTCGTGGCGATACTTGTCATACGACGCGAAAGCCAGACCTGCGCTGATGCCGAGGTCGACGTCGAGACTGTTGCCGTTCTTAAAAACGTATAGAGGTTTCACTATACCGTAAGTGAAACCAGCAGTGACGGCCGAGCCTTGATAGCCTTCCGAACCAAGGAGTTTGATCGAGAATTTATTATAAGATAGGTATGCGCCGCGATAGAAGAGCAGTCCGGAATGTCTGACCCGGTTACGGCGACACGAGAACACGCGGTCGAGAAACCGCGTGTGCGGATATATCTTGTAAGTCTTGTCAAATTTGTTCTCTTCGTCCCGCGGCTCTGTCTGGCGCGTGCGCCAGTAGTTCCGGAAATATAGGCGGGCGCCCATTATGTTGTAGACGAGTCCGGACTTGAAGGTATGGCTTGTCTGCCAGTTGTAGCGCACATCAAGTCCTACGGCCCAACGGTTCCAATTGGTAGAGTGGACATCAAACTCGATGCCGGCATTGGGCATGAGCAGAGTCCAGTCGACCATGTTTGTATGGAATGAAAGCCGTTCGGCCAAGGACAGCGTATCGACCCGCATACTTTTATCCACACCCTGAGCCGCTACGGACAGGGAGAAGACAAACATATACAGACATGTTATGCCTTTCCAATAACACAATCTCACAATTTATACGTTAAAATTATACATATAGAGCGGGACTTTCAGCACACTGTCACTTCTTTTTATGTCACGGCGGCGTCCGACCCGGTAAGTCACTTCCTTATTACGTGAGGTATTTCCCAATGACGCCGCAAAAGTAAATAAAGAATGTCAAATTACCCCCCCGATTGTTATATTATGTTAATGTGTTTAAAATGCGGCTTATTCTGTAAAATACGGGGTCAAACATGATCCTATGATGCAGTTAAAGTCATTCCGCGGTAAATTCTTTGCAAGGGATGAATCGAAGATAATGGGGCTGCCACGACGTGACGAACGGAAACATGTATATGTGTAATGAGGGTGTATCAAAATGGCTACAAGAATATGTCCCTACAATGTGCTTCCCCCGCATTTTGATACACCCTCATTACACAATATTATATATAATATTAGTTCATAATAGCGCAAACGCGAAGACGCAAAGTATTGATGCGACAGAACAAATGTCGCATCAATACTTTGCGTCTTCGCGTTTACGTTAATAAATCAATGATGCTACTTATGCATCATGACCTCAGGAAAATTCTGAGATTGTGAATCCTCGAAAGTGCTCTGGCTCTCTTGCCTCACATCACATTCAGCCAGCGCAGAATGTCGTTGAGATTGGCCACCACCATGAGGAGTATGAGGATGCCAAAACCGACATACTCGGCGTAGAGCATGAAGTTTTCGCTCGGTTTGCGGCGAGTCACTATTTCGTACAGCAGGAACAGGACGTGGCCACCGTCGAGGGCGGGGATGGGGAGAATGTTCATGAAGGCGAGGATGATGCTCAGGAAAGCGGTCATCTTCCAGAACAGATACCAGTCCCATGAGCCTGGGAAAAGGCTGCCGATTGTTCCGAAACCACCCACGGACTTGGCTCCGTCGGCCGTGAAGACGTACTTCATGTCGTCCACATAGCCGCCCAACACGTTCAGACCGTAGCTGACTCCGGCGGGGAAACTCTCGAAGAAACCATACTTGCGGGTGACCGACTCATAGTGCGGAATCTTCGGGACATATCCGAGTTTGAGTTCCGGCGAAAGCACGATGGTCGCCGTGTCTCTCACGCCGTCACGCTCTGTGACAACACTCGTGGTGCGCACACGCAGACTGTCGGTCGGAGTCTCGACCGTGGCCAGTACGTCGGAGAGGCAGCCTACCTCGTTTTCGACGTCGTTATAGGAATCCGTCGGTTTGCCGTTGAAGGCGACGATGCGGTCGCCCTTCATCACGCCGGCCTTGGCCAATGCTCCTCCTGGGATGATGCTGTCTATTTCGGACGAGATGAGCTGTTTGGCAAAGAGGGGCTTGTTCTTCAGCATGTCGAGCAGATTGAGGTCTCCCGGCAGGGTGATGCTCATGGGCTTGCCGTCACGGATGATGTCCGCGCGGGTGGCCTTTGACAGGTCGCGATACATGTCCACGCCCCACTCCTTGAACTCGCCCTTCTCCGTTCCCACGAGTATGTCGCCGTCGCGGAAACCGAGTGCCTTGGCCTCGTTGCTGAACTTCATTCCGTCGGTCATGTTTTTCGTGGGGATGTAGGTATCACCCCAGGTGAAGAGCAGCATGGAGTAGATGAACAGGGCGAGCAGGAAGTTGACCAGCACACCGCCAATCATGACCAACAGACGCTGCCACGCGGGCTTCGAACGAAATTCCCACGGCTGCGCCGGTTGTTTCATCTGGTCTGTGTCAAAGGACTCGTCGATCATGCCGGCTATCTTGCAGTAACCTCCCAACGGCAGCCAACCGAGACCGTAGGTGGTCTCGCTGCGGCGCGGTTTGAACTCGAAGAGATGAAACCAGGGGTCAAAGAACAGGTAAAACTTCTCCACGCGGATGCCGAAGAGACGGGCGAAGAGGAAATGACCGCCCTCATGCAACAGCACCAGGATGGATATCGAAAGCATGAACTGCAGTGTCTTTATAAGAAATATTTCCATATTTAAGTTTTGAATTATGAATTACGAATTAGGAGTTATTAATGGTGAGTGGTGAGTGGTGAATGGTGAGTTGGTCGGCCTGCGGCCGATTGTGAGTTATTGAATTACGAATTTACCTTTGCGCTTGTATTTCCTTGCACTGTTTTTCCTTGCACTGTTTTCCTTACGCTTGTTTTCCTTTGCGCTTGTTTTCCTTTGCGCTTGTATTTATGGTTTTGCTTCCCATACACTTGTTTTTGTTGATTGTGAAGCAGAAACCATTCCGCAGGCATAATTCGTAATTTGATAACTCTTAATCGGCCGCAGGCCGACCAACTCACCATTCACCATTCATCACTCACCATTCATAATTTGCATGGCGACCCTTCTTGCCTCGCGGTCGGTGGCGACGTAGGTGTCGTATGTCGGAGCGGCGTCGAAGGGGACGCGCGACATTGTCTTCTCGATGATGTCGCTCATCCGGAGGAAACCGCAGCGGTCTTCAAGAAAACCGCGATTGACGATCTCGTTGGCGGCATTTACGATGCAGGGCATGTTGCCGCCGCGACGTATCGCCTCAAAAGCCAAAGCAAGACAGCGGAACTTCTCCAAGTCGGGGCGGAAAAACTCCAGCGGACGGGAGAACAGGTCGAGACGCTTCGACGACAGACTGAGGCGGTCGGGATAAGAGAAAGCATACTGGATGGGCAGACGCATGTCGGGCACGCCCAGCTGGGCTTTGACGGCTCCGTCGCGGAACTGCACCGCGCTGTGGACAATCGACTGAGGGTGAACGAGCACTTCAATATTGTCGGCATCGACGCCGAAAAGCCATCTTGCCTCTATGACCTCAAAGCCTTTGTTCATCATTGTCGCGCTGTCGATGGTTATTTTCGCACCCATATCCCACGTCGGATGATGGAGCGCGTCGGCTTTTGTCACGGTTGCCAACTGGTCGATGGTATAGTTGCGGAACGGGCCGCCCGACGCCGTGAGGAGGATTTTCTCTATCTCGTTGTCCCCTTCACCGACCAGACACTGGAATATGGCGGAGTGCTCGCTGTCCACGGGGAGTATCGGTGTGCGGTAGCGCGCGGCCAGTTCGCAAATCAGTTCGCCGGCGACGACAAGCGTCTCCTTGTTAGCCAGACAGATGGTCTTGTGCGCCTTGATGGCATGAATGGTCGGCGAAAGGCCGGCAAAGCCCACCATCGCCGTGAGCACCACGTCGATAGGACCGGCCTCCACAATCTCGTCGAGAGCCTTTGCACCGGCATACACCTTTATGTCCGGCTGGTCGTCAAGCAGCGCCCGCAACTCGTCATAACGGTCTTCGTTGGCTATGACGACGGCGGCGGGCTTGAAACGGCGGGCTTGTTCAGCAAGCAGTTCCACGCGGTTGTTGGCCGTAAGGCAGTAAACTTCATATCTGTCCGAATGTTCCTCAATGACCTGAAGGGCCTGAGTGCCTATCGAGCCGGTAGAGCCGAGTATGGCAATCTGCTTCTTTGGAGCTTCGGATTGTTGTTGATGTGTCATATATCGTTAATTAAAAAAACCACCTCAAAACCCACCCCAACCCTCCCGAAGGGAGGGAGCTGGATATTGTCAGATGGGAATGATGGGAGTGATGGGAATGATGGGAGATTGGGGAATAATGGGAGCCGCATCGAACGGCGGCAGCAAGTTTTTCACTCTTCACTCTTCATTCTTCACTTAAAATTCCTTCCGGGAGTCGCATCACTATCTTCCGGGCTGACGTGTCCACGTCTTCGATGAGTTCGGCCGCGGCGGGGATGAGCCGGCCGTCTTCCATCTCGAACAGCGTGTTGACGGTCGTGTCGTCCACTGAAGCGATGCGTCCGGCATTGCGCCCCGTCACGGAGTCAATGATTTCAAATCCCGTAATGGCGGCGTAGGACGGCGCGCCTTCGTCGGTGGCGGCCACGTCGCGCGGGAAATAGACTTCGCATCCGGTCAACTCGGCCGCCCGTTCCTGCGTGTCGATGTCGCAGAACTTGACCAACGCGGTCTCTTCGCTGCGGAACCGGTATTCCTCCATGAAAAACGGCACCATGATGCCGTCTATCCGCAGGATGAGATAGTCGCAGTCCGTGCGGTCGAATATGTCGTCGGCGAAGTGCATCGACACCTCGCCTTTGACACCGTGGGGCTTGCCCAGCTTACCTATCTTATATACATCTTCTTCCCGTATCATGCTTCATTCCCTCCTTATCCGCGCTCCGAGCTGCCCCAGACGCGCTTCGATGTCTTCATATCCGCGGTCTATCTGCTCGATGTTGTCTATCCGGCTGGTGCCTTCAGCGCTCATGGCGGCTATCAGCAAGGCGATGCCGGCACGTATGTCGGGGCTTGCCATGCGGCCTGCGCGGAGCCGGATGCCACGGTCGTGGCCGACGACGACGGCGCGGTGGGGGTCGCAGAGTATGATCTGTGCTCCCATGTCAATCAGTTTGTCCACGAAGAACAGGCGGCTCTCGAACATCTTCTGATGGAAGAGGACGCTGCCACGGGCCTGTGTCGCGACGACGATGAGCACCGAGAGGAGGTCCGGGGTCAGTCCCGGCCACGGTGCGTCGGCCAGTGTCATGATCGTTCCGTCGATGAACGAGTCTATCTGGTAGTGGTCCTGCCGCGGAATGACGAGGTCGTCGCCCTCTACGTCAATCCTCACGCCGAGCCGGCGAAAAGCGTCGGGTATGATGCCGAGGTTGCGCAGCGACACGTCCTTGATGCGTATGCCGTCGCCCACCATGACGGCCATGCCGATGAACGAGCCGACCTCGATCATGTCGGGCAGTATGGTGTGGGTCGTGGCGTGGAGTGTGGTGACGCCGACGATGGTCAGCAGGTTTGATCCGATGCCGCTTATCTGTGCTCCCATCCGGTTGAGCATGTGGCAAAGCTGCTGTATGTATGGTTCGCAGGCGGCGTTGTATATGGTGGTGGTGCCATTAGCCATGACTGCGGCCATGATGATGTTGGCCGTGCCGGTGACGGAGGCTTCGTCCAGTAGCATGTAGCATCCCTTCAGCTGTCGTGCCTCAATCTCGTAGACATCGCGTCCCGGGACATGGCGGAAGTCGGCGCCGAGATGGCGGAAGCCGAGGAAGTGGGTGTCGAGACGGCGTCGTCCGATCTTGTCGCCGCCGGGTTTGGTGATGACGGCCTTGCCGAACCGCGCCAGCAACGGACCTATCATGAGCACCGAACCGCGCAGTGAGGCACACTTGCGGACGAACTCGTCACTTTCGAGATAGTCGAGGTTGAGGTTGGCGGCACGGAATGAGTATTCGCCGTGACCGCGGTGGTCTACCGTGACGCCGATGTCGCTGAGCAGCCGGATCAGGTTGTGGACGTCGAGTATCTCCGGGATGTTGGATATCCTCACCTCATCTGCCGTGAGCAGCGAGGCACATATCACCTCGAGGGCCTCATTTTTGGCGCCCTGCGGTCTGATTGTTCCTTTCAGCGGATGTCCGCCTTCGATGATGAATGATGCCATTGTTTTTCTTTTTATGATAGCTATTGTAGCTACAGTAGCTATCATAGCTATGATAGGAATGGGAGAAATGGCGCCAGCCTATTCTTCACTCTTCCCTCTTCATTCTTCACTTAAATTCTTCATTTTCTCCTTTTCCGCCTCTGCATGTCATTGCCGTCCGTCGGATATATCTTGTCAAACCTGAACGTGCTGAGGTCGAGGCGTATGCGTCCGTCGGTGAGGCGCTCCAGGTCGGCGGCCACGCGCTCGTCGTCGGCCGAGCCGTGTCCCCACGTGCTGAGGTCTCGCTTCATCTGGTTGGCCGTCATGCCGACCAGCGCGTCGCGCTCCGGTCCCTCGGGCATCTCCTTGAGGCGGGCGAAGAGTTTCTCCATGAGCCGGCCGTAGTGGCGCAGATGTACTCCGCCGTCATGCGATGGCAGCTCCATCGGCTGCGGTTTGGTCAATATCTTCTCCGCCTCGGCCACGTCATACGGCCACTCGATGTCGAGCTGCTTGTGGCTCATGAGATAGAGGTGGTCCCAGAGCATGCGCTCGCAGTCGGAGTTTTCCCGGAGCTGCGGCACCTTCGTACCCATCAGTTTGACGATGGTCTCCGCACACGTCTGTCTCTCTCTCTTGTCCGACAGCGAGACGGCAAGGTCGACCATCTTCTGTATCTCCCGTCCGTATTCGGGCATCATCAGCGGTTCGCGCTGTGTGTTATAATCCAATCCGTTGATTTCCATTTCTTTCCGTTTTTTTGAGCATTAGAGCAACTTCCGCGGTGTCTTTGCGACAAAGTCCTTGAGGTAGAAGGGGACGAAGTAGGCGACGTCCTCAGTCTCTCCGGCGGCCATGCGCTTGTCGGCCAGCGGCTGCATCCAGCGCGCCAGCGGTTCGATGCCTTCGATGAGGTGGGCGTTGGGGTGGGCTATGATGTCCATACACTTTGCCGCGCCGTTGCCGAAGAAGTAGACGGGATGAGCGTCCAGCAGACTGCGGTAGGTGTCGGCGTCGACCACGTCGGCGCTGATCTCTCTCACGGGGCGCAGCGCGCGGTCGTAGACACCGGCGTAGACCTCCATGCGGCGTGCGTCGAGCATCGGACAGAGCAGTGCGTCCTCCTCCAGGTCGTCGTGTCCGAGGAGCACGGGGACACAGAGCAATTCGTGCGTAGGCACGGCCACCAGGCTCACGCCTCGTCCGTAACAGATGCCCTTGGCCATCGACACGCCGATGCGCAGACCGGTGTAGGAGCCGGGACCGCTGCTGACGGCCACGGCGTCGAGCTTCAGCCCGCTGCTGTCGATGAAGGTCAGAGCCTCGTCGACAAAGACTCCGAGCCGGACGGCATGGTTGGGGCCGCTATGGTCCTCGCGGCTCATGAGACATCCGCCGTCATGGCTCACAGCCACCGAGCAGACGTCGGTGCTGGTCTCTATATGCAATATACACGACATATATGTATGTAATAATGTGCTTTGTTATGGTTTAAAGTGCAAAAATACTGTTTTTTTCTGTCAATACACATTCTTTTCGGGGGAATTTTCGCCGCCCATCTGAAAAGCCACATCAGACACCCACCCCAACCCTACCGAAGGGAGGGAGCCGGATATGCCCAATTTCATGTGTACATTGTGAGTTGGACATATCCGGCTCCTCCCCTTCGGGGAGGTTGGGAAGGGCTTTGGAGGGGCTTCTTCCTGTCACGATAATATCAAATTTTTAACACTTCGCTTTTCTTCAAAATCGAGACAAAAACGCCGCGATTTTAACATTTCATCGTCGTTTTCCGACCGAAAAATTCCGGCGGTCTTGCCGTAAGGGCCTTACGGCATCGCAACGGCATGCTTGTTGTCGTGCAACGGGGCCGCCGCCGTGATGCAACGGGGGCCCCGTTGCAGACCAACGGGGCCCTTACTGCAAGGCGCAAAATATGCGAAAATATTCCCGTGTGGTGCATCTCGTTGACAGTCAGTGTATTATGAAAATCGTCGAAAAATCGCAAATTTTGACCCGAAGGCGGGATATTTCCGAATCGTGCGCGTTTTGTGAGACGTTTGTAAAGATTGTTCTGAGTTTTTAACAGTTGGGTATGTAATCCAAAAACCCACCCAAAAACCCACCTAACACCCACCCCAACCCTCCCGAAGGGAGGGAGTTTAGATACTCTCGGGGCAAAGAAAGATAATAAGACATATCAAGCTCCCTCCCTTCGGGAGGGCTGGGGTGGGTGTTAGGTGGGTGTCTGGTGGGTCTTGGGAGGGTCGGGTCTTAGATAAAGAATTTTTTATTATGCCAAAAAAGAAACGGGTTTTTGTTTTGTTCTTACCGCGATTTACATTATCTTTGCATAAGATAGGCGGCACTACGGCAGGGCCGCACTGTCTGCCAAATAACACGAAATGAAGATAAAGGAATTCTTCGGCAAATTCGTCAGCCGCATCATCTGGATGAATATCCTCGCGATGATTATCGTGGTGGTGGTCGTCTGCATGGGAGTGAACTATGGACTGAAGGTCTACACCCACCACGGCGAGGGCATCCCCGTGCCCGAACTGCGCAACATGGTGTTCGACAAGGCGCGGAAGCTGGTCGAACAGGACGGACTGCGGATCGTCGTGAGCGACTCGGGATACAACAAGCGGCTGCCGGCCGACTGCATATTGCTTCAGACGCCGGGACCGGGCTGTCGGGTGAAAGCCGGCCACACAATCTATGTGACGGTCAACACGCCGCTGTCGCCTTCGCTGGCGATGCCGGATCTGGCGGAAAACAGCAGTGCCCGCGAGGCGGAAGCGAAGCTGACGGCAATGGGATTCCGGTTGCTCGAACCGAAATATGTGCCGGGCGAAAAGGACTGGGTCTATGCCATCGAATGTCGCGGACGGCGCATCGGAGCGGGCGACCGCATTTCGATAGACACACCGCTGAGACTGGTTATCGGCAGCGGAACGTATGACGAAGACGAGGAGGCCATCAGTTACACCGAACCGGAATTTGACACCGGAGAGGTGAGCGACGTGGACGACTTTGAGGAGGTGAGCGAACCGCCCGTCGCCGGGACAGAATGACGGACGGCGAAGACACGTTTTCTACACCTTATTATATAATATATACATATCAGGTCCGCATGAGGACCTTAGAAAAAGATTGACGGATAGCACCTCCGTTCCGGCTGCGACCGGCAGGACAGGCCGAAAGGCCGCGCACAGACCGCGCCGGGGAGGAGGAAAGAAAGGAGACAAGAGAGACAAATGGCAGAAGACTTTGAAGACATTGACGGTCTGGAGCTGATTGACCCGGAGGATTCGGGCGGTGATGACACCCAGGACAGACAACTCTACGAGCACTACCGATTTGCGGTGGACGCGGGTCAGGACCCCGTGCGCGTGGACAAGTTTATGTTCGAGAAAATGCAGCATTCCAGCCGCAACCGCATACAGAAAGCGGCCGACGCAGGCTTCGTGCATGTCAACGAACACCCGGTCAAAAGCAACTACAAGGTGCGCCCGGGCGACGTGGTGACGCTCATGCTCGACCGGCCCCACTATGACACGCGCATCGAACCGCAGGACATCCCGCTCGACATCGTCTACGAGGACGACAGTCTGATGGTGGTCAACAAGCCGGCGGGCCTCGTGGTCCATCCGGGCTGCGGAAACTTTGACGGAACACTGGTCAACGCCGTGGCGTGGCATCTGCGCGATCTGCCGACATACGACCCCAACGACCCGCAGGTGGGACTCGTCCACCGCATCGACAAGGACACGAGTGGACTGCTCGTGGTGGCCAAGACTCCGGAGGCGAAGATGGAGTTGGGCGCACAGTTCTACAATAAGACAACCCACCGGAGCTACAACGCGCTCGTCTGGGGCAACTTCTCCGAAGAGCGGGGCACCATCGAAGGCAACATCGGCCGCGACCCGAAGGACCGCCTGCGCATGGCGGTGTTCCCGCCGGGATCGGAGATCGGCAAGTCGGCCGTGACCCACTATCGGGTCATCGAGCGCTTCGGATATGTCACGCTCGTGGAGTGCATCCTCGAGACAGGACGCACACACCAGATACGCGCACACATGCGCCACATCGGTCATCCGCTCTTTGGCGACGAACGCTACGGCGGCACGGAGATATTGCGCGGCGAACGCACGGGTAGCTACCGGACGTTCGTGACCAACTGCATCAGCTTCTGCCCGCGTCAGGCCCTCCACGCCCGCACGCTTGGCTTCGTCCACCCCGTGACGCACGAGCAGATGGACTTCACCAGCGAACTGCCCATCGACATGTGGGCCCTGATAGAGAAGTGGAGAAAGTACATGGGAGCGAAGATAAAGACTCAATAACAAAACACACAGCCACCTAAAACCCACCCCAACCCTCCCGAAAGGAGGGAGCTTAGATACTCTCGGAGTGGGTTCCGTGGTAAAGGAAAATAATAAGACACATCAAGCTCCCTCCCTTCGGGAGGGTTGGGGTGGGTCCTTAATATAAGATAATATGAAAAGAAACATAGCTATCGTCTGCGGAGGCGACTCCTCCGAACACGACGTCTCGCTGCGCTCAGCGCGCGGACTCTACTCTTTCTTCGACAAAGAGCGTTACAACATTTATATAGTCGATATCAAAGCCCAAAACTGGCATGTGGAACTGAACGACGGCACCACCGCACGCATCGACCGCAACGACTTCTCCTTCATGGAGGACGGACGGAAAGTGGTGTTCGACTACGCCTACATAACCATCCACGGTACTCCGGGCGAAAACGGACTGCTGCAAGGCTACTTCGAACTCATCGGCATGCCGTACTCCACAAGCGGCGTGCTCGTCGAGGCGCTGACGTTCGACAAGTTCGTACTCAACCAATATCTGCGCGGCTACGGCGTGCTCGTGGCCGACTCACTGCTCATCCGCAAGGGTTACGAGGAGATGGTCAGCGACGACGAGGTCGAACAGCGCATCGGCATGCCCTGCTTCGTCAAGCCCGCGGCTGACGGCAGCAGCTTCGGTGTGTCGAAAGTGAAGAACAAGGATCAGCTCGCCCCGGCCATACGCAAGGCTATCATGGAGAGTCCGGAGGTCATGGTGGAGCAGTTTATCGAAGGTACGGAAATCTCCATCGGATGCTACAAGACGCGCGAAAAGAGCGTCGTGCTGCCCGCCACGGAGGTCGTGACGACCAATGAATTCTTCGATTACGACGCGAAATACAACGGACAGGTCAAGGAAATCACACCCGCACGCCTCAGCGAGGATACCGCCCGCCGCGTCAGCGAAATTACCAGCCACATCTACGACATACTCGGATGCAACGGAATCATCCGCATCGACTACATCATCAGCCGGCAGAAGGATGCTGACGGTGTTGAGAAGGAGCGCATCTACATGCTCGAGATCAACACGACACCGGGCATGACGGCGACCAGCTTTATCCCGCAACAGGTCCGCGCCGCCGGTCTGGAAATGAAAGATGTGCTCACGGACATCGTCGAAAACCAATTCTGAGCAAACAGTAAGACAGTCCCTACATATTTAATATACACCTATCGAAAGGTCACTACCTGTTTAATATATATCCATCGAAAGCTATGAACATACCAGCGAAGTTTGACCCGATACGTCCGTATGAGCCGGAAGAACTGCCCGTAGTCTACGAACGGCTCATCGCCGACTCGCAATTCCGCGCCGTCATGGAGCACGTCTTCAGCGGAGTGCCATACGATGCGCTCGCCGCGAAGATACGTTCGTGCCGCACCAACCTCGAATTTCAGAAGCAGCTGTGCTACGGTTTTCTCGTCGCGCTGCTGGCAAAAGCCTCCGACGGATGCACGATGGACTCGTCGCGGGTGGACGTCGGCAGCCGTTACACCTTCATGAGCAACCACCGCGACATCGTGCTCGACTCGGCTTTCCTCGACAAGATGCTCTTCGACGCGGGCTTCGGAACAACCTGCGAGATTGCCATAGGCGACAATCTGCTCGCCGCTCCGTGGATTGAAGACCTCGTGAGGGTCAACAAGTCGTTCATCGTCCGCCGCAGCGCAGCCATCAAGGAGATGCTGGCCAACAGCCGGTTGCTGTCCGAATACATGCACTTCGTCATCGCGGAGAAGCACGACAACGTGTGGATTGCACAGCGCGAAGGCCGAGCCAAGGACAGCGACGACCGCACGCAGCAGTCGCTTCTGAAGATGATGGCAATGGGCGGAGAGGGCAGCGTGGCCGAACGGCTGGCCCAATTGCACATCGTTCCGCTCTCCATCTCATACGAATATGACCCTTGCGACTATCTCAAGGCACGCGAGTTTCAACTCAAGCGCGACGTCGAAGGATGGAGGAAGACCAAGGCCGACGATGTCATGAGCATGCAGACGGGCATCATGGGACGCAAAGGACGCATCCACTACCACTGTGCGCCGTGCATCGACGGCTGGCTCGGGACACTGCCGGAAGACATGCCGAAAGGCGAGCTCTTTGCCGCTGTCGCCCGACACATCGACCGAGAGATACATCTCGGCTACCGGCTTTATCCCAACAACTACGCCGCCGCTGACCTCTTGCACGGCAACCGTGACTTCGCGGACCGCTATACGTCGGCCGAGCGCACTGCTTTCGAGGAGTATATCGCCGGCCGCATCGCCCTGATAGACCTGCCGGAGAAGGATGAGGACTATCTCCGCGAACGCCTGTTGACCATGTATGCCAACCCGGCCATCAACCAGATGGCGGCTCAGGAGGAAGCCTTATGACGCCGCCGGCCGCCATATCGAGGCATTGTCGTGCCGCCGTCATGGCGTATTCAGCCGCCGTGACGTTTGTGGCGCTGCTTTCGGCATGCTCGTCTGACAGCTACGACACCGGCACGGGGACCTATTCGCTCACTCGGGCGGACTTCGGCGAGATACATTCGGCCGCTCCAAAGACGGCCGACTATATCGTAACGGATGACGGCGAGCGCTTCGCATTGACCAAACCGCATAACGCTGACTGGCTGGCAAAGGCCGACACGCTCTACCGTGGCATCATCTACTACAATCCGAAGGAGGACGGCCGCGCCGAAGTGGTGAGCATGGGAGCGGTCCCGGTACTCTCAGCCAAGCCGCAGGAGGAGTTTGAGGAGGGTGTCAAGACGGACCCGCTGAAGTTTGAAAGCCTTTGGTTGAGCAAGAGCGGGCGCTTCGTCAACATCGGTTTCTACATGAAAGTCGGCGTCGCCGAAGACCCCGAAGCAATCCACACGATAGGTCTCATCGACGAGGGAACGGTCGATAACGCCGATGGAACGCGCACCGCTGTCTATCGGATGTACCACGACCAGGGCGGCGTGCCGGAGTATTATTCTTCCCGCTATTACGTCAGTATAGCCTGCAAGACCATCGACGCCGACTCCGTAAGACTCCTGATGAACACCTACGACGGCGAAATCGAGCACGTGACAGCCGTCAGATAATTTTGATTGGAAACAAAAAAGCACAGACTTGCGGCCGGGGAACAATCCCGTTGGCCGCAAGTCTGTGTTTTTTTGTCTGTCAGAATAAACCTGTTGGCTTATCAGAGCAGCTCCATTGTGTCCGTGGCAATCATCAGTTCCTCGTCCGTGGGAACGACAACGACGGTCACCTTTGAGTCCGGAGCAGAGATAATGGCCTCCTCGCCGTGGATGGTGTTGTTCTTCTCCACGTCGAGCTTGATGCCCATCCACTCCATGTCCTTGCACACATATTCGCGCATATTGGCCTGATTCTCGCCGACACCGGCCGTGAAGACGATGATGTCGACGCCGCCCATTGCCGCTGCGTAGGCACCGACATACTTCTTTATGCGGTAGTTGTACATGTCGAGAGCCAGTATTGCCTTATCGTCGCCCTTCTCTGCGGCCGCGTCAATCTCGCGCATATCGCTTGAAATGCCCGTGATGCCGAGCACGCCGCTCTTCTTGTTGAGCAGGTTGGAGATGCCGTCGGCGTCGAGCGAGAGCTTCTTTTGAATGAAAGCGACTGCGCCGCCGTCGATGTCGCCCGAGCGAGTGCCCATCATGACACCCTCCAGCGGGGTCAGACCCATCGACGTGTCGACACACTTGCCTCCGTCAACGGCTGCCACGGAGCCACCGTTGCCGATGTGGCAGGTGATGACCTTCTTGTCTTCGGGCTTCACGCCGAGGAAGTCGCAGACGCGCTTTGACACGTAGCGGTGGCTCGTACCGTGGAAACCGTAGCGGCGGATGGCATACTTGTCATACAGTTCGTAGGGGATGGCATACATGTAAGCCTTCTTCGGCATGGTCTGATGGAAAGCAGTGTCGAACACTCCCACCTGCGGCAGACCAGGCATAAGCTCTGAAACGGCCTTCACGCCCTTGAGATTGGCGGGGTTGTGGAGCGGAGCGAGGTCGCTGCACTCCTCGAATACCTTGAGCACTTCGTCGTTGAGGACGACGCTCTTGTTGAACTTTTCTCCTCCGTGGACCATACGGTGGCCGACGGCGTCAATCTCCTTGAGGTCTTTGATCACGCCAATCTCGGGGTCGGTGAGCAGGCTGAAGATGAACTTCACGCCCTCGGTGTGCTCCGGGATGTCGTGCATGATCTGTTTTTTCTCGCCATTAGCGAGCTTCACTTTTACGAACGCGCCGTCAAGTCCCACGCGCTCTGCGCCGCCGGATGTCATCACCGAACGGTCATCCATGTTGTATAAGGCGTACTTTATGGATGATGATCCACAATTCAAAACAAGAATCTTCATTTTATTTAATTTAGAATTTATAATTCCTAACTTCTAATTTATAACTACTTCTTCGCGTCCATAGCCTGGCAGGCAGTGATGGCGACGAGATAGTAGATGTCTTCGACGGAGCATCCGCGGCTCAGGTCGTTGACCGGGCGGGCGATACCCTGGAGGATGGGGCCGATGGCCACGGCGTCACCGAGGCGCTGGACGAGCTTGTAGCCGATGTTGCCGACCTCGAGGTTGGGGAATACGAGGACGTTGGCCTTGCCGGCGATGTCGCTGCCCGGAGCTTTCTTGGCACCGACGGTGGGCACGAGGGCGGCGTCAGCCTGCAGTTCGCCGTCTATCTTCAGCTCGGGAGCCATCTCCTTTGCCAGACGTGTGGCCTCGACAACCTTGTCGACAACCTCGTGGCTTGCGCTGCCCTTGGTCGAAAAGCTCAACATGGCCACGCGCGGGTCGGCAAATCCGGCGACGCTCTTGGCTGTCTGTGCCGTGCAGACGGCTATCTGGGCCAGCTGGCCGGCGTCGGGCATCGGGGTCACGGCGACGTCGCCGACGACGAGGATACCGTTTTCGCCATACTGCGGCTGCTTCGTGATGAGCAGCATGGCACCACTCACGCAGGTGATGCCCGGGGCGCACTTGATGATCTGCAGGGCGGGACGGAGTGTGTCGCCCGTCGTGCTCAGCGCACCGCTGATCTGTCCGTCGGCACCTTCGGTCTTGATGATCATGCAGCCGAGGTAGAGCGGGTTCTTCACCAGTTCGCGGGCCTTCTCGATGGTCATGCCCTTCTTTGCGCGCAGCTGGGCGAGCAGCTGGGCATATTCCTCGCTCTTCGGGTTGTTCTCCGGGTCGATGAGCGTGGCCTTGCCGATGTGCTCCAGGCCGTACTCCTTGCACATGGCCTCCACTTTCGCCGGGTTTCCGATGAGGATGAGGTCTGCGATACCGTCACGCAGCACCATGTCGGCTGCTTTGAGTGTGCGCTCCTCCTCTGCTTCGGGGAGCACGATGCGCTGTTTGTTGTTCTTCGCGCGTTCGATGATTTGTTGTACTAAATCCATAGTAGTTGCTTGTTAATATATATATATGTATCAATGTTGTTTTTCGGTTTCCTTGGGAGGGTGTATTAAAATTTAGTATCAAAATACGAACTCATTTGTAAGCCTTTAAGTGTGGTAATCTCAGTCCCCTCCTTCCGAAGGAGGGGTTAGGGGTGGTTAGTCATATTCTGTTATCTAAAGTGATGATTTATAGAATGTTATTGTTTAACCACCCCTAACCCCTCCT
>CABUXJ010000019.1 GCA_902495455.1 uncultured Prevotella sp.
GCGACTGATGGTGGAAGGAGAGACTTTTATCGTCCTTGCTATTTCAGCATTGCTCTTTCCTTTTTGTTTTAACGCAAAAATTGCGTACCTTTGCTCACGGATTAAATGACTGTACATACGCAATACAAAGTTAGTTTAATCTTTGGAGACACAGCGGTGTCTCCTTTATTTTTTTTGTATTGCCTGTCAACTCTCCTGCCATTCGAAGCGGTATCCCTCCATTGCCCATTACGCTACGCTCCATGAGCAATGGAGGGACTGAAGCGTTGCACTTCTATCTTGAATCTATATCCTACGCCCTGCTCGTAGAGCAGCATCTCTTCCCTATCGCTATCTGTACCCGTCCCGCGAGCGTCAGACGCAGGGGCGATCTCCGACCGTCCTATCGTCAGGACAATCCAAAGGATTTGCAACACAGACAATAAAATTTTTCTCTTTCATAACGATTTGCGTTTAGTTGTGTTTGCAAATATGCTCAAAACAAGCCACGAGGAAATTTCTCTTCGTTTCAAAAGGCATTTTTCACACTTATCATGACATTCCCCCTTGACACGAAAAGTCACGGGACAGCAGAGCGTTTTCGCCGTTTTAACATTCAGAATATTTCTTACAAACGCCCTCCATTTTAACACGAATTTTGCGCGAAGTCCTCCCTCGGCCTCAAATATGCGAGTTTTGCGCGTGCATCTTTTTATTCCTGACAGCCAACGCATTACGACCGTTTTTACCGAAGTGTGCAACATTTTCGGCGTTTTTTCCTTGCCGTAAGGCCCCTACGGCATTGCAACGGGGCCCCCGTTGCGTCACGACGGCGGCGCCGTTGCATGACAACAAGCACGCTTTTGCGGACCAACGGGGCCCTTACGGCTCGGCCAACGGCGAGATTTTGAACGATGAAAGCAATTTTCCGACCGGATTACAACGTTTTTATACAAATTTTCGCACGTTGCGAATTGTTAATTTTAACAATCTTTTTCTGACATATCCGCTCATCAAACGGAACGTACGACCATGTTTTCGGACAAAAAAACAGCCGTCACAACAATATCGTTGCGACGGCTGTCGTCATGTTATTCAGATGTATGCTATATGCCGCTCCACGGAACGTCAGATACCACACCTTGTCTTTTGCTCTTTGTCATCAGTCTTTTGCCTCTTCCTTAACTGCCTTCTTGGCTGCCGGCTTCTTTGCGGCGGGCTTCTTTGCGGCAGACTTTTTCGTCGTAGCCTTTGACTTTTCGTCGGCAGCTTCCAGCTTCTCGAGCTTGGTCTTCAGACGTATGATCTCCTTGTCCTTCATCTCGATCTCGTCACCCTGGTTCTTGATGGTGGTGAGCAGACTGTTCAGTTCATCGTTGTCGATGTCGTCGGGATAGAGGCTGTTGACGCGGTTGATGAAGTCACCGAGAATGTTCATGTAGTTGGTGAAGGCATCAAAAGGATCGCTGTATATGCCGCGGTCGAGACCGACGTTGGAGGGCTTGGTGGTCATGAAGCGGAAATTGTTGCTTGCCTGCAGATAGTCCCAATCCTGATTGATGCGCGGATCGTTGGCTATGCGCACGCGGTCAGCCACGCTATACAGTTTGTTGAAGGCCTCACGCTGCATGGCGTTGCCCAACCAGCAGCTGACGTCACGCTCCTCGTCCACCCACGACAGTGTGTCGGGCACGTCAAGACTGCCGACACTCTTGGTCATCTTGCAGATTTCGGTGGGTGTCGCGAAGGTGATACCCTTGTCCTTGGCGCAAGTCGGAAGGGCGCGGAGGAACTCGAGGATGTTGGACGAGAGCGGCTGAGCTATACCCAAGGCCGACAGTTCCATGAAGATGTTGATGATCTGTTCCTCCTGCGGCAGCGAAGCGATAGTGTTGATATAAGTGTCGGCAAAGAGCGGATAGCCGGACCAGTCGCTGTTGGCGAATCGCAGCGAGATGTCGTCGCTCAGCTCTACGTCGCGGAGAAGGAGCTTGAGATTGGGCGCTATGTTACAGTTGTAGACATAGTGGGGAGACTTCCAGCCGAGGACGTGTTTTGCTCCCTCGGTGAGCATGCCCTTGAATCCCATTGCAGCTACCTGTCCGCCGATGTCGTCGCTGTAGATGAGCGATGAGTTGCGCAGGACGGTCGGCTTCTTGCCGAAGTATTCTTCTATCTTTGCACATTGCTTCTTGACGTCGAGAGCAAAGGTTTCCTCGTTTGCCAGTGAGGACAGACCGTGGGAATAAGGCTCGGCGAGAAACTCCACACATCCGGTCTCGTTGAGTTCCTGAAGTTTGTCAAGCACCTGGGGAGCGTGCATCTCAAGCTGCTCGATGCCGGTTCCGGAGAGCGAGAAAGCCACCTTGAAGTATTTGCCGTTATCCCGAATCATGTCCAACAGGGTGTTGAGGGCCGGCATGTACGAACGCTCGGCTATGTCGCTGATGCTACGCTCGTTCTCGTAGTCATCATAATAGTAATGGTCTGTACCGATGTCAAAGAAACGGTATCTCTTGAGATGGATTATCTGGTGTATCTCAAAATATAAGCATATTGTTTTCATTGTCGTTTTGTTTTTTTGTTCTTATTAGACTGTTTGGCCGATATGAGACCGGACGGCATGATGCGCGACGCGGTTTCCGTCGTTATCTCATGCCGAGAGTGCGCTCATAGAGTTCGCGTATCCAGAGACCGACCTTCTCCCATGTAATCTGGTCGACCTCGCGCTTGCCTTCATCCTGCAGATAGTGGAAGAGGCTGTCGTTGGCGCAGATGGAGTAGATGGCGTCGGCAAGGGCGTGGATGTCCCAATAGTCGACCTTGATACAGTTTGAAAGTATCTCGGCGCAACCGCTCTGCTTGGATATGATGGACGGCGTCCCACACTGCATGGCTTCCAACGGCGATATGCCGAACGGCTCGCTCACGGACGGCATGACATAGACGTCGGAGTCCTTGAGGCACTCGTAGACTTGCTTGCCGCGCATGAAGCCGGGGAAGTGGAAGCGGTCGGCGATGCCGCGCTCGGCTGCCAAGTGTATCATGGCGTTCATCATGTCGCCCGAACCGGCCATACAGAAGCGCACGTTGCGGGTGCGGTGGAGCACCATGTTGGCTGCCTCGACAAAATATTCGGGACCTTTCTGCATGGTGATACGGCCGAGGAAGGTCACGACCTTGTCCCTGCCGGTGTGGTCCGGACGGGGAATCTCGGCGTATTCGGGCTTAAGCGGATATACGGCATTATGTACCGTGAAGCACTTCGCGGGGTCCTGATGATACTGGTTGATGACGGTCTGGCGTGTGAGTTCGCTCACACACATGATACAGTCGGCCCAGTCCATGCCGTTCTTCTCTATCGAATAGACCGTAGGATTGACCTTGCCACGGCTGCGGTCGAAGTCCGTTGCGTGGACGTGGATGCAGAGCGGGCGGCCGCTGACCTGCTTGGCGTGGATGCCGGCAGGATAGGTAAGCCAGTCGTGGGCGTGGATGATGTCAAACTGCTCCGTCCTCGCAACGACACCGGCAATGATCGAGTAGTTGTTTATCTCCTCGTGAAGATTGGACGGATAGCCTCCGGCAAACTCCATGCAACCGAGATCGTTGACGTTCATGTAGTTGAAGTCGGCGTAGATGTGGTCACGCAGACGGTAATAATAGTCGGGGTCCATGACGTGGCCCACGCGGTTTTTCACATATTCGTAGTCTACGTCGCGCCAGGCGATGGGCACTGAGTTCATTGCCACAATGTTGGCGGCACGCCGGTCCTCGTCTCCCCAAGGTTTGGGAAGGCACAACGTGATGTCAAGGTCGCCCTGTGCGTGGAGACCTTCTGTTATTCCATAGTTAGCGGTAGCCAGTCCACCATATACGTGAGGAGGATACTCCCAGCCAAACATTAGTACTTTCATAGTCTTCGTCCTCCTCCTGTTTATTTCTGATAAGTATATTTCTCCAGTAACTTAAGCGTGCGCAGAATTTCCGCAACGTTCATTGCGAACGACATTCCTCCACGTCCGTGGAACGGAGGATTGCCGTCAAAGAGTTCGGAAATGGTACCAAGAGCATGATAATTCATCTCGTCTTCATAACCGACCATCTGTCGTTCGATGAAGCGGAGACGTGTACGCTTGTACAGTTTGAGGCAAGCCTCCATATAGAAGCCTCCGAGCCAAGGCCAAGCGGTGCCTTGATGGTAGGCGTAGTCGCGCTGGGTCTGAGTTCCGACAAACATCGGATTGTAGCCGCCGCTCTTCGGCGACAGCGAGCGCAGACCCTTAGGTGTGAGCAATTCGCGCGTGCAGACATCCAGTACGCTCTTCTTTTGTTCCTGATTGAGGGGCGAATAGTCGAACGCAACGGCAAAAATCATGTTCGGACGGACACTCCAATCCATCATGTTGCCGTCGACATAGTCGAGCAGATAGCCGTATTCGTTGAGGAAAGTGGTCACAAACGATTCTTTGCAGAGTGCGGCGCGAGCTTCGAGACTCTCCACATATTCCGTGTTGCCGCCTTCCGCTGCCAATGCGGAACAGAACTTCAGAGCGTTATACCACAGTGCATTGAATTCCACAATATATCCAGTGCGGGGAACGACGGGGCGGCCGTTGGCTGTCGAATTCATCCACGTAACGGCGCGGTCGCGGCCTTCCGTATAGAGCAGACCGTTGTCGTCAAGGCGCAGATTGGGATGACCGCCATCAATGATGAACATCACTATCTCCTTGATCAGTTTGCCGTACATCTCAATGCACTTGGCATTGCCGGCCGCCTTGGCATACTGCTGTATCGCCCATACGGCCCATAAGAGCACATCGGGCTGTTCTATATCATAAGTATGGATAGTGACCGGTTTGCCGGCCATGAACTCACGCAAACCTTTGGCCGCCGTCTTCATGACGAGTTCGAAGTAGTCCTGTTCACCTATAGCCAATGTCAGACCCGGCAACGAAATGAACGTGTCGCGGGCACGGCTCTTGAACCACGGGTATCCGGCCAACAGATAGCGGTCGTCATTCTTCTCCCGGCGATGGAACTGATGGGCGGCATTGACCAGACAGTGGAACATGTTGTCACGCGGAGAGCGGTCTTCGACTTCCTTTTCAAACAGAGTCTTCATGCCGCCGATACGTATCGCAGATGTCGAAGCGGCGAAGACGATACTCTCGCCTTTCTTTATCGGCATTTCGAAATAGCCGGGGACATAAAGGTCTTCATTGAAAGCATAACCACGTTCCTGTTCCTTGGGGTATTCGACACCACGATACCAGTTGGGGTCAAAAATGAATTCGTTCTTCTTGCTGAACTGCATGTAGAGTTCGGGATAACCGGCATACATGCGCGTCTTGATTCCGTTGTCGATGAGATGATACTCACGGCTGGCCGTACCATTCTCGTGTGTGAGCTGGTTGACGCTGCGGAAAGCAAGGAAAGGACGGAAACGGAGTGTTGTTGCCGAATGGGCATCAACGAGAGTGTAGCGTATCAGGATACGGTCTTCATAATGTTGGAAGACCACTTCCTTTTTCAGTAACACGCCACCCACGCGATAGAGCGTGGTCGGCACTTTGTCACAATCAAACTCCCGGATGTATTTGTGTCCCCGGGGACTGTAGTTGTTGCCTTGATACTTGTGAAGTCCCAGATTAAACTCTGCGCCGTGCTGAATGACGGTCACATCAAGCGACGACAACAGCACATGATTGTCATCGTCGAGTTCGGGAACAGGGACGACCAACAAGCCGTGGTACTTACGTGTGTTGCAGTCCGCAAGCGTAGAGCACGAATATGCGCCCGAGCGATTGGTACGCAGCAATTCACGACGCAGAGACTCCTCAAGGTTAGTCATCACAGCCTTCTCAAATCGTAAATAACTCATAGTTCCTTATATTAAGGTTTTTAATTCATTAGTTTCGGTACAAGTCTTGCTTTAAGGTAAGTTCAGCCGTAACAGTTGCGGCGGCTTCACAAAATGATTTCCAAAGTTAACAAATTTCGTGTTTACGGCAAAAGAAAAGCGAGATTATTTGATAAAAATAATCATTTTAGACTCTTCCGGATGACTTTTCGGCGCCATCATAATCGTTTATAAACGGAATTTCGTAATTTTGCAATAAGACACAGACCAAGTAACGGGAGAATGGTTTCAAGAAAAGAGATTGACAAAAGAATCATAGCTGAAGCAATAACAGAACTTTGTGAGCCGCTGACCGACGAGCAACGGCAGCTTCTCACTGACAACATCAGGATACGCTCGTTCCGCAAGAATGAGGTGATATTTTGTGAGAATGAGGTTCCGCAATTTCTGATGTGCCTCATCAGCGGCAAAGTCAAAATATATATCGACGGCATCGGAGGACGCGACCAGATCATACGTCTCATCAGCCGGAAGGGCTTTTTCGGTTACAGGGCGGCCTTTGCTGGAGAAAACTATCGCAACGGCGCTGCCGCATTTGAGCCATCCGTGATATGTATGATACCCATCGGAATCGCCATGCGGCTTATTCGGGAGAACACGCGGTTGGCCATCTACTTCATAAAGGAATTGTCGGCACTGCTCGGAGCGGCAGACATGCGCACCGTCAGTCTGACCCAAAAGCATATACGCGGACGGTTGGCCGAGTCTCTCGTTTCGCTGATAGACAAATATGGTGTCGCTGAAGACGGCTCTACATTGAACGTCAATATCAGTCGAGAGGACCTTGCCAACATGTCCAACATGACCACGAGCAACGCCATACGCACGCTGTCATCATTCGCCCATGAGCATCTTATCATCATTGACGGTAGAAAAATAAAGATCATCGAGGAGAAGATGTTACGCGACATCTCCGAGATGGGATAAACGCACGACATACACAGAACGGGGCCGACAGCCTCACGATGTACATGTCGTGCGTTTTTTGTTTCCGATCTTTGTTTTATAAAGTTCCCTCTATTATATAACAAGGTATTCCTTATCTCTTGATGGCACACTCCTTTTATATAATAATGTATCCGATGCTGAGCTCAGCCAAAGTGCCGAACGTTCAGGCCGGCATCAGAAAGTTTACTATTTCCGTCTCCACGCTTATCCGATAGCCACCGACCGGTGTGCTGATGAGCCGCCCGTCTATTCCTACCATAGCGTGACGTGCCTCCGTGACAATCACCTCGCGTGTGCGGTAGGGATGGACGCTGCGATGATTGAGGAAGCGGCCGGTCAGCAGAAGCCACAGTCCAGCAAGCACTTGTGTCACCTTTGAGTTATATACCACCGACACGTCCAACATTCCGTTGTATGGCACGGCATTGGGAGTCTGGCCGTAACCCGGTCCGTTGCCGATGCACATCGTCATCACCCGGCGACGGATGGTGTCCGAATTGATCTTGACGTCCATCTTGTAGTCAAGCCGATGGAAGAACATGAGTAGCAGCGACACAACAAACGAGAGAGTCCTCGAACCAAGCAGACTGCGCGTCTGACGGCGCAGGTTCATGACGTCGGCGATGAGGCCGATATTCACACAGTTGAGGAAATAGCGATGACATTTCTCCCCTTTCTTGTTAGTATATCGGATACAGCCAAGGTCTATCCTGCGGACACGTCGGCGGATGAGCCAGTCGACCGTTTGTGCGACCTCGTTTTCACGAAAGTTCCAGAAGCGGGCAAAGTCGTTGAGCACGCCGTTGGGTATCACGCCGAACACGATGCTGTCGCGGACATGCTGTTCGACATCCATCAGACAGTTGACAGCGTCGTTCAAGGCCGAATCTCCGCCAACCACGATGATTGTCTTGTAGCCGTTGTTTATCAGCATGCGCATCAACCGCTCCACACTGTCGGAGTTTTCGCTCTGCACGAAATCATACAGCACACCGCGCTCGTCGAGCACCTTCTGCACCCGGTCCCACTGTTTGCGTCCGCGGCCTAAGCCTGACTTGGGACAATAAAGTATGCCCCACCTTGAGGTTTCTACTGCCATGTTTGTCTTCTATGCTAATCGTTGATTATGTCCGGATTGCTCCCGGTCAGTCTTAATATTTCCTCTATCTTCCGGTCCATCGGCTGCATTGCATCCACCCAGTGGATTGTCAGACCGCGACGTTCCATGCCCCGGAACCACGTCATCTGCCGTTTGGCAAACTGATGGATGGCTATCTCGAGCTGTCGGAACATCTCGTCATGACTCAGTCGGCCGATGACATATTCCGTCACGTACTTATACTCCAGCCCGTAATATATGAGATCGTCAGCCTTGATGCCACTGTCCAACAGGCCGGCAACCTCTTCGACCATCCCTTCCTCCAAGCGACGACGCAACCGGTCCGTTATGCGGCGGCGGCGCTCCTCGCGATCAATATCCACACCTATTATTACAGAGTCTGTCGGCGGCATATCGGCATGCCCCGCCTCGGGATGTTCCTCTACGTATGTCTCTATCTCGATGGCCCTGATTGCCCGCTTCGCCGTGTCGACGTCTGTCGTGTTGTGCATCGTGCTGCCGTTACGCCTTTTCAGCTCCTCGAGCATGACGGTCAGTTCGTCGAGCGTCTTTCCCTCGAGACGTCCACGCAACGCCTTGTCCTCCGGAACTTCGGCCAACCGATACCCTTTCAGCACGGCCTCGATGTAAAGTCCCGTACCGCCACAGAGTATAGGTCTGCGACCACGACCGACGATGTCTTCGTAGGCGCGGCGGAAATCCTGCTGATAGCGGAAGAGATTGTAACGTGTACCCGGTTCGGCAATATCCACCAAATGGCAGGCTATCCGCCGGCCGTCCACGACATAGTCGTCAAGATCCTTGCCCGTACCGATGTCCATCCGGCGATAGATCTGGCGTGAGTCGCCGCTGATTATCTCGCCATCCACACGTGCCGCGAGTGCCGCAGCCAAGGCAGTCTTGCCACTGGCCGTGGGTCCGAGTATCGTTATCATCTTGTCCTTTTTCTCCATAATATGTAATGGATCCCTCTATCGAATCAAAGAAAGATATTGGCAAAAATACGAAAAAAAAGCCGTCCAGCAATACTGGACGGCCTGTTTTTTATTGTTATACTGCTAATTTGATGATTAGCCGTTAACCTTCTTCATGTGTGCGATGAGCTCGAGCACCTTGTTAGAGTAACCGATCTCGTTGTCATACCAAGACACAACCTTTACGAATGTGTCAGTCAGAGCGATACCGGCCTTAGCGTCGAAGATAGAGGTGCGTGTGTCACCGAGGAAGTCAGAAGAAACAACAGCGTCCTCTGTGTATCCCAGTACACCCTTCAGCTCGCCCTCAGAAGCCTCCTTCATAGCTGCGCAAATCTCAGCGTATGTAGCGGGCTTAGCGAGGTTGACAGTCAGGTCAACTACAGAAACGTCCAAAGTCGGAACGCGCATAGACATACCTGTCAGCTTGCCATTCAGTTCGGGGATAACCTTACCTACAGCCTTGGCAGCACCTGTTGAAGAGGGGATGATGTTGCCGGAAGCGGCACGGCCACCACGCCAGTCCTTCAGAGACGGACCGTCAACAGTCTTCTGTGTAGCAGTTGTAGAGTGAACGGTTGTCATAAGACCGTCGGTGATACCGAATTTGTCGTTCAGAACCTTAGCGATAGGAGCCAGACAGTTTGTTGTGCAAGAAGCGTTAGAAACAAACTGTGTACCCTTCTCATACTTGTCGAAGTTTACGCCGCAAACGAACATAGGAGTAGCATCCTTTGAGGGAGCTGACATAACTACATACTTAGCGCCGGCCTCGATGTGAGCCTGAGCCTTCTCCTGTGTCAGGAACAGACCTGTTGACTCAACTACATATTCAGCCTCAACCTCGTTCCACTTCAGGTCAGCCGGGTTACGCTCTGCTGTAACGCGGATTTCCTTACCGTTGACAATCAGCTTGCTATTTTCAACATCAGCCTCGATAGTGCCGTCGAAAGCGCCGTGCATTGTGTCATACTTGAGCATGTAAGCCAAGTAGTCTACCGGGCAGAGGTCATTGATACCTACAACCTGAATGTCGTCGCGAGTCTGAGCTGCGCGGAAAACGAAACGGCCGATACGGCCAAATCCGTTAATACCAATCTTAATCATAATTACTTTTTATTGTTTAAAAGGGTTATTATACCTAAGTTACTTATAATAAGCCTACCGAGGACACCTCTATTTGAGTAACGAATATCCAAAATATGATGCCTTTTCAGCATATTTTTATTCTTTTCCGCCGCAAAGTTACGAAAAAAAATCTATATTTGCAGCAGATTTCAGTATTAAATAATATAAAAACTTCAATCCAATGGGTAAATTACTAAACGAATTCAAGGAGTTCGCCGTCAAGGGTAATGCCGTAGACATGGCTGTCGGTGTCATCATCGGCGGCGCTTTCGGCAAGATTGTCACATCTGTCGTCAACGACATCATCATGCCACCGATAGGATGGCTCATCGGCGGAGTCAAGTTCACAGACCTCAAGTTTGAGCTCCCGCAGGTCGAGCTGCCGGGCATTGAGAAGCTCGATCCGGTGACGGTCAACTACGGAAACTTCCTCCAGACCATCTTCGACTTCGTCATCATCGCCTTCTGCGTCTTCATGCTCGTCAAAGGCATCAACCGTCTTTCCAAGAAAGTCACCAAGGCAAAGGAGACTCCCGCCGCCCCACCGGCCCCGCCACAGCCGTCGGCCGAGGAGCGTCTGCTCACCGAGATACGTGATTTGCTGAAGGACAAATAAGAAATAACTCAAATAGTCCATAACGAAGAAAGAGGACAAACGATTTGCAGCCGAGGCTCGGTCGTATGTTCTCTTTCCTCTTATTATATATAACACCATCTCATGCCGCACCGGCACGACGGATTGGCTAACGTTTTTCGCCCATCCTTTTACGCGCTCCGTATAACAATAGATTATAGGGAATTACATACACATTACGCCTTCAGAACAACGGCCTTGTACTGAAAGCGTATCCGTGTATCTTACTTTTTCAGACGTTCCATGACACATTGTCGCCGCACTTTACCATAATAAATTCTTATTTCCACATTTAAATGTGTATATTTGCATCGTCATCCGCCTTTTTCTGATGACGACAAGACAAATGAGACGCATACTGACATCCATCATTATTACATTATGGTCTGTTGCCGTTCGCGCACAGAACGGGCAGTTGGCCGCCATGCGCGGCACCGTTCCCGACAGTTACAACTTCTGGCTCTACGCCCCACGCGAATATGTGCATGAGCACCGCCGCATACCGGTCATTATCTTCCTCCACGGAGCGAGTCTCTGCGGCAAAGACATGCAGCGCGTCCGCCGCTACGGACTGCTCCACGCCATCGAGAAAGGGCGCTACTATCCGGCAATGGTCATAGCACCGCAGAATCCCGGCGGAGCTTGGAGTCCGCAGAAGATTGCACGCATACTCGACTGGGTGCAGCAGAACCACGACACCGACACGACCCGCGTCTACGTCATCGGCATGAGCCTCGGCGGCTATGGAACGCTCGATTTTGCGGGGACATACCCTGAACGCGTGGCAGCGGCGATGGCTCTCTGCGGCGGCAGCACCCTGCGCGACTTCTCTGGGCTGGGCCGCATCCCGCTATGGATTCTCCACGGAACGGCCGACCGCGCCGTGCCCGTGTCGCAGTCGAAAACGGTCGTCAAGGCCATCCAAGACGCAGGCCACGACCGACTCCTGCGCTACGACTGGCTGAAAGGTTCGTCACACGGTGATCTGGCGCGTATTCTGTACCTCAAGCAGACCTACGACTGGCTTTTCTTCCACACGACTGTCGACAATCCGCGGGAAGTCGACCGCGACATCGAAATAACCAAAGAGGACATGCGCAACGCCTACGTTGACCTTGCACCAGAAGAAACGCGCTTCGACATTGTTGATGAAATAAGAAAATGAAGAACGAAGAGTGAAGAAAGTGAAGAACGAAGAGTGAAGAGTGAAGAATGGGCTGGCGCCGTTCCCACATTGCTACATTATGGCAGTTGGAACGGCGTCAGCCCATTCTTCACTCTTCACTCTTCGTTCTTCACTTTCTTCACTCTTCGTTCTTCACTTTCTCACTCCCACTCGATCGTCGATGGCGGCTTTGACGAGATGTCATAGCAGACGCGGTTGACACCGCGCACCTTGTTGATGATCTCGTTGGAGACCTTAGCAAGGAAGTCGTAGGGCAGATGCGCCCAGTCGGCCGTCATGGCATCGGTGCTGGTCACGGCACGCAGGGCGACGGGATTCTCATATGTACGCTCGTCACCCATCACGCCAACCGAACGTACGGTTGACAGCAGCACGGCGCCGGCCTGCCATATTTGGTCGTAAAGCGAAACCTCTATCTCACCGTCGGTCATCGACGCCGGCACACCTGCGGCCAGCACCTTGCGGGCCTCTTCGCCTGTGAGACGCACCTTGTAGTCACGCAGTCCGCGGATGTAGATGTCGTCGGCATCCTGCAGGACACGGACTTTTTCGCGTGTTATATCGCCAAGGATACGCACGGCAAGGCCGGGACCGGGGAACGGATGGCGCGTGATGAGATGTTCGGGCATGCCCAACTGACGGCCCACGCGGCGCACTTCATCCTTGAAGAGCCACTTCAGCGGCTCGCAAAGACTGAGGTGCATCTCTTCGGGCAGTCCGCCGACGTTGTGATGGCTCTTGATAACCTTGCCCGTGATGTTGAGCGACTCGATGCGGTCGGGATAGATGGTTCCCTGTGCCAGCCACTTCGCACCCGTAATCTTGCGTGCCTCGGCATTGAACACCTCGACGAAGTCGCGACCTATTATCTTGCGCTTCTGCTCCGGGTCTGTCACTCCGGCGAGGTCACTGAAGAACTTTTCGCTCGCGTCGACACCGATAACGTTGAGTCCCAGACACTCATAGTCGTGCATGACATCGGTAAACTCGTTCTTGCGCAGCATACCGTGGTCGACAAAGATACACGTGAGGTTCTTGCCGATGGCGCGGTTGAGCAGCACTGCTGCAACCGACGAATCGACGCCTCCGCTGAGTCCGAGTATGACGCGGTCGTCACCGACCTGTGCTTTCAGCTCGGCAACGGTTGTGTCGACAAACGACGCCGCGCTCCAATCCTGCTTTGAGCCGCAGATGTCAACGACGAAATTGCGGAGCAACTGTGTGCCCTGCACCGTGTGGAACACCTCGGGGTGGAACTGAACGGCCCAGACGGGGCGGCCCCCCTCAGTCCCCCCAAGGGGGGATGAAGTGCTGTCACAAGAGCCGGAACTTTTGGATGTGCCGTCACAAGCCGCAGGTCTCTCCCCCTTGGTGGAGCTGGAGGGGGCCCAATATGCCGCATACTTCACGTCGGCCGTCGATGCGATGCACTCAAAGCCTTCGGGTATGGCCGTGATAGTGTCGCCGTGACTCATCCATACCTGTGAATTGTCGGTGAAGCCCTTGAAGAGCGGATTCTCCTTGTTGAACGTCTGCAGATGTGCACGACCGTACTCACGCGAATCGGCCTTCTCTACACGGCCGCCGAGCGTATGGGAAATGAACTGCGCACCATAGCAGATGCCAAGCACGGGCAGACGGCCGACGAACTGACTCAGGTCAACCTTGAAAGCCTCGGGATCATGCACCGAATAGGGCGAACCGCTCAGTATGACACCGATCACTGACGGATCGTCCTTCGGGAACTTGTTGTACGGAAGAATCTCGCAGAATGTGTCCAGCTCGCGGACACGGCGGCCGATGAGCTGCGTAGTCTGCGAACCGAAATCGAGGATGATAATCTTCTGTTGCATATTCGTTTATATATTATTTAATTGTGTATGTCTTAATTCTACTTGTTGTCCTGATTATATTTGTACGTCCTGCACAAATGTCTCCGCCTCTGCCAGCGTGTCCAGCTTACCGACGTCCATCAGCCGCAGGTCGTCCTTGACACAGCCGCTTATCACGACCCTGTCGCACACGCTGAGATAGAAATCAATGATGCCGAACTTGTCGGGGAACCCGTCGAACAAAGGAAACAAATCCGGAGAAAAAATGTGTATGCCCGAGAAAGCATAGCGGTGGGCGGCAGCGGTGACTGCTGCAGGATAAGGGCTGCGCACCTCACCCGTGGCGACATTCGTCCACCCGACCAGCCGCAGGTCGTCATCAAAAAGCAGATAGCGGCTGGTCTTGCGGTTGCTGACCAGCAACGTTGCGGCGTTGGCAACGTTATCAGCATAAAACGCGCTGAGGTCAACGTTGCTCAGTATGTCTACATTATGAATCAGTATCGGCGACGATACGTCAAACAGCGGCGCAGCCGCCCGTATGCCACCGCCCGTGTCGAGCAGCGCGGCCGTCTCGTCGCTGACGCGTATGTCCATCCCGAAATTGCCGTTTGACGACAGAAAATCAGTTATCTGCGAAGCGAAATGATGCACATTCACGACAATCCTCTCCACGCCGGCCGCCTTCAGCCTCATCACCGTATGTTCCAGCAACGGCCGCCCTGCCACACTCACAAGAGCCTTTGGCATGGTGTCGGTCAGTGGTTTGAGCCGTGTCCCGAGTCCGGCTGCGAATATCATTGCCTGCATCATCTCTGTCTATCCTTGTTTATCCCCGTTGTCGTCTATGAACTCTAAAATTCCGAAGAGGTGAACACCGGTATGTCCGAGAACATCCAATGCTTCTTATTGCCCGTAACGACATAGTCACAACCGTATGCCTTGGCACACTGATACTGAAGCATGTCTTCAAAGTCAACGACAGGATGTTCTATCGCTTTATGAAGTTGATTGCCAGCCATCGGCAAAACCGTGATTCCCTCCGTCATGCCCGATAGTATGAAATACTTTTTGTCCTGAGAATATTTACGGAAAATGTATGCCGAATTGGCATAGGTCAGATAAGAGGCGCATATCTCAACCTTATCCGCCTCACCCAAATCCATTATTTCGGCACCATCAATAAATCCGTCACGATGTAGCACCACATCCAGCAGTACGTTCGTATCAAGAAAAACACGCTTCATCTGCTCAGGATATATGCCAGTCGTTCATCATTGTCAATTTCTTCCTGACTTATATGAACGCAACCGATAAGTTTCTGCAAACGCGGCGACAAGCGTTTTATCCGCTCTTCTGTTGAACGCGGACCGTCCTTCACCATTTCCATTCCCTTATTCTCAACCTTCGCCTCCTCTATGAGTTTGCGTCCGAGCCACTCCTTATTGCTGGCTGACAGCGACATGGAGTTGATAAAGTCAAGAACACTGTCCATTGATACTGTCACATTCATAATCGTATGGGGTTATATTTTTCTGCAAAAGTACACAAAATCAGCAAGTCTGGCAAATTTTGTACGCTTATAATACAAGTTCTTTATCACCTGCGTCGTCTTGGTTGCAGCACGCTTGTCTCCGGTTCGTATGCTTTCAATCCTTGGTCACCGGTGAATATCTCAACTTCAAATCCACTCTCATCATAGTACTTGGCAACTTCCACTATTGACGCATCGCCCAATGACTGATGTGATGCCGCCGTTTCTTTCCATCTGTCAGCCAATGTGATCAGATTCTTTGCTGTCCAAAGACTGCTTTGCTCCGTAAATGCCGCCCAGGGGGAATCACTGTTTGCCGACGCCTTTATCAAATCGACAAATGCTTCTACCGTCTTATATATATCCCCGTTGGCATGGGTTATGTGGTTTCCCGTCTCTATAATTGTAGCCAGCGGCAGCACAAATATCGTACCGTCCTCTCGTTCCTTTTCAATTTTCCCGCTTACATCTTTATATGTAATCTCATTCTCTCCGGAACCGCATGTTTCCATTCCGCACACTTGCAACCATACGCACAATATGCTCGTATCTATTATCAAGACTTTCTTCTTCATGGTGCCCACGGTTTATATCAAGTCTTTGGTCATCATGTCGCCTATGGTATGACCGGCCATAAGTTTCGCCAGATTCTCTTTGTCTTCGAGCAGTGCTATTGTGCTGGTTCCGGTCTCAGCGTCCCTCTTAACATAACTTATGAATGGCATCATCTTATGACCGAGTGCATCCATGAGAGCCGGATTATGCGTCGTACACAGAATGTCTATAGAGCGCTCATTGCCCAATTCCTTCAACACCCTGATCAATTCATGCGCACGTGAAGGGTGCAGTCCGTTGTCCACCTCCTCTATTATCAGCAGGCTATGAGGGATACCGGTGAGCAACGCCACAATGATGGCAATGAAACGCAAAGTACCGTCGGACATGCCACGTGCATCCAATTGGAGCGTGCTATTGTCCGTCCATTTCTCTTCACAATACAGCATGGCATCGCCGTTGAACAATCCGACTTTTTCTGCCCACACCCTCCGCAAATCCTTCTCCGGCAGCGGACGCAGATATTCCGTCAGTTTGGCCTCAAACTCTTTCTTCTGTGAATCCTCCAACACGGCGAGCACTCCGGCAATATTGCTTGCGTCAGACTTCAATTTGTCATCCAGACGCGAATAACCGCGCATGTTTTCCGGTATCGGATTAAGTATGAATATATTGCTCAGGTACCGCCGCACCAAAGTCGCAGCTTCTTTCACATCCTTCAACACCGATATAATTTCAACCTGCGACAATACGGATGTGATACGGCTGAGATTCAGCTTCTTTGCCCGTCCTCTCTTGCCAGTATAGAAATGTGTGGCTATCGTCGGGTTGTCAATATTGCCCCGATCCGTGTCGGTATAGAAAAGCTGCTTCAGCTGATTTGTCTTTCGCCGTATCCTCGTCAACTGCTCTTCCTTTATCACGAGTCCATTGGCCGCCTTCGCTACACCTATCTTATATTCATAATCAACGTCCTTATTCTCACTGATGGTCACCGACAATGAGAAATCATCACACCCGTCCCTGGTTATCCAATCGGCTCCGCCACGTATGCTTTCAACAACATCACGCAGCTGTCTGCCCATAGCCATCTGTTTCAGAAAATTCATAGCGTCCAGCACGTTCGATTTTCCACAGGCATTGGTACCTATAATGAACGTCATCGGGTCTATATAAAGTTTGGCTTCAGCAAAACTTTTCCAATTATGCAGGCGTAATTGCGTTATCATTATTTCTTGATGTTATTTGTTGCAAATATACACAAAATCAACAAGTCTGGCAAATATATCCCTCTTTTTCGTGTTTTGAACTAATTCTGCCGACATCCACTAACGGGCTCGTCGGGGTACGTCCGTCGAGGTCTCGCCAAATGGCGGATGCGCACATCGCTATCCGGCCGCTTGTTTTTATTATCGCGCATGATAGCAGCCGTACATGCACCAACGCTTTGTCTGCTTTTTTCTGAATTTAAGGCCCTCAAAACGGGGGACTTTCTGAAATTTTTCGCCCGTGCTCCCAAATTTCGCAAATATGAGAAGGTCAAAATCAGGACGTTTTTGTGGTCTCATTTCGACGTTTTTTGCATGTAGCTATGTTTCAGACATTTACAAACGAGTCCATCGGCTTTGTCCTGCAGGAAGGGTCGAACCGGGTTGCCGTAAGGGCCCCGCGACATCGCAACGGGGCCCTTGTTGTCTTGCAACGGGGCCCTTACGGCGATGCGACGGCAATGCCGCTGCGGACCAACGGGGGCCTTACGGCAAGAAGAAGTCGCTTTTTCGGGGCAAAAACAGCAACGAAAAACCCGCCGACTTTTTCGATGTGGAAGAGCCGGGAGGGCCTTACGGGAACAATGGGGCGTCGGAAATGCGCGTTTCGCGACGTGGAGTCGTGCCGCGAAATGACCAACGGGGGCCTTACGAGGGGTTGCGCCGCGCGAGAACGGAGGTTCTGACGGAGACGTTTTTGTCCGCTTTTTTACATACGAAAACGCGGCGACGAGAAAGGCTAAAACCCTTTGCGTCTCCGCGTCTTTGCGTTTATAAAACTTATAATATCTATCATTCTGAAGCCGTCGTCTTCTCCGTGACCCGTCAATCACTTCTCTGCTGCCGGCAGGACTTGGTTTATTCCCTGCTCACGGTGACAGACATGCACCTCCACACCATACTTGCGGTTGATGTATTCGGCAAGATGCTGGGCGGAATAGACGCTGCGGTGCTGGCCGCCGGTGCATCCGAAGGAGAACATCAGGCTGGTGAAACCGCGCTGGATGTAACGGCGGACGTGGGCGTCAGCCAAACGGTAGACGCTGTCGAGGAAAGTCAGGATCTCGCCGTCGTCCTCAAGGAAGCGGATGACGGGCTCGTCGAGGCCGGTGAGCTGCTTGTAGGGTTCGTAGCGGCCGGGGTTGTGGGTCGAGCGGCAGTCGAAGACATAGCCTCCACCATTGCCGCTTTCGTCCTCGGGGATGCCTTTGCGATAGGAGAAACTGAAGACGCGGACGACGAGCGGGCCTTTGCCGTCATACTTGGAGAACGTGGCCGGACCGTCGTTGGGATGGGCCTCGTAGATGTTAGTCGGTGCCGTGCGATAGCCGTCGGCACGGGTCAGGGCGGGCTGTTCGATGCGGGCGAAGCGCGGCATCTCGGTCAGCCGGCGCAGCATGTCCATCATGTAGGGATAGGGGAAACAGTCGAGCTCGAGCAGTTCGCGGAGGTTCTGGATGGCGGGGGGAATGGACTCGATGAAGTGTTTCTTCTGTTCGAAATAGCCGCGGAAGCCGTATGCGCCGAGCACTTGGAGCGTGCGGAAGAGCACAAACAGGCTCAGGCGGCTGACGAAGTGGCGCACGGGGGGGACCTCGGTATAGCTCCGGAGCGCCTCGTAGTATTCACGGACGAGCTCGCGGCGCAGCTTGTGCGGATAGCGGGCCGAGGCCTGCCAGAGGAATGAGGCGAGGTCGTAGTAGTAAGGACCGCGGCGGCCGCCCTGAAAGTCGATGAAATAGGGATTGCCGGCGGCGTCGAGCATGACATTGCGGGCCTGAAAATCGCGGTAGAGGAAGCTGTCGGAGTGTTCCGAGGTGAGGTCTTTGGCGAAGAGACGGAAGTCGGCTTCGAGCTTCAGTTCGTGGAAGTCGAGTTCTGTCGCCTTCAGAAAACAATACTTGAAGTAGTTAAGGTCGAAGAGCACGCTGTCCATGTCGAACTCCGGCTGCGGATAACACTGCGAGAAGTCGAGCCCGCGCGCTCCGCGGATCTGTATGTTCGGCAGTTGGCGGATGGTGCGGATGAGCAGTTCGCGCTCCTTAACGGTATACCGGCCGCCGGCCGCACGTCCGGCGGCTAATGCGTCAAACAGCGACACGGAGCCAAGGTCGGTCTGGAGATAGCGCTGCTCGTCGTCGCTCACGGCGAGCACCGTCGGCACGGGCAGCTGACGCTGCGTGAAGTGGCGGCAAAGCGAGATGAAGGCGTGGTTTTCGTCGCGGCTCGTACCGATGACGCCGATGACGGACACGCTGTCAGACGACATCAGCCTGTAATACTCGCGGTTGCTGCCCGCCCCGGCTATGCGCTCGACACGGGATGGCTCCGCTCCTGCCCAACTTTCATATAGTTTGAGAAGTTTTTCCATAATTCGTAAGTGTTTGTGCAAAGGTAGCACAAACCGGGAAAAGAGCAAAATCCGCGACAAAGAAAAACCGCCGGACCCCGGTAATCGGGATTCGGCGGTAAGAATAGAGTTTCAAATAAATGTCTTTGTCGTACTATTGCGAAGCGATTACTTCACAACGACCTTACGTCCGTTCTTGATAACAATGCCCTTGAAGCTGTCGCTGACTTTCTGGCCGGCGAGGTTGTAAGCTGGAGCGTTGTCCACAGTCTCTACGGAGACGGAGCTGATGCCGCTCAATACGCTGAGCGTAACAATGTTGGAAGCGGCGGATTCGCCCTTGTCGTAAACCACAGTCACAACGTATGAGTGCTCACCATCGGTAGCTGTGGCGTCGGTATAGCTTGTCTCGCCAACAGGCTCGGCGTTGAGCTTCACGCCGTCACGATAGATGTTGTAGCCGACGAGTGAGAGGTCTGTAGGAACGCCTCCGTTTGTCTCGTATGTAACGTCGTCAATCATCAGCATGAAACCATCGGCAGCGCACGAACGGATTGCGAAGTACTTGGCACCTGCGGGCAGTTCGGCTGTAACTTCGGTCCATTCACCGGGAACTACAGCTATAGACTTCACTGAAACGAAATCGGCAGTTGACTTGCCACTTGTAGAATAGAGCACCTCTATTGCTTCGGGATATTCAGTTGAGTAGCTACGTGCATAGAACGATATTGTCTGTGCGTTGCCACTGAGCATCGGTGAGATAGCCCAGTCATCGGCCTGACCGCCCCTATAGAGGAACATAGCTGCAAGATACTTGCTACCAGAGTTTGCTGCAAAGGTCTGGTTCCATACTGTAGCGTCAGTAACGTCATGTACCCAGAACGACTGCTTGGACTGGATTACATTAACTCCATCAACAGAGAAGTCAATGCCCTGGAATCCTCCGACCTCGGCGTCATCACCATCGACAAATGTCCATTCGCCGGCAGATGTCGTAAAGCCGTCGTAGCTCTCGAAGTCATCGGTCACGGTTGTCGGCATGGCTGCGTTCATATCGGGCTCGCTCCATGTGAGGCTTACCTTTCCGTCAGCCTGTGTACCGGCGAGAGTGGTGACAGCGGGATAGTTGCTGGTCTTGACTGCTGTCTTCGTTGTGGCGGTGGTGTTGTTGCTCATGTCGCCGTCAGCGGCATATTCAACAACGGCCTTCCACTCCAGAGAAGCCGGAGTCATGACGTTGGTGGCGTAGGTATATTCAAATGTTGTAGTGGCGTTGCTCTCCAATGCGGTTCCGGGGATTGACTCAACCTTGGCGTCGTTGCAGTAGATGTCCACGGTGTAGGCACCGGCCTCGGCAGCCTTGCTTCCCTGGTTCTCAACCGTGACGTTGACTTTGACATCCTCACCGGCCTGAACACGTGATGTGGCGGTGATGGCCTTTGCAACAAGGTTGTTGTCGAGCATATTGTAAACGCGGATGTTGTCAACGAATGCGTTACCTGCACCGGAGAATGTTCCGGTGATAATCACGCGAACCCAGTCTTCGTTGGCAAACTCAGCCAAAGATACTGTTGCGGGAGCGAAGTCCGCACCTGCAGTGAACGTGGCGACATTGTCCTTCACGCCCTTCGGAGTGATGACTGAAACGGTGAGCTGAGCAGCTACATCGCCGGAGTAATCGAATGTAAATACAGGGTTAACGGCACCGGCAAGTGCAATCTTTCCTGACTCTATCGTCATCCAGCCGGCTGTCTCGGCAACCATCTGCATGCAACCGCCGTCACCGTCGGAAGCGCTTTCTCCGAGATAGAGACCGCCATCAAGGTAGTTATTATTTGCGTCGCAAGAAGTTCCCCACCAGTAAGAGAGTTCACCTCCTGCAACAGACTCTGCAAACGGCATCTGATAGGGAGCACCAGTAACAACGACTCCGTATGCGTCATCAGACTCGCCCGTCGTATTCGTCGTCGTAACGGCAAAGTAGGTGAAGCCCATCTCACCGACGTTGGTATCGAAAGCGACATTGGCAGAAGTCTCGGTCAGACCTGTTGCATAAGGATTCTCATAGTCTGTTGACGGGAATGTCATACCCCAGAATTCGACTATCTCAACGGGATAGATGTTGTACTTGAAGTCTGCGGGATTGATAACGTAACCCTCAGCACCCTTAGTAGGAGCTTCCCAAGCGATATCTACGGAGCTGCTCTTGTCGACGATGGTGATATTGCTTACTGCATCAGGCGTATCGTAACCGATGTAAGCCTTCACTTCGGCAGCATCACTGGTCTTGCCTGCGCAAGAAACGGTGACAGAGTAAGTATGATAACCGGCCTCTTCAACTGCATCCTCAAAGGAAACATTCTCGCCGGCAGCCTTTGTCTCAGCCTTGATTTCTTCGCCGTCGCGCTTGACGACATAGCTTACGGCCTCAGAGAGAGCAGCACCGGCGATGGTCTGTGCGGAAACGGTGAATGAGACGGTGGCCTTGTTTGCGCCCTGTGCGTCGGCAACGACAGCGAGATCGCTTACTGCCGCGGGAGCAGAGTCGTCAAGCTCGGCAACGGAGAAATTGTCTACATAGAGGTAGAACTGGTTCTTGTCTGAGATAGCGTGAACAGCGATGAAGTATGTTCCGTCTTCCGTCACGGTGAATTCGTTATTGCTTACGTTGATGAAGTCCTTGGTGGCAACATCCGTAGCGGCAATCACGGGGATAGTGAGCTCAGAAACCTTAGCCACCTTACCGGCAACAACTTCTATGCGCTCCGGATAGCTATCACTATAAGAAGCGGCATCGAGAGCAACCTTATATTTAGCACCGGCCTTCAGCTCTACACCGGGGAAAACTATATAGTCGTCAGCTGCGTTTGAAGTGCTGTAACGATAGCGTGCGGCAGTGTTTCCGGTAGAGGTGTTGGTGTTGAACGAGAATGTGCTCTGGTCGTCGTTTGCGTCATAGATAGCGGCCTGTGCCTGCTCTGCCTCTGTCTCGAATGTGTTGGAGTATGGGAGTTCGGCGGTCAGGTCGGTGATTATCGGCTCTTCATAGGTAGCCTCCTCGGCGCTGACAACGACATCAGCAAACCAGTTGAGATAATATATCTTGAAAGCATCAGCGTTGATGAGCACGTCATCAGTGAATGTGATTGTCTTGGCAACAGCGTCATACGTTGCCACGGCATCCTTGATGGTTCCTTCCATCGGATCAACACCGATGAACCAGCAGTCGTATGATTGGTATGCACCGACATACTGGAACTGTTCAAACGTAATGGTGGTTCCGTCAACCGTTCCCTTCACCCATGCAGTCGGGAAGGCAGCGGAAATGCCCTGAACGTAAACGTCGTTGCCGAAGAAAGCGACATTGACGTTCTGATTCTTTATCGGAGTCTCACCTGAGCTCGAAACAGAAAGACCATTCATATACCAGCCCGTATATTCAGCACCGGCCGGCAGAGTAACGAGTTCTGTCGAGGGAGCAACGTATGTCGGGTCGTAAGTCAGGACGGTTTCGGCGTCGCCGTAACCGGTGGCACCATTGTTGTAGTCCAAGAACGCGCCCATGTAATAGGTATCGGCAGTTCCGTCGTACGTGCTTGTACCTTCAAGAGTCAGCACGTTACCGTCTACGGTAAAAGTGAAAGCCTCTGCGTGGGCGTCGGCTACACTTATGCTTCCATCAGCAGCAATCATTCCCCAACGCAGGCTTACAGCAGTACTTGAACCGTCGTTGAGTGTTCCGAAATTAATCTTCTGGTTGGGTGCCACGGTAATGACGTTGCCACTCTTCGTTCCTTTCACCCATACGTCTGTCTCGTAACGAGTAATAGGGTTCTTGATATAGACGTTGGCACCATCTTCAACAACTGTGACCATTCCAGACTGATCTGTCATGCGCATTGAACCGGAGGAAACGTAATAAGCTGTTCCGGTTGTCGCACGCTGATACAACTTTGCCTCAACGCCGGTAACATCAAGAATGAGGCCATTGTCATCGGTAGTAACGGTCACGTTGCCCTCCTGGGTTGTGGTCTTCCGTGCGGTTGACTTGTAGGGCTTGTTTGACACCTCCGAACGGAAGCCGCCGAACGGTAATGTAGAGATTACTTTTCCTCCCTCAATGCTGTTGAAATAGCCACGTTTCACGTTGCTTTTGCGCAACACCGAAGAAGACGTTTCCTTTGCGACTGCGGCTTTCTCGGCCATCACAGCGCGCAACTCCTTTGCTTCCTTCGCTTTCTTCACAAGGGCATCCATGTCGGCAACCCGCTCCAGTCTGTGAATGGTAGCGGCCTTCTTCTTTGCCAAAGGCGCCTGTGCGAATGTCAACGACGCAGCCATCGCGATGACTGCAATAGTAAACAATCTTTTCATTGTAGTCTACAGTGGGGATTATTCTGTTTTCCCGCTCCACCGAAAGAAATCCCCTTTTATTCCGACGAAGCGCATAAGAGACCGAGTGTCTCTCTTTATCTTTCTTTTTTCAATGCGAAGACACAATGACAACAATTCGATGCTGAGAAGCAAAAGCGCAAAGACTTCTTTTCTTACGCCGGCATTTGCCGTATCGTTGACATTACGATTACTTCACCACAATCTTGTGGCAACGGCCGTCCTGCCTTATCACATAGACGCCGCCGGCAGGGAATGCCACCGATGCGGATGCGTCCGAAGAAGCAGAACTGTATATCACACGGCCGGCGATGTCGCTCACCGTCACGTCCGTTCCTGCCTCAACAAAGAGACGGCGTCCTTCGACGCGCAATCCGGAGGCTATGGTCATCGCGGCGATGCCGCTGTTGATGTCATCCGTCGTTGTGACGGCTATCTCGTTGGATGGCCGTGACGAGATTGTGCCGTTGGTAGCAACTACCGTATAATAATATGTGGTGGCAGCCGTCAGGCCCGTTATCGGCAGACTGAGTGCATTTCCGGTCTCAAATGTTCCGAAAGCAACGGTCGACACTTCGCCGCCCCACTCCATCGCCACATCATCGATAGCGACCGAGCCGGTGCCGGTCCGCTGATAGGATATGCGGACCTGTCGTGTGCCTTCCGGTATGTTGTCGATTGTCGTTGTTACACCGCCCGCAGCGTCTCCGATCTCCACTTCTGCCATGTCCGTCCATTCGCCACCGGAGCCACGTCCCGAAACAATCAGGCGATTGTCTCCGGAGGTGCTGACACCGCGATGCCAGAATGTCAGCGAGTAGATGTCGTCATCAAAGCGCGGTGATGTCAGCGAAGCGTCATTGACGGCAAAGCGCAACGACGGTACGGCTGCACCGGAATAGGCGGCATTTGAGTATGTCAGGCTGGTGTTGGTCGTCCATCCGGTCGGCAAAGCCTTGATTCCGCCAGTGAAGTCGACGGCCGACTGATTGGGTTCGCCTTTCACCCGAGTGTAGACGTTCACTTCGTAGCCCACGGCCTCCTCTATCGGCTGCCAGCGGGCCGTGAACGAATTGTCGGTGACGTCAGTGGCGTCCAATGCTTCAGGCGCAAGGTGCTGGAATAACGGCCCGCCGGTGGTGACACCTATCTCGTTGGAAGCATCACTGACGGCATCTCCGTTGTTGACATAGACGACATAGAAGTAGTCGGTGGCCGGATTGAGTCCTGTCACCACCGCCGATGTCTCGGTGCCGACGTTCAGATGGGTATATCCTTCCACATTATTATATATGACCCGGTCTGTGCCTGTCACGCTCTTGGTATATACCGACAATTCGTACGTCACGCCCTCGTCTTCCGACGGCAGCCAGTGGGCGGTGAAGCCCTCGGCATGGATGTCGGTCGCTTCAGTGGCAGTGACGGGGTCAGACGGCTTAATACCGCCGGCCACCTTGAACGTGATCACCCCGCCGGTCTCCGTGATTTCCGTCAGCGGCAGGTTGAGCGAGCGACCGGCCCATGTCTTCATCGACGGGCGGGTGTTGTCGGTAAACGACGTCACGCCGCTCGTTCCGGGGAAGGCGTCGCCGTCGCGCGAAGCATCGCTCTGCGTCCCGTCGGCCTCCTCCAGGTCGACATACTGATGGGAAGCGCTGTTGTTGACCGTGTTCTGATTCCATACATACTGGTCGAAATCGACGTGCCAGACGAGCATGCCGTGGCCCGGGATATATTTGTCCCAACCCGTCTGCTGACGGTTTTCGAACAGGAAAAATTCGTTTTCGTCTCCCGTTTTGACCATGCAGGCCTCATTGGCGCTGATGTTCTTGAGCGTCACGTTGGCCGGGCCGTCAAGCACGCGGGGCGACAGCCATCCGAGCGAATAGCGCTCGTAGGCAGAATAGAGCGGCGGAGTGCACCCGTTGTTGTTGTAGGGGCCGTAGTCGAGCACGGACCATGCGCCCGGCGTGAATGCCGAGGTGTAGCTCGTGGCGTAGAGATCGGGCAGACCCATGACGTGGGAGAACTCGTGGATGAACGTGCCGACACCGTCGGGACGCGAGCCTTCCCACTCGTTGCTGCAGGCGTAGCGGTCGAGTATGACACCGTCAAAAGTATATGTGGTCGACTCTCCCGCCGTGACGTTCCACGAATGAGGCCACACCGTGTTGGCCGCACCGCCGCTGGCTTCGCCACGTCCGGCATAGAAGACGAACACATTGTCGATATATCCGTCGCCATCGCGGTCGTATTCCGAAAAATCGACCGTGGCGTCAAGCTGCTGACAGGCCTCGATGGGCATCTTCTGAGGGTTCTGGTCGTTGCCACCCCAGTCGTTGCCGCCGTAGTAGCTCATGTTCTGTGAGAGTGTGATCGGTCCGTAGACGTCAAACTGCGGGCGGAACTGGTTCTTGGAGCACTCGCGGAAATATTCCGACGCGCACCCCGTACCGCCATAATCGCTGAACCCGTTCTCGTTGAGCATGCGGTTGAAGTAATCATAAGGGTCAGGTGTCGTAAACTTGACGTCCTTATACTCGACAAGCACGACAAGACCTTTCTGGTCGCCCGTCGACGGAAAACCGGTGTCAAACAGTCCGAGGCGCGACTTCTGAGGAGCCGCACCGCGACGCGCTTTGCGCACGGCTGTGTCACGACGCTCGAGGGCCGTGAAGACCTTGCTCATGTCCACGCCGCTCAGATAGGCTTTGGCCTCGGCCGAACGTGCCGTCACCGGACGCGCCACTATTTGCGAACGGACAACATTGCCGGCAGCATCGGCATTGCCGTAATAGAATGTATCGTTGTCGTTGACAAGCAGATAACCGTCTTCCGAGAGGTAGTAGTGGGCGTGTTCGTCACCCATTATGCGCACTTTGATCTCCGTTCCGTCGGGCTGACGCATCGTCACGAGCCCGGGCTTTGCCGGAACTGCCCGGCAGACATTGCCACAAAACACGGTGGCAAATGCGGCCATTGCTATATATCTGCGAAATGTATTCTTTTTCATTATTATAAATTCTGTCTCTGTTATTCTGATTCTCATTCTTTGCTTTCATATCCGGCTCCCACCTCCACTCCGGCGTCTTGACTTGAGGTCGTCCTGTCCGAACGGTCCGATGGGAAACATCTGGTTGGCCAGCAACCCATTTTCATGCCAAACGAATGTTTTGTTTGGATATTATATGCAAAGATATTCTTTATTTAACGATTGTTAGTATCACATTAAAACTTTTTTGTCGTAAACCGTATTTATTGACATAAATCAAGCTAAAAACACCGTTTAAATTAAAAAACGCAACTTTTCCCGCCATAATTGTTCCTTTTTGAAATCGGAAAAGGTCTTTTCGTAGCAATAATTTGTTTTTCGTTTACAGATGGGAGTATGATGAGACTATCGTCTTACCCTATTCCACACAGCCTCGACAGACCATTCTGTAAACATTATTACTAAAAAAATCAGGACAAACGAAAAAGCGAATATTTTGCCTCCGAACGGCCGAAAAATCATGTTCGCAAAGTTACGGTCGTGCCGCGGCGGCCCCGCGAGGTTGCAACGGGGCCGCCGCGAGGTTGCGGCGAGCGCCCCGTTGCAAGCTGACGGCACGCCCGTTGCAGACCAACGGGGCCGCCGCGGCAACGAAAAACCAACGTTTTTGCCTCGAAAAAAAGCGTTTTGGGGCGTCAAAAAGTTGCACAAATCACAATTTTTCCGGATAACAGTCTCGTTGTCAGCCGGTTGCACTTGCACGCGCAAAACTGCGATATTTGCGACTGACAGAGAGTTTGGTCGAAAAGAATGGCAAAATGAAGGCGTTTAGAGGGCATTTTTAACACTTTTTGTCGGAAAAATTCCGATACTGCCGACACTGTTGACATCGGTATCATCGCAAAGTCGCGGCATCTCACACCGGATATCGGACGAATAAAAAGCGACGCATCCCCCGAACCCGCCGGACATGACATTTCGGTTTTGTCAGTCCGCAACAGGTTCGGGGATGCGTCGCTTTATTTATATTCAGGATGAGGGTGTATCAAAATACAGGGTAAGCATATTGCTTCCTCTGTATTTTGATGCCCCCTCTTCAGACGTCCTACTGAAGCGTGATGCCCATAAGACCGATGACAACGTCATTGGAGAGCGTCCGCACGGTCAGCGACTTGAGCCGCTTCGTCTTGTCGAGCGGCATGCGGAGCATCTGGGCCGCACCTCCGGGTATCTCACGTCCGTAGACACCCTTGATGGACAGTGCCTCACCAAGGTCACGGCTGACCGTTCCCGTGCCGAAGCAGACACGATAGGGACGCGGCGAGGTTGTCGTGAAGGCCATTCCGTCGACAAAATAGTCCTGCTCGATCGGACACCAGTTGTCCGGATTGCGCAAAGGAAGCGTGTCGGTCGTGCCGTCTTCGTAGGTCGCGATGACCAGTCCGTTGTCGATGCGGCTCTGCATGTGGTTGGTCGAACCGGCCATGAGCAGGTAGGCGGACGACGCTTTGCCGCTCAACGGGACGGTGACGCTGTCGGGATAGTTGTCCCAAAGAGAGGTGAAGACGATGTTGCGGCCTTTCCTCAGCGTGCGGAACGGCACTCCGGCGACGACAAAGCGGTCTTTCTTGGCGAGCGTCCGGAATACGGAGTCGTTGATTTCCGCCGTCAGTGTCGGATGACACCACTCGCCGATGCCCTGCAACGGGATTTGCAATGTGGTCGTCTGAGGACGCGGCGAGACATATTTGTTGCGGTAGATGTCGGTCACGTTGGCGTTCATCATGCCGTCCATCTTGACCTGACGGAACTTGCCTTTGACCGGTTCGTCGAGTCCGTAGGCCGTGGGCGAAAGACGCTTGTCCGTCACTTTCTCCGGCTTATACATGCGGCGGGAGACTGGGCGGTCGACGGTTATGACCTGGGTCGTGGCGTCCGAGCCTTCCGTATCGCGGTAGGCACCGCGGTCGGTGGTCTGCCGGACAACAATCCGGAGCGGTCGGGAGAAGTTCTGGGTTATCTCATAAACTTCTTTGTTGCCCTCGCGGCGGAACTTATAAGAAAGGTACGGGGTGGTCACGGACGCGCTGTCCCACTCTGCGGGAAATCCCGGGCGGATGACGCAGCGGCCGTTGAGGGCATCGGGAACAATGCCGAAAAGTCCCTGAAGAAGTGTGCGTGAAGATATTCCGATGCAATCGCCGAAGTCGCGGTAGCACTCTCCGCGTGCGGCATCGTAGAAACTGAGCTGTCCGAAGTTGCCGGGGCTGACTCCGAGATACATCTGGTCCATGATGTTAGCCTTCAACAGCTGATAGCCGGCATCGGCACGGCCCGCCTCAAAGTATGCCAATGCCATGTGCATGACCTCTGCCGTGGCTACATTATTGATACTCCAGGAATACGGCAGCCAGTCTGTCGTGGAGATGGTTGAGCCGTAGTCGACACCGTCGGCGGTCACGGGGATGTGCGGTATCTCGCGGTCGACATAGCGGGTGGCATCCCAGAACTGTCCCGGAGAACCGGCGCCGCAGTCTATCGGAGTATATACGGACCACAGGGCGGCACTCTCATGCTTGCGCTTGAGGCCCATAGACTCCTCAAACTCCGCCCAATGGCCTTTGCCGTCGAGCCACAACCGTGCGTTCATGGCTTCCAGTATGCGGGCGGCTTCGGCACGATAGGGAGCGGCATCCTCGCCTATCAGCTCTGCGATGCGGGCCGCGAGAAGGTTGCCGCGGTAGTTGTAGGCCGACGAATGGGTCACCGCTCCGCCACTGTAATAGAGCGCGTCGCTGGCCCAGATGCAGCAGTAGGCATCGTAAAGACCGTCCCCATCGGGGTCATAATTGCGCTTCTCCCACGCTAAATGCGACTTTATGACAGGCCACATCTTGCGCATGTACGTCGTGTCGGCATTGTAACAGAAGTGCCACAGCAACTCATCCATGTAGTTGAGGTTCATGTCATAGTGGTGCATCTGGTTGTTCTTCTCCGGATTGCGGCATATATAGCCGTTGCTATACATCTGCGTGCCCCACTTCTTTTGGGCGCGGGCCATGTTCATATCGGGGTCCTGCGAAGGATGGGGGATTGTCGGCGCGACGTCCGTCACCTGGCTTTTGGCGTATGCGTCGAAGTGGGAACGGGCGCGGTCGTCCCATCCTAAGACGTCACCGAGATAGCCGGCACGCCATCCGGCCAGCGGCATGCGCCAGCCGATGCAGCCGTGCAACCACGTCTGACCGTCCCAGTCGCCGTCGGCAGCGACGGTGAGGGCACCTCCAAGAGTATTTATGTAAGGATCGGGAGTGTCAAAGCGCACACGCCCGGCAAGCGCAGTGTTATATTCCGTGGTCTCCTCCCACATGGAGTTGGCACGTTCGAAGGCGACGTCTTCGACCTTATTCAGACGCACGAGTACGTAGGCGATGGTTCGGCCGTGGCCGTAGGTAGCGTCCGAAACGACGAGGCCGGCGTTGTCGGGAGCCGGTTCAAACACTCCAGCGGGGTCCGCACCGATGTCACCGTTGCGTCGGATCCGCTTGTTGGCGATGTCACAGACCAGCGTTTGGACGTTCAGAGGTTTCTCGCCGTCTTCGCTCTCGAAACGGAACAGGGCACTCTCTTCGTCCTGCAGCGCCACCACAGCGATGCGAAGACCGCTCATTCCACCCTTTTCAAAACGTTTGTCGCGCAACAGATAGCTACGGCAGGCATCCTGATACCATGCCTTGCAGTAGTCCGTAGAGTCTGCGGGGACACCGTTGACGACAAAGCGCACGTTGCGGTGCTTACCCTTTTTGAACACGGCGAAAATGGGGCGGTCGCTCGTTTCCACACGATAGTCGGTATATCCGCCGTAGAGCGCGCGGGTATAACGGTTCGTCCCGTTCTCACAGACGAACGCCCGGTCTTCGGGACGATAGTTCATCTTGCGTTCCGTACCGCGCAAAGCCTCGTTGTTCGAGCGTGACTCGATGAAGTCACCGACCTTCTTCTGCGCCACAACCGGCATCGCCATGAGGGCAGCCAGCAGAGAGATGTTGATTTGTTTCAGGTTCATCAGTATATATATTAGATAATGTCTTGCAGATCACCGCGCCGCAGACATATCGCCCTTGCGGCCCGGTAGGACTGCAAATTTAAGGATTATTTCGGACTTTTGCAAATATACGGGGACAAATCAAAATCGGGTTGTCGTCGCGACAACCCGATTCTTAAAAACAAACTACTTAAAAACTAATCTACTAAAACAAATCAAAAATATCTCTTTAATATCGAAATCGTCTTTTTGTTTGATATTGCAAAGTTATCCTTTTTGTAGCTATCTTCAAAACATTTTGAACAAAAATATCGTTAAAAACTGCCACAAAAGACAAAAGAGAGACCGTTTTGGTGTCACGGCCTCTCTTTTTGTTATCTTCACTTTGCAAATATTACATCATTCCGCCCATGCCGGGAGCGCCGCCCATCGGCATTGCCGGTTTGTCCTCGGGTTTGTCGACGATGAGACATTCTGTCGTCAGGAACATGCCGGCGATAGACGCCGCGTTCTCCAAAGCCACGCGAGACACCTTTGCGGGGTCAATCACGCCGGCCTTGCGCATATCCTCATAGACATCCGTACGGGCGTTGTAACCGAAGTCTCCCTCACCCTCGCGAACCTTCTGGACAACAACTGCTCCCTCGCCACCGGCGTTGGTGACAATCTGACGCAGCGGTTCCTCGATGGCACGCTCCACGATGTTGATACCGGTCTGCTCGTCGGCGTTGTCGCCTTTGAGTCCTGAGAGAGCGGAGAGGGCGCGGATGTATGTCGTACCGCCACCGGCAACGACACCTTCCTCTATGGCTGCACGTGTTGCGCAGAGAGCATCGTCGACGCGGTCCTTCTTCTCTTTCATCTCAACCTCGCTGTTGGCACCGACGTAGAGCACTGCCACGCCACCGGCCATCTTGGCCAGACGCTCCTGGAGTTTCTCCTTGTCGTAAGAGCTTGTGGTGTTGGTGATCTCGTTCTTTATCTGTGCGATGCGGTCGGCGATGGCCTCCTTGGCACCGGCACCGTTGACGATAGTCGTGTTGTCCTTTGTCACGGTCACCTTGTCGCAGGTTCCGAGCATCTCGAGTGTAGCCTGTTCGAGCTTCAGACCCTTCTCCTCGCTGATGACGGTACCGCCGGTCAGGACGGCGATGTCCTCGAGCATGGCCTTGCGGCGGTCGCCGAAGCCGGGAGCCTTGACAGCGCAAATCTTCAATCCGCCGCGCAGACGGTTGACAACGAGCGTCGTCAGAGCCTCTGAGTCAACATCCTCGGCGATGACCAACAGCGGGCGTCCGCTCTCGGCAGCAGGCTGCAGGATGGGCAGGAAGTCCTTGATGTTGCTGATCTTCTTGTCGTAGATGAGGATGTAGGGGTTGTCCATGACGCACTCCATCTTGTCGGCGTCGGTCATGAAGTAGCTGCTCAGGTAGCCGCGGTCAAACTGCATACCTTCCACTACATTAATATATGTGTCGCGGCTCTTGCTCTCCTCGATGGTGATGACACCGTCCTTGCTGACCTTGCGCATGGCGTCGGCGATGAGTTTGCCGATCTCGGGGTCGTTGTTGGCAGATACGGTAGCCACCTGCTCAATCTTGTCGTAGTTGTCGTCGACTTTCTCGGCGTTGGCCTTGATGTATTCTACGACAGCGCTGACAGCCTTGTCTATGCCGCGCTTGAGGTCCATCGGGTTGGCACCGGCGGTCACATTCTTCAGTCCGACATTGACGATGCTCTGTGCGAGGATGGTCGCTGTGGTCGTTCCGTCGCCGGCGTCGTCACCGGTCTTGCTGGCCACGCTCTTGACGAGCTGTGCACCGGTGTTCTCAAAGTGGTCCTCCAGTTCAATTTCCTTGGCCACGGTGACACCGTCCTTGGTTATCTGGGGAGCACCAAACTTCTTCTCGATGATCACGTTGCGGCCCTTCGGACCGAGTGTAACCTTGACTGCGTTAGCCAACTGGTCGACGCCCTTTTTCAAGAGGTCACGGGCGTCCATATTGAATTTAATATCTTTTGCCATAATAACTACGTTTTTTAAAAATGAAGAATTTATTTCTCTATCACTGCCAATACGTCGCTCTGACGCATCATCAGATATTTCTCACCTTCGAATTCCAGTTCCGTTCCGGAATATTTCCCGTAGAGAACCTCGTCACCTGCCTTGAGCACCATTTCCTCGTCCTTCGTTCCGTTGCCTGTAGCGACAATCTTACCGTGGAGAGGTTTTTCCTTTGCCGTGTCAGGAATGATGATTCCTCCAACTTTCTCTTCTGCCGGTGCGGGGAGCACCAGCACTCTGTCTGCCAATGGTTTGATATTCATAATTGTTTCTGTTTTTATAATTGTTTCGTTATTATTCCTATTTAAATATATAGGTGGAGCAATTGTCCGCCTCCGTCGCCGGCCATTTCCGCCGGCGCTCTACCAATGTCTTTCAAACTTCATGCCAGAATCGTCAGGGCTGACAATATGACACAACGACACACTGACACACATGACATGACAGACACACCTCCATGTCTCTGTGTCTCCATATTCTTTAAACATAAAGACCTTTGCTTCTCAGCGTCTTTGCGGTGAAATCCAACTGTTAAAAATTCAGAATTATTCCGACAAACGCCTCAAAATCCTTGCGATATTCTGAAATAAAAATCTTTTGGCCGCAAATTCTCGAGTTTTGCGCGTGCATCTTTTATCATCTGAGCAACAGTATGTTACAGCAAAAACATCGAAAGTGTGCAATAAAATCGAGACCAAAGTCCTGCAATAAGGGCCTTACGGCATTGCAGCGGGGCCCTTACGGTGTTGCAACGGGGCCGTCGCCGTCACTCAACGGGGCCGCCGCTGTGACCCCGTAAGGCCCTTACGGCTCAGCCGGAAGTCGGAAAACACAAAAAAACGGAGTCGCCGTATTAAAATTTCGGCTTTGCTCCGTCGTAGAATTAAAATTCTGAAGTGTTAAATTCCGGGATATTTTTTTGACACAATATCCCTTCCGTTGTCATGCGACAAAGACATCTGCTGACAACGGGCAATGCTCACATATAACGGTCCGCTACACCCGCCACGGCCTCATAAAGACATTCTGATAAGTATGTTGCAACAATTAGTTTATATTTTGAACACAGAGACACGGAGACACAGAGTTATACTGTCCTCTGTGTCTCCGTGTCTCTGTGTTCAAAAAAACTTATTATAAAGTAATAATGACAACTTACTTAATGAAAGCCGCGTCCCGTGAAAAAGCGTCCGGCGTCACTCCGGCATGCCGATTTTCTTCACACGGCTTTCAAAATTCTCACGATGATCGGCCGCTCCGTTCTTGACGCGCGCACGATAATTATATATGGTGTTGACCGAATAGTGGAGAAATTCGGCTATCGTCGAGCTGTCTTCGATTCCGAGGCGTATGAGGGCGAAGATGCGCAGTGCGGTGTTGAGCTTGTATTCGCCGCTGACGACGATACGCTCTTCGGGACGCAGGAGGCGGTTGAAGTCTTCGACGAAATTAGGGAAGAGGTGGAGGAAAGCCGAGTCGAAGCCCGAATAGAACTCCTCCAGCTCCTTGGCCTTCAGTTCTTCCGACTTCGTCAACTTGTAGAGTTCCTCATATTCACGCCCTTTCAGCATCTTGTTGACACGCTTCCGGAAGGCGTCGTTCCTGTCGATGTACAACGAGCATTGGCGCATGAAACGTCCGATATATTCCTCCTTGACGCGGGTCTGTTCGTGGAGCTGGCCGACGGTTTTTTGGAGCTGGCGGTTTGCCTCGTCAAGGCTGGCGTTTGCCCGGCGCAGGTCGTCGTTGAGCGAACTGAGCAGGCGGCTCTTTCCGCTCAATTCACGGTGGGCCGCAGCCAACTTATTGCGCTGACGCCCGACATAGATGAGCAGCACCAGCATGACGACGGCCATCACACAGACTGTCCCTACCAGCATCCGCAACATCATGTTCGTGCGCTCCGTCTCCTTCTGATAGTTCTTGTCGATGGTCTGGAGAATGGGCGAAATCTGCCAGTTGCGCATACGCGTACCGAACTTCACGGCCGACTCCCACGCAAAATTTATATAAGAATAAGACCGTGCGAGCTGTCCCTCCTGATTGAGAAGATTGGCCAGTTCCCAGACAGCGGCCTGGTCCATCACGGCGTTGCGCACGTCGCTCAGCGCGGCCCGTGCCAGCCAGTATTTGGCTTCGTCCATGCGCCCCATCTGTTTGTAGTCCATATAACGGTAGAAAGCCACGATGGCATATTCGTGGGATCCTTCCTTCACGCGGGCCAGCCGCCTGTCGTTTATTTCTAAAGCATTCTGCGGGTCGTTATCAGCGTAGCGGAGCATCTCCAGATGCTGCTGATATTCGTCACGGTTCTTGTCCAGACGACTGAGAGCAAGGCTGACATAGCGTGCCGCCTCCGCCCCATACTGAGCCTTGAGCCATTCAAGCGTTCCGTAATACTTCAGCTCCCCAAAGACATGGCCGTATGCCAGAAAATACTCTCCAATGGCCTGCGGTCCGGCTCCGACGGTGTCAATGCGGGAGAGAATACCGAGTGACTCGACATAGAGTCCGGTCGTGGAACACTGGAATGCCTGCCGCGCCTGACACGTCACTATCTCGTCACGGTCTCCTATGCGCTCTGCCAGAGCGATGCAACGCCCTATACAAGCCATTGCGGAGTCGTTGCGATAAGGCTTATACTCTATGAACAGTTGCATTTCCCGTTCATAACGCTGCTCGTCGGTGCGCGCTTCGGCCACCATACGGCGTAGACTGTCAATACGCGCCTCACGCAACTTGACGTAATCGGGAGATTGGGCGATAGCCTCATCAAGACAATGGTATAGGGAATCGAGCCTTACGTTGTCCGCAGTCGCCGACAACGCGATGACTATCATTAGGGCTGAGCATAGTAGTCGTTGCATGTTCAATAGATTTAAATGTCTGTTTTCAATTTGCAAAAATACATAAAAAACGGGACAAGCAAACAGATTAAAGGGTTTTGTTTCGAGAGTTAAGGAGTTAAACCTCGGGAATTAAGGAGTTAAATGGAGTTATCACTACGCTACGCTCCGTTCAGGAGTTAAACCGAATGTAACGTAAAGACATCGAATAACGAGGATTTCCCACTTCATTTTCCAATGGGCTATATTCCAATTCGGCTCATGCACATAGTAGGGACATATTCTTGTATTTGTCCGCCAACCTATTATTGAACATCAATATGTCAGTGGCGGATAAATACAAGAATATGTCCCTACTATGTATATGAGCCGAATCGAAATACAGCCCTTAAGAAAACATATATTACCCCCTGAAGTTTAATTCCTTAACTCCTAAAGAACTGTCAGCCTACGCCGTTTCACATCCCTGCTGTTCGGGCCAACCATCACTTCGAAATCGCCCGGTTCGAGTACATATTCGAGGTCGGCGTTATAGAACTTGAGCATGTCGGGCGTGACGGTGAAGATCACGTCGCGGCTCTCCCCGGCCTTCAGCGTGATGCGCTCGAAGCCTTTCAGCTCCTTGACGGGACGGCTGATGGAAGCGACGAGGTCGCGGATGTAGAGCTGGACGGTCTCGGTGGCCTCGCGGCTGCCGGTGTTGCTGACGTTGACAGTGAGCGTGACGGAACCGTCACGGGCCATCGTCTTGCTGCTCAGGCGCGGCTCGCCGTAGGCAAAGGTGGTGTACGTAAGACCGTAGCCGAAGGGATAGAGCGGGTCGTTGCGCACGTCGAGGTAGTTGCTCTGATACTTATAGTATTTCTGAGCGCCCTCGCGCACGGGGCGGCCGGTGTTCAGATGGTTATAGTAGAGCGGCATCTGACCCGTCGACTGCGGCATCGTCACGGTGAGACGGCCCATCGGGGCCTTGTCGCCGAAGACCACGTCGCAGATGGCGTCGGCCGCCTCGGAACCTCCGAACCACACGTTCATGATGGCGTCGACATTCTGTTCCTCCCACGTGAGCACCGTGGCACGGCCCGAGAAGTTGAGCAGGACGACAGGTTTGCCCAGCTTCACCAGCTCGGCGAGCAGCTCGCGCTGGACGTCGGGCATCTCTAATGACGAACGGCTGGAGCTCTCACCGCTCATGTCGGAGCACTCGCCCATCGCGCAGACTATGACATCAGCCTGACGGGCAACGGCCAGTGCCTCGGCCTTCATGGCCTTGTCGTCGCCGCGCGGGATGGTCTTGCCGAACTCGGCCGCAGTCTGGAGCGCCTCATCAGCAGTCAGATTGCATCCCTGAGCATAGAGAAGCTCGGCCTTTCCGTCAAACGCACGTCCCATAGCCTCACGCAAAGTGGAGAACCGGTCGGGCACGTAGGCCACGCACCACGTGCCGGCCATGTTGGCGCGGGTGTCGGCCAACGGGCCGACGAGGGCGACTTTGCCCTGCTTCTTCAGCGGAAGGACGGCGCCGTCCTTGCCTCCGTTCTTCAGAAGGACAAAGGTCTCAGCGGCTATAGCACGGGCTGCGGCACGGTTCTCGGCCGTGAATATGTCGCGGGCGCGGCGCTTCTTGTCACAGTATTTATATGGATCGGCGAACAGTCCGAGCTTATATTTCGCTTCGAGGATACGGCGGCAGGCGGCGTCTATCTCCTCCGCGGAGACCTTGCCATCAGCCACGGACTGTTCCAACGTGGTCAGGAAGCCGGCCGAAACCATGTCCATGTCCGTTCCGGCACGCAGCGCCTGAGCCGACGCCTCGGCGAGATTGGCGCTCACGCCGTGGTTCAGCATCTCCTTGACGGACTCATAATCGGTTGCGACAAAGCCGTCGAAGCCCCACTGTCCGCGCAGAAGGTCGGTGAGCAGCCATCGATTGGCCGTCGCCGGGACACCGTCGACGAGGTTGAACGACGACATGATACTTCCTGCGCCGGCCTCAACTGCAGCCTTGTATGACGGAAGATATTGGTTGTACATGCGCACGCGGCTCATGTCGACGGTGTTGTAGTCTCGTCCTCCCTCCACCGCACCGTAAAGGGCGAAGTGCTTCACACAAGCCATGATATTGTCCTCGCGGCTGTAGTCACCCTGATAGCCACGGATCATGGCCTGACCGATCAGTCCGCCGAGCCACGGATCCTCGCCGTTGCCCTCGGAAACGCGGCCCCAGCGGTGGTCAACGCAGATGTCGACCATGGGGCTGTAGGTCCAGTTGATGCCGTCGGCACTGGCCTCGCGGGCCGCAATCTGAGCCGAACGCTCTATCGCCGCCATGTCCCAGCTGCACGAAAGACCGAGCGGAATGGGAAATATCGTCTCATAACCGTGGATGACGTCCATGCCGACGATGAGCGGAATGCCCAGCCGGCTCTTCTTCACGGCAATCTCCTGGAGGGCGCGTATCTTGTCGGCACCCTTGAGATTGAAGACGCCGCCCATTTCGCCGGCGGCTATGCGGCCGGCCACTTCCGTGTCCTGAGCCGAGCCGGTGGTGATGTCTCCGGCCACCTGAAGGTTCAGCTGGCCGATTTTCTCCTTGAGAGTCATGCGCGCCATCAGGTCGTCAACGAACTCATTCATCGGTTTTTTCTGGGCCATGGAGCCGGCGGAGGCCAGCATCAGGGCCGCAAGTATGAATATCTTTTTCATCGGTTCATGTATATTAAATGATTGTTGTCATGTTTCTGACTGTCCGCTTCTTTTAAAACGTGCCGCGGACGGATATATTGTCCGCGACACGTTGATCTCCTGAAAACACCTTTTAGGACCTATTCCTATCTTAAAACTACTGACATTGTCTTATCGTCTACCTTTATTCGGTCAGACGGAACGTCGTCTTCAAGACGATCTTGTCAGCCGCCGTACCTATCTGGGCGACGAAAGTGCCCGGTTCGGCCGTCCATGCTCCGGCGCGGTCGTCGTAGAAACTCAGGGCGTCGCGGCCGATAGTGATGGTCACATCACGTGTCTCTCCCGGATTGAGGCTTACCTTTTGGAAGCCTTTCAGTTCCTTCAGAGGACGCGGAAGCGACGACTTGACGTCGGTGACATAGAGCTGGACGACCTCAGAGCCGGCGCGTCGGCCGGTGTTGGTGACGCTGACGGTGAACGTAATCGTGCCGTCACCGCTCAGCTCGGTCTTGTCGGCGCGCACGTTTCCGACCTTGAACGTCGTGTAACTGAGGCCGTGGCCGAAGGCAAAGAGGGGCTTGATTTTCTCCTTTTCGGCCCAACGGTAGCCGACGAAGATGTCTTCCTTGTATTCCTCATCTATGATTTTGTTGTCCTCGCGCCACACTCCGGGATAGGCGTTGAGCCTGTGGGCACCGACGTCGTTGAGCGCCACGGGCCACGTGAATGGCAGCTTGCCCGACGGACTGACGTCGCCGACGAGCACGGAAGCCAGCGCCTCGCCCGCCTCGGAGCCGATGAACCAGCCCTGAACGACGGCAGGAACCTGACGCAGCCACGGCATGGCGACGGCATTTCCGGAGATATTGACATAGACCATGTTGCGGTTTGCCTTGGCAAGAGCCTCGACGACGCGGTCCTGACCGTATGGAAGGGCGTAGTCCTTGCGGTCGTGGCCCTCGCAATCCTGATAGTCGCTCTTGTTGAGACCGCCAAAGAAGATGACATAGTCGGCCGTGCGGGCTTTCCCGACAGCCTCGGCTATGAGCTCTTCGGGCGTGCGGTGGTCAACGAGGTTTTGGCCCGTGGTGACGCCGTTGTAGGCTCCGGTCGTGTCGCCGACATATCCGCGGGCATAGTCAACCTCGATGTTGGCCTTGGCCAGACGCTCCCGCAGTCCGTCGAGGGGTGAGATTTCCTTCTGTACCTTGAGTGAGGAAGAACCGCCGCCGACGGTCATCATCTTGACGGCGTTCTCACCGACGACGAGCACTTTCTTTGCACGTGTCAGGTCGACGGGCAACACGCCGCCTTCGTTCCGGAGCAGTACGATGCCCTCCTGAGCCACTTTGAGCGCCGTCTCATAGTGGGACTCCGAGCAGAGGAAACCCACGGGGCGCCGGCGGTTCATCGTCGTGCGGAAGAAGAGGCGCAGGATGCGGCGCACCTTGTCGTCGAGCTCTTTCGTCGAGTACTTACCTTCTTTGATGAGACGGTAGTAGGGCTGCGCCATATAGTAGTTGTCGTAGGCGTTAGTCGCGCCCATCGTCAGTCCGTCGGTCCACGAGCCGAACTCCATGTCGAGGCCGTTGGTGATGGCCTCTTCGGTGTCATGACATCCTCCCCAGTCGGAGACCACCACTCCGTCGAAGCCCCAGTCGCGCTTCAGAATCCGGTTGAGCATGATTTCGTTGTGGCAGTTATGCTGGTTCTTATAGAGGTTATAAGCTCCCATGATGGCCCATGTGCCGGCCTCGGTGACGGCGGCCTTGAACGCCGGGAGGTAGATTTCGTGAAGCGCACGGTCGGAAACGATGACGTTAACCTGATGGCGGTATTCCTCGTCGTTGTTGAGGGCATAGTGCTTCACACACGCCGAGACACCCTTCGACTGCAGTCCCTCGATGTAGGGGATGACCATCCGCGAAGCCAGATAGGGGTCCTCGCCCATATACTCGAAGTTGCGGCCGTTGAGCGGCGTACGGTAGATATTGACGCCGGGGCCGAGAATCATGTCCTTGCCGCGGTAGAGAGCCTCCTCACCGAGTGCCTCGCCGTAGATGCGGGACATCTGCGGGTTCCACGAGGCGGCCAGACAGGTCAGCGCCGGGAAGGCCACGCACGAGTCATTGGTCTGTCCGGCCTGCTCCCACTCGTCCCAGAGAACGTCGGGACGCACTCCGTGGGGGCCGTCGTCGGTCCAGAAGTCGGGAAATCCGAGGCGCTTGACGCCGGGTGAGCTGAACTTGCTCTGTGCGTGTATGACGGCAATCTTCTCTTCGAGAGTCATCCGCGAGAGCGCGTCGTCTATTCTCTGTTCCACCGGACGGGTCTCGTCGAGATAGACGGGGAGCGTCTGTGCGGTGGTTGTCGTTGCCATGCCGATGGTCAGCAGGGCGGCGGTCAGTATTCTTTTCATATTTCCAATCAATGGTTTTGTTTATAATTGAATAATAAGTTATTGTCTTTCTCCTGTATATGCGATATGCTCCGGCGAAGTGTTAAAAACTCGGAATTATCCGGACAAAAGCCTTCAAATCCTTGCGATATTCAGAAATTATTTTCCCTCGGCCCGAAATTTTCGAGTTTTGCGCGTGCATCTTTAAACATCTGAGCCATTGTACGTTACGACATTTTCAGCCAGAGTGTGCAACATTTTATCCTTTTTCTTTCTGCCGTAAGGCCCTCCCGACATCGCAACGGGGCGCTTGTTGCATTGCAACGGGCACGCCGTTGTCACGCAACGGGGCCGTTATCACGCCCCCGTAAGGCCCTCCCGGGTCGGCTATCGGTCGGCCTGCGTCGGAAATTGACGGCCGAATGACGATATTTCCACTTTTCCACTCTCTTTTTTGAGAATTTTCAAGTGTTAAATTCCGTGATATTATCTTTACTCGAAGTCAGTGGTCAGAGTGATGAGTGAAGAGATATGGAACGGCGTCAGCTATTCTTCATTCTTCACTCTTCATTCTTCATTTCCCGAGCTTCATCGACTCTATGTAGCTTTCCTGCGGTTTGCAGTTGACAAACCTGACGTTTTCGATGAATTCGCGCAGCAGCTTCTTCGCTTTCGTCTGGTCCGGACGTGCGCGGCGGATGTCCTCGAACGTCGAACGGTCGGCCTCGGCAAAGCGGACGATGACACTGTCCCACTCCTCCGGACGCACCACGGCGTTCATGCACGAACCGTCCACTTTCTTGTAAGGCCAGAACGTATAGCCGATGTTGGCGTCCTCCATGACACCGACGAAATCGGCCTGCCACTCATCCGTGTTATGCCCTATCTCACCCATATACATCGGCAGTCCCGTCTTGTCGCGGAAGTCGATGAAACCTTGGATGGCCTCGCGCGTAGCCGGACCGCCGTAGCGGTGGCACGTGTACATCAGATTGTTGTCGAACGTCCAGTCCATGAACATGTCGAAAATGCTGTTCCACTGTGCTCCTCCGAGCAGTATGACATGGTTGCGGTCGACCTCGCGGATGGCCGCGGTGGCGCGGCGGTAAAGCGGTTCGAGCTTGGCGTTGAGCTCAGCCTTGTTGTCGAAGTAATGGGCCACCGGCTCGTTCATCAGCTCATAGCCCAGAATGACCGTCTCGTTGCGGTAGTGCTCGGCAATACGGCGCCATATCTCGCAGAACAACCGCTGGCTCTGCTCGCTCTCCAAGAGCCACGGATAGCCGTAGCCGTCGTCGATGTTGTCGCCCGTCTGACCGCCGGGACAGTCGTGCATGTCGAGGATGAGATAGAGCCCGTTGTCGCGACACCACTTGACGACGCTGTCAACGCGGGCGAAACCGTCCTGGGCGGCGGTCAGCCCCATATAGTCCTCGTCGGTGAAAAGCTTGTAGTTGAACGGAAGACGCACCGTGTTGGCGCCCTGCGAGGCAATGAAGCGTATGTCGTCCGCCGTCACATAGTTGTTCTTGAAGTCGCGCCAGAAGTCCGCGGCGAAGTCCGGACCGACGGCCTCACGGACCATCAGGTCGATCATCCACGCGCTGTTAGTCCGCGTAAAACCGAACATATAGCCCTCGGGATTGAGCCAGTTGCCGAGGTTCGTACCACGGATGAAGAGCCGCGTGCCGTCAGGACGGACGAGGTTCTTGCCTTCCACACGGACGAAAGCGTTCTTTTGTTTACGGCCTGCCCATGCCACTGTCACGGCAGCGAGCAGGAATATGATGAGCAATGAGTTTCTTTTCATAACAAGTAAGTTAGCTTCGGGTCTCACTTCTGATATACCCTGACGTAATCTATCTGATATCTTGCGGGCAGCGCCAGCTCGTCAACGCCGTTCATGCCGCCCCAAAAGCCACCCCAAGCAAGGTTCAGCTTGATGTTGAACGGCACGTTGTACGGCCAGTCGCTCCGTCCCGTGCCGGGATTTGTCTTGTCGAGGATGAGCCGGCCGTCGACGAATGTCTGTATGCGGTCGGCCGTCCACAGCAGCGCGTAGATGTGGAAATCGCTCTCGGCCGTAGCCACGTGCTGCGTTGCGGTCCATCCGGCTTCAGTTCCGTTGGAGTGGTTGTGACCGTCGGCGTGGAGCGTGCTCACGATGTCGTTGGGCGTCACACCGACCTCCTCCATGATGTCAATCTCTCCGCACAGCGGCCAAGGATTGGCCGTCCAGTCGTTGTCGACCGGCAACATCCAGAATGCCGGCCACGTTCCGCGGCCTCCGGGCAGTTTCAGACGTGCCTCGATATAGGCGTACTGCCAGCCGCGGGTGGTGTTCATGCGTATCGACTCCACGCGGCCGTTGCGCTTCTGGGCCACGATGTTCATATAGCCGTTGCGGCAGAAGCCGACGGGCGAGCCCTTGGCGGGCCTGATGTAGTATTGCAGTTCGTTGTTGCCCCAACCGTTGTCGCCCGTGCCGGTCTCATAGCTCCAGCCCTTGGCCTCCGTCGGGACGTCCTCGGTGTTGAACTCGTCGCTCCACACGAGACTATATCCGTCGGGAACGTACGGGCTCTGAGCAGTCATCTCCTCGGGGTCCGGCTCGACAACGGGCGCGGCCTCCTGACGGACGGTGATGTCCTTACGGCCGTTGCCGCTCATGAGTGTGACCGTTCCGGTGCGCTCCTCGCCCTTGTTCTCGTCAGCCGTGACGCTGACCTTGGCCACCTGTTTGCTCTGCGCCGCAACCGAGACGCGAAGCCACGAAGCGTCGCTGACGGCCGTCAGCTGCGGTCCTGAGGCCGACGCTGTGACGCTGAAGCTGCCTCCGGTGTACGCCACCGTGTGGCTTTCGTCGGGCACGACGCTTATCCTCACTTCCTCCGGAGTTGTCTCTACGGGCTCGTCGCCGCCGTCACTGCTGCTGCACGACAGCAGAGCCATCAGGAGAATCGGCAAAAACAGTTGTGCTTTCTTTATCATCTTTGATGTCTTAGTCATTATTATCAGAATGTCCCGGCCGCGGTTGAGCAAACGCCCCGTACCGCTGAAAGGAACATGTATCCACACATTAATAAAACGGTATCAACACATCAATAATAAGAAAGGGGAGCAGGAGCCTGTCAGACCCTGCTCCCCTCTTTCATTATCATAACTAAACCTATCTATTCTTTATGCTTCTGAAGAATGATGTTACTGATGGTAATCTCCGTATTGGCAGGGTTGCCACCGAAATCAAAGAACAGTTTCATTGCTTCGCAAGGATTGCTCAGCTTCACTTTCGACTGAATGAAGCGGAGCTCGCCACCCTCGACGAGAGCCTGAGAATCATCTGCGAAGAAGAAGTTGTTGTCGTTCGTAGCGTCTGTCAGCTTCACCATCGGTCTGAAAGAAGTGTTCGACTCAATGACAGCGAGGAAGTCATATTCTGCGTTCACGTCGTCGATAGCCAAATCAAGCAGGAACGGAACCTGCGCTTGCCAACGCTCGAAAGTTGCCTCAGGCAGTTTAATCATAATCTTACCGTCGCTTACCACTACTGAAGGATCGGGGATCTGTGCCCATCCCGGAGCATAATAACCTTCTATCTGACGCGGATTGGCAACATTCCAAAGGTTATCGCTGCTGTTAACGTCAACCCAAACAGGCTCTGGATCGTCGGCTGGAACAACCGTTCCGTCGTCATACTGATGATCCTTGAACACTATGTTCTCGATGGTTATCTCCGTGTTATCGGCATTTCCACCGAAGTCGAACACGAGCTGGATACCATTGGCTGTCGTTGCGCCGGGCAGGTCGCTGCCGTAGATACACAACGGCTCACCGGCCTTCAGCGTTACATGCTCCTTGAGGAATGGCATATAGCCGCCATCCTTCTCGGCCACTTTCACCGTCACGTTGTTGTGGTCTGTCGTCGAAGTGAGGATGACAGAGAAGTCATATGTGCTTGTCTCCACCGTATTGATGTCGGTATCAACGAAGAACTGGGCCTGCCACTGCTGATATGAAGCGTATGGCAAAGAAAGGATAAAGTCGTTCTTAGACTTTGTCACAGAGAAGCCCTCGGTAATTTCATTGCCCCAATTCGGGTCCGGATTGTAATAATTGCAATATCCGTTTGTCGTTGCCGTCTTCCACAGGTTGTGTTCATAATCAACATCAAATCCGGCGAAGCCGTTCATGATGGTCTTGTCCATCGTATAGTCAAACCATACGGTGTCCACGGAAAGGCCGTTGGCGTTCTTCACCATGAAGCCGAGGTCATACTTGCCGGCCTTGCGCTGATACTTCTTGCAGGTGAAATCACTGTTATACTGCACGCCGTCGATGAGCCACACCGGCGTAACGCCGGCAGCCGGACGGAACGTGAAGTAGGCGTTGTTGGTCGACTGGTCTACCGAAATCTCAACGTTGCCGGCATAGTCGGCGGCCTTGAGGCGGGCACCACCGTTGGGGCTGTCAAACTCATCGGGCGTACAGGCCACGAGAGTAGCGGAGCAAAGCGCCGCACAACCTATATATTTAAATATCTTGTTCATAGCTGTTACATTAATATATATACATGATTACTGGAAATAAGCGTCGTTCTGCTTCAGCGTTCCCTGAGCGGCAGCAAGTTCGACGTCGCTGATGGGCACATACTTCTTCGTCTTCTTCCACGGATTCAGGCGTGCCATGTCGCCGTTGGCGTTGACCGGCTCCTTGTCGGCGACGAGAGCCTTTGACGCCTTGTGCTCGTTGCTGACACCGGCAACCTCGTCCATGCGGACAAGATCCCAATAACGCTTGCCCTCGCCGAGGAATTCCTTGCGGCGCTCGGTCAGGATGTTGTCGAGCGTAGCCTCAACCTCCGTAACGAGACCGGCGCGGTCGCGAACCTGCTTCAGGTAGGCGTCAGCCTTGCTCTGGTCGCCGCCCGTGCGGACAATCAGCTCGGCTGCGTTGAGCAGCGTCTCGGCATAGCGGTAGATACGGAAGTTGTCGTTCCAGCGGCACTGGTCGGCTCCGCCCGTTCCGCCAGCCACGTGAGAGTAGCGGGGCAGATACTTGTTGAGGAAGAGACCGGTCTGCTGCCAGCGTCCGGCGGGATTGAGCGGCTCGTCGTCGAGCAGTGTCACCGTTCCGCGGACGTCGTTATTGGCATAGAAGTCGCGGCAGTGGGCACGCGGTATGAACGTTCCCCAACCGTTGTTGGCCACGTCACCGTCGGAAGCGACGCCTCCGTCAGGACCGAGACACTGGGGCATGAACGTTCCGCCGATGCCGTTGAGGTTGTCATAGCTTCGGACGCAGAGCGGACCGTCGGTGTAGTTGATCTCGAAGATGGACTCGTCGCACCACTCTCCGGCCGGGCTCCAAAGGTCGGCGTACGACGGATTGAGCTCATACGGGCCGGCGATGATGTCCTGCATGTACTTCAGCGCGGCCGGGAAACGGCTGGCATCGTTCTGATACATCACCAGTTCGGCGAATATCATGTAGGCCGTTGCCTGTGTGGCGTGGCCGGCGTTCTCGTCGGTAGCGCGCATCGGCAGGACGTTCATGTCGATGGCAGACTGAAGGTCGGAGACGATTGCCTCATAGGCGGCGTCGGGCGTCGACTGCGGGATGAGGTCGGTGGCGGTCAGCGGGTGCATGAAGACGGGGATATTTCCGTACCACTTCCATACCACCGTATAGTAGAAAGCGCGCAGCACCTTTGCCTCGGCGATGGTGGCCTTGGCATAGCTCTCCGAGATTTTGCCATTAGCGAGACTGGTCTCGGCTGCATCAATCACCTCGTTGCAAGCCCTGATGCCGTCATAGCTGACCGTCCAATAGCCGCTGACGGTCAGGGCTGCCGTCAGCTTGTAGCTGGCTGCGTTGTGCCAGACCTCCTGGTCGGTTATGCCGGCAGCTCCCACGAGCATGTCGTCGCCGAGCATGTCGCTCCAGTTGAGCTGTCCGAAGATGGTTCCGTTGTAGTCGTAGCTGTGGAGAGGCACGTAGGCTCCCACGAGCTGCTCCGTGATATGCTGTTCGGTGGAGAAGTAGGCACCGACCTCGGCCTTTGTCTCAGGCTCCTGCTCAAGGAAACTGTCAGAGCATCCGGTCACCGTCATGGCGGCGGCAAGCAGGCCGATGGTTAAAATCTTATTCTGTTTCATATCTGTATATGCTTGTTTGGTTATCGTTTAGGACTAATGTTTTCAGAAACCGAGATTGAAGCCGATGGTCCAAGTGCGGGCCTGCGGATAAACACCCCAGTCAACACCGAGCGACGTTCCGCCCGAAGAGATTTCGGGGTCGTAGCCGTGATACTTGGTGAAGGTCACGAGGTTCTCGGCCATCACGTAGACGCGGAGATTGTCGACGAAGAACTTGCGGGTGATAGACTTCGGAAGAGTATAGCCCAACGAGATGTTCTTCAGGCGCAGATAGCTGGCGTCGTTGACGTAGAGGTCGGATGAGACGAGGTTGCTCGTGTTTCCGAAGACGAAGCGGGGAATTTCGTTTGACGTGCCCTCGCCGGTCCAGCGTCCGAGCATCCATGACGGCAGGTTCTGGTTGTTCTTGTCAACGCGCATGGTTGCGTCAAAGACGTCGTTGCCGGCCGTGCCCTGCCAGAACATCATGAAGTCGAAGCCCTTCCACTCGGCGTTGAAGTTGAGACCGAAAGTCCAGTCGGGCATACCCTTACCGATCTTTGTCTTGTCGTCGTCGGTAATCTTGCCGTCGCCGTTGACATCGACGAAGCGGAAGTCACCGGGAGCAGAGGGATTGACGAGCTCGCCGGCCTCGTTGGTGTGGTAGAGAGCGTTGTATGCGGCAGCCTCGTCTGCGTTCTGGAGAATGCCGTTGGTCTTGTAGCCGTAGAAGTAGGGCCAGGGCTGACCGTTCTCAGCACGTGTAAACGTACCGACACCCATAAGGCTCTCATATTCCATCGTTCCGGTGGTGTTGCCGAGGTTGACCAGCTCGTTCTTCAGATAGGCGGCGTTGGCCTTCACGGCGAACTTGGCGTCAGCCACGTTCCACTTGTAGCCCAGCTCAAACTCGACACCGGAGTTCTTCATCTCGCCCACGTTGGCGACGGGCTTGTCCTTAGACACATAGTCGGGGATGGGGTTGTCCATCAACATGCCGTTGGTCTTCTTCACGTAGTAGTCGACAGAGAAGGTCAGCGCGTTGTTCAGGAAGGCAAAATCGATACCGAAGTCAGTCTGCTCGCTCTCCTCCCACTTCAGGTCGGGATTGGCCAGACCGCCAGCGCGTGTACCGATATATTTCTGCGGGTCCTTTCCGAAGGCGGCGTTATAGGATCCGGTTCCCGATGTATAGGCAGCATAACGGAAGTTACCGATGGCCTCGTTACCGTTCTTACCCCAGCTGAAGCGGACTTTCATGTTGTTCATGATCTTCTTGACGGGCTGCATGAACGACTCGTTGGTGACGTTCCATCCGAGAGAGAACGAGGGGAATGTGGCGTAGTGGTTGTTCGCTCCGAAGCGGCTCGAACCGTCACGGCGCACCGTAGCCTGAAGCATGTAGCGCTCGTCGTAGTTGTAGGACACACGGGCGAAGAGAGAAGCCAGCGTTGCCGTCTCCCACGGACCGGCGCCAGCGCCGATCTCACCTTCACCGCTACCGGTGGCGTAGTCAACCCACGGGTGGTTGTAGTCAACGAGATTGTTCTTGCTGGCCGACACGGTGAAGCCCGTAGACTTCTTGGCCGACTGACCGAGCACGACGCCGACGTCATGCTTACCGAACGTGCGAGCCCATGAGAGGACGTTCTCAATCTGCCATACGGTTCCGCGCTGTGACCATGAATTTGCACCGTCTTTACCCCCCCAATTGAAGGAAGCCGTTAAATAATAAGGTGTTGTGTAGCCACGGTCAACACCGCGATAGACAACGTCGGCACCGTAGGACAGGCGATACTTCACGCCCCAGCCGATGGACAGGTCGGCAGCGAAGTTGGCCGTATAGTTGTGAACCCACTGCTCGGGATTGAGGCAGGCCGTGTTGAGATAGGCCACAGGGTTGATCTGGTTGTCATAGTCAGAGCCGGGCACCATGAAGAGATTGCCGTTGGCGTCATACTGCGGCTCATAGTTGGCCAACTTCTGATACTGTTCGAGCACGGGAGCTATCTCGTCACCGCTGTATGTCACGGGCAGCGTGGGCGCAAGCGTCAGCGCTGAGTTGAGGATACCGTTTGAACGGGTGTTGGGGTCGATGCCGGCCGTCTTGCTGCGTGTATATGAGAGGTTGGCCGTGATGTCGAGCTTGTTGAGCCATTCGCGCTCCTTGGTCACGTCGAAGAGAGTATATTTCGTGTTCGAGCGCATGGTCAGACGGTTGTAGTTGGACTTTCCGTAGTTACCGCCGACGATACCTTCCTGGTCGTAATAGCCCAGAGAGAGATAGTAGCTCACCTTCTCGGAAGCTCCGCTGACGGAAACCTCGTGGTTGGTGACGGGCGCATTGTCGTTGAAGATGGCGTCCTGCCAGTCGGTTCCGTCGCCGAGAGAATACGGATTCTCATACTTCGGAGCCTGACCGCCGTTGACGAGACCTTCGTTCATCATGACGGCATAGTCGCGGGCGTTGAGCACGTCGCGCTTGCGCCACTTTGTCTGCCATCCGAAGGAGGCGTTGTAGTTGACCTTGACGCTGCCGAGCTTTCCGCTCTTGGTCGTGACGAGAATCACACCGTTGGCGGCACGCGCACCGTAGATGGCTCCTGAAGCCGCGTCCTTGAGCACCTCGATGGACTCGATGTCGTTGGGGTTGAGGTTCTCGATGCCGCTCTCGCAGGGCATACCGTCTATTATATAAAGAGGATTGCTGTCGTGGATGGTTCCGATACCGCGCACGCGGATCTGTGAACCGGCACCCGGAGCACCCGAGCCCTGTGTCACCGTCACACCGGCGGCCAGTCCCTTCAGGGCGTTGTCCACGCGCACGGGAGCCTTTCCGGCGAGGTCGTCAGCGCTCACCTTGGCGATTGAAGCCGTGACGACGCTCTTCTTCTGGACACCGTAGCCGATGACGACGAGGTCGCTGAGCACCTGTGAGTCGTCGGCAAGAACGATGCGCATGTTGTCTTTCACGGTCACTTCCTGCGGCTTGCATCCGATGTATGAGATAACTAAGGTTGTGCCGGGAGCGACAGAGAGCTTGAAGTTGCCGTCATAGTCTGTGACGGTTCCCACCGACGTTCCCTTCTGAACGACAGACGCTCCGATGACCGGCTCATTCTTTGAGTCGAGCACCACACCGGAATAGGTCTGCTTCTGAGCATAGGCTGCCACCGACATAAAGAAGAATGTCAGTAACATGAGTAAATACCTACTTCTTTTCATAATGCTAATTAATTATTGTTTTATAAGTTAGTAAAAATTCTCAAGTTTGTCTATCGCGTCCTGTTCCCATTTCTCTCGTTCATGTCTCATTGTCATTCTTCGGGCGGTCCGGACACTGTGTTAAAGATTGTGATGCAAAGATAAATAATTTGATGAGCTTTCAATCGTTCTTTATATCAAAAAGTGGACGAATACAGGTATCGAGAAATACTAATAAACTGAATGTCAACACATTACTATTTTAGGAAAGAGTCAAAAGAGTGGACCGGATATAAAAGTGTATTTCATACATTATAAGGTTTTGGAGGCCTGAAAACCGCCATTATCGTCTCTTCCGCAGCTTCTCCAAAGAGACTGTTGGAAGTTGATGATTGATGACTATGAAGATTCTCGTGTGATGAAATGAGGGCGATTCCGGTTTTTGGAGTGATGAATATGAAAATTAGGGATATCCCTGTAATATGTTCAACTAACTGGTGATTTCAATAACCGGGAGGAGGATGTATCAAAATGGCTACATGTTGCTTGTAGGGACATATTCTCGTATTTGTCCGCAAGACAAACGTTGAATATCAATACATTATGGGTGGACAAATACAAGAATATGTCCCTACAAGTCGCTTCCTTGGCATTTCAGATGTCGGAAGCGGCTCTTTATGTCATAATAATATCAAAAATTTAACACTTCAGATTTCCGAAATTTAAGCAAAATCAAGCAACAATCTTGACATTTCCGCTCCGTCCCCATCCGCCTCCCGACCCGTTTCCGAGCAACGGGGCCCTTACGGGGTCGCAACGAGCACGTCGTCATGTCGCAACGGCAGCCCCGCCGTCATGCAACGGCGGCCCCGTTGCGAGGTCGCGGGGCCCTTACGGCAAACCGTCAAAATCGCCGTCACGAAGCATCAGAGCGCAACTCGCTCAGTGACAGAGACTTGCAAAAATCGCTCAAAAATCACAAATTTCGACCCAAAAGACAGAAATTTCAGAGCCATAAAGAGTCAACAAGCAAGTGCAATATTACGAAAAGTTTTTGTAAAACTCTCTCACGGGTGTAGAAAAATGTAGTTTTTCTCTTGGTCTTCGGTTTATTTTAGCCTGTATGACCGCA
>CABUXJ010000020.1 GCA_902495455.1 uncultured Prevotella sp.
AAGACGTCCAAATGAACATGCTATGTTAGTATAAGCCGGGGATAAAGATGTGTGCAGAGAGTAGCCTTCGAAAGGAGGGGACTGAGATTAGCCCACGTAAAGACTTCCAAATGAGGTTGGTGTGTTGATGTAAACTGAGATAAAGATGTGTAATTCATCACTCCAGATGTCGGATGAACCTCATTTTTACGCACCATCACAGCTGTTTGCCTTATTGATGTTTTCAAATGAACATGCGACGTTAATACAAAAAGCCTGAAGTCAATATTTTTCTTAGTTTTAGGCCTTCAAAACGAGGCACTTTCTGAATTTTTTCGTCCGTGCTCCCAAATTTCGCAAATATGACGGCATTAAAATCGGGGTTATTTTACGGTGTTATTTTGGCAGTTTTTGCATGTGTCTATGTTTCAGTGATTTACGAACAGGTTCACCGGTCGTGCTCCGTCGGGAGGACCGGATGAGGCTGCCGTAAGGGCCCCGCGACCTTGCAGCGGGGCCCTTACGGCAGTGCAACGGGGCCCTTACGGCGATGCGACGGCAATGCCGCTGCAGACCAACGGAGGCCTTATGGCAAGAGAAAGAGGCTTTTTCGGGGCAAAAACAGCAGTCAAAAACCTGCCGATTTCTTCATTACAGAAGAGCCGGGAGGGCCTTACGGGAACAAAACGGCATTTGAAATGTGATTTTCCCGACGTGAAGTCTGACCCTCGGAAGACCAATAAGGGCCTTACGAGGGGTAACGCCGCGCGTGAATGGACGTTTTTGCAGAGGTGATTTTGTACGTTTTTTTATATAAAAACGAGGGCGCGCCGTCACAAAAATGCACAGCCGTATCTACTGCTTGTAACGGGCGACAGCAAATATATCTGTTGTGAATGTCTCTCGTCAGTAATACTTGTTTAATATATATGTGATTCCCTCGATGTTCCAGCGGTAATACTTGTTTTTGGACGCTTTGCCGGTTGACACTTTTCCTATGTCATCCACACATATTTCGGGGTCATATATCACTTTCAGTCCGTGACGGGCACACTCTTCGGCTATATATATTTCTTCGCAATAAAGGAATACGGGATAGTCGATGATGCCGCATCGCGCTATGTATTCGCGGGTAAGGATTATAAAAGAACCATGCCCGGCATACACCTCACCGGGGGTGTTGGTTCTCATTCGTTTCAGGCGGTGGAATGTATTGACATACAGATTGTATATTGGCGGCAGACGGTAGAACCATCTCATAATCCTGAGTTTGGTGGCGCTGTATCTGCATGTGGCTTGCGGATTGAGGTCGTTGCCGGTGACACTGGATATTATGGCCGGTGCGATCCATCCGGTGGCGTCGGGGTGTCGGGAGGCGAGCAGACTGCTCAGTGTGTCAGCTCGCAGAGTCATGTCGACATTGCTGACTATGACAAAGTCGTAGGGCGTTGTGTCAATGGCCCTCATCATGCGCGTGATGGCTTTGAAATAGCCGATGTTTTCATGAAACGCGAATACTTCTATCCGGTTTACGTAGTCGTATCCTGTGGTGGCTATGAGTTTGATGCCGTCCACCGTATTGTCGGCTATGAATACGTCGATAAGTGCGCTGCCGGCTGTCTGTCCGGCACTTTGGTTTATGGAGCGCAGGTAGGCACCGAGCACGTCATACGAGTTGTAGTTTACGCAGAATATTGATATATGTTTCATTACGGCTGTTGCTCTTCTTTTATCTCTTTTATGGCTTCAAGATATTGGTATTTTGCCGTCTCTTCCGGTTCGAGCATGGTGCCTTCGGCCCATTCGTTCCAGGCATTTATGAATATATAGTTGGTTTTATATACATTGCGCGTTTTGGCTATCTTGGCTTTCAGATATGCCTTGAACTCCTCTTTGGTGGGCGGCAGTATGATGGTACCGTTGAGTCTCTTGCGCGGTGTGTTGTCCCATCCGACAAATGCGCCTCCCCATGTACCTACAGGGGCGTGGGCACAAAGAGCCTTGTGGGCGATATGCCCGAAGTGCATTATCGGGTTGCGGAGCATTTCCCGGCCTGTCAGTTTGTTGGTCAGGCCAATGACGGCCCGTCGCAGTCGGTCGCAGTACAGTCGCACGGTAGAGATGCTGTTGAGAATGTTTGCCGGCTCAAACTCTACTTTGGATCTGAATGGCAGGTTACGTTTGTCCGTATGGCCGTCACGCAAGGTTTCTACAAAGTGTATGCCGTTGAAGCCGGCTTCGGTGGCCATTGTGTTCCAATAGTCCATCATCTCTGCGGCGCATGGTATGTTCTGTGTCTTATAGATTAAGAATACAGGTGCAGAATCTATCTTTATATATCTGTCATCCCGGAAGAATGGCAACATGTATTCGAAATGTCGCTTCCAGTCGGTTGTGTCTCCATAGCTTTGTGCAATAAGGATTTGGTGGGCTTTCCCGTCCCACGTGCGTGCCCACGGCTCGTTTGCCCATGAGAAACAAAAGCTGATGTCTATATCATTGTTGGCAAGCAATATTTCGGCAGGTTTCTCGAGCAGCAGTTTGCCATTGAACCAATAGTGGTATATGCAGAAACCGTCCACTCCGTATTCGCGTGCCAGGCTGGTCTGCCACCGTATGGCTTCGACTGTGCTCAAGTCGTAGTAATTGGTGTTGAGCGGTATGCGAGGTTGCATGTGTCCACCGAAAAGCGGGCGGGCATTCTTTACATTAACCCAATCGGTAAATCCCTTGCCCCACCATTCGTCGTTTTCCGGAATAGTGTGGAATTGTGGCAGGTAAAAGGCTATTATGTTTGGTTTCATTTGCCTCTTTTGGTTGTTACATTTGTTTTATTATGCGGGCCGGTATTCCTGCAGCGACGGAGTATGGCGGTATGTCGTGGGTCACCACGCTGTTGGCTCCCACAATGGCTCCGTCGCCTACGGTCACACCCGGCATTATGCAAACGTTGTTGCCTAACCAAACGTTGTTGCCTATCACTACCGGACCTTTTGATGCCAACGGCCGCTGTTGCGGGTGAATGTCTGTCATGGAACGGTCGGTAGTTCCGTGTGAATTGTCGGTGATGAGCACATTGGTGCCTGTGAGCAGATTGTTGCCTATGCGTATGCTTACGGCCGCCGTGATGTGGCAGTTGTCACGTATGTTGCAGTTGTCGCCTATTACAATTTCAGTTTTCGAGTTTTTTGTTTCTGTCAGTTCATTCCATGCGGTGAGCTGTATGCCTCGTCCTATTTGTGTTCCGTTGCCTATCGACACACAATCGAGTCCGTACAGATTTGTGGCTTTATAGGCTATAACGCTGTCATCGCCAAAACAGGCAAAGCGGTGTCGCTGATATCCGGTATATATATGTGCCGTTACGGCTCTGCATAGTTCCGGCAAATTGGCCGGTATCAGAAATGAGAATAGCCGGCCGACAAACTCGCATGTCGTTTTTATCAGTCTGTACATTGCAGTATCTCTTTATACAGATTGTAGACTCCATTAGCATGGGCCTCGGTGGTATATAAAGTGTTTACGGCGCGGAAAGCTCTGTCGCGATAGGAATCAAAACAGTCTTGTGAGCTGGTGGAAACGCCGAGCATGTGGGACGCAAGTTCGTCGGGTGTATTGAATCTGAGGGCAATCTCTTCACCGGTAAGGTTCACTCCGTTGTCCATCTGCTCTTTTGTTCCGCCGGTGTTGCGGCCAATAATCAAGCTGCCGTTGAACATCGCTTCCGGCATCACACGGCCGAAACCTTCAAAGCGTGATGGGATGATGGTGGCTGCAGCACCAGTCATCAGACTGTTGATGTCCTTTCTCTCGCCAAGCCATGATAAGTGGTTGTCGATGCCGTTGTCCTGTGCCATTTTCTTCATGCGTTCTGCGTATTTCGGATTTGGACTGCCGCCGGCAATGAATAGCGGCATGACGTGTGCCGTTTGGCGGGCGTAGAGAGTGTATGCCTCAATCAGCATGTCAAGTCCTTTGGCCGGCTCAATGCGTCCGGCAAAGAAGAAATAGTCTTTCCCATGTTGCGTTGGCATGGTGTCTTGCTTGTCCTTGACGGCATCGTATATCACTCGCGACGTCTGTTTCCCATCCTGCTTGTGATGACGCTGTATGTCCCGGGTGATACAGATGGAGTAAGAATCGGCTTGGTCGAGTTCACGCTCAAGACGGCGGTGTGATGGTATGTAGTGTATGCCGAAGTCCTTGTCACCATATTCACGTATATGATAAACATGTGGGATATGGAGGGCCTTGGCCGCATTGTAACCTATGTTGATGACGCTGACATTGGTATGAATGATGTCTGGGCGCAATCGTCTGAGGATTTCGGTGAGTTGTGCTGAGGCCCGTCGGTTGAGGTACAAGCGTCCGACAATCCGAGGAATGTAAAGGAGGTAGTCGCGCAAGGTGTTCGTGCCGTTTGGAAAGGTGCACGGACGGTAGTTGATCACTATGGTCTCGATGCCCGTTTCAGACAGCATCCCGTATATTCCGTCGCTGTCTGGAAGTACAACTGTCGGGCGTACTCCTTTTGCCATCAGACCTCTCAGCATGGTTAGGAATGATTTGGATGCGCCTCCGGTTGTGACGGTGGAACTTAATATGTATACGACTTTCATTTGTTACAGCCAGTTAGGGTTAATAGTTTTTTCTTTCTTGCGTGACGCGCGTATGTTTCTCATGTCTGCCATCAGCCGTATCGCCTCGCAGACGAATTTGCCTGGTATGTATTTACCGTGCGGTAAATCGTTCCGATAGCACGAGATGAGCAGGCCACAACACATTTTTATACAGTCTACGGTGGTGTTGTTGATGTCGTAGACGGCGAGAGTGAGCAGGCGGCGCAGCAGTTGGTTGTTGTATGCCTGTGTGTCTCCATGACACTCTCTGTCGTGATACATCTTGGCACGTGGAACAAGCAGTGTACGTATGCCGTGGTAAAACAAGCGGTCGTAGTAGTTGTTGTCTTCGCAGTATTGGAAGAAAACAGGATTGAAACCTCCGATCTTCTCTATTACTCCAATGGGTAACAGCCAACAGGCTGCGCAAATCTCTCCTGTCTCGTAGGCTGTTTGCATGTCACCGCGTACAAAAATGTCCTCGGTTATGTTCCCGTCTGACGGAAACGAGTCTTTGCGGAAGTTGTAGTCGAAGGCAGTGCCCGTGCCGTTGAGATGTAACGGTGAAAGTAGCGACATGCCATCGTCGGCTTTGAGCATGTGCTCAATGGCTTCGGCATGCAGCGCTGCGTCTTGGTTGAGCAGCAGGACATGGCTGGCTTCATGGGTCATGGCGTATCTTATCCCGACATTGTTGCCTTGTCCGAAGCCCATATTCTTGTCTTGCGGAAGCCAAACGACTTCAGGGTAGTGCTGTGGAACGTATTCACGGGTGCCGTCGGAAGAACAATTGTCCACAACAATGGGTATTGTTGGTATCGTACTCTCACGCAGACTGCTCAGGCAGCGGTCTATCCAACCGCGGCGCATGGCGTTGTATGTCACGATGATGGTGTATATATTCTTCATCTTAAGAACGATATTTTGAAGCGTGATGATAAATATATCAGGGCGGCCGTGATTGTTATCAGGCTGTGGGAGAAATAAAAATATCGGTAATAGAATATACCGAACGTGGGTAAAGCCGCCAATGTGAATATCATTATTATTTCTTCTATGTCGTATTCTTCCCGTTCGGATGCCCTCAATAAGATAAAACATATCAACGAGTAATAAATTACCCACGAGACCATGCCTATGGGGCTCAGGTCAAGCATTATCTCGCCGATGAACGTAGGAAATACGCTTATGAAGAAACCTTGTTGGCCCGATCTCACGCCACGGCGGTAGTCGTCGGAGTCTATCTTGAATACGGTGTGCGCAATCATGGGAAACTCACGTTCGGGAGCAATGAAATCGAAGTTGGCTTTCTCCCAAAAATAGCAGAAGTTTAGGTAACCTTGTCCGGCGTATTGTATGACACTTCCTGATGTGCCTTGATCCCGTTCCTCAAAACGGGCCATAGATACGGCAATGATGTAAACTAAGAAAATGGAGCAGAAAATGCTGCCGCCGATATAAACAAGACGTCGTACCTTCTTGGTGAGTTGTTTATAGAATAAGATGAAACAGAAAATGAACATCATGCCGTAAAAGACAAACTCGTTACGGTCGGCTGTCTGAAATGCGGCAATGGGGGAACTGAGTGAACTTATCAGTAGCAATATACAGAATATCCAGTTGGTTTTCTTTTGCGTGAGATAATAAAACAACAGAGGCAGTGCCAGTATGGTGACATAATTGAGCACATATAGGTATCTGCATACTGCCGGAAGCGATTCGGCTTTTATCTGTGCCGGCGAAACGATACCGTTGTAGTGATCACTGCGGATGGTGTTGAGGTCGCCTGACAGTATCTCCATCGTAGAGTCAGCCACGACATATAGGTTTATCAATCCCACGGCGATGAGAATCAAGGAGAGTCCCATGAGAATACTGCCGTTGGTTGCCGTGATGCGTTTTATCTTCTTGCTGTAAATCATTGAGAACGGCAGTAAACAGAGGGTGAGGAATGTGCAGAACAGCAGAGTGGGGAATACGCCCAGCTCCAAATCGCTGTCGTCGAAGAGAACACCGCCTTCACCCAGCAAATCGGCTGAGACAATGACTATAGAGAAAAACGAAGAAATGGCATAAAGTCCCGACATGTATACACACACATCGACCCCCTGATGTTTCTTCCACCAGAATAATGTCATGAATGTGAAATACAGAAAGGGTATTACAATCATTTTTCTCTTTCTTTTTATAGTTGGGCCATGAGGTCTTTTCTCAGCACATACAGCAGTGTGCATGTGAAGGCAAGGAATGATACGCCGATAACGAACAGCATGCGCTTGGGACCTGCCGGTTTAATAGGTACAGTGGCACATTGCAGAGTGGTGAATGCGGGGGTCTTTTCCTGTACTTTCGCCTTGGCCGCTTGCAACTGCGTGTTGAGTGCCGAATATGTGTTGTACTTCATTTGCATGTCATTTTCCAATTCATTTAGCTCGGCTCTGTATGTCTCGAGAGTCAGATTGGTGTTGGCATCGGCAAAGCGGCTGTACTTGCGGCGGGCTTCGGTATATTCCTTTTTCGCCTTGTTGTTGAGTTCAGTGTAAAATTGGTAGTCGTTGCGGGCCTTGTTGGTGCGGTAGTCTGTGATGAAGTCTTGCAGGATAACTCTGACTGAGTCTGCCATTGTCGCACAAATCAGTTTGTCCTGATCGGTAACTGAAATTGAGATAACGTCGGTCTTCTTGTCGACGTTACACTTGATGTTCGCTTTGATGGCGGCAGCAACGTTCGTTTGATTCTTTGTGAGCTGGAAAGCGTTGATTTCAGCACTGCCGGTTGGTCCGCCGGCTTCCGCGTTGTCGGTAGGGAACAATTTTTTTATGCTCGATATGATATAGCTCCACCACGGAACTTTCTGGTAATTCTTCAGATAATCGTAATAGTTGGTACTTATGGTCTTGTCATTATTGACAACATCAATGTCAAACAACTTTATGATGAAATCATTAGATTCCATCAAGTCGGGATATAATGTGGGTGGAATTGCGTCTTGTGAAATGGCATTGCCCAAATCGAATCCGAATGACGATGCGATGCTGCTCAGCGAACTACTACCTGACATTTCCAACTCCGGGGCCAGCTTTACCTCGCACGTGTAATACCGTGGTCTGCTTAATACGATTATACATGATATTACGAACGATATCAGCAGAACGATGACAAACAGCTTCCTGTTGTCCCACGACAGTTTCACAATCCTTATCAGGCTTATTTCTTTCTTTGAATTGTTGTTTTCCATTATTTATTCTCTGATTATGTCTTAAATAAGTATTCCCTTTATGTTTATAACGTTGTTAAGGTTGGTTTTATTTTATTGCCTTAAGTATTTTGGATGTCCTTACGTTTATTGCATGACTTATTCTGTGCATAAGGATGAGCGGGCGGCGCAGTGTTTTACCGAAAGTTATTGTTGCGCTGACATTGTCGAGTGCAGAAACAATCTCTCCTTTTATCAGATAAGCCACAGCTTGTTTCGCGTTGTATCTTATCACGAATGGCAGTTCGTCAGTTGGTTCGGCCATCGTCAGTGGCGAGTAGTCGATGGTCGTGTCCTTCGCATATAGCAACGTTTCTGATGAGGCTTGTGCCAACAGGAACAGTTGTTCGTCGGTGAGCATGTCAAAGTAAAGTATGTCCTTTGTCAGCAGTTGGCAGCCATTGACGTTTTCGGCAGCTATAATTCTGTTTGTTGATTTGGATGTGGTCTTGAATTTCGGACGTATTATGCCTTTCTTGCATACGTATGCTACCGTGCTCGGGTAGGGCGCAGCAGAAAAGTATTGCTCCAATAGATGCACAGCATTCATGGTCCCGGCATTAGGACTACCAGTGAAAGAAAAATAGTCTCCATATTCTGGTGAGAGAACGTCGGTTCTCACGCCATAGTAGAAGAACGGAATATCGGTGTGGCCGGCATGCCGTAGCAGTGTGTTTATCATGGCACGGGTAGTGCCGAACCATCCCACATCAATCATGGCCGATTTAGTATTGTCAATCATACCCTCCTGTCGGAAGTAGTCCATGACCATATTATAGTCGTCGACTGTATTGCGTCGGAAATCCTTAATGAAGTCGGTTTCGTAGATTTTGTCAATAAGGTCGTTTTCTTCTTTTGTCGTGTTAATGCGTTTTGAAGGAATATCAATACCATAGACCTCTTTCATCTCTTTTGTCGATGTGTTGAACAGCGACAGCAGATATTCGGTGTCCTTGCCTTTTGCCGTGTTGCAGTCAAGTATCGAGAGAAACGACTCTTTGTCGGATATATGCAGGAAGGCCGGTAGCAACGACTTGCGTGAAACGAAAATGAATCTCGATTCGATGTCTGCAACTTTCATGTTTGTCGTTATTTCTTTCAGTATATAGCTGTCGCGCGACAGAAAGTATAACCGTTTGATACCTCTTCTGCGGGCTTGCCGAATTATCCATGTCGCGTAGGCAACGTATGCCGGCGCAACGTAGTTTACGGCAATCTTTTGTATTGGCGACATGCCTGTACTCGTAGTGTTCAGACAGTGCAACAGTCCGGCAATGGTGTCAAACTTCCATTTTTCTTTTGTGTTGTGTCCTAACCGGCGTATGTTGTATTCCGCCGACGATGTCTGGTGCGATTTATACAGGACAGCCTTTATTTTCGCCTTTTTTGCTACGTGATAGTCGCTGATTATATTGTCTCCGTAGTGGATCCATTCTTCTGGTGCAAATCTTTCGCGCACAATGTTAAACAGCTTCCCCGTATCTTTCCTTGCGTTATGTTCACATGAAACGAAGACCGTTTCGTCGTTGTTTATGCATCCTTCGCGTTTTAAGATGCTGTGGAGAAATTCGCTGTCTAAATACATGTCACTGATGAACATCACCGTATATCCTTCTGATCTTCTCTTGACGATTAGGTCGAGTATATGCTTGTTTACCGTCAGATTTTTGCTCTCAATGTCTTTCTCTTTTGACATGATATCGGTCGGAGAGGGGAATGGACAAGTCTCGTATATGTCGTCGATGCATGGGTTGGTGATACCCTTTCCGATACAACTGCGCTCAGCTTTTATTCGCCATGTGTAGAACGCATCTTGCATTTGCTCATCGTCCGAGAACAGCGAGTATGCAAGAATATGGAATATGTTTCCTGCGTCTCCGCATTTTCGCATCAGTGTAGTGTCGAAAATATCAAATGAGGCTATCTTTGTCATATTCGTCTGCGCAATAGGTTATATAAATAGGTCCTCTCGTCTTTGTCTAATCCGAGGAACATAATCGAGAGCAGGCAAGCTGTCGTTGTTATCATGCACTGTGCCATGTTATATCCCGTTTCATTCATTATATGTCTGAGCAGTGAGAACGCCACTGATGCCGCTATCGTGGTTGCGGCCACCTTTATTGCCGGTACTATTATCTGTGTGAAATAAGTACGGAATCTGATTCTCAATTCAGGCAATATCACGTATAGACGTCCGGCCTGTGTCGCTATGGCTATCGCAATTTGGGCCACATAGACGCAGTATGGAGGATAGTCACATTTCAGCAGTATATAAGCAAAAGGTAATGTCAGTAGCATTATGCTTCCTTCCACTATTTGGAATTTTCTTATGTGTCCGGTAGAATGTATACCTATTATGACCGGGTTGCCAAATGAATTTACGATAAGATAAAGCAATGTGAGGTTGATGAATGTGGATGTATGTTCAGGTACTTCGATCAGCCATATCTTCAAGATATAGTCTATCACCCAATACAGTACTGCTGCTATCAACAACAATAGATAGTAGCAACTCAATGAACTGTATTTTATCAGTTTTACCATGAAATTTATGTCACCGCTGGCATAAGATTTCGTTATTTGTGGATTTATGGCCATTCTTACGTTCGTGACAAAGGCATTGGAATAATTTGAAATCTGCATGGCAATGCCTCGGGCTGCGTTCACTACTGTTCCATAGAATATGTTAAGCACGATGTTTATACCCTGATCTATGATTATTAGGGCCAAATTACCTATTATGTTCCATCCCGCGAACGAGAGCATGGATTTGAATATCTCTGGTTGCAGTTTTATCCGAGTGCGACATTCCTTAAAGTTACGGCGGCAATAAATAAGGTAGAAAAGTCGGTCCGCCACTTGAATGAGCATCATCAATATGGCGTAGAGTATCAGTCTGTCGTGGTTGTAGCTTAGCAGAAAATAGGTGAAGAGAAAACGTATGGTTGCGTCGAAAATGGAGATATACGCAAACGAACTCATTCTCTCATGTGATATTACTAACGATAAGTCAGGAGTGGCGATGATGTTCAGTACCGAAGTAATGGCAACGGTATGCAATACCCAATTGGCGGCACCCATACGCCCATCAGGAATGTTCATGTTGTTGTTAAGGAACCACAGTCCTATGGTTTCGATGAGCAAAAACACAACAGCAGCAATGCACCAGTGTATCAGTCGTGCTTGATTATACGTTGCCGCAAGGCGCTCTTTGTTGTTGTGGCCCATTTCGTAAGAGATGAACCGTGATGTTGCCACGCTCATCGAACCGTTGAGAAACAGGAACATCGTTGTCACGCCTCCTACTACGTTGAACAATCCATAGTCGGATATTCCCAATGCTTGGAGTACTATACGACTGGTGTATATACCCAATAGCATTGTGAAAGCCATTCTGAAATAAAGGAGTGCTGTATTTTTGAAAATCCGCTTCTCTCTGTTAGAATGCATGTTCTTGTTTAAGAAATGGGATGATAGTGTATCTGTTTCGGAGCGATTTATGAAAGAAGCATCCTAAAAAGAATGCTTCTTTCATATTGTAGTTATTATGATATGTTTACCATATATTATACTCTTTTTGGGGAGACGTGAAGACGCTTTCCTTATTTCAACAAGTTTGCTATCGTGATGAGCATGGTTGCGATGGACGCGGTGCTGGATCCGATGGTTACGATTTCGGCAGTGGTCATCTTCTTTGTTGCCGGTTTTGTCGGTACGATGATTTCGCATCCGGGCATAGGCTTGGTCTTGTAGCCGACTCGTGCCTTAGAACCGTTCATGTAGACAATGAACGTGTTGCTCTTTTTCGCACGGTTGCCCCAGCCGCCGGCCTGATCAATGTAGTAGCTGACGTTTTTCCCCTCGCGGTAGGTAACAGTGCTGGGTGACATTACGTCGCCGCTGACTTTGACGGTATTTGAGAATTCAGGAACGATGATTCGGTCGCCTTCACGCAGAATGACATCGTAGTTGCTTCCGGGATTAGCCAAAGCTTTGTCAAGTTCGATTGCGACATAATAGGTATCACCGAAGTCGAGTTTCTTGGCGTCAAGCGTGTCCTTCTCTCCGCTCTGTGTGAGGAGTATCTTGCGGACGTCGTTCATCTTCAGACGCTCTTCCTGTGTGATTGTACGTTCAAGACGGGCACCTTGTACATAAGCCATATTGGTCACGCCGCCGGCCTGGCGGATGATGTCGCTCAAACGCTGGCTCTTTTTCTCGAGTGTATATGTTCCGCTGAATAGCACTTCTCCTTCCACCTTTACATTCTGTTGTTTGGAATATCCCGGACTTTTGCGGACATAGATTTCATCAAAAGGGTTGAGCACGAAACCAGGTTGACCGTCGATGACAAATCCATCTTTGATAGCGAATGAGAATGTACGGGCTATCGTGTCAGATGATTCGGTCGCTCTGGGGTTCATAATCCTGCGTGCCACGTCAACTTTCATGATTGAAGCGGCGTCGTTCAAACCGCCGGCCTGCAGGATAAGGTCTTCTATCGTTTCATTGTCGGCATACTTGTATTCACCAGGATACATCACTTCTCCATAAATAGTCAGTGTCTGTTCTTCCAAAAGTTCCTTCTTGCTGGGAATATACAGCACGTCTTCATTTCTCAAAGGAATGTCAGGTGAACGTCCTTCTACGATGCCAGCGATGTCGACAGACAGTACTTCGAGTGTGCGATCCGGTTTTATGCGATGCATCACGCCGCGAGCTGTAAATGCGTCTTCCGTCACACCTTCGGCGCTTTCTATCAACGCACGTACGGTCGTGATGTCTCCACCAAGTTGATACATCCCTGGGCGGAACACTGCACCTTTGATTTCAACCATATTTGAAAAACGGGGGATAACAGAGTCTACGCTCAGTGAGTCTTCATCATCCAAATGGAAAGAGTTCATGTCAAATTCGCCAACGTTATATACCGAATATTGTGTTCCGGCTTTGCGTATCAGCCTGATCGACTTCCGGTAAGCGTCGCCGGTGAAACCTCCGGCATATTTGAGCAATGTGCTGACACTCTCGTTCTTTTTCATTTCATAGAACATGGGGCGTTTTACTTTACCGGTGATGTTGACCAAGCAGTCATATGGCCCGACGACAATGACGTCGTTGTCTGTCAGTCGGACATTGCCGGTAAGTTTGCCGTTCAGAATATAGTCGTAAATGTCGACTACGGTCACCAAACGGTTATTTCGGTAGACCTTGATGTTGCGCAATGTACCTATGTCATTGATACCTCCGGCCATATAAAGAGCGTGGAAAACAGTGGCAAAAGCTGACAGCGTATATGTTCCGGGCACTTGCACTTCTCCCATGACGTTGACGCTGATAGTCTTGGTCTGTCCGACAGTCAACCTGATCTGTGAACTTTGATAGCGTGCTCCGAGTTGTTTTCGTAGTGCGGCGTTGGCTTGATTGACTGTCATACCTCCCACAGAGACAGGGCCGAATCCTTCAATCAGTATTGTACCGTCGGGTGAGACTGTACTCTCGTAAGTATTGTTGGATGCTCCCCATACGTCAACGAACACTGCATCACCGGCTCCCAAACGGTAATCCTGAGGTGTGGCAATATTCATTTCCGGTTCAAAGGAAAGGTTCTCGTTGTTGAAAATGTCGCGTCCGAAAACTTTGCGCTTGTTTTGGTCGCGCTTCATCATTTCCTCCAGATACATCTGGTTGTATAATTCTGTAGAATCGGGCAAGAAAGAGTTCAACTCTTTCTCCATTAGTAATCCTTTTTGCTCTTTCTCTTTGTCATTATCGTTAACGGCAGGACGTCTGTTGTCTTTTGTCCTGTAGGGTGGTATGTTTTTTGTGCCCTCGTCTTTCTTTTTCGCGTTGTTTACTCGTGTGCGGGTCTGGCTTCCGGGCGGTGTCGTCAGATTTTTGGCTCCGAGGCTCTGGGTGCTTCTTTCTTTTTCATACTTGTCCTTAACGCGGCGAATCTGTTCTATTGTCACGCCCCGTTGCATCAATTGTGTGACAATCTGTGACTGTGACGTTCCCTTTTCATGTTCTTTTATGACAAATTCAGCCACCGCCTGATCTGTCATTGACGATTGAGCGAGGGTGGCAACTGCCATCATAGACAGTATAAATACCGAGAAGATATATTTTTTCATAATTTTCTGAGTAGTTTTTTCTTTTGTATGGCCTTTATACCTTAGTTATAAACTTTATTTTCACAAATTTATTGCAAAGATACGCAATTTATTAAAATAAATATTGTTGATTGGCGGAAAATGTCTATCTTTGTCGGAGTTTTCGGTGGAAAACGTCTGAAGACCATACAATACCGGGGTTGACTGGATTTGACAGCGGGATGAAATGGTATGTAAGCATGCGGAGTGACGACTGTTGACTCCATAATCACATCGGTCAAAAATTTATCTGGCGAAAACAACTATGCTCTCGCTGCCTAATCGAAGTACAGTAGATTCTGGCTTTATCCCACTACAAGGTAGAGGGACGAGACATCGCTCAAAGGCTGTTGTTCCGAAGTTCTTTGGTCAAGCGGTGCAGTTAAATCGGGAATAGTCACGTCGCGCCTCGGCTGCGTGATGAAGATTTAGAGGATAAGGCTGCGATTGGTGGTCCGGGTCTTGTTGCAGCATGAAAACCGAAGGCCGGAATAAGCATGTAGAAAGCGTATGGTTTCCCTGTTTGGACGAGGGTTCGACTCCCTCCAGCTCCACAGACTATTGTTAGTGCAGCGTTGCAAGTTTATGACTTGCGGCGCTTTTTTTATATTCAGTTTCCTGTGTGTAACCGGAGGTTCGCAAGGAGTCATACTGTAATTTGGCATACAATAAAAAAGAGACAGAGTGCTACTCTCTGTCTCTTTAAGGGTGGAGGGTGGGGCTCGAACCCACGACATTCAGAACCACAATCTGACGCTCTAACCAACTGAACTACATCCACCGTATTGTATTGGTTGCTTTTCTAAAGCGAGTGCAAAGGTACGTGATTTATTTTGAATAACCAAACAAATCACGTACTTTTTTGCTGTTTTTTTCTATTTCACTGCGTATTCGTTGCACATTCTATTCTAATGGCATGTTATTTTGCCGGTGCGGCCGGTGTTGTTGTCGCAGGGGCTTCAGCAGCAGGAGCAGCTTCTTTAGCCTCTCCGTTGGCAGGAGCTGTCTCTTTAGTCTGGCTTGCACCAAATCCCGGCAAGTTGTTGGGGTTGGTTGTCGGGTTTTCGATGTTCTCCATTACAGAGGAGTCTTGTGATGATTGTGGAACGGTGTAGGCACACATGATGCTGATGACCACCATAGCTGCTGCCAGTGTCCATGTTGTTTTTTCGAGTACGTCGGTTGTCTTGCGGACACCGCCAATCTGGTTGTAAGAAGCGAAGTTGGATGCCAATCCACCTCCTTTAGACTCCTGTATCAGTACAATGCCAATCATGAGCACTGCTGCCAATAGGATGAGAATTACTAATAATGTGTACATTTTACTTTATTTTTTTATTATTATTTATTATCAATTTCTCAAGGAAACGTATTTGGTCTGCAAAGTAAGCATTTTTTTTTGGATAATTCAAACTTAATCGCCTAATAATTTCCAAAGCCTTTGAATATCGTCCCTGTTTTACGTAAATTCGGGCCAAAGTTTCCGTGAAATAGCTTTCGTCTCCACCTTTCTCGTTTTCTTTGTCCGTTTCTTCGATTTGAGGAACGAAGAGCGGGTTTTCGCTTAAAACAATCTTGCCCTTGTCGTTTTCAATGAAGTCGTCGATGAGGTTGTGTCCGATCAGCAATGGAGCATCATTTTGGTCTGACGGTTCGTTGTCGCTTTCTGTTGCCAGCATGTATCCTACATAGTCTATTGCTGCATCGGCAGGTGACGGCTTGCGCTTTTTCTTTTTGTCCTTATCTTCTTCTTGTGGGATGGAGTCTAAGAAGGTGTCTATCAGTGATATTGTCCGGTCGGTATCGATGCCGGCCGATGTCGATGTTTTTTCTTTGCTTGTCTGATGTTTCGTTGCCAGTCGGTAGTGGGCGGCCTCCACCATGCGGAATATTACTTTTCTGTCAGTGATGTATATGGACGCGCGGCGCAACTCTTCGTCGAACATGGGGTCGTGTAGCAGGTAGAGATTTTGTAGCATCAGTAGCCGCGCTGTCTGGAAATACGGATACAGTGCAAGCATGGACCGGAGCTCGTACAGGGTGTCCCTGTCGAGTTGTTCGGGATGATTGATGAGCTCTGTTATTTCCATAAGTGTCTGTTACCAGTTGGCTACGGTTGCGTTAAATATCTGGTCGGTTATCTCGTCCACCATCTGAGTTACGAGTTCCTCCTGCACGGAGTTGAGCGACTTTGTTGTTTCGTATGTGGCAGAAGCCGTAAACTGACGCTCAAAGTCTTCCGTATGTTTCGCGTTGTTCGTAAATCTCACGTTGACCGTCATCGACAGTTCCGTCTGTGCCGAATATCCTTCGCTCGAAACGGCCTTGTTGCGCTGTTCGTAGCGTGTTATTTCGCCTTCCACTTTCAGGTCGCCGTTGCGTTTGACCTGTATGAGACGGGTGTGATTGGCATAGATATCCTTCAGTTTGTTGTTGAATATGCTTGCCATTGGTCCCCAGACATAGCTGGAGCGTATGGGAAAGTCTGCAATCTGGATTGTTTTGGTCGTGCTGTAGTCGATACTTGCACCGTTGAACTTGTAGGACACCGAGCACGACAGAAGCAACAAGAAGGCAGACGAACAGGCGAACATCAGCCACCGGTGTAGGCCCATAGACTGCCTTGTCTTGCGATTGATGTTTCTGATAAGTCCCATTATTCCTTTCATATTTTCCACTTATTTGTCGCTTCTCTTATTAATATATAATAATGTGTAGTGCTCCGTTGCTGTTGCTGTTCGCCCAAAGTGGCGTTCGTACAGCATGATGCCGTCTGTTGGCAGGTGTCATTCCAACCCATATTGCTTTATCCTGCGATAGAGCGTGCGGTCCGAGATGCCAAGTTCTTGTGCCGCCTTCTTTCTGTTTCCGCCGTTTCGTTCCAGCGCCTTTTCCAGCATTTGGCGGCTCAGGTCGTTGAGATTGAGACATTCCGACTCGCGTTCCGGCTCTACATGTTCCTCTGCGATGGCGTCTTCGGCCTGTTGTTTCTGCTGTGGTGATGAGATGTAGATTTGTTGTGTCGGCATGGAGGCCGGTGCTGTTGGCATAGTTCCGACTCCATTGTCTGTTCCTGCCATTGTCGTATTGCCTTGAGCATCTTCAATCTGTTTTTTCAGCATGTTGACGTTGCGACGCAATTCGTTGACGTTGCCACGCAGTTCAAACAGAATTTTGTATAGTATTTCGCGCTCGTTCTCAAAGCTGTGGTCGCTACCTTTGCTTATCGTTGCCAACTGTGTGCTCTCCTGATCCTGTGGAATGAAGTGAGCGAGGACTTGTGGCGTAATCTGCCGTTCGGTGCTGAGTATGGATATCTGCTCAGTGATGTTCTTCAGCTGGCGCACATTCCCCGGCCATTTGTATTTCATGAGGATCTGTTTCGCCTCGTCCGTCAGTACGACTTTCTCCATCCGGTATTTTTCGGCCATCTGCATGGCAAAGAGGCGGAAGAGCAACACGATGTCATCTCCGCGGTCGCGTAGCGGTGGCATCTGTATCGGTATGGAGTTGAGGCGATAGTATAGGTCTTCGCGGAAACGGCTTTCGCTGATGGCCTTGCGTATATTGACATTTGTGGCGGCCACAATCCTCACGTCGGTCCGTTTCACTTCCGTTGCTCCAACGGGGATATATTCACCCGTTTCGAGCACGCGCAGCAGCCGGGCCTGTGTTGCCAAAGGCAGCTCGCCCACCTCGTCAAGGAAGAGTGTTCCCTTGTTTGCCACGCCGAAATAGCCGGGACTGTCGTTGATGGCTCCCGTGAAAGAGCCCTTCACGTGCCCGAACAACTCGCTGTCGATGGTGCCTTCGGGAATGGAACCGCAGTTGATGGCAAAATATTTCTCCCGTCGGCGTGGCGAATTGTCATGAATGACGCGCGGGATAATCTCTTTTCCCACGCCGCTCTCACCCACGATGAGCACACTGAGGTCGGTCGGCGCCACTTGGAGAGCGACGTCAAGGACATGGTTCAGTGCATCGCAGTTGCCCACGATATTGTACCGTTGTTTTATGGTCTGCAGTTCGGATGCCTTCATTTAGCTGACAAAATTACACAATTTATTCGACATCACGACTATTTGGCATGCTTTTTTTGATGTTTTGACTATTGGGAACACGGTTTTTAAGAACAGAGCGTCAGATAAACGCCTTCAATATGTCTCGGACCATTTTTCCGCTCAATGCCCGCTTCATGCGGTCAGACACGGCCGCACTCAACCCGGCGTGGGCTGTCTTGTCTGCTGTCGTGGAGACACGTCTCACGTAGGCAGCTTTTGTCTTAAGGCATATAAGTATGTTGCAACAATTAGTTTATATTTTGAACACAGAGACACGGAGACACAGAGGACAATATAACTCTGTGTCTCCGTGTCTCTGTGTTCAAAAAACGTGCGGCTATGACTGAAAGATTAAAGTGCTCAAAATAGAACCTGTTATAGCGTAAAATAGTGGCCGTCTCCGTTGTAGAGGCAGGGTTGCCGTCTGTTTTGATAAATGTATTTGCACTCTCAAAGCCGTAATGTCATAAAAATTCCGAATTTAGGGCCGTTTTTTAGGGGTACTTTTTGAAATTTTCCCGTCGTGTCTCCAAATTTTCAAATCCTGCGAAGGTTATTTTTGTCACTATTTTTCGACGAAAAAGCAGTGTGTTTTTCAATACACTGATACATAGGCACTTATACTCAGCTGCTCTTCCCGGCTTCTCCAAAAAGGGAGATTCGTGCTCCCCGTAAGGCCCTTACGGCTCTGCAACGGGGCCGCCGTTGCGTTGCAAGGAGGCCGCCGTTGCATCATGACGGGCACGCCGTTGCAACCCAATAAGGGCCCCGTTGATCGGAAACGGTCGCTTTTTGGTGGTCGGACGGCGATGCAAAAACGGCGAACTTTTTCGTTTTTTTGAGTCCCGTAAGGCCCTCCCGGGGTGTCGACGGCTGCCAATCGTGTCCGTCACCGCATGTCCGACGGATGCAAGGAGGCCCCCGCGGCTGTCGAAAAGGCCTCGGAACGACGCTGAACGGAGATTTTTCCGTACACGATTTTGTAAGAAAAAACGATACCCTCGAGGTGTGACGCACGTATGGAATTAGCCGAAATGCCTTGTGCCGCAATCGCAATGTGCTAAATCCGGTGAAGAAAATGTCGTTTTTTGCGACTCTGTTTGTGTGTGGTCTTATGTTTTTGTCGTATATTTGCAATTGTCAATACAGGAAGTTGACAACTTTAAGGTCAAATACATATCAAAACAATAAGCAATAACGGACAAGAATATGAAACGATTCTGCAACTATCTGACATTCGTCGTGATGCTCATGGCGACGGCTGTCTCAATGACATCATGTGATGACGATGACGCCGACCAGGCGTATGACATGAACGGAATATGGCAAGGGATTATCCAAGGAAGCTATTATGTGGACCGTTTTCACAACAACGACTACGATACCGAAATACAGTTTGTGCAGGAAGGCGTTTTCGCTCACGGTGGCTACGGCTTGGAGACAGACTATCCGCATGATCGCCACAAACCGTTCGTTCAGGTGGGATTCGACTGGACCGTGCGCGACGGAAAGATCTATCTTGAATATGACGACGGCTATCGTGTGATCATACGCGATTATGAGTTGTACAGTGTCGGTCGCAGCGCCCATTTCCGCGGCTATTTCGACAACTACGATACGGGCGAGACGATGGCCTCGTTTGACCTCGTCAAAATCAGCGATGCGACAGATCTGAGCTACGCGAAGAAGCACAGGACCGACTTCTCTGCCGAGGAGGAAGAGTAGGAAAAGTAGGAGGGAGTATCAAAATGGCTACAAGTCGCTTCCTTTGCATTTTGATACATCCTCGTGTCCGATTTTCGGACGGAACATGTATCTTTGAAAAGTGATTGAATACGGACAAATATGAAAGAAGAAAACATTAAGCAGGACATGCGAACGTCGGTGTTGTTCATTTGCCTCGGCAACATCTGCCGTTCGCCGGCGGCCGAGGGCATCATGCGCCACTTGGTCCACGAGCGGATGTTGGACGACTACATCGAAATCGACTCCGCAGGCATCGGCCCGTGGCACGCGGGTGAACTGCCCGACCTTCGCATGCGCAGCCACGGGGCAGCCCACGGATATGACTTCTGCAGCCGCGCGCGGCAGATATGCCGTGAGGATATGGACAGTTTTGACATCATCGTCGTGATGGACAGCGAAAACCGTCATGACGTCATGGCTCTGGCCCGTACGGACGATCAGCGCCGCAAGGTGAGGATGATGACGGACTTCTGCCGTCGGCACGACGGACACACCGAGGTGCCGGACCCTTATTACGGCGGCGACCGCGGATTTGAGCTGGTCATCGAACTGCTGGAAGATGCCTGTGAGGGACTGCTGGACCACATCGTCCGCACCCGCGGACCGGAGTGGGCGGCATACGTGTGACTTTCCGGGATAGCAATAGATGTGATTTTGGTAACTTAATCCGTAATAAAGATAATGTCGTTTCTGTCGGTTTGCACTAATTTTGCAACCGATGAACCGGCTGACGGTGGAATATTGACAGCGTAATATAAATAAAGGAGAATAAGATTATGTTTGGACTTGGAATACAAGAGATACTCGTCATCGCGCTTATCATACTGCTGCTTTTCGGCGGCAAGAAGATACCAGAACTGATGAACGGACTCGGCAAAGGTGTCAAAAGCTTTAAGGACGGTATGAGCGGACTGGGCGAAGACACCTCGGCTGACGACAAGAAGAAGGAGGCCGGTAACGACGGACCGGTGAAGGAATGAGCGTCGGAGAGGGTGGCGTGGCCACTTTCTGGGACCATCTGGACGAGCTGAGGGCCTGCCTGATACGCATCATCGTCATCACGGTCGTCATGGCGGCAGTGGCTTTCTGCATGAAGGACGCGCTGTTTGCCGTTGTGCTCGCGCCGCGTGAGGGCAGTTTTGTGACCTACCGCCTGCTCGGCACGGAGCCGTTTGCGCTCCATCTGATGAACACGGGGCTGACCGAGCAGTTCATGATCCACATGAAGACAGCTCTCTATGCCGGTCTGCTGATGGCCTCGCCCTACGTGCTGTACGTGCTGTTCGGTTTCATCTCGCCGGCCCTCTATGCTGACGAGCGCCGATATGCCGTACGCGTCACGTTGAGTTCCTACGTGATGTTCATGGCCGGGACGCTGCTCAACTATTTCCTGATATTCCCCCTGACCGTCCGTTTCCTGGGCACATATCAGGTGAGCCCCGACGTCGACAACATGCTCACGATACAGTCGTACATAGACACTCTAATAACGATGTGTCTCGTGATGGGAGTCGTCTTTGAACTGCCCGTCGTCAGTTGGCTGCTGGCCCGCATGGGACTCGTCGATGGAGAGCTGATGGCGCGCTACCGGCGTCATGCCATCGTGGCCATACTCATCGTGGCCGCCATCATAACGCCTACGACAGACATATTTACGCTGTTCGTCGTCTCGCTGCCGATATGGCTGCTCTACGAGTTGAGCATAGTCATAGTGAGGATGACAGGCAGAAAGAAGAAACAAACAACAAACAGATAAGTCATGTTAAGAAAGATCAGAACCGTACTTGCAGTGGTGTTCTTTGCGGGCATCACGTTGCTCTTCCTCGACTTCACGGGCACTTTGCACCGCTGGCTCCATTGGATGGCGCACTTTCAGCTGGTGCCGGCCCTGCTCACCAACACGGCCATCGTGGCCATTCCGCTGTTGCTGACCCTCGCCTTCGGCCGCATCTACTGTTCCGTGATATGCCCGTTGGGTGTGTTTCAGGACATCGTGGCTTGGCTGCACAATCACGGCCGCAAGCGTCCCTATAACTATTCAAGGGCAAAGACGTGGCTGCGGTGGAGCGTGCTGGGCGTGATGGTGGCCGCTTTTGTGGCCGGCATAGGGTCGCTTGTGGCCTTGCTCGAACCGTATAGCGCCTACGGACGTATGGCCGCGACACTGCTGCAGCCGCTTTGGCAGATGGGAAACAACGTCTTGGCAGCAATCGCCGAGCGCGTGGACAGCTACGCTTTCTATTCGGTCGATGTGTGGGTGAAGAGCCTGCCTACGCTCATTGTCGCCGCCGCCACCTTTATTATAATATGTGTGTTGGCTTGGCGCGGCGGCCGGACCTATTGCAATACGATATGTCCCGTCGGCACGTTGCTCGGCGCTGTGTCGCGCGTGTCGTGGCTGAAGGTGCACATCGACACAAACCTTTGCCGCAACTGCGGTTCGTGTGCGCGCTACTGCAAGGCGTCGTGTATCGACGTCAAGACGCACTCCATCGACCCGACACGCTGCGTGGTGTGTGGCGACTGTATCGGCAAGTGCAGTTTCGGAGCCATATCCTACGGTCATCGGCCGGCCCTAAAGTCCGCTCCGAAGGGTGGGGCAGACGAAAGCAATGTCTCTGCCGCAACTCCGGACCTCACGAAACGCTCGTTTCTGCTCGCTACGGCGATGGCGACAACTGCCGCTATGGCTCAGGAGAAGAAGAAGGTGGACGGCGGACTGGCCAAAATAGAGGATAAGGTGGCGCCCGAACGTCACACGCCGCTGACCCCTCCGGGCTCGCTGAGCGCACGCAATCTCGCCACCCGTTGCACCGGATGTCAGCTTTGTGTGTCGAAATGTCCGAACGGAGTGCTTCGTCCGTCGACGGAGTTGACCAAACTGATGCAACCGGTGATGTCCTACGAGATCGGCTACTGCCGCCCGGAGTGTACGGCTTGCTCGGAAGTCTGTCCTACGGGAGCAATCCGTCACATAGCCAAGGAGGACAAGTCGGCCATCCAGATCGGCCATGCCGTGTGGGTGAAGAAGAACTGTCTGCCGCTGACGGACGGCGTCTCGTGCGGCAACTGTGCCCGCCACTGCCCCACGGGAGCCATCGAGATGGTGTCGTCGGTGGCTGGCGACGACACGTCTCCGCGCATCCCGGTCATCAACGAGGCTCGTTGCATCGGATGCGGAGCCTGCGAGAATCTCTGTCCGGCACGCCCGTTCTCAGCCATTTACGTCGAAGGTCATGAGGTGCATAGGACCATTTGACGGACCAAAGAGTTATAACAATCCAATCATTACAGTCTATGAGCAACAATAAAGATATGACACGGCGTCGGTTTCTCCAGCTCTTCGGAGCGGGAACGATGGCCACAGCCGCAGCTCTCACGGGGTGCAAGAACGACCGCAAGGACGGAGTGGCGGATGATTACAGCAGTCAGACAGAGCCGCCGATGGGCAAGATGACCTATCGGAAGAACCCTAAGACGGGAGAGAAGGTGTCTCTCCTGGGTTACGGCATGATGCGCCTGCCTACCGACGACGACGGCGCCGCACGCGAGAGCGAGGCCCCGATAGCACAGGAGACGGTCAACCGGCTTGTCGACTACGCCATCGAGCATGGCGTCAACTACTTCGACACGTCTCCCGCCTACTGCAAAGGCTTGTCGGAACGGTCGACGGGTATCGCGCTCAGCCGCCACAAGCGGGACAGCTATTATGTGGCGACAAAACTCTCCAACTTCAGTCCGGAGACATGGTCGCACGAGGAGTCCGTCAAGATGTATCGCACGTCGTTCAAGGAGTTGCAGGTCGACTATATAGACTACTATCTGCTCCACGGCATCGGCATGGGTGGAATGGACGCACTTCGCGGCCGCTATCTCGACAACGGCATACTCGACTTTCTCGTAGAGGAGCGACAGGCCGGCCGGATACGCAATCTTGGTTTCTCATATCATGGTGATGTCGCCGTGTTCGACTATCTGCTGTCTCAGCACGACAAATACAAGTGGGACTTCGTACAGATTGAACTCAACTATCTGGATTGGGAATATGCTGACGAGATAAATCCGCGGAACACTGACGCGGTCTATCTCTACGGCGAACTGCACAAGCGCGGAATACCGGCCATCATCATGGAACCGCTCCTTGGCGGCCGTCTGGCCAACATCCCGCAGTATCTGGCGGTGGAGATGAAGCGCCGCCGTCCGGAAAAGAGTGTCGCCTCATGGGCTTTCCGCTATGCCGGCACACCTGACGGAGTGCTCACGGTCTTGTCGGGAATGACCTATATGGAGCATCTGAAGGACAATCTGCTGTCTTATTGCCCGTTGGAGCCTGTCAGCAAGGAGGAGAGTGACTTCCTCCATGACGTGGCCGAAAAGATTGTAGGGTTGGAGACGATACCCTGCAACGACTGTAAGTATTGTATGCCGTGTCCATACGGAGTCGACATACCTGCCATATTCGTCCACTACAACAAGTGCAAGAACGAGGGACGGCTGCCACGCAACGCCAAAGACGAGGAGTACGGACGTCTCCGCCGGGATTATCTGATCGGTTTGGACCGCAGTGTGCCGCGTCTGCGACAGGCTGCTCATTGCATCGGATGTGGACAGTGTGAGCCCCATTGCCCGCAGAACATACGCATCCCGCACGAACTTCGCATCATAGACAAGTATGTGGAACGTCTGCGGCAGGGTTTGGAGGAATAGCACGGAAGATGCTTCTGAGGAAAAAGAAAGATACGTTTGACCGATATTTATGATGGAAAAACTGATTGAAAGATTGCATGCCGAACAGTGTTCGTGCGTCATCTCCAATGGTGACAGCGTGAGGTCATTCCACCGTCGCGGCATCATGGATTTGTTTCTCGTGCTCAAGAATGAGCCGTCGCTGCTCCGTGGTGCTCTTGTCGCAGACAAGGTGGTCGGCAAAGCCGCTGCCGCGCTGATGGTTCTCGGTGGTGTGAGTCGTGTTTATGCTGACCTTATCAGTGCTCCGGCCGTCGCTTTGCTTCAGCAGCATGACATTCCGGTCAGCTATTCGACCGTTGCCGACCATATCATCAACCGCGCAGGAACGGACTGGTGTCCGATGGAGAAGCTGAGCCGGGACGAACACGACCCAGAGGTGATAAGGCGGAAGGTCGAAGACTTCTTGCGTGGCCGGACCGCGACAAGTTGCAGCATCTGAGTGGATACATGCAGACAGCAGGGCGGCCGGGCGGTATTGCGATGGCCACGGCATGGTTTTTCAATAATAGCGTCGTCGTTTTTCAATAGCCACGGCACTGTCTTGAAAGAATAATAACTTTAAAAAGAAAACAAAAGAGATAATGGAAACAACCGTAAGACTGTACTCACCGACTTATCGCGAGGTAAGAACATACATCATCGCGACACTTTTTATCGCCGGAAATATCATCCTGCCGCAGCTGTGTCACACCATTCCGCAAGGCGGACTGATATTTTTACCGATCTACTTCTTCACCCTTGTCGGTGCCTGTAAGTACGGATGGCAGGTCGGATTGCTCACCGCATTGCTGTCACCGTTGGTCAACCACGTTTTGTTCGGCATGCCGCCGGCCCACGCCCTGCTTCCCATCACGGTCAAGTCGGTCGTTCTGGCGCTTTCGGCCGCGTTGATTGCACGTCGCCAAGGTACGGTAACGCTGCTTTCCGTGGCAGCCGCAGTTGTCGCTTATCAGACTGTCGGTTCGCTGTTTGAGTTGGCGTTGACCGGCAGCTACGCCGCTGCGATACAGGACGTACGCCTCGGTCTGCCCGGCATAGTGATACAGATCTTTGGCGGTTATGCCGTCCTGCGTTGGCTTTTGCGGGCTTAGCGGGAAATCTGTGTGGCGTTAAACAAGCCCAGCGACGTCTTCGTATTGGTTTATAACGAAAGTCCCGGAATGTCCATATCGTGACATTCCGGGACTTTCGTGTTTGTTATGGTGTGCTTGTCGGATAGCGACAGCATTTTCCTTTCTGTCGTTTCTAATGCTTCTTGTGGTCAAATTTAATCAGGGTGAGACCGACGGCGGTCCATATCAGCTCCCTCAGACGAACGAGCAGGGCCACGAAAATGCCGGAGCTGGCAGTCATGGCAAGGCCTTTTGCCGACATTAGGAAACCACCTTCGCGGCCTCCGAGTTGGAGCGGGAGAAAGAAAAGCATGTTGGCAAAGAGGGATGTGAAAGCGAGAATGAGTATGCACTGGAGAAAGTTGGCCTCGGGCATGATGACCAGAAGGATGAAGAATATCTCAAGAGCGGATACCATCCGGCATGCCAACTCAAGGCCGACGGCTGTGACAAAGGTGCGCGGGTTCTGATTGTGCAGTGCCGCCATCTGGCTGTCGATGCCGGCCAACTGTTCTCTGTGGCTGTCGAAGAAGTGCTGCGCCCGTCGTTTGATGAGCGGGAAGTGGCTCACCAAACTCATACATCTCACCGTTATGCCTTTCTTGTAGCCTTTAATGAAGAACCAGATTGCCGTCACGCAGAATGCTCCGACCGCCGTAAGCAGACCTCCCATGAACATGTTGACCTCTTGCGTGAGGACGTACAGCACGATGGAGAGGAGCCAAAACCAGAAGTGGGAGAATATGTGCGTCATGGCGTAGAGTATGACCGACGACGACGCACGTTCTGTTCCGATTTTCGGAGCGAGGGACATGATGCGGTAGGGCTCGCCTCCCATCAGTCCTCCGGGGGTGGCATAGTTGAGTGCAAAACCGCTTACCGTGATTTTGTAAAGCCACCAGTAGGACACCGTCTGACGTTTGTCGCCGTTGGCCGGGACGTCCGATGATGTCTCACGGATGTTCCCGCTATCGCCTTTTGCCGCCTTTTGGTCATCCTCCTGACTGCGTATGATGATATACCACGCCGCAGTATTGAACATATACAGGAAGAACCAAAGGACTATTACGGCCAAAAACCAATAGCCGGCACGCTGAACTCCCGCCCATACCTGAGCGAAGTCGAGCTGCGTGATCATTATCAGCAGAACGGCAATACCGAATATGAAGAATCCGTTCTGATATTTCTTTTTCATTCCTCGGTGTCCTGCTTGTTGGTCTCTGCGGCGTTGTCTGTTGTTGCGGCGTTGTTGTCAGCTGTCGGTTTCGCATGGCGTTCGTCGCGTCCGGGTTTGCCTTCGCGTCTGGCCTGGTCCTTCTGCTTGGGAATGGCAAACCTCGTCTTCTCACCCTCTTCACGCTTTTCGTGGAAAAGTTTGGGCAGAGGATTTTCCAACGGCTCGTCGTAATTGATGCGATTGCGGTAGATGTCTATTGCCGCATAGATGGCCTGACGGAACGAGTTGGCGTCGGCGATACCCTTGCCGGCGATGTCGTAGGCCGTGCCGTGGTCCGGCGAGGTGCGCACGATGGGCAGTCCGGCGGTGAAGTTGACACCGTCTTCGACCGCAAGAGCCTTGAACGGGGCCAAACCCTGGTCGTGATACATCGCCATCACACCGTCAAACTTGCTGTACATGCCGCTGCCGAAGAAACCATCGGCGGGGTAGGGGCCAAACGCCTGTATGCCGGCGGCTTCCAGTTCTTCTATCGCCGGGATTATGATATCGCGTTCTTCCGTTCCCAACACACCGTTGTCGCCGGCGTGCGGGTTGAGCGCCAGCACGGCGATGCGTGGGTTGGCGATGCGCAGGTCGCGCTTCAGACTGGTGTGAAATATCTTTGTCTTCTCGACGACAGCCTCTTTGGTGATGGCCTTTGCCACGTCCTTGATGGGCAGGTGCGTTGTCACCAAGGCCACACGCAGGTCGCCGTTCATCAATATCATCAGCGCCTTCCGGCCTTCGCCGACGCAGTTTTCGATGTATTCGGTGTGCCCGCAGAAGTGGAATTGGTCGCTCTGGATGTTGTTCTTGTTGATGGGTGCCGTCACCAAGACGTCATACAGTCCCGAACGAAAGTCTGTCATAGCCCGGTCGAGTGCCTTCAATGCGGCCTCTCCGGCTTCGGGTGAAGGCTGTCCGACCTCGATTTTCACTTCCTCATCGAATGTCGCAAGCAGGTTGACGCGGCCCTCTTTGGCATCTTCAGCGGAGTTGATGATGCTGAAGTTGGTCTGCAGGTCGAGCATTTTTCTGTGGTAAGCGGCCGCTTTGGGCGAACCGTAGATGATGGGAGTGCAGAGTTCGAGCATCCCCGGTTCCTCAAAAGTCTTCAGGATTACTTCGTATCCGATGCCGTTGGTATCTCCGTGCGTGATGGCCACGCGAATAAGTTTATCTTCCATAAATATATTATATTAATGTATATAGTGCAGCCTTGGGCTGCAGGATTAAGTTTCTCTCATACCTTTTTTATGAGCTGTCGACAGCAATCCGCAGGCGGCGAAGATGTCCTGTCCGCGGCTGGCGCGTATGGTGGTGAAGACGCCGTGCTGCGTCAGATAGTCGCGCATGGCCTCCATCTTGCCGTCGTCCGTCGTGTGGAGGTCCACACCGGGTATGGCGTGGAAGCGGATCAGGTTCACCCGACACTCCAGTCCACTCACCAGCCGGATTATCTCCCGTGCGTGGGCCATCGTGTCGTTGAGTCCGTCGAACACGATATACTCGAATGATGCCCGCCGCTGGTGCGTGAAGTCATACTGCCGGAGCAGGTCGACGACATCCTTTATCGGCATCTGGCGTTCGGCTGGCATCAGACTGAGGCGCTGCTCGTGGAGCGGCGAGTGCATGCTGATGGCAATGTGGCAGTCGCTTTCGTCGAGAAAGCGTTTCAGCTTGTTCTTCACGCCGACGCTGCTGACCGTGATGCGCTTCGGGCTCCACCCGTATCCGTAGTCGGCCGTGAGCACCTCGGTGGCCCGGAGGACATTGTCGAGATTGTCCATCGGTTCGCCCTGGCCCATGAAGACGACGTTGGTCAGCCGTTCGCGCTCAGGCAGGGAGTATATCTGGTTGAGAATGTCGGCGGCGGTGAGATTGCCCTCAAACCCCTGTTTGCCCGTCTGACAGAACAGACAGTTCATCTTGCAGCCCACCTGCGACGACACGCACAACGTGGCCCGGTCGCCGTCGGGGATAAACACCGTCTCGACAAACTTGCCTTCGGCCGTCGGAAAGAGATATTTGACTGTCCCGTCGACCGATCTCTGACAGTCGGCCGGCTCCATCGCTCCCACCGTGCACATCTCTGCGAGCCGTGCCCGATTGGCTTTCGACAGATTGGTCATCTCGTCGATAGACCTCACGTGTCCGACATATATCCACCGCGCTATCTGTCCCGCCGTAAATCCGGGCATGCCGAGACGGCCGGTGACAGACTCTTTTATCTCGTCGACAGTCATGCCGAGAAGCACTTTCTTGCTGCTGTCCATTGTCTTTACGAATCGTTATTAATCTGCAAATTTACTGCAAATCGGGCTAAATACAAAATAAATTGCCTACAAACAGATAAAATGCGTACCTTTGCAGACGATAAAGCCGCACTCGGCAATGTGTGGGCAAGCTCACATCGCGCTCGTCTGCATTATCGCTGCAGCTGCAAAAACAATGACAAACAAGATGGATAAGGAGAAAGATATGCTTGACCGCGCGCGTCTTCTGTTGGGAGACGTGGCGATGGCGGAGATGGACCGCGTGCGTGTGATCATCTTTGGAGTGGGCGGCGTCGGGTCGTGGTGTGCCGAGAGTCTGGTGCGTTCCGGTGTGCGCCATCTGACCATAGTGGACAGTGACGTCGTCTGTGTCACAAACATCAACCGCCAGCTCATGGCAACCACCGAGACCGTGGGCCAAATCAAGGTCGACGCCCTCAAGGCCCATCTGCTGACGGTCAATCCCGCAGCAGAGATCGACACGCGCCGTGAGGTCTTCACGGCGGCTACGGCCGACAGTTTCCGTTTGGACGAATACGACTACATCATCGACGCCATCGACTCGCTCCGCGACAAGATGACGCTCATCGAGACCGCCTGCCGGACTCAGGCCTGCTTCTTCTCTTCGATGGGGGCGGCGCTCAAGCTGGACCCGACGCGCGTCCGTGTGGCCGAGTTCTGGCGTGTCGAGGGCTGCCCGTTGGCCCGCGCGTTGCGCCAACGGTTCAAGAAAGCGAAGACCCGTCCCGCCCGCAAGTTCATGTGTGTATATAGTGAAGAGCGGTTGGAAAACAAACTGCCGTCCGGCGACGACCACGCCAACGGCTCGCTCATGCACATCACGGCCATCTTCGGCCTGACCATCGCCGGCCTCGTCATCCGGGACATCGCCGGACAAAAGGAGTGAGGGGACAAAAACAAAAGAGGAGCACCGGATATCACATCTGATGCTCCCCGTCTAACCAAAATAATAAAGGGGATTCATCCCCGGGGGACGATCCCCTCACATTAGAAGAACTGTTTTTACGGTTCTTCTTTTTCTTTAATCTTCTTCTTCGTCATCAAGTCCCCAGATATCAAAGCTGTGGCCTAAGCCGTGGCCTTTTGATTCCATTATGTCGGAAGAGTCACCGGGGTCGATACCCATTCCGCCTGAAACGGCGGCCAAGAGGTTCTCTGTGTCTATTGTCTCGATCTCCACTTTCGGAGCTATATATTGCTTTTTCATTCGTTTTGTAGTTTTATGATAGTTATTGATAAAAATATATTGTGTTCACATCTTCTTATTTCACGATGAGCTTCTTGCCGTTCTTTATCAGCAGTCCCTTTGTGCCTTCAGCCACACGCTGGCCGTTAAGGTTGAACGTCGGAGCGTCATCAGCCTCCACCGTGCTCTTCACTGTCGTGATGCCGTTGGTGTCGCCACCGAACACGATGCTCATCGGGCGGGCGTTGCTGCCTGTGCCGAACTCGTCGCTCATGAGGATGTAAGCCTTGTTCTTGGTCAGCTTGGTGCCTGTATACTTCACGAACTTATTGGCTTTGAGAACGAACACGTTGCCTGCGACCGGTTCATCCGTGAGCAGCGCTGCCTTGAAGTCGTTTGTCTCTATCGCAGGAGCGTCACCGCCGTATGTGAATGTCACCGTAGCACCGGCCTCGCCCTTGAGGAGCACGCCTTGACCGGCGGGAATGACCGTGCCCAGCTCAGTCAACTGGAGTACGGAGTTCGCTTCGTCCACCTTGGCCGTGTATGCCGTAGCGCCCTCGATGGTCACGGTATTGGCGTTGCTGTATGTCGAGTAGCCGCTGGCGTTGAGAGTGACAGCAGCAGGTGCGGGCTTGTTCACTGTTATTGACATGACACCTCCGTCGCCTCCTGTCTGATTAGAAATGACGGCTATCATGCACGGTGCGTTCTCATCACCGGCAATATTGATATTTGCGTTCTCGGCATATTTTGGCAATGAGGTCGGTGTAGACAGCTCTGTTCCATTGCGGTAGACCTTTATTGCTCGATTAGATGTGCTACCGGTGGCGGTATAAAGCGTGATGTCCGTGCATGCGTCTACGAAGAAGTATAGACGGTTGTTGCCTTGTGAGATACGTTTGTTGCCCTCTTCTTCTACACTTTTTGCAAATCTCCAACCTTTGTTTGCGTCATAACTATATCCTGTCTTTATCCAGTTTTCAGTTCCGTCGAATGTGAGCTGAAGCCCCTGATAAGGCTCGACAGCCTCGACAATTACCTCATATTCGGCAACATCTCCGCTCTCGGCTGTGACAACAATCTTGCTGCCGTCTTCGCTGACAGCGGCACTTGCTTTCTCGTGCGTTGTCTTTATCGTGCTGACGGTCGGTTTTTCTGTTCCAGCCATATAGTAGGCTCTGACTGTTTTTTCAATCTCATTTTCGTTTTCCGGATTAACTTTAACTTTGATGAAACCGTCGAATGAGTTAGAGAACACAACCTGATAAAGCTCGTTGTTTGTGCTTGCTGCAGCAACGGTGAAGTTGATCCTGTATTTCTTTTTTGTCACTCCGTCTTCTGCTGTCACTGTGATAGATACATACCCGGGAACCTGGGCTGTTTGATAAGTTGAAGCCGTTGCGTTGGCATTGCTTTTGGTGTAATTAAAGACCGGAATTTTAGTCGTTCCGTATGGGAGCTCGACGTTGTATTCGGTTATTTCAGGGTCGAAACCGGCAAGTGGGGTGCCGTCCACGGTAATGGATTTCAGTGTGGCATCATCTTTAGCAGCCGGCTTTGTATATTCGATGATGATGAAGAAGCAAGATTGTTCTCCTGTTTGAGCGAAGTTTAATGAACCTTCTGCTGAAATGTCGAACGAGCGGACATCAAAATCTGCTGTATATACGGGTGTTTTTTTCGTGCCTGTTGTTTCTTTTATCCAGCAGTTCATGATTTCGGCAGTTTCTGCAGTGTATGTTTGCGTGCCGACAGTCTTCCAATATGAAGTGCGGCCATCTTTTCCTTTATCTTTGAGATTATAGTTCACATAACTGACAAAAGTAATTTTAGTTGCAGTTATTCCGTCAGGAAGAGTGAGAACGTTTGTTGCTCCGTTGGAAGGTTTGATTGTTTGGACATCGCTGTATTTGGTTTCATTGACAGTGGCCGATATATTGTTTCCTCCACTATAGTATTTTTTATCAGCCTTGAGTTGCAGTGTAAATCCCGTGTTTTGGGCCTCATTACCACTTAGAAGATCATTGTACGTTTTGCCATCGCTATGAATGTCACCAGATGAACCAAGTGTCATATTAGTGAATGACAAGATTGCAGTATCTGCTTTGGTACTTATGCCCAATCCAAAGCAGAAAAGCATCATTAAAGTAAGTAGTTTTTTCATAAGATTGATAGTTATTTAATTTGATAGTAAATAGATTCTTCTTTTGTAGTAGATTATTATTTATCCGACGGCAAAGGTAGTTAATTAAAATCAAAAAAAAAAAACGAACGTGAAAAATACTGCTTTGGGACAATGTTTAACACTTTTTGGTATTCATGAAGCTCTTTTGGGGTGAAAACGGCGGATTTCCGTTTCGTCTTCACTGACATACGACAACACTGACAGACGGTTCACTCATGCACGTCACGGTCATGTGCGGACTGCTCCATGCGGGTCTTACCATACGGGATATAGCAGGGCTGTCTGTCATAAAAGCGGACAAACGTAAAGCCGGTAAGTAAAGTAAATTCCGAGTTTTCGACCTCTCGGCAACACAACAAAATTGGTTCGATGGAGTGACGGAAACGCCGTTTTTTAACATTGATACGCTCGTTTCGCGACCGAAAAAATCCCGTGGCCGAGCAACGGGGCCCTCCCGGGGTCGCAACGAGCACGCCGTTGCTCGGCCGCGGGCACGCCGTCGCGATGCAACGGGGGCCCCGTTGCAACCCCGTAAGGGCCTTACGGCAAGGGGTGCGGGACGCCGGAAAAGTCGTTCGTGGACCTATCTTGTTGATTGTCAAGTGATTAACGAAAACCGCGGAAAATGCGGATTTTTTGACCTCAAATGCGATTTTTTTTCATCGTCGGCTGTTTTTGAGTGACGTCTGTCAGGATAATTCCGAGTGGCGGGGTATGTAAAATTTATTCGTTTGGAGACGAGTGGCGGCCCATGCCACGAGGGTCCGGCCCCTTCCCGGCCCTCCCCAAGGGGAGGGTGCCTGCGGAATGTGTATACCTTTGTGCGCATCTTTATTTATGTGTTGCCCTGATGCGGTTGTTGTGTCGTTTCACGAATAACGCCGAAGACCGTCCATACGCAATCCTATTGTGACTTTTGCCGAAAAGAAAAAGACGGCCGCGGGGCGTATTTATTGGAAATACGCTTTGAAATTGCAGATTATTTATTAATTTTGCAACGTGATAAAGGCTAATATCGCACATTAATAATCAGGAAGGGGCGGCTCGTGTGTATGACATATACGTTGGGCGCCCTTTTTCAGTTTACGTACGTACATTATATATAATATATAGACATGAAACGCATAATCCTGATATTCGTCTCGGTTGTCGTGCTCGTCGCCTGCGGCCGGTCGTATGAGGAACAGAAGCGGCTCACACGCGCCGAACGTCAGCGTCTGGCGCGGGAGGACTCGGCCGCGCTGAAGATTGCCGTGATGCCGACACTCGACTGTCTGCCGCTCTACGTGGCTCAGCATTACGGCCTGTTCGACAAACTTGGGGCTGACGTGCGGCTGAAGCGCTATGCGGCACGGATGGACTGCGACGAGGCTCTGCGGAAGGGTAGGGTCGAAGGACTCGTGACCGACCTCGTCAGGGGCCAACGCCTCGTCAGCCTCGGCACGCCGCTGGAGTATCTGACGGCGACCGGCGCCTACTGGCAACTGCTGACCAACCGCAACGCCCGTATCAAGGAACTGAAGCAGCTCAACGACAAGATGGTGGCCATGACGCGCTATTCGGCCACTGACATGCTGAGCGACTATGCCGTGGACAGCGTCGGGCTGGCGCCGGAGATGGTCTTCCGCATACAGATCAACGACATGGTCCTGAGGTTGAGGATGTTGGAGAACAACGAGATGGACGCCCTGTTGCTCACCGAACCGCAGGCCACGGCGGCACGCATGCAGAAGCATCCGGTGCTGATGGACTCGCGGAAGCTGGGGATGAGGCTCGGTGCGGTGGCCGTGAAGAGTGCGGCGATGGGTGACACGGCGCGGCAGAGGCAGGTGAAGGTGATGATGAAGGCATACGATATGGCCTGTGACTCGATAAGGAAGCACGGCCTGAAGAGTTACAGACGACTGATTGCGGAGAAGTGTGGCGTCGACGAAAAGGTGGCTGCCGCACTTCCGAAAGACATACGTTTCGACCACGCGGCGCCGCCACGCCGGGAGGACATCGACCGTGCCGAGGCATGGCTGACAGCGAAGGTGGCCGACGACAGAATAACACCGGATGACGATGGAGGCAAATAAGGAACTTGACGACATCCTGCGACGGCTCGACGACGGCCGATTGAGCGTGGCAATGGACCTTTTGGGAACGTTCGTGTCCAAATATCCGGAGCTCAATCTGACCGGCCGGTTGGACGAGATACGCAGTGACTACGACCGTATGGCCGACTATTGGGCCTCGGGCTACCGCGACCCGCAACTCGCGGACATATATGACGCGCTCCGTCGGCGTGTCTATCGTCTGACGGCCGACGCCTACGTGCGTTATGACATGACCCACTCGCCATATACGGCGTCGGTGCGTCGCCGTGTCGACGGGGCCGGGCGCGACTGGTCACTGACGGTGTTGCGTGGCGCATTAGAGGGCTTTGTGACCGATGTGGCCATGCTCGAACTGGAGCCGGAGCACGTCCGCCGGCAGAAGTCGGGCGACATCTATGCCGCCCATCAGCGTCTGGCGAACGACCTCTTTGACCACATCTGGACCTCGTCGCAATGGACCGAAGGCACGGCCGACGCCTACGCGGATATGTTGCTCTCGCCGACGGTGGACACCACCGACCAGCAGCTCATCGTCTCGGCACTGACGCTGAGCACGATGAACATGTTTGACATCAACAAGTTTCGGCTGCTCGTCACGGTCTATCGGCAGACGACGGACGAGAATGTGCGCCAGCGGGCTCTCGTCGGATGGGTGCTCTCGCTCCGGGAGGACCATGACGCCATCTTCCCCGAGCAGCGACGGATGGTCGGGGACATGCTCGCGGACGAGGCGGTATGCTCGGAACTGACGGAGCTGCAGATACAGATGCTCTACTGCGTGATGGCCGAGAGCGACACGCGGAAGATACAGAAGGAGATAATGCCCGACCTGCTCCGGCACAACAATCTCCACATCACGCCCACAGGCATAGAGGAAAAGGCCGAGGACCCCATGCAGGACATACTCGATCCCGAGGCTTCGGAGCGCAACATGGAGAAGGTGGAGGAGGGATTCCGAAAGATGGTGGACATGCAGAAGGCCGGTTCGGACATCTATTTCGGCGGTTTCTCACAGATGAAACGGTTTCCGTTCTTCAGCAGCATGAGCAACTGGTTTGTCCCGTTCTATCCCGAGCACCCGGCTGTGAGCCCGATCTACGAACGTATGGGAGGCAAGGGGCTGCTCGGCGAGATGATGAGGCGCGGGCCGTTTTGCAACAGTGACAAGTATTCTTTTGTCTTGGCGTTCAGTCAGGTGATAGACCGTATACCTCAAAGCATGCGCAGCATGATCGAAAACGGAGAGGCTGTCGGGCTTGGCGGGATGCCGGACGCGGACACGCACACACCGGCTTACATCCGACGTACATACCTGCAGGACATCTACCGCTTCTTCCGGCTCTTTCCGTCGCGTCGCCAGTTCCGCAATCCGTTCGACTATCGGGACGACGAGGAGTGGAACTCAAAATACATATTCTTTGCCGACGGCATGTTCCGCGGCACGCCGTTGGAGAAGCGTTTCGGCGAAATCGGCGCGTTCTTGCTGAAGCGCAAGATGTACAGGGAGGCGGCCGAATTGCTCGACAACTATGGCGACAACGGGAAAGACTACCATTATTATATGCTCTGCGGGCATGTCTTGTCTCATCGTGACGAGACGCTGCTCCACTCTCATCTCGCCGGCATGACGGCGTCGGGATGTTTCGGACGCGCGCTGGAGCTGAGACCGGAGGACATCCGGGCCTTGACGGGACGCGCGCGGGCACTGTTTTATGACGGTCGTTATGCCGAGGCACGCGACGCCTACGCCCGTCTCATGGCCGCTGCACCGGAGGTGATGACTCACGCGCTGAGCTACTGTGTGTGTCTGACAAACCTCGGAGATTATGACGAGGCCCTCAAAGTGCTCTACCGGTTGGATTATGAGAATCCTGACAATGTCGCTGTGAGCCGCGTGATGGCTCGTGCGATGATGGGGGCGGGGAAGCTCGAACAGGCCGGAAAGGTCTACGCGAAGCTCGAGGAGCGCGGTGTGATGGACCGGAACGACCGCCTGAACAGCGGCTATTGTGAGTGGTTTGCCGGTCGCAACCGTGCCGCGGCGGAACGATTTGCCGCCTATATCATGGCGCGTTATCCTGGCGCGGGGCATAGCGGCGTGCGTGAACGTGCGGAGGAGGACATCATGGACTCCGAACGGGCGTTCATCGTCGAACATGGCGTGACGCCGGTGGAGATGGAACTGATGCTCGATCTCGTGTGCGAAGAGGTTTTGAAGGGAGCTTAGAGGACGGACTAAGGTCTTTATTGATACCTTGTGACATGTTTATGGCCACATTATAGTATAACCTGAACACAGAGACACGGAGACACAGAGTTATTTTATCCCTCTGTGTCTCCGTGTCTCTGTGTTCAGGTTATAAAAAATTGTTGCCAGTCTGCTTGCTTTTTCCATTGTCATAATACAGGAGCCAACAGATGGGCAAACCATCCGACGAACTTCTGCCACGGCGTCCGGAACTCGTCCCAGGTCTGTTCGGTGAGGTAGACGCTTTTCTTCTTGTCTCTGTCGAAGATGTTGTCGAGCTCGCGTGTGGTGTGCGGGTCTATGATGACAGCGTTTTCCTCGTAGTCCCAACTGAGGCTGCGGGAGTTGAGATTGGCGCTGCCGACGGTGCAGAAGCGGCCGTCGACCATGATGACCTTGGTGTGGTGGAAGCCCGGTTGGTAAAGCCACACGTCCACACCGCGCTTCATCAGCTTGTGTACATTATAGAAAACGCAGTCCGGAGTGAGCGGAATGTCGCTCTTTGCCGATACCATTATCTCTACCTTGACGCCGCGTTTGACCGCATTGCGCAGTGCTTTTTTCAGCTTGCGGTTGAGCGTCAGGTATGGATTGATGAGTTTGATGGAGTCTTGGGCGCAGTTGATGGCGTTCTCGTAGAACGTCCGGATGATCTTGTTCGACGTGCGCGGCTCGCGGTTGATGATGCCTACCATCTTGCGCCCGGCCGTCGCCGTGGTGTCGGGAGCGAGGCCGCTGAAGCGTTCCGGAGTGTATGCACGGAAGTATTCCGGTCGCCAGATGTCCTCGCCGGTGACTTTCTGCCATATCCGCGTGAATATCATCTGAAGCTGGTTGACGGCTCCTCCCTCTATGCGGCAGTGCATGTCGTGCCATTCTCCCACCTGTTCGGTACCCTTGATGTAGTAGTCGGCCACGTTCATGCCACCCGTATAGGCTATGCTTCCGTCGATGACGACAATCTTGCGGTGGTCCCGCAGGAAGATGTGGTTGACCCAGGGGAAGCGTATCGGGTCGAACTCGTGGATGTCAACGCCGTCCCGCCGGAGGCTGTCCACATGCTCGCGGCGCAGCGGTTGGTTGTTGGAGTCGTTGCCGAAGCCGTCAAACAAGGCTCTCACCTTCACGCCTTCGGCCGCCTTCATGCGCAGAAGGTCGAACAGCAAGGACGCGATGGAGTCGTTGCGGAAGTTGAAATATTCGAGATGGATGCTACTGCGGGCTTGCCGGATGGCTTCGAACATGTCGTCAAATTTGGCCTGTCCGGTCGTGAGCAGCGTCACGCTGTTGTTGTGAGTGAATGTCACGCCGTTGTTTTCCAATACATTCACGATGACGGAATCGCTTGTCTGTTTTGCAGAACCGCTTGTCTGCATGCTAAAATCGTTTGCCTGTGCTTTCATGTAGGACATGGAAAGCAGCAGACAAACGATGGTGATCAATGGTCTCATCCCTGTTTCTTACGATATTTTAGTCTGTATTCCAGTGGCGACAAGCCTTGCTTTTCCTTGAATATTGTCGTGAAGTTCTCGGCAGTTGTGAAGCCGAGATTGATGGCAAGCTCGCTCATGTTGATGTCTGTGCGTGCAAGCAACGTGCAGGCATGCTTCAGACGAAGTTCCAATACCAGTTCGGCAGGAGTCTTGGACGTAATGCTTCTTATCTTGCGGAAGAACGGAACACGCCCCATTCCCATAGCCGAAGCCATCTCTTCGAGGCTGATATGGCCGTGGCTCATGTTCTGCAGGACGTATTGTTCGACGTTCTGCATCAGTTTCCGGTCCATGATGTTGCTCATGGTATAGTCGCCCATTGTGATACCACCGGCATAGTAAAGGTCGTATGTGCTCTGTGGGGCGTTCTTTTCGGCGCCGTCTTCAGTGACACTCTCCATGTCTTCTTGGGCAAATGAGTTGTTTCTTGGGGTGCTTTGAGCTTCTTTGACATCTGCGGAGGCTGCCGCTCCGGGCTCTTCCGGGCGGCCGATGGTCACGTCGTCGCTGTCGCAGACAGTATCGTCGGCATTGCCGTCGTTGTTGTCCTGGATGTTGTCATAGTTGATTGTAGCCGTCGTCATGCTGGCGTTGATGGACTCCAGCCGCCTTGTCTCCTTGCCTTCGATAAGCCCGTCGGGTATCTCGTCGGGAGCAAGACCCAGCAATCGGTTGAAACGGAGGGTCGCTTCCTGGATGTTGAACGGCTTGGCCAAATAGTCGTCGGCACTCAGCGTGATGTTCATTTCGTGCATGTCGGCTGAAGTCAGCACGCCGTCGGTCATGAGGACAAACTTGATGTTTTCCGTTCTGGAGTTCATCTTGATACGGTTGCACATTTCGCTGCCGGTCATGCCGGTCATGTATTGTTTGCAGACGATGATGTCAACGCGGAGCACTTCAAGGTCTTCGATGGCCTTGTTGACGTTGTTGTAGACGTGCATGTCATATACATTGCGTAGATGGGCCATGATGAAACGGAGGAACTCCTCGTTGTCGTCAATGAAGACGACGGTATATTGCTTTGTTGTCGGGTCTCCGTGACTGGCTTTGATTTCGGCCGTGAGCAATCCGACATCAGTCCTGACAGGCTCAATCTCGCCGTTGTCGTTGAGTTGCATCCTGTTGGTTGCGGCAGCGGAAGCCTTTGTCTCGGGGTTCTCCAGTGTAGTTTGCATTTCCGATATGCGTGTGATGACCTGCAACATCTGGAAGTGCAACGAATTAATCTGCTCCTTACTCTCGACCGAATTGGCCTTTTCGGCCATGTTTCCGATGATAGATGTCATTCTCGCCATCGGCTGCCGCAGATCGTCGCTGGTGGCCTTGATTTCCTCGCGCTGCAGTGCCAGTTCGCGTAGGATAGCTTTCTTTTTAGACCAGAGGTATGACACACGTCTGAAACCGAATGTCCACAGATATACAGCGACGGCCAGAATGGCGGCATAAATGATGATCATCCACCATGAGATCCACCACGGGCGGAGTATGGTTATATCCAGAACGCGCTCCTGATTGCTGATTGCTCCGTCTGCGCTGATGGCTTTCACGTGTAGCTTGTAGTCTCCGCTATTGATATTTCGGAATGTTACGCCGTGTGACAGCGCGTCTCCGTTGTGCCAGTCGTTGTCCAGTCCTTCCATCCAGAACATGAACTGGAGTCGTTCGCTCTGGTTGTAGTTGCCTGCCGCAAACTTAATTGTGAAAGTGTTTTGGCTGTTTGTCAGTTCGATGCGGTTGCTTTCGTTGAGCGCTTGTGGCAGCGGCACTGTTCCGTCATATTCATGTCCGGTGATGATTTCGGTGTTGCCGATGAACAGTTGGGTGAGCATCACGCGCGGCAAGGTCTCCTTGTCGTCCTTGTTGTGATGGCGCATCCAGTTGATACCGTTGAGTCCTCCCATCATTATGTTGCCGTCGTGTCGTGTGAGGATAGCGCCTTTGTTGAATTCGTTGCTTTGCAGTCCGTCGGACGTGTCGTAGTTGTAGAGTCCGTAGTTGAAGTTGCCCTTCTCATGGTTGCGCTGTACGACCACTCGGGTCACGCCTTTGGTTGTTGTGACCCAGATGTTGTGGTCCTTGTCCTCGGTCAGTCCGCAGATGCAGTTGTTCGTCAATCCGTTCTTTTCGGTGATATAGTTGAGGCTGTCGTTCTCCATGTTGAGCACGTTGATGCCTTCACGTGTTCCTATCCACAGCAGTCCGCGTGAGTCTTCGATTACCTGTGTGATGTAATTGTTGGAGAATGTCTTCATGTTGGTGGAGTTGCCGGTGAGCATAATCTTCTCCGTAGTGGAGAGATTGAGTATCATCAGGCCCTCTCCCGTACCGACGAAGAGGTTGTTGTTCTTTCCGTAAAAGAGCGTGGTGATGTTGTTTGTGCTCAGCTTTCCGTTCTCCCTTGTGTATGTGGAGAATGTGTTCATTCTCGGGTTGAATACCTGGAGTCCTCCCGATGTGGCTATCCAGAGGTTTCCGGTCTTGTCCGTGCAGAGGGCGTTGATGCGGTCGTTAATGATTGTCCTCATGCTGTCGCGGGCTGCGGAGTATATCGTGCTTGCTCCGTCCTTTATCCTTGTCAGTCCGTTGCGTTTTGAACCGACCCAGAGGCTGCCGTCTGCCGTGCAAGCCATTGCCGACACCTTTTTGCTGGCCAGAGGCCCGTCGTATCCGATGATGCCGTTGCTGCTTGTTCCGATCCATATTTTTCCGGAGGCGTCTTGTGCGAGTGCTGTCACGTCGCCGCAGAGGTCGGACTCAAACTTGTATATGTTCTGCCCGCTGAAGGCCACTCCCGATTTTTCCGTTCCGACCCACAGCAGGTCCGTGTCGTCCACGTAGAGACTCTGTATGTTGCGTGTGTCGTCCTTTTGGAGTGTCAGATCGTTCAGTCCTCGAGGTTGTACGGGGACCAGCTCGTGTGTATTGACGTTCATGGACAGCAGTCCCAAGATGTCTGTTCCAATCCATATATTGCCTTTCCTGTCTCCTGCCATACCGTTGACGGCGTGGTCCTCGGCCACGCCCGTCATGCCGAGACGGTCACCGAAGGTCAGGTCCCACGTGTCGGCGTTCTTCCGATAAAGCATGAGTGTGCCTTGTCCGTAGAGCCAGATATTGTCCATCTGGTCGGCAAAAGCCTTCAGTGATGAAGTCTTGCGCAGTCGTGCGGCGGCGACGACATCCGTCTGCCATACGGTGTGCTGCTGGTGCATGATGTCGCAGCACACCAGCCGTCCGTCGTCATAGACGATCACGGCTCCGTCGTGACACTCGCTGATGGAGCATATATTGCCTTCCGGCACGCCGTGGGCGTCGTTGGTGTATCCGAACTCATAGAGTAGCTGTTGCTGCATGTTGTATGCCATGACACCTTTATTGGGTATTGCCGCCCATAGATTTTTGTGGCTGTCGATGTAGACCACGGTAGGGGAGCCGTTGATGCCCATTTTTCCGAACACCTGGCGCATGTCCCGTTCGAACGTCTCCGTCTGCGGGTGATAGACACACAGGCCTGCCAGAGTGTTGACCCACAGGTTGCCGTCGAGTGACTCCTGCAGACTCACGATATAGCTGTCGGGCAGCGACGAACCGTCTTGTGAGTTACACTGGAAGTACTTGAATGTATAGCCGTCATAGCGGTACAGTCCGGCCGGCGTTCCGAACCAGACATATCCGCGCGAGTCTTTCATTATGCAGTTTATCTGGCTGCTGTTCAGGCCGTTGCTTGCATCGAGTGTCTTGAAAAGATAGACAGCTGCCACCGTCAGGGGAATCAGGAGGAGAACGATGCACAATATTTTCTTGAGTTGTCTCATGGATAAAACGGTGTTGTCAATATCAGTATGTGTCGTCTTATATCAGATCATACAGGAGTAGTGGTCGACGACTCCGAGCAGTCTGTCGTCCTTGTCTGCCACCAATACGGAGTGTATCTTGTATCGGTTCATGATTTTCTGTATCTCCGAAATCTTGGTCTGTGGCAACACTTTCTTGGGGTTTTCCGTCATTATGTCGGCCACGGTGCGGTCGAAAAACTCCGCCTGCCACTTCTCCATCGCGCGGCGGATGTCACCATCCGTTATCAGTCCGTGGATGCGTCCGTCGGCGATGGCCACTCCCAGTCCGAGCTTGCCCTTGCTCACGAGTATGATGGCCTCGCCGAGATGCATGTCCGGCGTGATGACAGGCAGGTCGACCGTGCGCATGACATCCTGTGCCGTGGTGAGCAACCGCTTGCCCAGTTCGCCGCCGGGATGAAACTGTGCGAAGTCCTGCGGGCGGAAGTTGCGGCGCTCCATCAGTGCCACGGCCAGCGCGTCACCCATAGCCAGCATGGCCGTCGTGCTGCTCGTCGGGGCGAGATTGAGCGGACAGGCCTCACGGCGCACGCTCACGTTGAGGTGGCACGTCGAATATTTGGCCAACAGCGAGTCCGGATTGCCGCTCATGGCGATGATGGGTATCTGCATGTGGAGCACCATCGGGATAAATCTCAGCAGCTCGTCCGTGTTGCCCGAGTTGGATATGGCCAGCACGACATCGTCGCGGGTCATGACGCCGAGATCTCCGTGGAAGACGTCGAGCGGATTGATGAAAAACGAGGGCGTGCCCGTGCTGGACAGCGTGGCGGCTATCTTAGCTCCGATATGTCCGCTCTTGCCTACGCCGGTGATGATGACTTTGCCGTGGCAACTGTACATCAGTTCGACGGCGCGGTCAAGATTTTCGTCCATTTTGGGGATAAGGTCGAGCAGTGCTTCTGCCTCGTCCTTGATACATTGTATAGCGTATTCTCTTGTTGTCATGGTTGATGAAGTCCCTCTCACTGCTTTCGAGACGTCAGTCTGTGGAAATAGCCGGGGCTTTTTGTTCTTTTATGGATGACTGATTTTGTTCTCTCTCGTCAGTAGCCGCTCCGCCGTCCTGTTGTCTCTGGCGGCTGTCGGAGCGTCTGTATCTGTTTCGTCGACGGATTTCCGTCGTCTCGCCTTATTCCGTCAACTTGCGGACGAGACCTTCCAGCTTTGCCAGCTCCAGCATGTTGGCCGCGTCGCTCAGTCCGTGGTCCGGGTCTGGATGGACCTCAAAGAAATAGCCCGTCGCTCCGAAGGCCTTTGCGGCCATTGCCATCTGCGGGACAAAGCGTCTGTCACCTCCCGTCTTGCCGCCGTCGCCTCCCGGCCGCTGCACGCTGTGGGTGCAGTCCATGATGACCGTGGGCACGATTTCGAGCATGTCGGGGATGTTTCGGAAGTCGACGACCAGATTGTTGTAGCCGTAGATATTGCCGCGTTCCGTCAGCCATACCTCTTTGGCACCGGCGTCACGGGCCTTTTCGACCGGAAACCGCATGTCGCGGCCGCTCAGAAACTGAGCCTTCTTGATGTTGACCGTGCGTCCCGTGCGTCCCGCGGCCACCAGCAGGTCCGTCTGACGGCATAGGAACGCCGGAATCTGGAGCACGTCGGCCACGTCGGCCACAGGAGCGGCCTGCCAGCTCTCGTGTATGTCGGTCAGGATGCGGAGACCGTAGCGGCTCTTTATGTCGCCCAGCATTTTCATTCCGCGCTCCAGACCGGGACCGCGGAAAGAGCTGATAGATGTACGGTTAGCCTTGTCAAAAGAGGCTTTGAATATGATGTCTGCACCCGTCTGGCGGTTTATTCTGACCAGTTCGCGGGCCACCGTGTCAAGCAATTCTTCCGACTCGATTACGCACGGGCCGGCAATGATTGTATTCTTCATACATTAATTAAATATAATAACATAGTGCAAAGTTAGCTAAATTCTGCGTAACGGCAAACAAAAGGCCATAAAATTACTATAAAGCCGTCAGTCGGCTTGTTTCTGAAGCCCGCTGCAAGGGCTTGTCAAAATGAGAAAGATGCACCTTCTTGTAACGCTTGTTAAATAAATTCTGAATTTAACGCTGTTTTTCAGGGGGACTTTTGAAAATTTTGCGGCCGCGTCCTCAAATTTTCAAATCTGACGAAGGTGAAAATCATGGCTATTTTTCGGCGAAAAGGCCACTGCTTTCGCAAAAGACTGCTACTCAGTCACTTATGAGTGACAGTGGTTCTCCCTCCCCTTGGGGAGGGCCGAGGAGGGGCCCCGTAGGGCCCTCCTTGCTCTGCCGCGGGGTTGCTATTGGATTGCAACGAGCGCCCCGTTGCAACCCAACGGCGTGCTCGTTGTTGACCAACGGGGCCGCTATTGCTCGACAAAAGTCACTTTTTTGCCCATTTCCGGACATCAAAAACTCGTGAAGTTTTGTGAAAAATGAGAGCCGGGAGGCTCTTATGGCATCCGGACGCCTCCTCTAACTCTCAAAAAAGGGGAGCGAAAGGTTCTATTGGATAGTTCTGGAGGGCCTTCCAGGTCAGCGAAACACGTTTTTTCGGAAGTTTCGTCAGATGTCGTTTTGTAATAAAAAGAGATTGCAGGCGTGAGCTTCGTATACCCCAAGGTAACTTCGAAATTTGCAGAAAAACGTCTTTTTTATCATTTTCCTGCAAATTTATTACCAAAAGATTTGGCGGTTTCGGAAAAACAAACTACCTTTGCACCCGCAATCAAGAAACATAGCGAGGTGCGTTAGTTCAGTTGGTTAGAATACATGCCTGTCACGCATGGGGTCACGGGTTCGAGTCCCGTACGCACCGCCAACATTGAGAGCAAAAAGAGACGAGTCCCGAAGCATCATGCTTCGGGACTTTTTCGTTGTCTCCATGACGTGATTTTTCGGCCGGAGGGGTGGTAATTGATTATGATTACTCTTGTTTGTCGGTGACGTCTGTTGATATAAATATATTGCTGTCCGGTAATACTGATTTCCGTACGGCATGCTCAATCTGCCGTAGGGACATAGTCTTGTCTTTGTCCGCAAATAACATATTGACATCCAATCTTTTGCTTGCGGACAAAGACAAGACTATGTCCCTACAACAGATTGGGCTTCCTTTTTGTAAAACTGATGTAGCATGATGTATTTGTGATAGATATGAAGTTCTACCATTTTTTTTACCGGACAAATACAAACATAATTCCTAACAGCTTGATTTTATTGACGTTTTGTTTGTTTAATCGGAAAGAATTGAGTAAAATTGCAGCGAGAATTGAGTAAAATTGCAACAGGAATTGGGTAAAGTCAGATTAATCAGTTAACTTTGCAGGAATTAAGGACTGCCGGGCCGACGTGGTGACGGTGGCTTTACACATTAATATAATAGAGAGTGGGGTGGTGGACGCCCTACGGAGAAACATAACAATAATATAAAAGACAGATGAGAGGAAAGATAGACTGTTTTCTGGCGTGCGCGGCACCCGGCAGCATGGCTGCTTTGGTCACGGTGTTGCGCGACAGCAGAACGGTGCATGACATAACATTGGTGATGACGGGCGGACAGGCTGCGACTGGAGGTGTGCCGGACGGATGCTCGGTGATGGAGACCGGACGGATGACATCGTCAGCGACGATATACGGGATTGCTGCGCGGGCTACGGCCGAATATGTCCTGTTGCTCACGCGTCCTGTGGAGCTGACTCTTGGCATGGGTGCTTTGCAGAGGATGTTGCGCGTTGCAGCGGACTCCGGAGCAGGCATGGTCTACAGTGACCATTGGGAAATACGTCAGGGGGAGCGGCAGGCCCATCCCGTGATAGACTATCAGGAAGGCAGCGTGCGGGACGATTTCGACTTTGGCTCGCTGTTGCTCGTCAGGACGGATTTGCTCCACCGTTATGCGGCGGAAGTTCCGCAGACAGCCTACGACTACGCCGGACTGTATGACTTGCGGCTCTTTCTCAGCCGTGAGGACCGGTTGTTTCACATTAACGAATATCTTTATACCGAAGAGGAGACCGACCTCCGGGCCAGCGGAGTCAAGCAGTTTGACTATGTCAATCCGGCCAACCGCGACGTACAGGTAGAGATGGAACAGGCCGTGACCGCCCATCTCGATGCCATTGGGGCGCGGATAGACACTTCCGACTATATTTGCCCGGACTTCGGAGAGCAGGATTTTCCTGTTGAAGCGTCGGTCATAATCCCTGTCCGCAACCGGGTGAAGACCATTGCCGACGCCATCGGCAGCGCTCTCAACCAAAAAACGGATTTCCCATACAATGTCATCGTCGTCGATAACCATTCTACCGACGGAACGACAGAGGCGATACAGGAGTTTTTTTCGAGGAGTGAGGAGTGTGGAGTGAGGAGTGAGAATATCTCTTCGAGGAGTGAGGAGTGTGGAGTGAGGAGTGAGAATAGCTCTGTTGCTGATGGGACAGGACAAATCTCCCTCCTCCCTCCTCCCTCCTCCCTCCTCGAAGAAAATCCCTCCCGACTCGTCCACATCATCCCTTCCCGCACGGATCTCGGCATCGGCGGTTGTTGGAATGAGGCCGTCGGTGACAGTCGTTGCGGCCGTTTTGCCGTGCAGTTGGACAGTGACGACCTGTATAGTTCGGAGCATACGCTTCAGAAGATAGTCGATGCGTTCCGCTGTCAGCAAGCTGCAATGGTCGTCGGTTCCTACCGCATGTGCGATTTTGAACTCAACACTCTGCCGCCGGGACTTATCGCTCACCGTGAATGGACGGACGAGAACGGACCAAACAATGCCTTGCGCATCAACGGACTTGGTGCTCCGCGAGCTTTCTTTACGCCTCTGTTGCGCCAAATACAGCTGCCCAACACGAGCTACGGGGAGGATTATGCCCTCGGACTGATATTCTCCCGGCGTTACCGCATCGGCCGAATCTACGACGAACTGTATCTCTGCCGCCGCTGGTCAGGCAACAGTGACGCCGCCCTGAGCGTCGACCGCATCAACGCCAACAACCTATATAAGGACCGGCTGCGCACGCTGGAGATTTCCGCACGCCGCCGGATGCTGCAAGGCAAGGCCGACATTCAGGCCGACTCATCGCTACATCGCTTTTTCAACCGGCAGCTGGAGACATGGGAGGACGCCCGCCGGCGCTATCGCGAACTGCAAAGTGCTGTCACGCGGGAACTTTCTGGAGACACGTTTACGTTTGTCGCGCAGCACAATCCCGCACGCATCGTCTCCACCGGAGCGTCCATAGACAGCCGTACGATAGCCGCCCGCCCGTGTTTCCTCTGCGAAGCCAATCGTCCGGCGGCGCAGCAGAAGAAAATCATCGACGACCGCTTTGAACTGCTGGTCAATCCCTTCCCCATACTTCCGATGCACTTCACCATTCCCGCCCGTGGCCACCGGCCGCAGCTCATCCGTGGCGATTACGGCGAGATATACCGTCTGCTGGACGATTATCCGGACCTGACGGTGTTCTACAACGGTCCTCGGTGTGGCGCGTCTGCTCCCGACCATGCCCATTTCCAGGCCGGGACGTCGGGCGTTCTGCCGCTTCAGAAAGAATGGCAGCGCCTCTGCCGCAACCTCGTTTCTGTCGTAGAAGACGACGGGAATGGCAACGGCGTGTGGCATGTGGCCGACTATCCTTGTGCCGCGCTGCTCGTCCGTACTGCTACCCGCAAGGCCGGCGAACGTCTTTTCGGCTATGTCTATGATGCTCTGCCGCAGGGTGAGGACGAGGCAGAGCCGGGAATGAACATCGTCGCATGGCGCACGGCCGACAGTTACGTCGTCATCGTATTGCCGCGGAGCAAGCACCGCCCTGCGTGCTACACGGCCGAAGATGACGACAAGTATCTTATCAGTCCGGGTGCATTGGACATGGCGGGACTCATCATAACGCCGCGAGAGGAAGACTATGACCGTCTGACACCGGAGAAGGCGCTCGCCATACTCCGCGAAGTGTCACTGCCGGAAGACGATATTGCCGCTGTCATGGAGCGTATCGGCCGCAACGCCGCATCGGCATCGACATCAAGACATACTCCGGCCGGTACTTCCACGTCGTCGTCAGGTCACACTCATGTCATCGACTGCCCCAAAAATCCGGAGGTCAACGTCGGTATCGTCAGCGGAAACCGTATCTGTTTCGCCCTCAACGGTGCCTATACGGCCAAGGGAGAGACCATCAGCGGCGAACAGTCGGTGGAGTTTTCGGAAGGAGGAATACTCTGGAACGGCAGCCTTTACCGCGAACTGACGTTCACTCCGCAGTCCGTAGACGCTTCGTTCTCGCTCCATGACGTCGTCATCGGAGTACACTTCCATTGGGAGCGCAAGGAGACACAGGTGTTCAGCGGTACGTTGCGACTTGTCGTGGAGGCCGACCAAATCACGGCCATCAACCAATTGCCCGTCGAGGACTATCTCACAAGCGTGATATCGAGTGAGATGAAGGCCACATCTTCGGTGGAACTGCTCAAAGCCCATGCCGTTATTTCGCGCAGCTGGTTGCTCGCCCAGATGGACAAGCGGCGTCGTCTGAAGGACGGAAACGACAGCTTTTTCTCGTTCATAAAGAAGGACGACGAACTGATCCGTTGGTATGACCGCGAGGATCACACCATTTTTGATGTTTGCGCGGATGACCATTGCCAGCGTTACCAAGGCATAACGCGCGCCAGCAACATTGCGGTGGTGGAGGCCGTGCGTGCCACCCGCGGGCAGATATTGACTTACGGTGAGGAGATATGCGACGCGCGGTTCAGCAAATGCTGCGGCGGTGTGACGGAAGAGTTTCAGTATTGTTGGGAGGATACGCCCAAACCCTATCTCACGGCTATCCGCGACTGCGACCCGACGGGCCACGACTTCTGCGACACAAAAGATCCGGCGATACTCTCTCAGGTACTCAACGACTACGACTGCGAGACGCCTGACTTCTATCGGTGGCGTGTGGAATATACTCAGGAGCAGTTGGCGAATCTCATCAACACCAATATGAAGGAAGACTTCGGCGCAATAGTCAACCTAATCCCCTTGGAGCGCGGACGTAGCGGACGCATCAGCCGTCTGAAAATAGTGGGAACGAAGAAGACGTTCACCATCGGAAAGGAACTCGAAATACGCCGTACGCTGAGCGAAAGCCATCTTTACAGCAGCAATTTTGAGGTTGAACGGCTTGACATCACTGATGGCGTTCCGGGACGTTTCGTGCTCAACGGCAGCGGATGGGGCCACGGCGTGGGCCTCTGCCAGATTGGAGCGGCGGTGATGGGTGCACGCGGTTACAGTTACGACCGCATCCTGCTTCACTATTACAGTGGTGCCGAAATAACCAAAGTTTATTGAAAATGAAACAGAACCGCAATCCGTGGGCATGGGTGCCCACACTCTATTTTGCAGAGGGCATACCATACGTGGCCGTTATGACAATATCGTTGATAATGTATAAGCGGTTGGGCATGTCAAACACGGATATCACTCTCTATACCTCTTGGCTTTATCTGCCTTGGGTCATCAAACCCTTTTGGAGTCCGTTCATAGACATCATGCTGACCAAGCGTTGGTGGATATTGGCCATGCAGCTGCTTGTCGGTGCGGCGTTGGGCGGCGTGGCGTTTACCATTCCCGGTCCGTTCTGGCTTCAGGGGACGCTCGGTTTTTTCTGGCTGATGGCCTTTTCGAGCGCTACACATGACATCGCGGCCGACGGATTCTACATGCTCGGCCTCGACCAACACCGTCAGGCTCTCTTTGTCGGCATCCGATCGACGTTCTATCGCATAGCCACCATCTTCGGACAAGGCCTTCTCGTCATGCTGGCCGGCAATCTCGAGGTCGTCACCCGCAACGTCCGCTATTCATGGAGCCTTATGTTCTACTTTATGGCGGGCCTCTTCATAGCCCTTTGGTTGTATCACAACTGGGCTTTGCCACGTCCGGACGAAGACCGCAGGAGAGTGACGATGACGGCACGCGAATTGGTCGGAGAACTGCAATACACCATTGTCACCTTCTTCCGTAAGCCGCAAGTGCTGGCCGGAATCTGCTTCATGCTGTTCTACCGCATGCCCGAGGGACTGCTGGCGAAGGTTTCGGCTCTGTTCCTTATCGATGCCGGTCACAACGGTGGACTGGGGCTCTCGCCCGCCGAATACGGCCTCGTTCAAGGCACGGTGGGCGTCGTCGGTCTCACCGCAGGCGGAATACTCGGCGGTATAGCGGCCAGTCGTGACGGCTTGAAACGCTGGTTGTGGCCGATGGTGTGTGCAATCACGTTGCCCGACCTTGTCTATGTGTATCTCAGTTACGCCCTGCCGACCAATCTGATGATTATCAACGTGTGCGTGTTTGTCGAACAATTCGGTTATGGTTTCGGCTTCTCGGCCTACATGCTATACCTTATATATTATAGTCGCGGCGAGCACAAGACCTCCCATTACGCCCTTTGCACGGCCCTGATGGCCCTGTCGATGATGATACCCGGACTCTTTGCCGGTGCGCTTCAGGAGGCGGTAGGCTACCGGATGTTCTTCATCATTGTCGTGCTGACATGTTCCCTGACCTTCGCCGTGTCGGCACTTCTCAAGATTGATCCCGAATTTGGAAAGAAAGACTGCGACGGAAAATAACCAACCGCAGTGAAATATAAACGCAATCAGGCCGTGACATCTGTCCACGATGTCACGGCCTGATTGCGTTTATGGATATTGCCGACGCCCGTCCGCCTCATGAGCGCATTGAGTCATGTCCGTTGCTGATTGCTCATAATGGGGATTGAACGCTCAGAAAGTGGCACCCGTCAGGCCGGTCAGGGCTTCGCGGTATTCGGCCATCAGCCGGCTGACGATTTCATCGGCCGGTCTTATTCCGTCGACGGCTGAGGCGATCTGCCCGATTTCCAGTTCACCGTGTTCCGTGTCACCTTCGAATATGCCGCGTTTAGACGCTGCCCTGCCGAGAATTTCGCGCAGATCTTCAGTGCCGGCGCCGTCGGCCTCAGCCTCGGCTATGCGATCGAAGAGCGCGTTGCGGACGAGGCGGGTGGGGGCGAG
>CABUXJ010000021.1 GCA_902495455.1 uncultured Prevotella sp.
ATCTTTGATATCTACGTGAAGAATCAGGGCGAGAAGTCGAACGAGTATCTCACCGGCATCAAGGACGTGAACACCAACGCAGAGGCTGCCGGCGAAGTGGTTCGCACGATGATATACAGCATCAACGGCGCACAGCTCGACAAGGCAGTCAAGGGCATCAACATCATCAAGGAGATCTATGCCAACGGCGCTGTCAAGACACGCAAGGTGATGGTCAAGTAAACCCAAGAAACGACAATTAGTAATGTTTCGGACTACGGCCGGAACATTACCGCAACACACATCCAACCGGCCCGACAAGCTGACAACAGCAACTGTCGGGCCGATTTTTATCCAAACAGGATTGCCGTTTCCGGTCTTTTCTTTTCCTTTTTACTACATTTTTATTAATTTTTTTGCACTTTGTTTATTTTTTTGTATTACCTTTGCCTCTCGAACAGACCGCCAATCGTGGTCTTATTGGCTATCTACTAACCAAACTGAATAAAAAAACAAGAACAAACAGATCCACAAAATGAAAAAGAAGATACTAATCCTTGATGACAAAGAGACCATCGCAAAGGTCCTTTCCATTTATCTCATGAGCGATTATGACGTGCAGTGGCTGCCGGACGGACTGCAAGGTGTCAAATGGTTGCAGGCCGGCAACACGCCCGACCTTATCATTTCCGACATCAGAATGCCGGAAATGCGCGGCGACGACTTCCTTGAGTGGATAAAGCAGAACGAGCTGTTCCGTCACATCCCCGTTATTATGCTCAGCAGCGAGGACAGCACCAGCGAGCGCATACGCCTGTTGGAAATCGGAGCGGAAGACTATATCGTCAAGCCGTTTAACCCGATGGAACTGAAGATCAGAGTTAAAAAGATTTTGCCTAACTGACACACACTATGATAGGTATAGTATATTTAGGTCACGACACGAAGATACAAGAACGCTTCAAATACATTCCGGGGCAACTTGTGCACATGGCGGCTAACTATAAGGAGGCCGAACATGTATGCACACCCTCCAAAAATGTCGGCGACGAGAGATTCATCCTGTTTTTTGAACAGACCATCCTCAACGAGGACATTACGGCTATCACCTATCTGCACAAGAACTGCAAGAACACGTACATCATCCTGCTCACAGGAGAACTGTCAGACAAGGACAGGCTCAGATATCAGCAGAGCGGTGTCAGTGACACTATCCCCAAAGAGGCGTCAGTGACGGAAATCCACAAGAAGATACAATTCATCTCCGACCGCGAAGACCTGCTCTTCGACAACAACGACACGAAATATCGGATACTCCAATTCAAAATTCCTCTGTGGAAACGACTGTTCGACATCATTTTTGCCAGTATGGCCATCATCATATTGTCTCCTGTATTCATCATAACGACAATCGCCATCAAACTGGAAAGCAAGGGATCGGTATTGTTCAAATCCAAACGCGTCGGCACAAACTACACCATTTTTGACTTCCTCAAGTTCCGCAGCATGTACACTGACGCAAGTCAGAGACTGAAGGAACTGAGCAAAGGACACAACCAGTATGCGACCGAGCATGACGCCGCAGACGAGAAGGTCGTCATCACGTCTCCCCTTGGCAACGAGGCGGAAAAACAAATGGAAGACTCCGGCACGGAATCGACAATGATGTTCGACGACGAAGAGGTGATGCTGGTCGGTGACGACTTTCTTGTGGCAGAAAGTGATTTCAACAAGCAGAAAACAGAAGAAATCAACAACGCTTTCATCAAAATCGAAAACGACCCGCGCATAACAAAAGTGGGACGATTCATAAGAAAATACAGCATCGACGAACTGCCACAGTTGTTCAACATCCTGCGCGGCGATATGTCTATCGTTGGCAACAGACCTCTCCCACTCTACGAGGCAGAAAAGCTGACGGGAGACGAATGTATCGACCGCTTCATGGCACCGGCCGGACTGACCGGACTATGGCAGGTGGAAGAACGGGGCAAAGGCGGTCTGATGTCAGCCGAAGAACGCAAACAGCTTGACATCACTTACGGCCAAACGTATAATTTCGCATTGGACATGAAAATCATATTCCGGACACTGACGGCATTCATACAAAAGGATGATGTCTGAAACACGGAACAAGTTTTCAATTACATCCCGGCATCTGACACCGGGGCAACAAAGGTACAAACTATCTTATTATAATTATAAGTAGAAACAAGAATGGACAGGCTCAGATTTTTCACTATACTATTTGTAGCCGGACTCGGACTGAAAGCATCGGCTCAGTTTAACGACAGCGGTATCAATGCAGGATTCTTCGACTCAAGTGAGTCCAGCACAATCAACTTCTCAAAGTTTCATCTGCCTCCACTCGCAGTGCTCTTTGAGAATGCAAAGTCCAATCCACAAATCTTGGACCTCGCCAAAGCACAGGAAATGGCACAGGCCGAAGTGGCAAAACAAAAGAGACACATATTCTCTTACATACGCGGACATGCCAGCTACAGTTATGGAAAAACGGATATGTGGGGAAACAACTCCTCCACATACAACCAAATGATATACCAATTCCAAGGTACGGAACAGAACTACTGGAATGTCGGTGTCAACCTCAACGTGCCACTGGAAGATATTCTCGACCTCAAGGCTTCGGTCAAACGCAAGAAACTTGCTGTCGACCAGGCACAGATCAAAAAAGACATCGCGTACGACCAGCTGAAACTCCAGATTGCATCACTGTATGTGAAAATCACAAACAACCTGGTATCACTCAAGACTGCCAGCGAAAACGCCGCCATATACCAAGGTGCCGGTGCGCTCAATCAGGAAGACTTCCACCAAGGCAATATGTCCATCGAGGATTTTGCCTACACAAAACTGCGCGAGCAGGATGCCGTCAACAAGTATCAGGCTCTCCAAACGGAAATCACCACCGACATCATCACACTCGAAATACTCACACACACACCTATCATTACCAATACCACAACCGACATCACGCTTGACAACACCATCGAAAAGACAGACAAGGAGATTGCGCGTGAAAACAAAGCCGTGGAAAAGAAGATAAAGAAGGCTGCCAAAGAGGAAGAAAAGAGAGTCTCCAAACTGGAAAAAGTCGAAAAGGAGGCCCAAGAAAAAGCAAGCAAAGAAACAAAGAAGTAACATTAAAGCCTAAAAGATATGGATACATTCAGATATTTGGTGAGATTTCTATACCGCATACGTTGGTATCTCGTCATCCTCCCACTGATTGCATTGGTCATCGCATGGTTCCTCACGCGAAACATGGAACGTGTCTATAATACCAATACCACCATCTATACGGGTATGATCACCGGATATAATATAGAAGGTGGAACCGGCGTTGCCGGCGGAAACGCACAGACAAACATCACCAACCTCATGCTCATCGTCACCACCGACAATACGATTCATGAAGTTGCCCTGAGACTGTTCGCACGATGCATGATGTACGGAAACCCGGACAAGGACAACAACTACATTTCCGCACAGCATTTCCGCGAGCTGAACAACTCCGTGCCGGCTGACGTGAAAGCACTCATCAACCGCAACAGCGAGTCAGCGACATACGCCAATCTGAAGGCATACGAAAAACCATCGCAGGACAACTACCTATTCGGACTGCTCAACTATCACACCTATTTCGGACTCAACAATATAACGTCGAGACTGAAAGTGATGCAAATCAACCATAGCGATATTATCGACATAGGCTATTCTGCCAACGATGCCGGTATTGCGTACAACACGCTCGACATCCTCAATGAGGTGTTTGCACGCCAGTATCAGCAGTTACGTTTCGGTGAAACAAACAATGTCATCAAGTTCTTCGAACGTGAGGTTGCCCGCCTATACCGCATCCTGTGCAACGCAGAGGATGATCTCATCAGCTATAATATATCAAAACGAATCATCAACTATGATGAACAGACAAAACAGTTGACCATTCTTGATGCCAACCAACAGACATCCGACAATGACCAGCTGATGAACTACACCACGACAAAAGCCCTGATGGACTATCTGGAAAGACAGCTCGGAAACCGTGCAAAGCTCATCAGAGCCAACAAGGACTTTACGAATCAGGTACGCGACATTTCGAGAATACAGTCACGCATATCCAATCTGCAGTTGATGAGCAGTGAGGGCGGCGGCAACAACGCCGAATCACAGCAAGAACTGGCTAAAGCACAACGAGAACTGCAAGACGCGACCAAGCACGTGAAAAGCCTGACTCTCGACATAGAGGCTGGAACATACAGCACGGAGACCGGCGTCAAAGCCAATTCATTGCTCACAAAGTGGCTGGACCAAGTGTTGCTGTTGGAAAAGACAAAGGCTGAAATGACAGCACAGGACATCATGCGCCAGAAACTTGACCGCCAGATTCTCTATTACGCACCTATCGGAGCAACACTTGACAGAAAGGACCGCCACATCGGATTTATCGAGGGTAACTACATGGAAATGCTGAAGGCCCTCAATGCCGCACGTCTGCGTCAGCGCAATTTGCAGATGACAACAGCCACGCTGCGTGTGCTCAATCCGCCGATGTTCCCGATGAACGCCCAGCCGACCAATCGTCTGATGATCTTGCTCGGTGCTTTCATTCTGACATTCATTCTGACATCGCTATACTTCCTCATCATCGAGCTGCTCGACAGAACACTGCGTGACCGCATGCGTTCGGAGCGTATCACAAAGATACCGGTTATGGGATGCTATCCGAAAGACAGTTCTCTCAGATACAGACGATACAACAAGACCATCGCAGACATGTCTCTCAGACAACTGAGCAAGGCGCTGTTGCCTCACTTCAAGACCGGACAGCAGAATGTACTCAATCTCTTGTCCACAGACGCAGCCAACGGAAAGAGTTTCTTGGCACAGGAGTTGGAGAACTATTGGATCTCGCTTGGTCTGCAAGTACGCCGGTTAGCATACGATGAAGACTTCCTCGCAGAAGACAGTAAATATATTATGGCAAAAGATATCAAAGATCTTTGTCCTGACATATTGCCGGATGAAATTGCAATCATCGAATATCCGAATTTGAACGACCATCCCATCGTACCGGCTCTACTAAACCTTGGAACAGTCAATCTGATGGTTACCCGAGCCAACCGCACGTGGAAAGATGTCGATGCCAAAGCTCTCAAGGAGATACAGTCACAACTTGAAAATAAAAACTCACTCTATATGTACCTCACAGAGGGTAGCCGCTATGCAGTGGAAGAATTCGTAGGACAGTTGCCGCCATATACGAAATTCAAGAATTTCGTTTACCGCATCTCACAACTCGGACTCACCGCTACAGAAAATAGTCATACAATCTGATGAACAACTCTTATTCAAAAAGTTTTTCAGAATATAAAACCGAGAATCGGGGAAGGATCATTTCGCTCCTTCTCCTTTTCTCGCTTTCAATGTATCTCTTCTACAGCATGGGCATACCGGGACTTGCCATTGTCTGTATGTTACCACTCGTCCCCATTGCCATCTATCTGACACTGCGATATAAATTATTCACTTTCGGAGCTCTGTTCGTCCTGAACTATATCATCATGGGAATAGGCAGATATGTCAATATTCCCCTGCCAATAACGGCAATATCACAACCGATGGTATTCCTATTACTCTTCAGCGAACTGATAAACCTCAATGAGAGAAACGGAAAGTATCTCGCGAATGCAATGTACTTCATGTTCTCCATTTGGGTCGGTTATCTCGTATTGGAAATACTCAACAACACATGCGACCTGCCTTTCAATTTCGGCAGCTGGTTCCTCAACACCTATCTGCTCGGCCTACAAATAATCTTTGGAGCTATGGTCGTTTCGCTGGTCATCAACAATCCCCAAAAACTATTTTTCTTCCTGAAGATATGGGCAATAATGTCCATCATCGCCACAATATGGGCTTTCAGGCAAAAGACCTTCGGATTTGACAACGCCGAAAACGGATGGCTGATGGGAGGAGGTCGAACAACTCACATCATCGGAGGAACAATCCGATACTTCTCATTTTTCTCAGACGCGGCAAACTTCGGATGCCATATGGCTGCTGCTGCCATCGCTTTTTTCATAGTCGGAGCTACGAGTAAAATAAAAAAGCACAAACTGCTCTTCTTCATCACAGGAGCTTGTTGTACATACAGCATGTTCTCTTCTGGAACACGCACGGCAATCTTTTGTTTTCTCGCCGGCACATGTCTCTATATCATCCTGTCAAAATCAATCAAGTTAGGAGCCATAGTGACCGTATTGGTTGCAAGTTTCACCTTTCTCCTTGCTTTCACGACCATTGGACAAAGCAACAGTATGATTCGACGAATGAGAAGTGCATTCGATAAAGACGATGCCTCAAGCAACGTCCGAGACATCAACAAGCAGGCATTGGAAAAATACATGCAGGATGCGCCGTGGGGACTTGGCATTTCCGTCGATCCGGAAGCAATCCCAAGCAACAACAAATACAAAATTGTAACCCAGACAGCATCTGACTCTACTTACGTCTATCTTTGGGAATACACAGGTATCATAGGTGAATATCTATTCGCATTGGTTAATATTGCCACACTGTTCGGAGGATGCTATATCGTATTGTTTAGAATAAAGAACAAATCACTTCAAGGCATCGGAGCGGCATTCTGTTGTTCCTTCGCAGCCATCAATGTCGGAGGATATGCGAACAACATTTTGACACAATACCCAAACATTATAGTATTATTCGGCAGTATGGCACTGACTTATTCGCTACCACTGTTTGAAGACGACTACAACAGATTTGAAGAAACGCTGATTGCGGAACAAGAAGAAAAGAAGCGGATAAAATTGGAAAAGAAGCGTGCATCGAGATTGTGACATATCCATCATTACTGTCAATTACAACGGGTATGATGACACCTGCTCGTTGATTGACACAATCCCCCTCAATGACACTTCATTGGAGGTGATTGTCGTTGACAATGCCTCAAAGAGAGACGAAGCCGCAATGATTTCACAAAAATATCCGCAGCTGAAAACCATACGCTCGGAAAAAAATCTCGGTTTCGCCGGAGGAAACAATCTCGGCATCAAAGCCTCAACCGGCCGATATCTATTTTTCGTCAACAATGACACCATCTTCAAATCATTCGATATCCAATCATTGGTCAACAGGTTGGAATCAGACAGAAAGATTGGTGTCGTATGCCCCAAAATACGTTTCGCATGGGGAGACAATCCTCTACAATACTGCGGATACACACCGCTATCTAGAATAACAACACGCAACCGTTCCATCGGATTCGGAGAAGAGGACCACGGCCAATATGACACACCCCACCCCACTCCATACGCCCACGGAGCCGCCATGATGGTGAAGAGGGAAGTCATTGAGCGTGCGGGAATGATGCCGGAATGTTTTTTTCTCTACTATGAAGAGCTGGATTGGTCCATGACCATCACAAAAGCAGGATATGAAATATGGTACGAACCGACTTGCACAATATATCACAAAGAGAGCCAGACTACCGGTCAAAATAGTCCGCTACGCACCTACTACATAACGCGCAACAGACTTTTGCTAATCAAACGCAATTTCACGGGCCTTCGGAAGTTCTTTGCTTACATATATATCATCACCTTTGTTGCGCCGAAGGACATCATCCGCCATCTGGCGCGCGGCCGTCGAGATTTGGCCGAAGCCACAATAAAAGGATTAACGAACTTTCTAAAGCGATAAAAACCAGAAAAGTATGTGGTGGCTTATAATATTCATAATAGACATAATCCTGTTCGCCGGGGTAGCCCTGACGACACTCTACATGACTGTTTTCACAATAGCGGCACTATTCAACCAACGTACAAAAGTGAACGCTGCAAAACGGCAAAACAGATTCGTTGTCATCATTCCGGCATACAAGAATGACGAGACTATCGAGCAAACGGTCAAGAGTATCCTCGGACAGACATATCCGCAACGTCTTTTTGACATAACTGTCATATCTGACCACCAGAAAGAAATAACAAATTTCCATCTGGCACAATATCCCATAACTTTGCTGACGCCTAACTTCAAAAGCAGCACTAAAGCGAAGTCACTCCAACTGGCAATCAACAACCTGCCGCAATTCAAGATTTACGATATTGTGATTGTACTCGATGCCGGCAGTATCGTCGAACCGGAGTTCCTGCAAAACATGAATGACGCATTCGAGTCAGCCGGGACAAAAGCCATACAAGCGCACAGACTATCCAAAAACCGTGATACAGCCATTGCCTGCCTTGATGCCACATTCGAAGAAATAAACAACACCATCTTCCGCCGCGGACATATCACGCTCGGACTTTCAGCAGCCATCTCCGGTTCCGGTATCGCATACGATTTCAGATGGTTCAAAGAAAACATAAAGAAGATTAAGACCGGATGGGAAGACAAGGAGATAGAAGCCCTGCTCATGAGACAACAGATATATGTCGACTACTTCGATGACATTCATGTATATGACGAAAAAACACGCCATACAGCCGATTTCAACAAGCAACGCGGACGCTGGGCCTCCACACAGCTACGCTCCATCATGTCCAATATCCACCATCTGCCGGCCGCGATATTGAGCAAACGCTATGACATGATCGACAAACTAATCCAATGGATGATTATTCCGCGAACTATCATGATGGCTATCATTGTCGTCATGAGCATAATACTGCCGTTCATATACTTCACACTGGCCATTAAATGGTGGATAACCTTTGCCACCGTCATCTTCATTTTCGCTCTTGCCACACCAGACTATCTCGTAGACAAGAAATGGGAACAGTCTTTTGCCAAAGCCCCATTCATCTTACTTGCCTCACTCCTCAACATCACGAAGCTAATCAGGCGTAAAAAGAAGTTCGAAAACATAAACTGATACGCCTATGCTTTGGACCTCCATACATATCACAGACATTCTGCTATGGCTCATCATGGCAGGTTCTGTGGCATACGTTTTTTTCTTCGCTATCGTCATTATGATATGGAAGGAAAGCCCTGAAAGGACAGACGGCACATACTTAAAGGACTTCAAGCACCGCTTTCTCATCATTTTCCCGGCATACGGAGAGGACAACGTCATATACCAGTCCGTCTCGACATGCCTCAAACAAGACTATCCGGCCGAGCTCTTTGAAATTGTTGTCGTTTCTGACCACATGAAACCGGAAACGAACGCAATGCTTGCCAAGCTCCCTATCAAGCTACTGTCACCCATTTTTGACAAGAGTTCAAAAGCGAAAGCACTCCAATTCGCCATCAATAGCACAATCAAAGACTATGACAACGTCGTTATTCTCGATGCGGACAACATCGTCGGCCCTGACTTTCTGAGTCAACTCAGCTTGTCATGCAGCCGAGGATACAGAGCCATACAGTGTCACCGGTGTGCCAAAAACTCCGACAACGATGTGGCCCTGCTCGACGGCATAAGTGAAGAAATCAACAACAGCCTGTTCCGCAAAGCCCACAACCGCATCGGACTGTCATCCGCACTCATCGGTTCAGGCATGTGCTTCGATTACGACTGGTTCCGTGACAATGTCCGCCATCTGACCACCGCCGGCGAGGACCGCGAACTGGAGGCATTGCTAATGTACCAAAGGATCTTCATCAAATACGAAGAACACATCCATGTACGTGATGAGAAGGTGAGCAATAAAGACAATTTCCAGCGCCAACGCCAGCGCTGGATGTCGGCTCAGATCAACAGTCTCTGCTCCATGCTTCCCCTCCTCCCCTCCGCCATCATTCATGGGAACATCAATTTCATCGACAAGACCATACAGCAGATGCTTATGCCACGCTCCATTCTCATCGTTACGACATTCGTCTTTGCCATACTCATGCTCATCATAGCACCAGTATGGAGCGCCAAATGGTGGCTACTGTTCATCACGTTGTGCCTATCTTTGTTCATTGCCATCCCGCCGCAGATGCGCACCCGAACCATATTCAACAAGTTGGCAGCCTTCTCCACACTGACGCTACGCATGTTCACAAACATCCGAAAGATTGACCGCGAGAACAAAAACTTCATTCACACCAAGCACGACAGATGAGAATAGCCATACTGACATCGGGAATACTGCCCGTCCCGGCTGTGCAGGGAGGAGCCGTCGAAAATCTCACAGACTTCTATCTGGAGTATAACGACGCGCACCGGCTACACGACATCACCGTATATAGCATATACCATGAACAGGCCTTCTGTCATCCGTCTCTACGTTCCGACGTCAATCACTACAAATTCATCAAAACAAACACGCTTGCCGCAAAGATCAGGAAGCGCCTGCTCCACACCGTCAGCCGAGACGAATACTACAATTACCACATAGAGTATTATCTCGACCGCGCCGTCAAGAACATCCGCCGCAACCGCTATGACATCATCATAATGGAAAATCGTCCCGGATATGCCATGAAAGTGCGGGCCAACAGCGACGCAAGAATGATACTCCACCTCCACAACGACCATCTCAACAGCACGACCAAACGGGCTGTTGACATCCACAATCTGCTGTCGGGCGTCATCTGCGTCTCCGACTTTATCAACAACAGAGTGCGGACGATAAGCTCCGCGGGCGACAAGATAACAACGGTCCGCAACGGTATCGACGTCAGAGCATTTTCCCCCGACACCAACATTCGGAGCAAACGGGATGAACTCGGCATTGCGGAGGATGACTTTCTGCTCGTCTTCAGCGGAAGGATCAACCGCGACAAAGGAGTGAGCGAGCTTATCGACGCCATGCTGAAGCTGAAAGACAACACCAAAATAAAACTTGTCATCATCGGAAACAGCTTCTTCGGCAACGTGTCAGACACCGCTGACGACTTCATCGGACAACTGAAAGCCAAGTCTGCCGTCATCCGGGACCGCATCATCTTCACCGGCTTCATCCCCTACGACAAGATGCCGGAATATCTCCACATGGCCGACGCCGCCATCATCCCATCCATTTGGGACGACCCGTTTCCAACAACGGTACTTGAAGCGCAGGCAGCCGGACTGCCCGTCATAACGACTGACCGCGGAGGCATACCGGAGGAAGTCGGCCGCGACAATGCCATCGTCGTGCCGACTGGTGACGATTTTACAGCAAGACTGGCCGATGCCATAAGCACGATATATGAAAACCCGGACTTGAGGAAAAAGATGGGAGCGGCATCACTCTCCCGCTCAGTCATGTTCACAAAAGAAAGATTTGCCGCTGATTTCTTCAATGCGCTGTCACAATTCACATAAACATACGACACTGTGAGCGAACGAATACATAGAAGCATAATGAATATCAAGGTGGGGATGTTCTTCTACGTCCTCTCCCTCTTTCTCGCGTTCTTCTCCCGCAAGATTTTTCTCGATTGCCTCGGAGCCGAATTCATCGGACTGACCGGCGCATTGAGCAATATTCTCAGCTTCCTCAACGTGGCCGAGTTAGGCATCGGAACCAGCATCACATATTTCTTATATAAGCCTTTGCAAGTGGACGACCGGGACCGGATTAACGACGTCATGTCCGTCCTCGCCTATCTATATCGCACCATCGGACTGCTCATCGGCGTCGGAGGCATCGTTGTCAGCCTTTTCTTCCCGCTCATGTTCAGCGGCCAACCGGTAGACTTGTTCATGGTCTACTTCGCTTTCTTCTCTTTCCTCGCCTCATCAATGGCCGGATACATCATCAACTACCGCCAGTTGCTGGTTTCCGCCAATCAGAAACAATACGTAGTCAATTCCTATTTCCAGACCATCGCCATCGTCCAGAACCTTGTCCAGATACTGCTGGCATGGTATTACAGGAATGTCTACCTTTGGGTTATCACCGGACTTGTCTTCACCGTCATCGGCTGCATCGTGTTCAACCGGCGCATCGACAAGCTCTATCCCTGGCTTCAGATTGACATGAACAAGGGGAAGAGACTGCTCAAAGAATATCCCGAAATACTCCGGAAGACACGTCAGGTGTTCATTCAGAAGATAAAGAACTTCATTCTCCACCGCAGCGACCAGATACTTGTCTTCGCTTTCGTGTCATTGAAAATGGTTGCCTACTACGACAACTACATGATCATCATCAACAAGATCAACTACCTGGTCAATATCCTCTCCGACGGAATGAACGCCGGCATCGGCAATCTCATCGCCGAGGGCAACGACAAAAACACCATGAAAGTGTTTTGGGAACTGACGGCCATTCGCTTTCTCATCGTCGGCATCGTCATATTCCCATTGCTGATGTTCCTCCAGCCCTTCATCATCTGCTGGCTCGGAGCCGAATATCGCCTCAGCGACACCATCGTCTTCCTGCTCTTGTTCAACCTCTTCATCTTTCTTTCGCGCGGTGTGGTGGAGATGTACATCAGCGCCTGCGGTCTGTTTTCCGACGTCTGGGCCGCTTGGACCGAGCTCGCCCTCAACATCTGCGTGACCCTCGCCCTCGCTCCCTTCTTCGGCATAGCCGGCATCCTGCTCGGAAAGATTGTCAGCGTCTTTTTCATCGCCATGTTCTGGAAACCATATTTCCTCTTTTCCCGTGGCCTCCATCATCACGTCGGCGACTATTGGCGCGGCATGCTGCCCTACTACGCCATCGCCGGCATATTCCTCTGCGCCGCAACAGCCGTCAGCCACTACGTCATCGAACCCCATGTCGACAGCTTCCCGCGACTGATTGTCTACGGCGTCATCACCTTCACGCCGCTCCTGACGCTCTACTTTTTGACCCTGTTCGCCCTGACGCGCGGCATGAAATATTTCGTCGCCCGCAAACCCGCCTTATATAACAGCCTCAACCGAATAATACCGACAAAAGAATGAGAATCATCTGTGACGCCCCCGGCCAAACCTGCAACCGCCTGTGGAGTTACGTGGCCGCCATATCCGAATGTGCCGTCAGACACAAGCGGCTCGTCATCATCTTCTACGACTGGACGATAGAGGATTTCCCGAACCTGCTCCACTGTCCGTTCATCTATTTTCCGCTCTTTCACAAGTGGTATTTAGAGCGCGGCAACGGATGGAACAACTATAAGGGGCTCACATGGAAAGCGACCCACAACCCGCGCATGGACCGTGTCTTCCGGTTTTTCGGTTGCCGCAAGGGGTGGCACACCCGGACCGACACCCGCTATATAGCCCAAGCAAAACCGATGCTGAAGCATATATACAGACCAAAACAGGAGATTACGGACAAGGCCGAGGCATTAATCAAAAGGATCAAGGCCACTGCCGACATTGTCGTCGGCGTGCACATACGCCGCGGCGACTACGCCACATGGAACGACGGTCGTTTTTTCTACTCCCTCGAACAATATCACGCCTTCATGCTTCGCGTAAAGGAGTGCTATTCCGACCGTCGCGTGGCGTTCTTCATCAGTTCCAACGAGGCGTTCGACACCGCTATCTTCACCGGATGCGACTGCTACCGTTTCTCCGGCGAACCGTCACCCGCTGTTCTCGATCTCTACACGCTGTCCGTCTGCGACCGCATCATCGGACCGTTCAGCACCTTCAGCCGCTGGGCCTCATTCATCGGCGAAGTACCATTGTGCTTTCTTGAGACAGCCGACCAGCAATTCACGGACAGCGATTTCGACACGATAGCCGACTTCTTCCATTTCAGTAAAGGACGGGAAATCGCGGAATGGTAAGATTAAATGAAGAATGAAGAGTGAAGAGGGAAAAATTTGCTGCCGCCTTTCCAACTGCGATTGAATAATAGTTGGAACGGCGGCAGCAAATTCTTCCCTCTTCACTCTTCGTTCTTCACTTAATATTATTCACTCTTCATTTTTCTCAAACGAGCTTTTCTCCGGCAGGATGTGTTCAAGCGTGCCGTTGATTCTCTCTTTCAGAAGAGCGGCATCCGTTATCACGGCATCCTCCGAATCATTCAGACAGACAATGTCGGCCGTCTGACGGCTGACGCACTCGACGATGTCTTCTATTTCTTTGTCACCTATCGAAAAGCACCTGCGATTGACAAAACGATTGGGCGCAAACTCATTCTTGGCCAACTGCCAGTAGCGCATCAGATATTGGGTCACATTCGTGTCATGCCGCACTCTGCTTCCGCTTGTCTTCCACAGATAGTCCGGCTCTGCAGCCCACACTTCCTCAAACGTAGTCTTCAAGAGCGACTGGACACTGTGTATGTTATCAAAGCCGGTGAAAAAACATTGATGCCACTTGGATAAGTTTCTCAAGATGCCACTCAGTCCGAGATAGCTTCCATACCAAAGCTTTCTATTCTTCCAACAGCAAATCCGCCTCTTTCTGAAATGGGCGTTCAGCAGGCCCAGATTGCAGAAGTCCATCACCTCGATGTTAAATCCCGCCTCGCTTTTTATGCTATACAATTGTGCCATCAGAGCATAGTCGCAAGGCAGTCCGCCCCGAAAGAACTCGGTCCGGGGCAACGGGCGTATCGGAAACATGTCGTCGTTCATCAGTATGAAGTGCTCACTCAGATCCGGTATTCGATGCAGATTGAGTTCTATCGCGTTGCTGTTGAACGTCGGCAGATGTTCCGCAGGCATAAACTCCTTGTGTGTCACCAGCTTCAGCCGTTCGTAGTCCTCATTGAGCCACTTCGGCCGCTGGCCGTTTGTCACGAGAAAGACCTTGTTGACCCAGGGCCAGAAACGTTCGATTCCTCGAAAAACATATTGCAGATTGTCCCAATCACGAAATCTCACGACGCTGTCACACGAAGCGCTCTCACCCTTATAGTGAGCTTTCTCCTTCTGCCATTCCTCATCCGAGCCGTCAACCCAAAGGATAACGACATCTATTGGATAATCCTCTTTCATACGCATTGTGCTGTTTTCTGTCCGGAAATATCAAAGTCCTCAAACGATTTTATGCCTGATTCATCTCCTCAATCTTCCAGCTGCCGAGCGTCCGTCGCTCACGATCGAAGCCCACAGCCATTTTTACGACGGGCAGACCGCTGAGCATGAAGCGCGACGGATAGTCCTTCAGGTCTATCTGACGCATGGCCTCGTCGGCACTGCCGAGTTTCAGCTCCATCACATAAAGCCGGTCGGGCATGCGCATCACCATGTCCACACGGCCGCGCGGCGTACGCACCTCCACGTCGACATACATGTTGAAAAGCGAGAAGATGATGTAGAAGAGCTGCTGATAGTGGCCCTCGTAGTCCGTGTTGTCACAGTATGGAACAGTGAGCAGGAAGTCGCGCAACAGACCGAGGGCGCCGTCCATGTCGCCGTGAAGTATCTTTCTGTACATCTTTCCTACCGTCGTATTGCCCTGCGTTGTGTTTTCTCGAAGGTAATTCGGCAGCAGACTGCGCATCAGTCCCACTCGGATTTCCGCGTTGGGTATGTCGAGCGTATAGAGTTCGGCCCACTTGTCATAATCCTTTATCGTCACATAACCACTCTGATAGAGCAACGGCGTGATGCTCATCATGCGTTCCGTCGGGGCATCAAAATCCGAGTCAAACACCTCTGCACCGTCTATGGCCGACGGGAGAACGTCAAACTTGCGCAACATCTCTATCAGATATGTCGGCGTACCGCTGCCGAACCAATAGTTATCAAGTTTACGGTTAGCGAAAGCGTTCATCAGACTGAACGGATTGTATATGTCCGGCGACGGCCACGTGAAATGATAACCGTCGTATTTGGCCTTCAGTTTCCGGAATGTTTCTTCCGATGTCAACTCAAGTTTCTCCGCCAGCAGGTCTATGTGTCCGCTCATCTGCGTGAGCATCTCCTCCTCTGTTATGCCGCAGATGGCAGAATATTCATTCAGCATGCTGATATTGGTGATGTTGTTCAGCTCGCTGAAGATGCTCAGCTGCGAGAACTTCGTAATGCCGGTGAGAAAGACAAAGCGCAGATACGGATCGCAGCCTTTCAGCGGCGAATAGAAGTTGCGCATGACGTTTCGCAGCACGGGCAGATCACGGTCTTCATGCATGACGTCGAGCAGCGGCGCGTCATATTCGTCGATGAGCACCACCACCCTACGTCCCGTCTGTTCGGATGCCCGTCGTATCAACGCGGTCAGACGATCGTTGGCGTCAACAGCCGTCTCGGTTATACCATATTGCTTTTCATAAACAGACAACATGTTACCAAGATAACGATCCAGCCCGTCCTTGTCCATGTGCTTGCCGAGGCTCATGTCGAAATGCAGCACGGGATAGGCGGCCCACTCCTTTTCAAGCCGGTCGATGGCCAGTCCCTTGAACAGTTCGCGCCTTCCCTCAAAATAGCTGCGGATGGTGGACACAAGCAGAGACTTGCCAAACCGCCGCGGACGGCTCAGGAAGAAATACTTGGCCGAACTGCTTGCCATACGGTATATATATTCCGTCTTGTCGATGTACAAGAGATTTCTTTCGATAATATCGGAAAATGTCTGTAGGCCCACGGGGCAAGGTCTTATCTGCGGTCTGTTGTCCATACGCTCGTCGTTTTAGATATTCCTTTAGATTGCAAAGATAATCATAATTTCATTATTAAAAGAATGATAGCATCGTGATTTGACACGCCGGCGGAATTATTCTCTGCTTCTGCGATGAGTATGGACATGCGACTGTATCACTACGAATTTGTCTGCACAAGCCTGTTGTCTGTCATTTAAACTTCTTTGCCCTCGACATGCCAAGCACCATCGGAAATATCTTTTGCAGAATCATCACTATCGGTATGAAAGCCAACAATGATATAATGGAACCAAAGAACGTGGCCACGGTCTCGGACATGGCGTCCATGTCGGCATTATGTATCAACTTCAGCATCGGATGATTAAACTCTTTGTGATATGTCAATATGACCAACGAACCAAGCGAAATAATCCTAACGGCCTTGAGGTCATATCTCCGCAACCACAACGACACGACGAATACGAACATCGTTCCTGTAACGGCAGCCAACAAGAATAACAAGAAGTTATTCCCATACTCACCCTTGAACATTTTGGCAAAACCGTTGCACTCGGCTATAACAAAGGTCAAGGTTATCAGCATGATGGTCAAAAGGGCTTTTGATACAGCCCCTAATCTACAGATGGAGTCAATAAAACGGGCATATCCGTTCTTTAAATTGTAAGCCAACAGATTGCCCGCTACGAAAAACGGCATTGCGACAAAGGCATCCGTCACCGCCCACGACATACGGCAGTCCGAAGCATTATAGGCTATTGCACCAATAACGGACATCACGACGAGACCGGCCACGCCTTTGTTGGTTTTGCCGAAAGCACAGAATAATAGTTTTATGACAATCAGCGTATAAACGAACCACAGATTTGAGCATCCCGGAGCATCATGTAAATTGTGAAAACCGGTCATCACGGCTGTCACCGACCAAAGCCACATGCCGTCACTCAGATGCCTTAACAAAAATTCTATGCAATGCAGAAACGACAGAATAAGATAAGGTACGAAGAGATTTACCAAACACTTGTTCCAACAAACAGCCAAAGATTCTTCACGTTTTGAGAGAAAGCCCGATATGATAAAGAATAGCGGGACATTGAAAGCGTAAATAAAATTAACTATATGGGGGGGGGAAACAATGGCCCCACACTATGAAGAACATGCCTATAGCTTTCATCCAATCGATGTAAATCAGTCTGTTGCTCATTATGTTTTGCGATATGATTATTATTTCAATTCAAATATATCCGTTCATTATACGACGAGTGCAAAGGTACAAAAACATAACAACTTTCGCAAAACATTCGAAATAAAAAAAGGATGGTTCATCCTTATCCGGAATGACACTTGGGATGAAGATGTTGGAGAACTCGCGCAACCATATTTGTTTACAAAATTCATTCCGAAAAGATGGTGGTTCACGAGCGTTTCTGACACCAAGGAGGCCCTTACGGGAACTTTTTGTGTCTGACAGACATGCACGAAAGCGACCGAAAAACGGTCGTCGGGATGCCGTAAGGGCCTTACGGCTCTTCCAAAACGAAAAAAATCCGCGAGTTTTTGATTGTCGGAAAAGGACAAAAAGTGGCTTTCGTCGTGCAACGGCGGCCCCGTTACCTCGCAACGGCGTGCTCGTTGGGTTGCAACGGGGCTGCCGTTGCAGAGCAATAGCGGCCCCGTTGCAGAGCCGTAAGGGCCTCGCGGGAAGCCAAAGCTCCCCCTTTTGGGGAGTCAGAGGGGGCCGCCTGTTTGTAAGCAACTGTATAACAAGATGTTGCAAAAACAGCGATTTTTATGCCGAAAAAAACGTCCGATTTTGACGCTCGCGAGATTTGAAAATTTGGGAGCACGGCGGGAAATTTTCAGAAAGTGCCTCAAAAAAACGGCCTTAAATTCAGAATTTTCATGACAGACACACATCTCCTGCCGACATCGGGCTGTCTATGCTTTTCCAATAAAATCCGTCTTGACGTCAATCCTTGAATAAGAAAATTTGTCAGTCTCCGCATTTTTATATACTTTTGCATCTTAGAAAAGAAAATCATATATATCATAATTATGTATAGAACAAACACATGTGGAGAGCTTCGCCTCTCTGACGCGGGCAGCATCGTGACGCTGTCTGGATGGGTTCAGCGCAGCCGCAAGATGGGCGGCATGACGTTTGTAGACCTGCGCGACCGCTACGGCATCACGCAGCTGGTATTCAACGACGCCGTCGACGCCGAGCTCTGCGACCGGGCCAACAAGCTGGGACGCGAATACTGCATACAGGTGACCGGCAAGGTCAGCGAGCGCGAGAGCAAGAACAAGAACATCCCGACGGGCGACATCGAGATCATCGCCTCGGCCCTGAACGTGCTCAGCGAGAGCGCGACACCTCCGTTCACGATAGAGGACAACACCGACGGCGGTGACGACATACGCATGAAATACCGCTATCTCGACCTGCGCCGCACCCCCGTGCGCCGCAATCTCGAACTGCGCCACCGCATGACGATACTCATCCGCAACTTCCTCGACTCCCATCAGTTCATCGAGGTGGAGACCCCGATACTCATCGGTTCGACCCCCGAGGGTGCACGCGACTTCGTCGTGCCCTCACGCATGAACCCGGGCCAGTTTTACGCTCTGCCGCAAAGTCCGCAGACACTGAAGCAGCTGCTCATGGTCAGCGGCTTCGACCGCTACTTCCAGATAGCCAAGTGCTTCCGCGACGAAGACCTGCGCGCCGACCGTCAGCCGGAGTTCACACAGATAGACTGCGAAATGAGCTTCGTCGATCAGGACGATGTCATCGACCTCTTCGAGGACATGGCACGCCATCTTTTCAAGGAAGTGCTCGGCGTCCAATTGCCCGCAAAGCTCCGGCAGATGACGTGGCACGAGGCCATGCGCCGCTTCGGCAGCGACAAGCCCGACCTGCGCTTCGGCATGGAGTTTGTCGAACTGATGGACGTGCTCAAAGGCACGGGAACATTCTCCGTCTTCGACAGCGCCGAATATATCGGCGGTATCTGCGTCCCGGGATGCGCCGACTACACACGCAAGCAGCTCGACCAGCTGACCGACTTCGTCAAGCGCCCGCAGGTGGGAGCCAAGGGTCTCGTCTACGTGAAGTTCAATGCTGACGGCACGGTCAAGTCAAGCATCGACAAGTTCTACTCTCCCGAGGTATTGCAGCAGCTGAAAGAGAAGACGAGAGCCAAGGACGGCGACCTCGTGCTCATCCTCAGCGGCGACAAGGCCAACAAGACGCGCACACAGCTCTGCACGTTGCGTCTCGAGATGGGCGACCGGCTGGGACTCCGGAGCAAGGACAAGTTTGAGTGTCTGTGGATTGTCGACTTCCCGCTCTTCGAGTGGAGCGACGAGGAGCAGCGCCTGATGGCCACCCACCACCCCTTCACCATGCCCAATCCGGACGACATCCCCCTGCTCGAGGAGCATCCCGAGCAGGTTCGCGCCAAGGCCTACGACTTCGTCTGCAACGGCATCGAGGTCGGCGGAGGCAGCCTGCGTATCCACGACGGCAAGCTGCAGGAGAAGATGTTCCAGATACTCGGTTTCACACCGGAGCGCGCAATGGCCCAGTTCGGCTTCCTCATCAATGCGTTCAAGTATGGCGCACCGCCTCACGCCGGTCTCGCCTTCGGTCTCGACCGCTTCGTGAGCATCTTCGCCAAACTCGACTCCATCCGCGACTGCATCGCTTTCCCGAAAAACAACAGCGGCCGCGACGTGATGCTCGACGCCCCGAGCACGCTCGACCCGAAACAGCTCGACGAACTGCAGCTGCGCGTTGATTTGCATCAAGAATAAGCCGAAAATGCGTAAATAAAGCCTGAAAAGGACTGCCGGCATGGAAATAATTTTTACTTTTGTGCCCGAAATGATAAATGAATGAGATGATTTTCATTCATACGGGTATTATTTTAATAATTATGGCAGAAAAGAAAACAACAAAGAAGGAGACTGCAGCAAAAGCTACAGAAACCAAGAAGGCCACTGTGAAGAAGGCCACGACAACGAAGAAGGCAATCGTGCTCAGCGCAGAAAACGCCGGATTCAAGGCAGGAGATGTTTATCAGGCACTGGCAGCAGCCGAGAAGGCTCTTACTCTGAAGGAAATCGCAAAAGCAGCAGGCATCAGCGAAGAGGAAACTCTGCTCGGAATGGGATGGCTTTTCAAGGAAGGCAAGATCGTTTTGGCAGAGGACAAGATTACATTGGCTTGATACCTGAAACGCAAAAAAGAATAATAAAGACCGGTAATCCGAAGGGTATTACCGGCCTTTTTTATGTTGAGAAAAAGCCCTGACGCATGATTGCGGAATACGACAGACAGATACTTACGATACTTGCAGACGTAGGTGAAGACGGTATCAGCGTACAGTCGCTGGCCAAACACGTGCACAACATGAACCGCACGCTATTCTTCACGCCCGACGCAACGGAAGTCCACCGTTACGTCCAGCAGTATCTGCTGCGCAATTCGCGCCCACCCCACCCGCTCGTCGAAACAACCGGACAGCGCGGTCACTATCGGCTGAACACGAAAGAGTCGGACAACGCCCGGCAACTCATGCTCGAATTTCACGAAGAAAAGGCCGCAAAAGAAGAAGAGGACAAGCCCCGGCAAGACTTGTCCCTCGATATGTTTGCCGATTTTCAAGATTAAAATCGGTATTTGGATAATATCTGCTGTCAATTATCAGAATTGGCATCGGCTCTTTTCAGCACTCCACCTCCTTGCGATAGATGTCATATACTGCTTCGGCAACACGGCGGCTGTTGAACCGCGCGTCTATCATCTGACCGGCCCGGCGGCCGGCCTCGGCGGCCAACGTCCTGTCGTCATGTAAACGTATGAAGCAGTCGGCCATCGCGGCAGGTGACCGGAAGGGTACGAAAAAGCCGTTTTCGCCGTCGCTGATGACGGTGCGCGACCCGTCGGTAGGCGTCACTACCACCGGTTTTTGCATGGCCATAGCCTCCAGCAGTCCGATGGAAAGTCCTTCCCACAGACTACACAACGAATAGATGTCGACGGAAGCAAGCACCTCCGGTATATCGAGACGGAACGGTGAGCGTATGATGACACCCTGCGGAAGGTGCTCTTTTATGTATCTGTCGACCGTGTCGTCCATGTCACCCTCACCCACCAGCAGACCGCGGATGTTCGGGCGGCGGCTGTTGGCTATCTTGACAGCCTCCAGAAACGACACGGGGTCTTTCTGTAAAGTCATCCGCCCGATGAAGCCCACCACACAATCGTCTTCTCCTATGCCGAGAGCACTTCTTATACCGCGTGTCCGTGAGGGTGAGAATATTTCCGTATTGACCCCGTTTTCAATCAACTCGGCACTTTTGAGGCCAAACGCCTGACGCCCGGACTCGATGTTGTCGGCAGACACACACACGACGGTACTGCTGCATCCGCATATCAGTTTCTCACACAACATGCGCAATCTGTAGACCAGAGCCGACTGTCCCTGATGAAAACTCCAGCCATGCACGGTGTAGACCAACGGCACGTTGCACATCCGGGCCACAAAGGCCACATTGCTTGCAGCACGACTTCCGTGCGCATGTATGATGTTGATGCGCTCCCTGCGTATGATATTCTTTATGGCTTTCATTGCCGCCGGCATGAACGCTGACGATGTCTCGACGATGAACACCGGCACACCCATCGCCTCAAGACGTTCGGTCATGGCTCCGCGACTGAACGAAACGACCGTGATATGTATGTCTTTCGTCTTCAGTTCGCGTATCAAGTCCAACAGATGCGACTCTCCGCCACCAATCTCTCCCTGGCGTATTATTTCAAGAACTCTTATCTCCATTGTTGCCTTCAATTTGTTTCTCATATTCGCTTCTTCACCGTCGCCGGCACACCGGCCACGAGTGAGCCCGACGGTACGTCACGAGTCACGACCGCTCCGGCCGCAACGACAGAATGGCGGCCGATGCGCACCCCCGGCAGAACGACGGCATTGGCCCCGATCCATACGTCATCCTCGATCACAACAGGTTTCGTGCTGATACCCTGGGCATCAATCGGGAGCGTCGGATCGGCAAAATTGTGGTTGAGAGCGGTGACGGTGATGCCTTGGGCAAGATTGACATGATTGCCGATTTGGACAGGGCCGATGACTGTCGAGTGGAGACCGATGCGCGTATGGTCACCGATGATGACGTCGCCGACGGCGTTATTGATGCACACGAATGACTCGACAACACTCCGTCTCCCCAAAGAAAAACGACGATAAGGCGGTGTGTCCATCCTGACGCTACTGTAGATGACCGAGCCGCGGCCCCGATGCTGATACAGCGGAGCAAAAAGGCGGACGTACCAACGCGGGCGTGTCCGGACCTGATTCATGATAAGGAAATCCAACAGTCGCTTGAGTGCCGGACTGGACTTCAATCGTGTCCTAACGGTTTCTTTGTCAATAGATAATGTCATAGTAGCCACAAATTTAACGATAAAATGCCATTATCCAAAATTTTTACTCTATATTTGCAGCATAAATAGCTGAAAGATGAAGATATTGTTTCTTGTCTATCATGGATTTTCAGAGATAAGCGGCATAACAAAGAAGATACGCAATCAGGTAAAAGGACTTCGCGAAAACGGTCACGAAGTCCATGTGTGTTATTATACATTCTCGCCGACAGGCCACCGATGCCGCTATGTCGACGACACCGTAATTGCAGACTACGGCACGGGACACATGGCCGCAATACGCCAGCGGCTTTCCTATAATTGTATCTATGACTATTGCAAGGCGGAAGGCATACAGTTGGTCTATGCCCGCAGTTTCATGAACGCCAACCCGTGGCTCATCCGTCTCTTCTCGCGGCTGCGCCGGGCAGGCATCAAGGCCGTGACGGAGATTCCGACATATCCGTATGACGGCGAGTTCGTGGGTTTCCCGCTGCTCACCAGGCTCGGCCTCTATATCGACAAGACATTCCGCCGCAAACTGTCGGCACAGATGGACGCCATCGTGACATTCTCCGATGCAAACGAAATATTCGGTCAACGCACAATAAACATCAGCAACGGTGTCGACATGGACTCCATACCGTTGCATAACCCATCCTCGGCGTCTGGCGAGATACACATTCTTGGCGTCGCCGAGGTGCACTATTGGCACGGCTTCGACCGCATGATTGCCGGACTGGGAGAATATTATAATAAGGTGGAACAACCGCGGGACATCTACTTCCACATCGTCGGCGGCGTTGCGTCAGGCGATATGCACGGTTCGATGCACGCTCCGGGATTTGCCGAACTGATGGAAAAGTACGGCATCGGCAACCGTGTCATATTCCACGGACAACTTCATGGCAAAGCTCTTGACGACGTCTTCGACTGTTGTGTATTTGCCGTGGGGAGTCTCGGACGCCACCGCAGCGGAATAACGGACATCAAAACATTGAAAAACAGGGAATATGCCACACGCGGGATACCGTTCATTTACTCCGAGCGGGATAGCGATTTCGACGACAAACCATACGTCATGAAAGCACCGGCGGACGAATCTCCGGTGGACGTTGAAGCCATGCTGCGGTTCATCGACACCCATTCATTCACGCCGCAAGACATCCGCAATACCGTCAGTGGGCTTTCCTGGAAAAATCAGATGAAAATTGTAGTGGACTGCGTGATGAAAAAGAATTCCTCCACTCCGTTACGGGAATAGGGAGAAAAGAAAGTCTTTAATAACTTACAATTATAGTTTCATGCCACAGGACACTCCCCCTTGGGGGAGCCGGAGGGGGCCTTCAACCAGAAAACGCACAACGAACGCAAGCCTATGTAACGCAAATAGCCGGACTTCAGGGCACGCATGAATACCGCCCACTTGTCACGTAGTGGCAGGACGTGACCGGCATGGAACACGATGGGGAGCGTGAAACTCATATAGCGGCTGACGCTCGCATTGGGAAGGAAACTCTGCAGCTCGTCCATCACGGTCATATAGCAGTCAAGATTGTATCGCGTGAAACCACGCCCGATGAGTGACGTGCGACGCACACGATGGCAGACCAGCGCACGATGAAGGCTGCAAATGCGATTGCAGCGGAGATAAAGTTTGGTGATGAAGAGCTGATCTTCATGGATTATACCGGTATAGAAGTTCATTCCTGCACTGACATAGAATGATCTGCGGATGAAACAGAGCCACACGACGCAATTATAACGGTGATGGTCCATCATCAGATTCATCACACTTTCACCGTCATAAAGACGTCCTTCCTCCATAAGACCGGCCTGGCGATAGTTCCACGACAAAGGTTTTGCATCATCTTCATACATAACGTCGGCGTCAAAGATGCAAACATCGGCATCCATAGCCACCGTGCGAGAATAAGCCGAAGCCAGCGCGTCCGGCGCAATGACGTCGTCGGCGTCCATGAAATAGATGTAGTCGCCATGAGCAAGTTTCGTCCCCGCATTGCGTGCGGCCGACACTCCGCTGTTGGGCTGACGGACATGAACGATCCGACTGTCGGCTGCAGCATGGCGCCTGATAATCTCTTCGCTGCCATCCGTAGACCCGTCGTCGACCACAATGATTTCCACATCCTGCAGAGTTTGCTCCTGCAACGATCTGAATGTGGCTTCGAGATACGGAGCCACGTTATAAACGGGGATTATTACGCTGACTTTTGTCATTCCGGTTTTTTGCAAAAATACGACAAAATGTTGATTATTCCAAATCTTTTTTGTAAGTTTGTCGGCAAGAAGGCATACTCACAGCAGTGTCATGAACGCAAATGACAATAAATATAAAATAGTCTATTGTACTCCCGCACTATATATGGCGGGCGGCGTAGAGCGCGTGTTGACGCTCAAAGCCAATTATTTTGCAGAGCACTATGGCCACGACATCACCATCATACTGACCGAAGGACGGGACAAACCGCTATTCTATCCGTTGTCGGAAAAGGTCCACGTCGTCAATCTCGACATCAACTTTGAGGAACTTTGGGGCTGCTCGTTCGTACGAAAGGTTTTCTTATATTTGAAAAAACAGCGAGAGTTCCGTCGCAAACTGAAGGCCGAACTGACGAGCATCAGGCCTGACATCACCGTCAGTCTGTTGCGACGCGAAATCAATTTCATCACATCCATACACGACGGCAGCCGTAAGGTTGGCGAAATGCATATCAACCGGGCCAACTACCGCAACTTTGAAGCCAATGACACCAACCTTTTCAAACGTCTTTTTTCACATCTTTGGATGAACAGTCTCGTGAGAAAGCTGCGTCGTCTGGACCTCTTCGTGGTACTGACCGACGAAGACCGCATGTCATGGACCGAGCTGAACAACGTCATTACCATCCCCGACCCCATGTCGTTCTCGCCGACCCGCGTCAGCCGACAGGAGCACAAGCGCGTCATTGCAGTGGGGAGATATGTCTATCAGAAAGGTTTCGACCTGCTGTTGGAGGCCTGGAGCATGGTTGAGAAAGAGCGACCGGACTGGCAATTGGCCATCTACGGCATGGGCGAACGTGCGCCATACGAGGAATTGGTAACCAGATTGAGGATAGACAAAACCCGATGTCATCTCAACGGAAGCACCGACAACATCGAGAAGGAGTATTCCGAGAGTTCTCTGTTTGTGCTCAGTTCGCGCTTCGAAGGCTTCGGGATGGTAATTGTCGAAGCCATGTCATGCGGTCTTCCCGTGGTTTCATTTGCTTGTCCATGCGGTCCGCGCGACATCGTCAGCAACGGAGTGGACGGTCTGTTGGTGGACAACGGAGACGTCAAAGAGCTTGCCGAGGCCATATTACGCCTCACCGGTAACGACGATAAGCGCCGGCTGATGGGCGAAAAGGCAAGAACCAACGCGCGACGTTTCGACATGGACGCAATTGCCGCACTGTGGCAGCAGCAATTTAAAATGATAATGAATTCCAAACGACCCCATTGATATGGAATATGAAGTAACGATCGGTATACCGCTTTACAACGCAGAACGCTTTATCCGCCCCTCCCTTGAGTCGGCACTCGCCCAGACTTTCCCGAGCATTGAGTTTCTCATCATTGACGACTGCGGCACCGACGGGTCGGCAGAGATTGTCAAAGACATGCAGTCGACACACCCGCGGGGCGGCAATATCCGCATCGTCAGACAACCGAAGAATATGGGTGTCGGCCCGGCGCGCAACCGCATCATCGACGAAGCGCGTGGCCGCTATCTTTATTTCATGGATTCCGATGATTTGATTGCTCCTGAAACAATTGCTGTCCTATACGAAACGGCAAAGCAACATGATGCAGAAATCGTGTTCGGTTCATACGAAAAAAGGACGTGTTCGGAATCCGGAGCAAAAGAACTATATACTTATCCCCTAACCGTTCTCAACGGAGATGGCGACCTCGCAGAGTTTGCCTTTCGCAAATATGGAGGTATTCAGGCTGCCGTATGGAACTACCTCGTGGATATCCGCTTTCTTCGCAACACCAAACTACGGTTCATCAATGCCCGATATTGGGAAGACATGGTGTTCACCTACACCCTCGTGACCTTTGTCTCACGTGCCGTTCTTCTCCCCATTACCACTTATTATTATATGTGTCGCGAGGATTCTCTTTCAAACTATCAGTGCCGCGACAGCATCAGTAAGAACGAAGTAATGAGCAATGTGGCCACTGTCAATGTACTGAAAGCTCTCACCAACGAGAGAATCATCAACCGGTCATATCTCGGCAATTGGTGTAATAACGTCATGATGACCGACTTCTACATCATCTGCAACGTCCTGAAAAACCGCCATGTCATACATCCGGCAATCACATCGGCCGAACTGCATGCTATCCTGAGACATCCGTTGCGCCTCAAGGAAATCCTGAAACTCCGGCAGGCACGCGCCAAAAATCTTTTCCTTTATATTCTCGGAATACTCCCCGCCGGTCTCTCGATAAACATCATCCGTTTCATCGGCAAACGAAAAGGGCTTATATGACGAAATGAGACACACCGACCAGCCGCCTATTGCGCCATTCACTCCGCATCATTCGTCCTTCCCTTGTTCACGAGGTTGTCCTCGCGGTCTTCATAGTGGTCGGTCTTGTAGAATATGCGGGCAATGCCCCTCATCTGTATCTTCACCCGTTTCCAAAAACTGACAAACAGAGGTTCTGACGACAGCGTGCCATAGCCCGTTATAGCCCGTGCCTTCCGGTTGTAGACAAAGGCTATGCGGCCGTATTTTTTCAGCGAAAGAGCCATAGAACCGTCTTCGCCGCGGATAATGTCCACGCGATATTCCTCATTGCGGGCATATTCGGCATTATAGGCAAAGACCAGTCCGCGCACACTCAGCTCCGGCCGTTTGAAATGCTGCACCCACAGGAACGTGTCACGCATGGCTTCAAACAGCTTGAGCCCGACCCAGGAATGGTTTTCGTCGGGGAAATAGCTCCACAATGACGATACGCACGCTACCCCCGGCTTCATCAGTGCCTTGAGCATAATATTAAAATACTGAGGCGGATAGAGCGTATCGGAATCTATATCAAAATAATATTTGCCACGGCAGTGTCTCAGTCCGCATCTTCGCGCATAGCCACAACTATGTTCATACTCCGTATAATACGGTATGCCGGATTCGCGATATATCTCGGCCGTGCGGTCGGTGGAATCATTGTCGACACCGATTATCTCCACCGGATAGTCACACGTCATCTCGCTCAGAGCCCACAGACAAGCCTGCAAATGTGTCTCCTCGTTATATCCGATTATCACGATTGAAGCCAGAGGCTCATCACTCTGCAAGGCTGCAAGCCGTTGGCGCGTGCCCTCGACTATGTCCTTTGGCACTTGCTCGAAACTCTTACCGTATATTGACAAATACTTGCTGTACCACATAATTCATATAAAGTTGATTAAAACGTTATGCGTTAGGACGACTATCAGGCTATTCGATTTAGGCACGTGACTGTTTATGATGAAGAAGACAACAAACTTTGACGCTTTCTTTCATAAACCCCATTTTGCCTGTCATTTCATATTCCCGACAAACCATTCCATGCCTACGGGAAGAAACAGATCGTGTCCGGCATTGTTCAGGTGAGCCGTGTCGTTCGGCTTCTGAAAATATTTTTTCCTGAACGCTGCGTCGCGCACCTTTATGACACAACGGCCGGAATAGTTGTCGAGAACGGGGATGTCACTGCGGCGGCAAACCTGTTTTATGATTCTGCACACCTGCTTAAATCCGGGCCGGTCACAATACCACGGTGTCACATATCCTATTTTAGCATGCGGACACTGTTCCTTGATATTCGTTATGAGCAGTTCGAGCGAGTCTCTGAACATCCGCAGTGAGTCCTTGTTTGTCCCGACCTTAAAGGCATCATTGTGTCCGCCGATTATTATGACATAATCGGCATCCTTGTTCATCTTCCGTGTCTTAGTGTACATCGCCGGTCCGAAGTTGAACCTACCATCGTGCGTACGGTCAAAGGCCACACAGGAGCCATTCTTTCCATAGTTGTTATACGAGAATCCGAGAGCTTCAGCCATCTTGTAATGCCACGTCTCCTCTTTCGGCCGTCTGTGGTTTTCCACGTATGAATCGCCGATTATGTTGATAATCTTCGTAGGAGTCAGCGTTATCGGGCCTCCGGCCGGATTGAAGTCAATGAGCCGCGCGGAGCGCTCACCGTAACAAGTCAGACGTTTTCCGTCCTGCTCCGCCTTTATGTTATGCTCAATTCCGGACACTTTCATTGTCAGAGGCTGGGAGAATATACAGGAATCAAGCTGACAGGATGGCGTCACCACCATCTTCCAGCCGTCCGTCCCCTCGTCCGTGACCTTCCGGCTCAGTGTCAGCGCGTCACGCTCCTTTATATAGCTCATAACCTGAGCGAATGTCCCCGTCCAGACCTTTGAGCCGTATGCTGCCAATGTGTCATAGAACTGCCACAGTTCCTGCGGACGGTACCACTTGTCGTAACCCTCGCTTATCCCGTGCGTCATGGTGACACCCCATTCTCCGCGTTCTATCAGTCCGTGCATCCAGTCGGTCATCCTGCCCAATGTCGTTTTGTTGTTTTGCTGTCCGTGTCCTGTCTGGAAAGTTCTGCTGCCTATTCTTCCTGAGTCAACGGCTGCTACGACCTGATTTGTCTTGACATTATACGGATATGCAAGCGTCAGTGGCTTATGTCCGAGATTGTGCATAAAGGCGGAATCATTGCGCCACACATCATACATGAACGCCGCCATACCCACCTTGCGGCAGTTTGGGTGGCTCCATGTGTGGCTGCCCATCTCATGTCCGCGCTCCTCCATATTGCGTATATGATCCCATGACAGGCGCGCACCATGTTTCGTGCTGTCCACGCCCACTATGTTGCCTATTATCCAAAACGTCCCCCTCATGCCACGTTTCTCCAATTCCGGAGCCACGAGGGTGTAATGTTCAAGCAATCCGTCATCGTATGTGAGACTAACAGCCGCCTGTCTGTCTCCGAAGAATTTGCAAACCTGAACATTCTGCGCGTCTGCCGCAGCCTCAATGAACAGCGGCAGCACCGTCAGTATGAGTCTTTTCATTAGTGAACGGTTATTGTATAAACTATTTTTGAGCACAGGCGCTATCTTGCCTGTACGGAGTAAATAGGGCCGGTATTTTCCTTCCATGAAGGACGTTAATGTAGAAAACGCTTTCATAAACCTTTTGTTTCTGTTTCGATAATGTTATATCGAATACAAAAGTACACAAAAATCCGGAGTTATTTCCATACTGTCATCCGGTATTTAAGTCTGATTCAGTATTAATTACCGCACCACACATTCCCGACAACATCCCGCCAAACCTTTCATATTGACAAAAAAGTGACGACGAATACATCACTTATTGCATATTATCCATCGTTTTTGGGCCTTTCTTTCGCGTTTTACGGCCTTTTTAGCTATCTTTGCCAACAGAACAAACCAATTTACTAAGATGATGAAACTGATAACACTACTTACCGTCGCGGCAATGGCGCTGCCTTCCGCGGCCCAAAACGCGAAACAGACAGAGGTGCTCAACGTAGCCCGCAGTGCTAACGACTACTTCATGGCGAAGTATGCCGACCCGACAGAACCGACCAACGTGAAGCGCATACGCCCCAGCAGTCTGTGGACACGCGCCGTCTATTATGAGGGACTGATGGCTCTCTACGGCATCGACAAACAACAGCGTTACATAGACTACACCGACACATGGGCCAGCTTCCACCAGTGGACACCGCGCAACGGTATCAAGACACGCGACGCCGATGACCAGTGCTGCGGACAGACGTATCTCGAGCGCTTCGTCATGACAGGCGACTCGACCATGATCCGCCCCATCCGCGAAAATCTGCAGGGCCAGATGGCCGAGACGAAGATAGGCTACTGGACATGGATCGACGCCATCCAGATGGCCATGCCCATCTATGCGCAGATGTATAAGATCACGGGCGACCGTGCCTATATCGAACACGGAATGAAGATGTACCGCTGGAGCCGCAACGAATGTGGCGGCGGACTGTTCAACGAGAAAGACGGTCTGTGGTGGCGCGACGCCGACTATGTCCCGCCATATAAAGAGAAGGACGGCAAAGACTGCTACTGGTCACGCGGCAACGGTTGGGTTTTGGCAGCACTTGTGCGCGTCATGGACCAGCTGTCTCCGAAAGACAAGATATATAAAGAGGTCAAGAAGGACTTCCTCATGATGTGCGAAGGCCTGTCCAAATGTCAGCGCGAAGACGGATTCTGGAACGTCAGCCTCGTGTCGCCCGTGACCTACGGCGGCAAGGAGACCACCGGAACGGCCCTCTTCCTCTACGGCATCAGCTGGGGACTGCAGAAGGGCTATCTCAAGGAGAAAGTTTATCGCCCGATAGCCGACAAGGCGTGGGCCGCAATGGTCAAGGACGCTGTCCACAAAGACGGATTCCTCGGATACGTCCAGGGCACAGGCAAAGACCCGTCGGCCGGCCAGCCCGTGACCTACGACAAGGTGCCTGACTTCGACGACTACGGTGTCGGCTGCTTCCTGCTCGGAGCGGTGGAATATTATAAACTGTTAGGAAAGTAGTTTATTATTTTTCGTGGAGGGAGGATTGTGAAGTGAGGAGTGAGAATTGTCTTGCAGGATGGCAAGCGATTCTCACTCCTCACTTCATTTTTCTACATTTCACACACCTCCTCACCTCAGAAAAAGGTTAATCCGGCATTTTGGGGTGATATCTGCCAACCAGATAAATATATGAAGCATGCTCCTCCACAGGGTAGGGACATAGTCTTGTCTTTGTCCGCAAGCGACAGATTGATATTAAACATTTTCCTTGCGGACAAAGACAAGACTATGTCCCTACCATGTGGAGGAACGTGCGGATGTATCATTCCAAATATCTGAAGAGCCAAAAATATGTCCTTATTTTGTGCATAAGCCTTATTTCTGATACAACTCTTTCTAATTACGTAGAGCGGCGACATGCTCTTTATCCCTTGAGCTCTTTGGGGCCTTATAATCATTTTATCCGCGAAATATCTATTAAATGGGAAAGATTTTGTATTTTTGTACTCAAAAGCGAACAATATCATGAGTCCTGTCTTCAAACGCGAGAACGAATATACGTTCAAGATATACTCCAACGAGGAGGAACGGATGCACATACACGTACTCTACGGCAGCCACGAGGCTAAATATTAGTTGGAGCCACGCGTTGAATTGGCCAAGAATACAGGCATCCCGGAACATAAATTAAGTGAAATCAAGAAAATCGTAGATAAATATGCAGACAAATTCAAAGAACAATTCCGCCGACACATCGGTAAGCGTATTGATGATTAATGCGCAGGGGATCATGCTCTCGGTGCAAGGCCACGACTATTTCCTGTCTTACAACCGCATCCCCTGGATGCAGGATGCGCCCATTCGCAGTGTGTTAAACGTCCGGATGAGCGGTCTCGAAGCCATAGAGTGGCCTGAGCTTGATGTGGATCTCGAGATTGACAGTCTCCGACATCCCGAACGCTATCCACTTGTCATTAAGCGGAACCAATTGGATTTCGTGGATATGTAAACAAGACCACAAACCACAGTTTATGCCATCAAGGCTTTTGACAACCATGTTTGCAGGATATCACAAAGTTTCTCGTTTACACACCGTTGAATGATAGGTGCTTTCGTGCGTGCACCAAGCTCTTCTGTTAATTAATACAAATTTAAACCCTATTATAACCGTATTATAAGAAAAATAGGGTAATTTTGCATCAATTCATTTTAAAGATATAGCTTATGAAGAAGATTATGCTGACTACAATGATGCTGATATGCGGTATAGCATACGCAGCTGCACAGGCAGAGATCAAGTTTGACAAGACCACACATAACTTCGGAAAGTTCTCCGAGTCGGCGCCAAAAGTGTCCTGCATATTCACTTACACCAACACCGGCGACGCCCCGCTGATCATCAATCAGGCCGTGGCCAGTTGCGGATGTACCGTGCCGGAATATACCAAGACACCGGTGAAGCCGGGCGAAAAGGGAACAATCAAAATCACGTATAACGGAGAGGGCAAGTTCCCCGGTCACTTCAAGAAGTCCATCACCGTGCGCACAAACGGCAAGGTCGAAATGACACGACTCTATGTGGAGGGTGACATGGAGGAAGCAAAGAAGTAAGAACACGTCTATCAACGATAGAAGGAGTCAAGGGCACGAAGCCTTTGACTCCTTTTTATTTTGTCACGACCCAATGGGTTCCGCGCATTGACACACCGTGCGCCGTCATATATCTTTACAAAATCCTGTTCACAAAAACCTTCGTTCACGATCGTTTTCCGGGCTTTTCGACCCATTTTCGGCCATTTTGGAAACTGTCTATGCAAAAAACGCCGGCCGTCAGGTGACCTTTCATCGTCGTAAGGGCCTTACGGCTCTTCAAAAACGAAAAAAACGGCGAGTTTTTGACAACTGATTTTGTCCCGAAAAGTTACCGTTTTCGTGCAATAGCGGCCCCGCGACCTTCCAACGGGGCCGTTGTCATGTTGCAACAGGGGCGCCGCGGCGATGCCGTAAGGGCCCCGTTGCAAGGTCGCGGGGCCCTTACGGCAACCCCTCCACACCTTCTCCAAAGGGCGAAAGCGCAGCAGCCGTTTGTAAATAACTGATACATAAGCAGATGCAAAAACCGCGAAAATATCGTCACAAAATCGCCCCGATTTTATAACGCTCAAAACTTCAAAATTTGAAGCCGCGGCCGATTTATTTTAGAAAGTCCCTCGTTTTAAGGGCCTGAAATTCAGAAAAAAGAGGACAAACATAGCAGCAAGAAGGACCGCAACAACCTCCTTGCCACATAATCATCGGCATATTTAAACGCAAAGGACGCAAAGAAGGCGCAGACGCGCATGATGGAAGTCATGTCTTTGCGTACTTCCGTATGTGCGTCTGCGCCTTCTTTGCGTCTTTGCGGCCTTTGCGTTTAAATATGTCGGTGGTTACGTGGAAAGGAGACGGTCGCGACGGGTCGACCCTACTTTGGGGTGTCAAAAGCCATCCGTCAGAACGAATAAGACAATCCCAACGAGCAGTATTCGTTCAACTGCCAGTAGCCCCACTCTTCGTCCGGCTTCTTCACGGAGTCATCAAATCGCGGATAGACGAAGATGCGCGTGCTGAGATATTTCGTCACGTTGAGCGTGATGGTGTTTTCCCACTCTATCAATGCCTTTTCGTAGGTGGTATAACCGTAAAGACGTGTGACCCACTTGATTTGATCGGTGATATTCCACGTGAGACTTGTGGTCAGCTGCGAACCGAAATCCTCCAGTGTGTGGTGGTCGCCGATGACGCCATACTTCTTTGCCAGATTCTTGCGGTCGACATAGCGGAAGTTGAACGAGAGGAAAGAAAGATTGACGCTGCCCGTGAGCCGCTTGTTACGCGTCTCGACCGAATAGTCCATACCGAGACCGATGTTGAGGTTGAAAGGAGACATGAAGTCTGAATAGACCTTCTTGTCGTTGCTCTTCAGACCTTTGGCAAACTGTGTGTAAGCCAGCACCTGAAGCGTGTAGTACCAGCGCTTGGCCGCCAGAAGACCCAGTTTGCCGGTGTATCGGAGAAGGTCGTTGTTGGTCTTATACTTGTGAAGCGTGTCCGAAGGCGAAGTCTGATAGCCGAGCTTCATCTCCAGCTTGTTCTCCAGCTTGAGGCGCTTCTTGTTGTTGTAGTTCGCGTTGAGAACCACCGAGCCCACCATCGAATAGTTGCTCTCGCCTCCCTTGTGCCAGTTCTCCGAAACATAGTTCTGCATGACCTGCAGACTGTTGTCTCCGCTGAACGTCCAGAAGTTGGGACGCCTGACCACGATTTCCACAGGCACGGCCACCGGCTCGTCGCTGACCGGCTCCACCAGTTCTGCCAGTTCGACATCCCGACGGACCGGATTCTCCACGTCGGCACGTATGGAGCCGACCTTGCGCAGTCCCGTCTCCGTCGCGGTGACAAGGTCCGGACGACGCATGTACATCGAGAGCAAAGCGGCATCGACGGCGTCGGTGACTTTGTCACGGCCTGAAGACGTCGGGGTGATCTCCAACGTCTTGACAGCGGCAGAATGATAGAATGTCGGGGGAACGAAAAGACGGAAATAACGTCCGTCGACTGTACCCTTACGACTGTCGGCCAAAGCAGCGGCAAGGGAGTCGACACGCTGCAGGGAGACCAGGAGCGAGTCGGTGTAGGCGCGCAGTACGGCCGTCGTGTCGGGCTTGACCGGCCGATTCTGCCGGCGCTGTGCGGCAGCGGCAGCAGACAGAAGCAGAGCCGCAGAGAGGATATATATATGTCTGATATTCATTTTTTGATGATAATCGGAACGTCTGACAGTGCAAACGGGCGCAATGTGAACCGGTTCACAAATTGCCGAGTGCAGTCTGTCTTTGCAGAAGATAATGCAAAGATAACGATTATTATTGGAATTTAACTAACGCTACGCTCGGCAAAACTAATTCTTTACCTAATCTTTGCGGGTTTCAACTTTTTTTAGTAATTTTGCGCCTTGAGTATAATCAAGGTATTAGACACAAACCATTAAATTATAAAATTGTGGCAGAAACTAAGTATATCTTCGTCACTGGCGGTGTGGTTTCATCGCTTGGCAAAGGAATAATCTCATCGTCCATCGGCAAACTGCTTCAAGCCAGGGGCTACAACATCACAATCCAGAAGTTTGATCCTTACATCAATATCGACCCGGGAACGCTCAACCCCTACGAGCATGGAGAGTGTTACGTGACCGTCGACGGAATGGAGACCGACCTTGACCTCGGCCACTACGAGCGTTTCACCGGCATACAGACCACCAAGGCCAACTCGCTGACGACGGGACGCATCTACAAGGCCGTCATCGACAAGGAACGCCGCGGCGACTATTTAGGCAAGACCATACAGGTGGTGCCCCACATCACAAACGAAATAAAACGCAACATAAAACTGCTCGGCGAGAAGTACCACTATGACTTTGTCATCACCGAAATCGGAGGAACCATCGGAGACATCGAGAGCGCACCGTTCCTCGAGGCCATCAGACAGATGAAATGGGAAATGGGAAAGAACGCCGTGAACGTCCATCTCACCTACGTGCCCTATCTGAAAGCCGCCGGAGAGCTGAAGACCAAGCCCACGCAACACTCCGTAAAGGAACTGCAGAGCGTCGGAATACAGCCGGACATCCTCATCTTGCGCACGGAGAAACATCTGAGCGACGACATTCTGAAGAAAGTGGCTTCGTTCTGCAACGTGGAAAAAGACTGCGTCGTCCAGAGCGAGGACCTGCCGTCAATCTATGAAGTGCCGGTGAACATGCAGCGCCAGGGACTCGACACGGCCATCCTGCGCAAACTCAACATGGAAGTCGGAGAGACCCCGACTCTCGGCCCGTGGCGCAGCTTCCTCGAACGACGTGCCAAAGCGACCAAGGAGGTTCGCATCGGACTGGTCGGCAAATACGATCTGCAGGACGCCTACAAGAGCATCCGCGAAAGCCTCGCGCAGGCCGGAACGTACAACGACCGCAAGACGGTGCTCACATTCATCAACTCGGAAACTCTCACGGAGGATAACGTGGCCGAAAAACTGGCCGGACAGGACGGCATCGTGATTTGCCCTGGATTCGGACAGCGCGGCATCGAGGGCAAAATAGTAGCAGCCCACTACACCCGTACGCACGACATCCCGACATTCGGTATCTGTCTGGGTATGCAGATGATTGTGATAGAGTTCGCACGCAACGTCCTCGGATATGCTGACGCCAACAGCCGCGAGATGGACAGCAAGACACTCCACAACGTCATTGACATCATGGAGGAGCAGAAGAACATCACCGACATGGGTGGAACCATGCGTCTCGGTGCATACGAATGTATATTGAAACAAGGTTCGCGCGTGTTCAATATATATAACAAGGAGCACATTCAGGAACGCCACCGCCACCGCTATGAGTTCAATAACGACTATCAGACGGAATACGAGCGCAACGGGATGATCTGCACAGGACGAAACCCTGAGAGCAATCTCGTGGAAATCGTGGAAATACCGGGCTTGAAGTGGTACATCGGAACACAATTCCATCCGGAATACCAAAGCACCGTGCTCAATCCGCATCCGCTCTTCGTGGACTTCATAAACACAGCTATCAAAAACAAGAAAGATGAATAAGAACAACACTATCGGCTTCGCACTGATAATATTGGTACTGCTGGCTTTCAGTTGGTACAACCAGCCATCGGCTGAGGAGATTGCCGCACAACGCAAACAGGACTCTGTCGCCTCCGCAATGAAACAAAAAGCGGAAGAGGCGGAAAAGATTGCTGACATAACAAAAAAGGCACAGGCTCTCGCCGAAATACAGGGTGATAGCACGGCCCTGTTCTTTCAGGCGCTCAGCGGACAGAACAGGCAGGTCGTCCTGAAGAACAGCAAGGTGGAACTGACGCTCGACACAAAGGGCGGTGTGGTCAGAAAGGCCAAAGTCTTGGGATTCAAAGACCGCAACGATGCAAAAGACGTGACGCTCTTCGAAGGCAACGACCAGAACCTCAACTTCATGTTGGCGGGCAAGACGACCAACATCATCACGTCCGACCTCTATTTCACTCCGACGAACATGACCGACTCGACCGTCACCATGACGGCACTGGCTGGAAACGGCGGCGCGGTCATACTGGACTATAAGCTCGGCTGCGACTATATGCTCCACATGTCATTCCGCGCCCAAGGGCTGAGCGGCATCTTCGCTCCGAACTGCAAGGAGATGGACATCGTGTGGAACGATAAGTGCCGCCAACAGGAGAAGGGATTCACATTTGAGAACCGGTATGCCACCCTCACATACAAAGAGAAAGATGGCGGCACGGACTATCTGAACGAGACATCAAAGAAAGAGAATGAGGAAATAGAGGAAGCGCTGGACTGGGTAGCGTTCAAGAACCAGTTCTTCAGCGCCGTACTCATCTCAAAGGATGATTTTGCAGCCAACTCCCGCATGACAAGCATCCCGCAGGAGAAAGGTTCGGGCTATCTGAAGCAATATGAGGCTAAGATGAAGACGGCTTTCGACCCGACGGGCAACAAGCCGACAGAATTTGAAATGTTCATCGGTCCCAACGATTTCCGCCTCCTGCAGGACGTGGAGGAAGAGAGCACGTTCGGCAAAGACCTCGAACTGCAACAGCTCGTCTATCTCGGTTGGCCGTTGTTCCGCATCATCAACCGGTGGTTTACGCTCTATGTGTTCGACTGGCTGACCGGCTTCGGAATGAACATGGGTATCGTGCTCATCATCATCACACTGTTGCTCAAGTTCATCACATTCCCTATGGTGAAGAAGAGTTACATGAGTTCGGCAAAGATGCGCGTGCTCAAACCGAAACTCGAGGAGGCCACGAAGCAGTATGACAAGCCTGAGGATCAGATGATGAAGCAGCAGGCGATGATGGCTCTCTACTCAAAATATGGCGTGAGTCCGCTGTCGGGATGTCTGCCGATGCTCATCCAGATGCCTATCTGGATTGCGATGTTCAACTTCGTGCCCAACGCCATCCAGCTGCGCGGTGAGAGTTTCCTGTGGATAAACGACTTGTCGACATACGACCCGATATGGGAATGGGACACCAACATCTGGCTTATCGGTGACCACCTGAGCCTCACGTGTATCCTATTCTGCGTGTCAAACATCCTCTATTCGATGATAAGCATGCGCCAGCAGAAGGACCAGATGGTCGGACAGCAAGCTGAACAGATGAAGATGATGCAGTGGATGATGTATCTCATGCCAGTCATGTTCTTCTTCATGTTCAATGACTATTCGGCCGGACTGAACTTCTACTACTTCATCTCGCTTTTCTTCAGCGCCGCCATCATGTGGACATTGCGCAAGACGACTAACGACGAGAAGCTGCTGGCCATATTGGAAGCCCGCTACAAGGAGAATCAAAACAACCCGAAGAAGACCAGCGGACTGGCCGCAAGGCTTGAAGCAATGCAGAAACAGGCTGCTGAAATACAAAGACAGCAACGCGAACTGCAGAACAGAAAGAAATAGACAGCTCCGAACAAGCGAATATTTAGAATAAACATCGAGACGCAAAGACGCAAAGATTATTTTTATAAGGACAAACCGAAAAGTATTCTCAGCGTCTTTGCGCCTTTTTGCTCTCAATCGAAACTAACATTAAAGACAAATGAAAAGATATCGAATAATCGTTGCCGCCGTGATAGCACTTCTTGGTCATACCGGCAACACTAATGCACAGAATGTCGTGAACATTGGCAAGAACAACATCACACTCAGCAGCCGCCTCATGACACCCGAAGCCATGTGGGCAATGGGACGCATCGCATCGGCGGAAGCATCGGCCGACGGCAAACAGATTGTCTATCAGGTGGGCTACTACAGCGTCAAGGAGAACAAAGGACATCAGGTCATCTGCATCATCGATGCCGACGGGAAGAACAACCGTCAACTCACAACCGCGGCAACCAACGAGACTGACCCTACGTGGGTCAACGGCCGCATCGCCTATCTCAGCCAAGGCGAGATATGGTCGATGGCGAGCGACGGCAGTGACCGCCGCCAGCTCAGCAAGACGGACGGAAGCGTCGAGGGATTTAAGTTCTCGCCCAACGGCAGGAAAGTTATCATCATAAAGTCGATGCCATTCAACGAGATAATCAAGAAGACCCCCGACGACCTGCCCTTGGCCACCGGCCGCCGCGTCACAGACTTGATGTACCGTCACTGGGACCACTACGTAGAGACGATACAGCATCCTTTCGTGGCCGATGTCAACGAGGACGGCACCATCGCCGGCACGATGACCGACATTCTGGAAGGCGAGCCCTACGAATGTCCGATGGAGCCGTTCGGCGGTATCGAACAGCTTGCATGGAGCCCTTCATCAAACATGATTGCCTATACCTGCCGCAAGAAGACGGGACTCAACTATGCCATCTCCACCGATTCAGACATATTCTTATATGATGTGGACACGAAAGAGACTCGCAATCTCTGTAAGCCGGAGGGATATGAGCCCATTGCCGTAAATCCCACACATACGATGAAAGGCCAAAAGGTGAACAGCGAGGAGAACCTGAAGAACAATCCGGGCTATGACACCAACCCGCAGTTCTCGCCCGACGGCAAACACGTGGCATGGCAAAGTATGGCCCGCGACGGATATGAAGCCGACCGCAACCGCCTCTGCGTCTACACCTTTGCCACCGGCGAGAAGACATACGTGACGGAATCGCTGGACACCAACGTGGACGCTTTCTGCTGGAGCGCCGACTCCAAGACACTCTCATTCACCGCCGTATGGCACGGTTGCACAAACATATATCACACAAACCTCAAGGGCGAGGTGAAGCAGCTCACCAACGACTGGGCCGACTATCTCTCAGTTGCGCCTGCCAACGACGATGACAAGATTCTCACGATGCGTCAAAGCCTGTCCGCACCGACCGACATATATATTGTCAAACCCGGCAAAGAGGTGAAGAAAACAAAGATTGCGCAGGTCACAACGGAGAATAAACACATCACTGACCAGCTCACATTCGGTAAAGTACAACAGCGTTGGGTCAAGACGACCGACGGAAAGAACATGCTCTGCTGGATTGTTCTGCCATCAGACTTCGACGAGAACAAGAAATACCCCACCCTGCTCTTCTGCGAAGGCGGACCGCAAAGCCCCGTCAGTCAATTCTGGAGCTATCGCTGGAACTTCCAGATAATGGCAGCCAACGGCTATGTCATCGTTGCGCCCAACCGCCACGGCCTTCCCGGTTTCGGCTCTGAATGGAACGAGCAGGTAAGCGGCGACTGGACAGGTCTGTGCATGGACGACTATCTGTCCGCCATTGACGATGCCGCAGCCAATCTGCCGTTCGTCGACCGTGACCGCCTCGGCGCCGTGGGAGCCAGCTTCGGCGGCTTCAGCGTCTACTATCTCGCCGGCCACCACGACAAGCGCTTCAAGTGCTTCATCGCCCACGACGGTGCCTTCAATCTCGAATCGATGTACACCGACACCGAGGAAGCATGGTTCAGCAACTGGGAATACGACGACGCTTTCTGGGACAAGAATCAGACAAGCAATGCCCGGAAGACATACGACAACTCGCCGCATAAGTTCGTCGACCGTTGGGACACCCCCATCCTCTGCATCCACGGCGAAAAGGATTACCGCATCAACTACAACCAAGGCATGGGCGCCTTCAACGCAGCCCGTATGCGCGGCATCCCGGCCGAGCTTCTCATCTTCCCCGACGAGAATCACTGGGTGCTTAAACCACAGAACGGAGTCCTTTGGCAGCGCACTTTCTTCGGCTGGCTTGACCGCTGGTTAAAGAAGTAAGGATAAGAAAAACTCATTAAACAAGAAAAACAAAAGAACATATAAAACAAAGAAACAATGAATTCAACAAAAACGCTACGCGATTCCGCTGCCCTCCGCTGGACAGCCCTATTGCTTCTGGCTCTTGCGATGTTCTGTGCTTATATCTTCATGGACATCCTCTCGCCCATTAAAGACCTTATGCAGTCGCAACGCGGCTGGGACTCAGATGCCTTCGGAACCATGCAAGGTGCCGAGACATTCCTCAATGTATTCGTATTCTTCCTCATCTTCGCCGGTATCATTCTCGACAAGATGGGTGTACGTTTCACCGCCCTTCTCTCGGGAGTAGTAATGCTCGCCGGAGCATGTGTCAAGTGGTATGCCGTCAGTGACAGCTTTGTCGGCAGTTCGCTTGATGTATGGTTCACGGAAAATCTCAATCATATTCCCGTGTTTGAACAGCTGGGCGTATCACCGTTCTATGAAGGCATGCCCTCATCAGCCAAACTCGCAGCACTCGGCTTCATGATCTTCGGATGCGGCTGCGAGATGGGCGGCATCACTGTCAGCCGCGGTATCGTGAAATGGTTCAAAGGCCGTGAAATGGCATTGGCAATGGGGTCCGAGATGGCGTTGGCACGTCTTGGCGTGGCTACCTGCATGATATTCTCACCCTTCTTTGCCAAGTTAGGCGGCGAGATAAGCGTGTCACGCTCTGTTGCGTTCGGTGTCGTACTTCTGTGCATATCACTCATCATGCTCGTTGTCTACTTCTTCATGGACAAAAAGCTCGACGCGCAGACCGGCGAGGCTGAAGAGAAGGACGACCCCTTCAAGATATCAGATATCGGTCAGATACTTTCTTCAATGGGCTTCTGGCTCGTGTCTCTCCTCTGCGTGCTCTATTACAGTGCAATATTCCCGTTCCAGAAATACGCGGTAAACATGTTGCAGTGCAACCTCACATTCACCGACGTTCCTGCCGACTCTTTCTGGGCTTCTCCATCCGTAACGATCGTGCAGTATGGTATCATGCTCGTAGTGGCTGCAACAGCATTCATGTTCAACTTCATAAAAAAGCAGGAATTGAAATATACCATGCTCGCCATATCCGTACTGGCACTCATCACCTACTGCTACATGGGCTACATGCGCCAGTCTGCTGAATCCATATTCGCTGTATTCCCGCTTCTCGCTGTCGGCATAACACCCGTTCTCGGCAACTACGTCGACCACAAGGGCAAGGCTGCATCAATGCTTGTGCTCGGTTCGCTGCTTCTTATCGCATGCCACCTCACATTCGCATTCATCCTTCCGGAGTTCAAGGGCAACCAGGTCGGCGGTGTTGTCGTCGCATATCTTACAATCCTTGTCTTAGGCGCGTCGTTCTCACTCGTGCCCGCTTCGTTGTGGCCCAGCGTGCCAAAACTTGTCGACGCTAAGGTCATCGGCAGTGCCTACGCTCTGATTTTCTGGATTCAGAACATCGGTCTGTGGCTCTTCCCGCTGCTCATCGGCAAGGTGCTTACTGCAACCAACGAGGGTGTCACCGACCCCACGCACCTCAACTACACAGCTCCTCTGATAATGCTTGCGTGCCTTGGCGTCGCAGCCCTCGTCATCGGTCTTTTCCTGAAAGTCGTTGACAAGAAGAAAGGCCTCGGACTTGAGGAGCCGAATATAAAATAAGTGAAGAATGAAGAGTGAAGAGTGAAGAATTTGCTGCCGCCTTTCCAACTTCTAAGTGAAGAATGAAGAATTTGCTGCCGCCTTTCCAACTGCGATTGAATAACAGTTGGAAAGGCGGCAGCAAATTCTTCACTCTTCATTCTTCACTTATTTTATTCTTCATTCTTAAATCTCACCACCAACGGCAGATGATCACTGGCACCATCAGGCGAAAAACGGTAGCCGGTGTATGAGCGGAAAGGCTTGAAGCCGCTATACTTTTTATCTTTTTCAAGCAAGAACGGAGAGTCATTGACGAACGCGGACATTACGCGAGAAGCCAATGACGATGACATAAGGATATGATCCAGACTTCCCCACCGGCCATTATAACGATATGTTCCTTTCGCACGTCCATAAAGACCACGAGCCCCGGCCGACACGTCGACAAGTCCATGACTGAGGATAAGCGACAGTGCCGGGTCGTCCGCATAGTCATTGAAATCGCCTGCGACAATAATCTTTGCATCCGGCGACAACTCCTTTACAGAATCAACGGAAGCACAAAGCCGACGAGCGACGGCTTCACGGAAAGGACGCGAATGACGCTCACCTCCAATACGACTCGGGGCATGAAGAACAAAGATGTGGAGCGTATCGTCCGTGACAGTAAACCCGGAGACATAAAGGATGTCGCGCGTCGGTTGCATCCCCGTCACCGGTTCCACCCGTAGCGGATAATGACGTATGGGCGCAAAAGCAAACGGAGAATACATCAAGGCGACGTCGATGCCACGTTCATCAGCCGAATTGGTCATCACATATTCATAACGAGCCGTGCGCAGGAGTGAGCGGCGGGTCAGGTCACGCATCACGCTGTCATTCTCCACCTCGCAGAGTGCAACGAAATCCGGAAAGCGGAAATCTCCGTCACCACAAATGCCATCAATCCCATCGCCAGCGGCTCCATACCCACATGAGACAATGGCTTTGGAAATATTGTTCACCTTCCGCCAATATCGCCACGGCGTCCAATGACGTCCTGCTTCGGGCAAGAACTCCATGTCCTGTTTCAGACTGTCATGACGGCAGTCGAATAGATTCTCACAATTGAGCTCGGCAAAAACGAGGAAAGACGAAAGAAGAAGGGATAACAAAGCGACAAAGATTTAAGGATTATCAAATGGGAGACGGCGCGAACAACGACCGCTGATTATAACGTAATGACGGGAAGGAACGCTGATTATAACATCATAACGGGAAGAGAATTGTAGGGACATATTCTTGTATTTGCCCGTTTCGACACATGACATTCCACTCGTCGTTACGGACAAATACAAGACGAGTTGTTGAGCGCAGCGAAAAATATGTCCCTACAAAATCTATGTCCCGTCATTTGCGGACAAATACAAGAATACAATTACATCGTCCTTACTTGGCGACAGCCTCCAGACGCTTCATCATGGCGAACATGAAGACAGCGGCAATGAGGCAGACCGTCGTAAACACAGCCCAGCATGCCCACAACGGGATTGTTCCCCACAGCACACCGCCGAAGAGAACGAGCTGGTTGCCGATGGCCGTAGCCACAAACCATCCGCCCATCATCATGCCCTTATACTTGGGAGGAGCGACCTTTGATACGAAAGAGATGCCCATCGGAGAGAGCAACAGCTCACCGAACGTAAGAATGAGGTAAACACCGATGAGCAGATTGGGGGTCACGTCGGCCACATGCACTGCTATCGGATTGCCGTCCGGACCGAGTTCGGTCTGCGGCATAGGCAAATCAAACGAGAAGCACATCAACATGGCGAAAGCAGCAGCAGCCACAATCATACCGTAGGCTATCTTGCGAGGAGCTGAGGGTTCCTTGCCCTTGGCTGCCAGCGTACCGAATATCGCCATCGACACCGGTGTCAGAGCCACCACATAGAACGGGTTGAACTGCTGGAAAATCGGTGCCGAAACAGTCACTGCACCTGTCAACTGCTGGTATTTCCAAACCAATACGGCGACAGCGGCTACAATGACGGCGGCAGAGATGCCCTTGCCCTTTGATGTCTTGCTCTGGAAGAGAGAGAAGCCTGCGTAGACGATGAAGATTATGAGCACGAGGTTCCATACGTCAAAAGCCATGCCCTGCACGCCCTCGGCCGAACGTGACGTAAACTCATCGGCGAAATACGTCAGTGAAAGACCGTTCTGGTGGAATGCCATCCAGAAGAATATCACCACGGCAAACACAAGACACAAGGCCATGATGCGCTGCTTGGTCTCAGACGGAGACAGTTCCTCTCCTGCCTGCTCGCCACCTTTTGCAGCAGCCTCCTTGTTGCCTTCGGTATGTCTGAACGTTCCGCGGAACGCATAGTATATGGCTATCGAAAGTATCAGCGAAGCGCAAGCCACGGCAAAAGCGAAGTGATAGGAGTCATTCTCCGAATATCCCCACACCGTCTGTGCATACTCCATAATCTTGACCGCCATCGTCGGAGCGAAGAGGGCGCCGATATTGATGGCCATATAGAATATGGAAAAACCTGAATCACGACGTGCCGCATACTTCGGATCGTCATATAGGTTGCCGACCATCACCTGCAGATTGCCCTTGAACAGTCCCGTACCGAAACCGATCAGCAGCAGCGCGGCCAACATCACGACGAGGGCCAGAGTGTCACCGCCGAGCGGGACCGACAGGAGCAGATAGCCACCGAACATGATCATGATGCCAATGGTGACCATCTTTCCGAATCCGAATTTGTCGGCCAACATACCTCCGAACAAGGGGAAGAAGTAGACGAGCATCAGAAACGAACTGTAGATTGTGCCGGCCACACCGGCCGACAGGCCATAATTGGCACGCAAAAACAAAGCGAAGACGGCGAGCATCGTGTAATAACCGAAACGCTCGCCCGTGTTGGCCAATGCCAACGCATAAAGACCTTTAGGTTGTCCTTCAAACATAATTTATTTAATTTTAGGGTTATTAGATTTCGAGATATCAAAGAGATAGGTCACCTTGACAACGATATTGCTGATGTTACTCCGTCCGAAGTAGTCACGTTTGGAGTTGTTGAAGATGTCTCCGAGACCGTAGTAGTAGCGGCCTTCGACGATGAAGTGGCCAACTTTCGGGTGAGAGTATTCCAGGCCGAGTCCGCCCACAATTCCGTAGTCAAACTTGCGCTGCACGGGCAGCGAGTCCTGTGCGGCGTCACGCTGTGCGCCTATACGGACGGACTTGTTACGCTTGTCGAGGTCAAAGTTGGTTTTCAGCTTGTCCGACATGAACAGTCCCAACTGCGGGCCGAGCTGAAAGAAGAACTGAAATCCCTTGCGTTCACGTCCCCACCCCATGCGGGCCATCAGCGGCATCTGGAGATAGGTCAGCCGGCGTTCCGCCTCTTCCGGCAGTCCTGTATACTCATTGATGACAGGCATATCTTCCGCCGTGAGGATGTCCTCGCGCCATCCGGCCTGCGTGTAGTTGAGTTCGCCGACGAGAGCGCAGATACTGTTGAAGTACTTTTCACAAGTGTAGCGCACCGAAAGACCGGCCGTCATGCCGCCGTACGACTTCTGCTGTATCTCGGGATTAAATCCCATGCTGCTCATCACGTATCCTCCATTGACACCCACGGCCACCTCGCTACGATAGTCTCCCACCTGCGCCTGTGCCTGCATCACGGCCACTAGGGCCGTCACCATCAGTATGATAAATCTACGCATCGTCGTTTGTCAGAAATTGATTGTCTCGATCTTGTGCCCCGGAGTATAGTTGACAAAGAGCAGTCCGCGGTTCTGCAGTCCGCCCTCGCCGATACGCTCAAAGTGGAGCGGCGTCTGTATCGGCTTATAGCCGACCACGCCACGCGGTCCGACAAAGACGTCACCGTACATGTGGAGTCCCTTGATGAAATAGTAGGCATGGTCAAATCCTGTTATGGCAAAGCGCGGCAGGGCCTGCATCATGTCCGAATGGAAGTTCCAACGATACTTCTGCTCTATGCGTGCCGTCCGCGGTGACAGTGGGTTGGTGTAGAACGTGGCGGGGATATAGACGTTGAACTTGTAGAAGTTGTCCAGGTTGTACTTCGTGTACATCATCCACTCCGTATATCCGAACATCGAGATGTTCAACTTCGGATTGGTCATAGACAGCCCGTTGAGTTTGGCAAAAGCCACATTCAGCTCCGGCGAACGTCCCGTGTTGAGTATGACGACGTTGGGCATGGTCGAACTGAACGCTTTGGCAAAGGCCGCCTCAGTCGATTTCAGGTTGGTAATCTTGTGGCTGCGGCCCATCGTCTCCATCCTGCGACGCAACCCGAATGTGAACGAACCCTTACGGCTGGTCGTATCGTTGCAGTCGATGAACACGGTGTGATAGCCGGCAAACTTCTCGAGGAAGCGTCCGATGACAGCCTCGTTATAGTCTTCCGGACTCTGGTAGACCTGAAAGATGTTGCGGTTGGTCCGCGTCTCCGGAGTGTTGATGGAAAACGGGATGAGCACCTTTATGCCGTGGGCGCGTGCGAAGTCTGACAACGGTTTGACCTGTTTGGAGTAAAGCGGGCCGATGATGACGTCGCAGCGGGCGGCATTTTTGTCACGCAGCGTCTTGCTGATGTCGGCTTCTTCGGGCACGTTCCAAGCCCTGACGTCCACCGACACACCGTCCTGACGCAGGCTGTCGCAAGCCATGAGCACACCGCGATAATACTCCACCATGCGGCGGCCGTCACCGTTGATGTCGTGCAACGGCAGCATGACGCCCACACGTATCTCGCGACGGCGCATGTCCACATCCGTTTTGGCCGTTCCGGCGGTCTTTTCCTTTGCCGTCGCCGTCACGCCGGTCTTGGCCTGTGCACCTGCGGCCAGCGTCTTGTCCGGTCCCGAGGGGTATGGGATGAAGATTGTCGTGCCCTTCTTCAGTTCATATCCGGGCTTGGTCATTTCCGGATTGGCCGCAATCAGTTCGTCGACGGTCAGTCCGTTGTCGCGCGCGATACCGAAGATGGTCTCCTTCTTCTTTACCTTGTGTATCTCTTTCCACTTTGTTGTCTGAGCCGCAGCCATGCCTCCCATAACAAAGGCAACCACAACGGCCAGCACATATCTGCGTATCTGCATCATCCTTGTTTCTGATTAATCGCCTACAAAATTACAGAAAAAAAGCGGAATAACCCACAGATTGCCGCAAAAGGTTGGCTTTGGGTAAACAAATCATAAATCACAAAGTAGAGTTGCGACGCCCTTGCGGGAGTTCTTCCATGTCATAATAATATCAATAATTTAACACTTCAGATTTTCGAAGTTTCAGCAAAATCAAGTAAATATCTTGACATTTCCACGTCGTTTTCGTCCGCCGCCCGACCCGCTCCTGAGCAACGGGGCCCTTACGGGGTAGCAACGGGCACGCCGTTGTCTTCCGACGGGGCCGCCGCGGTGATGCAACGGCGGCCCCGTTGCAATGCCGCGGGGCCCTTACGGCAAACCGTCAAAATTGCTGTCACGAAGTAACAAAGCACAACTCGTTCAATAACAGCGACTTACAAAAATTGCCAAAAAATCGCAAATTTCGGACCAAACGGCCGAAATTTCAAGACCAAACGAATTTTACGCGCGTTTTGTCAGAATAATTCCGAGTTTTTAACATTTTGCGATTGGATATAAAAAGAAATCCGGCATTTGGAATGACCAAACAGAGTCACGACCGCCTCGTGGAGCACCTTTCACCTCACAGACACCCTCCCCTTGGGGAGGGCCGTGGTGGGGCCGGTGACATGTTGGCACGGAGACCATACTTTTTCATGTTTCCTTTTGGCTTTTCTTAAACTAAAATGTACCTTTGCAGAACAAACGAAACTTCTTCCGTTGAGACATTTGCACGAAAGGCGATTTGTCTATACGAATTGAACAATAAAAAATGGAACAAAACACGAAAAAGAGTCCGCGCATAGAGATGGTGGACGCCCTGAGAGGATTTGCCGTGGTGGCCATTCTGATGGTCCACAGTCTGTTACACTTCACCTTCCCCATATATCCGACAAATTCTCCGGCATGGCTGAACGCCTTGGATGGCGGTGTGTTTGATGTCGTCTTCATGCTGTTCTCAGGCAAGGCATACGCCATATTCGCCACGCTTTTCGGCTTCACGTTCTACATACAGATGGCCAATCAGAGGAAGCGCGGAGGAGATTTCGGCTACCGTTTCTTGTGGAGGATGGTCTGGCTGGCCGGCTTCGCCACGCTCAACGCGGCTTTCTTCCCTGCGGGCGACGTGCTGCTGCTGTTTGTCACCGTCAGCATCATGCTTTTCCTCACACGCAACATGAGCGACAAGGCGGTGTTGGGCATAGCCGTGCTGTTCTTCCTGCAGCCTTTTGAGTGGTATCACTACATTGCCGGTCTGTTGAAGCCCGAACACCGCATGCCATATTTCGGCATGGACGAAATGTATGCCGAAATAGCCGAATGTACGAAAACAGGAAACTTCCGAGACTTCATCCTGATGAACATTACCTTTGGTCAGAAGCTCAGTCTGGCGTGGGCCTTCAATGTCGGACGCCTGTCGCAGACGGTTGGACTGTTCCTGCTCGGTTCTTTCATCGGAAGGAAGCAGATGTTTGTTCCGTCGGACAGGAACTTGCGTCTGTGGAAGAACGTGCTCATCACATCGGCTGTAGCTTTTGTACCGCTGTACACGCTGCGTGACATGATTATGGGCAGCGACTATGCGATAAGACAGACGGCGGGCACGGCGTTCTCCATGTGGCAGAACCTGGACATCACGATGATTCTTGTCTCGTCATTTATACTCCTCTATCAGTACCAACGGTTTCGGGACATTACCTCAGATTTGCGCTACTACGGCCGTATGAGTCTCACCAACTATCTCTCGCAGTCCATAGTCGGAGCACTTGTCTATTTCCCGTTCGGTCTCTATCTCGCACCCTATTGCGGCTACACGTTGAGCCTCGTGGTCGCCGTCATCATATTCCTGCTGCAACTCCGCTTCTGCAAATGGTGGCTCGGAACGCACAAGCAGGGCCCGCTGGAACACATCTGGCACAAGTTGACGTGGATCGGGACTGGGCGGTAACAAAAACACGTGAATAAAATGAAGATGTTTGTTGCACCAAACTGTATATAGTTTATTCAAAATTGATGGCTACATATTTCATGTAGATAACCATATAGATTCAAGATAGAAGTGCAACGCTTCAGTCCCTCCATTGCTCATGGAGCGTAGCGTAATGGGCAATGGAGGGACACCGCTTCGAATGGCAGGAGAGTTGACAGGCAATACAAAA
>CABUXJ010000022.1 GCA_902495455.1 uncultured Prevotella sp.
AAGCTTACTATATCGCGCCGCTACAACCAACTACCTTTGCTGCGATCAAGCCCTGGAGGATTCGAAGGGAGCTGGCCGTGCAAGACTTGCCCGTCTTTTAAGCGGATGCAAAGTTAGACAATTTAATTCAGAATGTGGCATGGTTAGAGGTTAATCGTCCGGTTTTTAACTTATTTTCAGTATTACAACAGACCTTTTGTCCGTCGATGGCGCAAAGATGGCGCAAAAATGGCTGATACAGCATAATTTAAGAATTGCGCTTTGCCGATTGTGGATTTAATTTCGTATTTTTGCACGGAAATAAGTTCAAAAAGGAGCGACAAACGTCATGAGTCCGGAAGAATACAGACAGCTCAAAGCCTTTGCACGTGTTGACGGTGTGTTGTTGGCGGTGATGTGGACGGCCAGTTTCGGCTGTTACGTTAGTGGGCTGGCCACTCCCATACTTTCTCTTGTCGGCATGTTGCTGGCTGTCGCCTCTCCTTTTTTTGCCGGTGTGCGTTTGGGAAAGTTCCGCGACAATGCCCGTGCCGGTGTCATCTCTTTTCGTCGCGGCTACGGCTACATCATTCTGATGTTCTTTTATTCCTCCATTCTTTTCGCGTTGGCTCAGTTCTTATATTTCCAGTTTATCGACCAGGGTTTCATCATGAGCCGGTTGAGCATGCTGATCAGCGACGAGACAAATCGTAAAATCCTTGATAGCTATGGCATGACCGATACCTTTCGCCAGACGATAGCGCAGATGTCGCAGACCCGCCCTATTGATTATGCCCTCAGCTACTTTTCCATAAATATCATGTTCGGTATCATTCTCGGGCTGCCCATTGTGGTGATCACGAAGCGAAGAAAGCTGAGGAGTTAAGAAGTAAAACGGAGTTAGAGGGAGTTAAGGAGTTAAGCCAAATGCGGCATAAGGACCTGTATATTCAGGCGTGACCGAAAGGAACGGCATAAAGCCTTGCATATTTACGTACGACATATTAGAACGACATAAAGAACATAACATAACAATAAGTCAAAATGGACATATCAGTAGTAATACCATTATATAACGAGGAAGAATCGCTGCCCGAACTCCACTCCTGGATAGAGCGTGTGATGCGCGCGAACGGCTTCACATACGAGATAATCTTTGTCAACGACGGCTCCACCGACCGCTCCTGGGAAGTCATCGAAGACCTGTGTCGCAAATCACCCTGCGTCCACGGCATCAAGTTCCGCCGCAACTACGGCAAGAGCCCCGCCCTCTACTGCGGTTTCGAGCAGGCCCACGGCGATGTCGTCATCACGATGGACGCCGACCTGCAGGACTCCCCCGACGAGATACCCGGTCTCTACCACATGATCAAGGACGAAGGCTACGACCTTGTCTCGGGCTATAAGCAGAAGCGCTATGACCCGTTGTCAAAGACCATTCCCACCAAACTCTTCAACGCTACGGCGCGCAAGATCAGCGGCATCAATAATCTGCACGACTTCAACTGCGGTCTGAAAGCCTATCGCAAGGCCGTCGTCAAGAACATCGAGGTCTACGGCGAGATGCACCGTTACATACCATATTTGGCCAAGAACGCCGGTTTCACCAAGATTGGGGAAAAGGTCGTCCACCATCAGGCCCGCAAGTACGGCACGTCGAAGTTTGGTCTCAACCGCTTCTTCAACGGCTACCTCGACCTCATCACGCTTTGGTTCCTCAGCGGTTTCGGCCGCAAGCCCATGCACGTGTTCGGTTTCCTTGGCTCCATCATGTTCATCATCGGCCTCCTTTCGGCCTTCATCATCGGCGTCGACAAGCTCTACGCCCTTGCCAACGGCATCCCCCAGCGTCTTGTGACCGATTCTCCCTACTTCTATATCTCGCTGACGATGATGATCATCGGCACCCAACTGTTTCTCACGGGTTTCCTTGGCGATCTTGTCAGCCGCACGTCCAACGGGCGCAATGACTATCAGATAGAGGAAAAACTATGATACCGGCCTCACCAAGACATCCCCGTCGCATGTTGCGCAGACCGCCGAAAGACCTTCTTCTGCGTCTTGCTTTCCTCCTTTTCCCCGTCGCAGCTGTTGTCACGGCCTTCCTGACCGTGGCCTGCTCGTCGGTCGACTGTCCGGTCCAAAACGCCGTCTATACCATCTATAAGGTCTGCGACAGCCACGGCAATCCCATCTCGCTCGGCGACACGCTGACCGTCACGATATCATGCAGCGACGGCAACGACAGCGTGCTGCTCAACAAGAACGTCAACACCTCAACATTCAATCTCCCCATCAGCTACAACGAGCCGGCAGACACGCTCGTCTTCTATATCAAGGGCGAAGGCTGGGAGACCTTCGACAGTGTCATCGTCTCCAAAGACAACTTTCCGCACTTCGAGTCCGTCGACTGCAACATCTCTTTTTTCCATACCATCACGGGTGTGAGATGGACCCGCAACATCATTGACTCCATTGTCGTCAACAATCATCAGGTGAATTATGATCTGTCAAAAGAACATTTCCACATATATTTCCGGACTGACAATTAGTCTGCTGCTGCTTTTCGTCTCAGCTCCGGCCGCAAAGGCCCAAAGCAGACTCTTTGCCGTCGAGAAGGACTCGGTGCCCCTGTTCAACGGTTTCGCCTTGTCGTTCGACCTTGTCGGCCCCGTCATGCAGGCGTTGGGCGACTATGGCGACTATGAAGCCGCGCTGCGCATCAATCTCCACGACCAATATTTTCCCATCTTTGAGCTGGGCTACGGCCGTGCCGACCGCGACGAGGAGGTGACCGGCATCCGCTACAAGACCGCCGCGCCGTTTTTCCGCATCGGTTGCGACCTCAATCTCCTACGCAACAAGCACGCCCCCAACCGCCTCTACGGAGGCATCCGCTACGCCTTCACGGCCTATAAAGTGGACATCGCCCGTCCCGGCATCACCGATCCAGTGTGGGGCAGCGACGCCTCGTTTGCCGTCGTCGGCGAATCCTGCAATCAACACTGGGCCGAAGTCGTCTTCGGACTTGACGCCAAGGTGTGGGGCCCGTTACACATGGGCTGGGTCTTCCGCTACAAGCGGCGCATCAGCCACAAGGACACGAGCATCGGCGGTTCGTGGTATGTCCCCGGCTACGGCATACACGGTGACACGCGCCTCGGCGCGACATTCAATGTCATTATTGATATATGATGGATGGCAAATGGTAGATGTTAGATGTCAGACGTTGATTTTCCATCATAGCGAACCTATTCTCGGCTACTAACCCACTCATAAATCATGACTAAGAAACTCAAAACATGGCAGCTCGCCTTTCTCGCTCTCCTCATCATCGGAACGGTGATGATTGTCAGCCGGCAGCACAACACAGCCTATCAGCACGCCAACGGTTTCATCTTCGGTACCGTCTATAACATCACATACCAGTACGACAGCGACCTCCACAGCCTCATACGTGACGAACTGCAGAAAGTCGACGCCTCGCTTTCGCCGTTCAACAAGACCTCCGTCATCTCCGCCGTCAATCGCAACGAGGATGTCGTGACCGACGACATGTTCGCGGAAGTGTTCGACAAGGCCATGACCATATCCCGCGAGACCGACGGCGCCTTCGACATCACCGTCGCCCCGTTGGTTAATCTCTGGGGCTTCGGTTTCCGCAACGACGTCCCTCCGACGGACCGCGCCGTCGACAGCCTGCGCCGTCTGACGGGTTTTGACAAAGTGCGGATGGCCGATCGCCGTGTGGTGAAGTCCGACCCGCGCATCATGCTCGACTGCAGCGCCATTGCCAAAGGCTACGGATGTGATGTCGTGGCCCGTCTGTTGCGCCGCCGCGGTGTGGAAAACTTCATGGTCGAGATTGGCGGCGAGGTGGTCGTCAGCGGTGTCAGCAGCAAGCGTGTGCCGTGGCGCATCGGTGTCAACAAACCCACGGAAGACTCGCTCAGTACCGCCAACGAGTTGCAGGCCACGCTGAGCATCACCGACCGCGCGATGGCCACGAGCGGTAACTATCGCAACTACTACTATAAGGACGGGCGGCGTTACGCCCACACCATCGACCCGCGCACGGGACGCCCCGTCCAGCACAGCCTCCTCTCCGCCACGGTCCTTGCTGCCGACTGCGCCACAGCCGACGCCTACGCCACAGCCTTCATGGTCATGGGCATGGAGCGGGCGCGCAAGGTTCTGGAGCGCCACAAGGAACTGATGGCCTATTTCATCTATTCCGACGACCGCGGCGACTTTGCCGTCTGGGCCTCTCCGTCGCTCGAACCGCGCATAAACAAATAAGACACGTCCGAATAGCATGGCACGTTCGCTTCAGATATACGATCAGTTGCTCCGTTTCACCCTCTTCCAGGGCATCAGCCACGGCGATCTGATGCAGATGGTGGGTCATACCAAGTTTGGTTTTGTCAAACTGCCGCCCGGCAAACGCATCTTCCGCAACGGTGACCGCTGTGACCGCCTCTATTTTCTCATCAACGGCCGTCTGCGCAGCGAGACCGTCTCCGCCGACGGCACCTATTCAGTCACGGAAGAGATAGACGCGCCCCATCTCCTCCAGCCGGAGCGTCTCTTCGGTATCGGCCAGCGCTTTCGCGGGGTGATGCGCACGGTGACCGACGTCAACTTCATCACCATCGACAAGAAGGAGGTGACCGCCCTCTCCGAGTCCATCATCGTCTTCCGTCTCAATCTCATTAACATCTTCGCCACCCGTGCCCAGCAGTCCGCGGACGCTCTGTGGACAGCCGCTCCCGACAATCTTCGCGGGCGCATCGCGCAGTTTGTCGCCGCCCGCTGTCAGTCGCCGACGGGCCCCAAGACGGTCAATATCCTCATGGAGCGTCTGGCCCGCGAACTGAATGTCCGACGCATAGAGGTCTCACGCGCACTCAACGACATGCAGTCCGAAGGCCTCGTCGTCCTGTCCCGCGGCCGTATCACGGTGCCAGCGTTAGAGCGGCTGACAAACCCACCCCAACCCTCCCGAAGGGAGAGAGCTTGATATGTTTTGGCGCGTTGGGACTTTGGTTTACGCGTTAAGACCGAGCCGTTTTTTTTTCGGCACATTTTATTTGATGGGATTATGTCATATTGATATTAGTTCATCTGACAAATGGCAAAGTCAAATCTTTGCCATGAATACTATTTTTTGTAAGCCAATTCTTTCCAATCTTTGAAGAATTGGAAAGAATTGGAAAACTTTTACCTTATCACGTCTTCTGTCATTGTGTCGAAATTATCACCTTTTATATACCCCTTCTTTATGCGATTGAAGGATATCTCCTTAAGCAGACCACGATTTACAAGCCCTATAATATCTGATTTCGCGGTTGTCGCGCTAATGGAGAACTCATACTGCAAGTCTTTTACTGTAAGCACTTCCTTAGGATTATCCACAAACATCTTGATGATTTGTGCCTGACGGTCGTTTATCTCACCTAATTGCAGGAATGTATTGGCAGACCTCTTCTCGTCTTGCTTCTTCTTAATGTAACTTTGCAGCTGCTTAAACGACAACTCCAGCACCTTCAGATTGTATGCTACGAAATATCCCATATCTTTGTCATCGGCTTCGGTGTAAAGGAAAGCCTTCTCATAGCTTTTTTTTGACTTTGCTATAACCCTTGAGATGGACAGATATTCCGTGAGCCAATACCTCTGCTTAAGCATATACCAATAGAACAAGGCACGCGCCGTTCGTCCGTTGCCGTCAGCGAAGGGGTGCATATATGCCACCATAAAATGGATTATTATTCCTCGGATGATGGGATGAATAAAGGACTTGCTTTTCTTCTCGTTGAAGAAAGTGCACAGGTCTTTGACAAATTCCGGGATTTCCTCGTATGGTGGAGGTGTGTGGACTGTCTCGTGGGTGATCTTCTCCTCCACCACCACGTCGTTGTTTGTCCGTAAGCGTCCTGCGTCCTCCGCATTATCCAAAGTGTTGTCGGTCATCAGCTTGTGTATGTGAAGCAGTTCTTTTTCCGACAATGGAGTGTCCTTATGTTCCGTGATATAGCGGATAGTCTGATAGTTGTTGGAAATCATCTGTTGCGACTTGTCCTTGGGTGTGACCTTCTTGCGCAACATGTCCTTTGCCACGACACGTGTGGTCGCGGCACCTTCCATCTGACTGGAAAATATCGCTTCCTCCATAAGTGAACTTACAAGATAACGCTCTTTGTTCTCATCTGTGGATAATTGCGTGTCACCCCACGAACCACCGAAGTTCATATCGAACTCATGGCACATCCGTTGCATTTCGTTGGTGATAGTTAGGCGGATGCCATATTTGTTCCACACCTTTATCATGTTACGCAGTCTTGCGGCTTTCACGTTAATCCACAACTCACGTGCTGTAACATCATCGGGAGTGTTCTCATATTTTACGGCATCCCAATATTTGTACGAGTCGTTTATCTTGTCTACGATTTCAGCAATATCCTCTCTCGCAGGTTGAACAATAGCCTTGAACAACTCGTCTTCATTGATAACAGGAGGTTTCTCTAACATATCACCATATATTTATAATATCTTCTGCAAAGATAATAAATTCTTTCCAATCTTTAAAGAATTGGAAAGAATTGGAAAGAAAAACAGGTTTATCCGACATCTGGAGTGATGTGGCTCATTTGACAAATATACACCACATGCTCCTACGCGGAAGAGCATGCGGCTGTATCACCCCCAATGTCGGATGAGTCGTTTGCTTGTCTGTCGCTCCCAATGTCGGACGGGCCCAAACAGGTCCGTATAGTCACGTATATGCAACTAAAACGTGCCGAAATCTTAAAATGTCGTGATTATTCCGAAAAATACACTCTTCGGGAACTTCAGAAAACGTCGTTCGACAGGACGAAAACCGCCGTTTCGCATCACATTTTCGTTGCCGCCGCGAGCCGTAAGGGCCCCGTTGGTCTGCCGCGGGCACGCCGTTGGCTCGCAACGAGGCCGCCGCTTTCATGCAACGGGGCCCCCGTTGCAATGCCGTAAGGGCCTTACGGCAAGACGGAAAAATCGGCAGTGAAACGCAAATTTGTATAACCTGCTGATAACCAGCTGATTGCGAAAATCACGAAAAATGGCCGTTTTTTGACCCGGAATACGGATTTGTGAGGCCGAAGCGGCATTAACACACGTTAAAGTAAAGTTTATTCATGATGTGCGGTGTTTTGGGGCTTATCCTCAACTCTACTTCTCACTTCGGATTTTATTGGAATGGGGTGAGGTGGAAAGACACTTTGTGTAAAAAGTTACGGAGAATAATCATACTCTCCGTAACTTTTTACAAAGCCCCCTCTCCGATAAACAACGTTAATTTTTATTTCATACCGCCGCATAAGTAATATTTTTCGTAACTTTGCACACTAACATAATAATGTGACGCAGACACCGACGTCCGTGTCACGAACAGCATCGACAAGACATCAACAACAGACTATGAGCGAACAGCAGATAACGGCGATGGGCCACGACAACCCTTTTTTCGCACCATATTCCACTCCACATGACACCGTACCGTTCGACCGCATCCGCGTCGAGCATTTTGAGGAGGCATTCATGGAGGGCATCAGGCGCGACAACGAGCAGTTGGCCAAGACCATCGGCAACCCCGAACGACCCACATTCGACAACACCATCATCAACAGCGACGAACCGACGGAGGGCTACTACGACCTGCTGGGCCGTGTGTCCACCGTGTTCTACAACATGCTGAGCGCGGAGACTAACGACGAGATGGACGCTCTGGCGCAGAAGATGCAGCCCATCCTCACCAAGCACGCCAACGACATGCGCCTCAATCCGAAGCTCTTTGAGCGTATCCGTGCCGTCCACCGTCACCACCGGCGTCTCACCCCGGAGGAGAAACGGCTGCTCGACGACTGCTACGAGGGTTTCGTGCGTAGCGGTGCGCTGCTGGACGAGGCGGGCAAGGAACGTCTGCGTCAGCTCACCGAAGAGGCCGGCATGCTCTCCTTGCAGTTCTCGCAGAACCTGCTCAAGGAGAACAAGGCGTACACTCTCCATCTGACCGACGAGGCTGATCTCGACGGGCTGCCCGAGACGGCGCGCGAGGCGGCGGCACAGGCGGCCCGGGAGCAGGAGAAGGAGGGTTGGGTATTCACGCTGGACCAGCCGAGCTATGGCCCGTTCATGACATACTCGACACGTCGCGAACTGCGCCGGCAGATGTATATGGCAAAGAATACGGTATGCACGCACGACAACAGTGAGAACAACGCCGATATCTGCCGGCGTCTGGTCAACCTGCGTCTCGAGATAGCGCGGCTGCTCGGCCACAAGACCTATGCCGACTATGTCCTCAAGCACCGCATGGCCACCAACACGCGCAATGTCTATCGTCTCCTCGATCAGCTCATCGAGGCCTACCGCCCTACGGCGCTGAAGGAGGTGGACGACATCCGCCGCATGGCGCGCAAGACAGAAGGACGCTCGTTTGAACTCCGGCCGTGGGACTTCAGCTTCTATTCTCACAAGCTGCAGATGGCGCGCTACAATATCGACTCGGAGATGTTGCGCCCCTACTTCGAACTGTCACGGGTCATCGCCGGCGTCTTCGGACTGGCCAACCGCCTCTACGGTATCACGTTCCGCGAAAACCGCGACATCCCCGTCTATCATCCCGACGTGCGGGCATACGAGGTGTTCGACCGCGACGGGTCCTATCTGGCCGTCTTCTACGCCGACTTCCACCCGCGCAAGGGCAAGCAGGGCGGCGCCTGGATGACGGAGTTTCAGGGTCAGTGGATAGACCGCAAGGGCGTCAACGTGCGTCCCCATGTCAGCGTGGTGATGAACCTGACCAAACCGACGGACGAAAAGCCCGCGTTGCTGACGCTCGGCGAGGTGGAGACATTCCTCCACGAGTTCGGTCACTCGCTCCACGGCATGTTCGCCAACACGCGCTTCGAGAGTCTGAGCGGCACGAACGTGTGGTGGGACTTCGTGGAACTGCCGTCGCAGTTTATGGAAAACTATGCAGTCGAAAAGGACTTCCTCCGCACCTTCGCCGTCCACTACGAGACGGGCGAGCCGCTGCCCGACGAACTGATAGACCGCATCGTCAGGAGCCGCAACTTCATGGCGGCCTACGGTTGCATGCGGCAGGTGAGCTTCGGACTGCTCGACATGGCTTACTACACGCGCCGCGAACCGCTCGACGGCGATATCACTGCGTTTGAGAAGAAGGCTTGGGAGCGGGCCATCGTCATGCCGCAGCTGCAGGACACGTGCATGACGGTCCAGTTCAGCCACATCATGGCCGGCGGCTATGCGGCCGGATATTACAGCTATAAGTGGGCTGAGGTGCTGGACGCCGACGCTTTCAGCGTCTTCAAGCGGCACGGCATCTTCGACCGCAAGACGGCACAGAGCTTCCGCGACAACATCCTTTCGCGAGGCGGAACGGAACACCCGATGACGCTCTACAAGCGTTTCCGCGGAGGCGAACCGACCATCGACGCCCTGCTGCGCCGCAACGGGATAAGGAAGACGAGGAAAAAATAAAGCCGGCGGGATGCGTCGGCACAGTCACGACAAAGCAACAGACTTATGACAAAAGAGGAGGAAAAACAGCATCTGCTCGACCTGCGCTATCTGCGCATGGCACGCATCTGGGCTGAGAACAGCTATTGCCGCCGCCGCCAGGTGGGGGCACTGGTTGTCAAGGACAAGATGATCATCAGTGACGGATATAACGGCACGCCGAGCGGATTTGACAATGTGTGTGAGGACGGGTCGAACGTGACCTTCCCATACGTGCTGCACGCCGAGGCAAACGCTATCACGAAGCTGGCGCGCAGTTCCAACAACAGCGACGGAGCCACGCTCTATGTCACGGCTTCGCCTTGCATCGAGTGCTCCAAACTCATAATACAGGCCGGCATCAAGCGCGTGGTCTACGGCGAACATTACCGTCTCGAGGACGGCATACGTCTGCTGCGACGCGCCGGCATCGAAGTGATATACCTAAATCCGGACAACAATGAGTCAGAACAAGTCTAACCGTCTCATGCCCCTCATCATGGCCGTGTGCGTGATTGTGGGGATAATGATAGGAACGTTCTACGCCAACCATTTTTCGGGCAACCGCCTGAGCATCATCAACTCCAGCAGCAACAAGCTGAACAACTTGTTGCACATCGTCGACGACCAGTATGTGGACACCGTCAACATCAATCAGCTCGTCGAGGGGGCCATGCCGCAGATACTTGCCGAGCTGGACCCGCACTCCGTCTATATCAGCGCCAAGGACGTGCAGATGGTCAATGATGACCTGAAAGGGTCGTTCTCGGGCGTCGGCATCGAGTTTACGATACGCGAGGACACCATCCGCGTGCAGAACGTCATCAGCAACGGACCGGCCGAACGTGCCGGAGTGCTCGCCGGCGACAAGATAGTCAGCGTCAACGACACCGCCTTCGTGGGCAAGAAGGTGACCAACGAGGAGGCCATGCATCGGCTGAAAGGTCCGAAAGACACGAAAGTGAAGTTAGGCGTGATGCGCTACGGCGAGAAGAAGGTGCGCTATCTGACCGTCACGCGCGGTGATATCCCGCAGCGGAGCATCAACGCCACCTACATGCTGGACGAGCGGACGGGATATATCAAGATAAAGAATTTCGGCGAAAACACATACCCCGAGATGCTCATCGCGCTGGCACAACTCTCTCAGGAGAATTTCGGCAACTTGGTGATAGACCTGCGCGGCAACTCCGGAGGCTATCTGGCGTCGGCCGTTCAGATAGCCAACGAATTTCTGCCGAAGGACCGTCTCATCGTCTACACGCAGGGACGGAAGTCGCAGCGACAGGACTATCGCAGCGACGGACACGGTAGTTACCGGCAGATACCGCTCGTCGTGCTCATCGACGAGAGTTCGGCGTCGGCCGCAGAGATACTTGCCGGAGCGATACAGGACAACGACCGCGGCACAATCATAGGGCGTCGGTCGTTCGGTAAAGGCCTCGTCCAGCAGCCGATAGCCTTCAACGACGGTTCGATGATACGTCTGACGATCGCCCGCTACTATACTCCTTCGGGCCGCTGCATACAGAAGCCCTACACGTCGGGTGACGATAAGGACTACGAGGAGGACCTCATCTACCGCTATCAGCATGGCGAATATTTCTCGCAGGACAGCATCAAGCACACCGGACCGGCCTACCACACCCATATCGGACGCACGGTCTATGGCGGCGGAGGCATAACGCCGGACATATTTGTGCCGGAAGACACTACGGGCATGACTTCTTACTATAAGGAAGCGGGCATGACGGGACTCATCTTGCAGTTCGCCTATAAGTACACGGACGAGAACCGGGCGCGCCTTGGCGAAATGCGTACGATGAAAGAGCTGGACGCCTATCTCGTCAAACAGCACACGGTGGAGAAGTTTGTCGACTTCGCCGACCGCAACGGACTCCGCCGCCGCAATCTCATGATAAGGAAGTCGCACAAGCTCTTGGAGCGTTTCATCAACAGCCGGATAATCTACAACGTGCTCGACGACGAGGCATGGATCGAATATCTCAATGCCGATGACCCGACGATAGACCGCGCCCTTGACGTTTTCAAGGCCGGACAGGCGTTCCCGAAGAAGCCGGAGGCGCAGCCGAAGACAAACAAGACGGCCATGCTCGGATCGGCATACGACCACAATGTCGCCGTTATGAAGTGTGTGATGACGGCCAGGGCTTAGGCGGTACGGGGATTATGGACAAGAAAGAATTGCGTAGGACAATACGCGAAAGCAAGCGACATTTCGACCGGGAGGCCCTGGACGAAATGTCGTTTGCCGTTATCAGCCGTCTGACGGCGCATCCGCGGTTTGCCGCCGCACGCACAGTCATGCTCTACCACTCGCTGCCCGACGAGGTGGACACCTGCCGTCTGCTCGCCGAACTACCTTTGACGTCGGCAGACTTTTCAGGCAAGACAATCCTTCTACCGCGTGTCACGGGCGAGACGGACATGGAACTGCGTGTCTACACCGGTCCCGACGACATGACGCGGGGAGCCTTCGGTGTCATGGAACCATCTGGCGCGCTCTTCACCGACTATTCCCAAATCACCCTTGCTGTCGTTCCCGGCATGGCGTTCGACAGCCGCGGGCATCGTCTCGGACGCGGAAAGGGTTATTATGACCGCTTCCTTCCGCTGCTGCCGCAGGCATATAAGATAGGCGTTTGCTTCCCGTTTCAGCTTGTCGACGACGTACCGATCGAACCGACGGACGTCGTCATGGACGAAGTGGTGTGCTGAACAGGACGCAGCGGTGTTCCGAAAAGAATAAGATATTGTGCTTGGCGGGATAAAATAAACGCTTCTGCGAACTCTCGTTCAGCAGAAGCGGATGTCTGTGATGACCTGGCTGCCGACATGTTCGTTGAGCCGGCGGACGAAATCCTGACGGCGCATGCTCAGGTCTGCACGCAGGGCGGGATTGGAGAGACGTATCCATAGCGTCTGATTGCGTATGGCAGCATCCTGCGTGTAGCGTGCAATCAGCGGACCGGCCACCGTCGGCCACGCCTCGACGAGCCGTTTCTGCAACAGCGGAGTCTCCAAACCCTGCACGCGCAAGTTGCGCATGATGAGGTCGCGGATGTTTTGCACCTCTTTTCTAAACATACTGTTCTATTGTTTTTGATGGCGTTTGATGCACCGCCGTACTTCTTTCGGCGTTCTTTCAGGTCTCATGTTCCGTTATCTCCCCGTTGTCCACATGAAACAGCTTGTAGTCATGCGAGCTGTTGCGTAGTATCTGTTCGAGGTGGTCGCGGTTGGTGTCGGTGATGAATATCTGTCCGAAGTCGTCGCCGGCGACCAATTCCACGATTTTCTCCACACGCCCGGCGTCCAGTTTGTCGAAGATGTCGTCAAGCAGCAGCAGCGGTGTCGTGTGTGAGGACGTGCGTTTGAGAAAGTCAAATTGTGCCAATTTGAGCGCGATGACAAACGTCTTGTTCTGTCCCTGACTGCCCTCACGCTTCATGGAGTGGCCTCCCAGCGTGAACTCGAGGTCGTCCCGGTGGACACCGTGGAGCGAGTAGCCGACAGCGCGGTCCTTGTGGCGGTCGCGTCGGATGACCTCCAGCAGCGGCCCGCGGGTGCAATGGGACATATATTCCAGCCCCACCTCTTCGTGCCGGGATGATATGTTCTGATAGTAAGCCTGGAAAACAGGCTTCAGTTCGCGTACGAACTCATCCCGCTTGCGGTATATCAGCTCCCCCTCGACGGCCATCTGCTCCTCCCAGATGTCCATCATCGCCGCGTCCGGCTCCGTTTCCATTTTCAGCATAGCGTTGCGTTGGGTGAGCGCTTTCGTGTAGCGGGAGAGCGCTTCGATATAGCTGTGGTCATATTGCGCAATGACCATGTCCATCAACTTGCGTCGTTCCTCGCTCCCTCCGTCAATCAGGAGCGTGTCGGAGGGCGACACCACCACCAGCGGTATCAGTCCGATGTGCTCCGACAGACGCCTGTATTCCTTCTTGTTGCGTTTGAAATGCTTTTTTGTACCACGCTTCATGCCGCAGTAGATGGCTTCCGTTTCTCCGTTGTCAGTGGCATATTCCGCTTCCAGAACGAAGAAATCCTGTCCGTGGCGGATGATTTGGGAGTCCACCGGATTGTGTGCGCTGCGACAGAACGACAGGTAGTAGACCGCATCAAGGACGTTGGTCTTTCCGACCCCGTTGCGTCCTATCAGACAGTTGACTTTCGGAGACAGGCTGAGTGTGGCCGTCGGGATGTTCTTGTAGTTGATTATGGACAGCTTTTGGAGAATCATCGGTGACGTAAATTGCTATTTTACTGCAAAGTTACGTGATTTGCAAGTAAAAAGAGAAAAAAGTCGTTGATAAATTTCAATATGTCCGATAAAATACTTAATTTTGCTCCGCAAATTGCAAATCGAAATTAGTAAGACAAAAATATGGCAGACATTAAGAACCAGAAGAGCGCATCTCAGATAGAGGAAACGCTCAACAGCTCTGAGACATTCTTCTTGAAGTACAAGAAGGGCATCATCGCCGGAGTGATTGCGCTTATCGTAATCATTGCCGGTGTTATCGTTTATAACACTTACGTCAAGGCTCCGCGCGAGGACAAGGCCAACACCGCTCTCGCAAAGGGACAAGAGTATTTCGCAGCAGAGCAGTACGACAAGGCTCTCAACGGCGACGGAGCAGGCTATGCCGGTTTCGTCAGCATCGCGTCAGACTACAGCAGCACCGACGCCGGCAATCTCGCCAATCTCTATACCGGTCTTTGCTACGCCCATTTGGACAAGTGGACAGAGGCTGCCAACTATCTTGAGAAGTACGACGGACAGGGCGATCAGATGATTTCTCCCGCCGCAATAGGTGCTTTGGGCAACGCTTATGCCCACCTCAACCAGCTCGACAAGGCTGTCGACGTCCTCAAGAAGGCTGCTGCGAAAGCCGACAACAACACCCTCTCACCCGTCTATCTCATCCAGGCCGGTGAGATACTCGAGAAGCAGGGCAAGAAAGACGAGGCTCTGAAACTGTATCAGGAGATCAAGGACAAGTACTTCAACTCCATGCAGTACCAGACCATCGACAAGTATATCGAACGCGCAACGACGAAATAAATGGCAACAGCACTTCACAACCTGTCCGAATACGACTCGGCCAGCATACCCGATGCGAGCAACATGTGCTTCGGCATTGTGGTGGCAGAGTGGAATCCGGAGATTACGGGCGCACTGCTGAACGGTGCGGTGAGCACGCTCGAGAAGCACGGAGCACTGCCGGAGAACATCCATGTCAAGACCGTGCCGGGCAGTTTTGAGCTCATCTACGGCGCACACCGCATGACACTCAACGGCAGTTTCGACGCAATAATCGTTCTTGGCAGCGTCATTCGCGGCGAGACGCCCCACTTCGACTACATCTGTCAGGGAGTGACGGCAGGAATAGCACGTCTTAACACCATGAGCGAGATACCAATCATCTACGGTCTGCTCACCACCGAAGACCTCCAGCAGGCCAAGGACCGCAGCGGAGGACGACTCGGAAACAAAGGTGACGAGTGTGCTATTGACGCCATAAAGATGGCTAAGTTCTAATAACATCAGGATAAATACCGTGAAGGGCGGACTTCTTAGAGAGGTCCGCCCGTTTTTTTGTGCGTACGGCCCTCCATCGAGGATGCTGCGTAACTTCCACAAATCAGGGTGGCGACCGTACTTTATGAGCAACATTGTGGAAGTTCTGCAACATCCACACGTCCGTGAGAAGAGAGTGTTTCGGATATTCTGTACGTAAGAACGGGCAAATCTCGGAATAAAGTTGTATTTTTGCATGCAATCACATCACATATACATCAACTTATGAAATTCATATCATGGAATGTCAACGGGCTGAGAGCCTGTGAGGGCAAGGGCTTCAGCGAGGCTTTCCGCCGCTTGGACGCCGACTTCTTCTGCCTGCAGGAGACCAAGATGCAGGCCGGTCAGCTCGATTTGCAGTTTGACGGTTATCGCTCCTACTGGAATTATGCCGAGAAAAAGGGCTATTCCGGTACGGCCATATTCACCCGCCACGAACCCATCTCCGTCGCCTACGGCTTAGGCATCGACGAGCACGACCACGAGGGGCGCGTGATAACACTGGAAATGGACGACTTCTTTCTCGTCACGGTCTATACTCCCAACTCTCAGGATGAACTGCGCCGTCTGGACTACCGCATGACATGGGAGGATGATTTCCGCCGTTATGTCACCGCCCTCGACGCCCGCAAACCGGTCATCATCTGCGGCGATCTCAATGTCGCCCACGAGGAGATAGACCTGAAGAACCCGAAGACCAACCGCCGCAACGCCGGATTTACCGACGAGGAACGCGCCAAGTTCACCGCGTTGCTCTCCGGCGGGTTCACCGACACGTTCCGCTGGCTCTATCCCGAGCAGGTGACATACTCGTGGTGGTCCTACCGCTTCCGCGCACGTGAGAAGAACGCGGGGTGGCGCATCGACTATTTTGTCGCCTCCGACCGTTTGCGCGACCGCATCGCCGACGCCACCATCCATACGGACATCATGGGCAGCGACCACTGTCCGGTCGGTCTGGAGTTGAGATAGAACTGCGACGGTGTAGGGTAGGGGAAATCTTGAAGCCGGCGACAATCGGCAATGATGTCGGTCGATGAAGCCGGCGATTGGCAATAGAAAAAGGCATGCTCTGCGCGGAGCATGCCTTTTAGGTTTTTATTATTTAATGAAAAAGTCGTTTTCTCTTAGATTCATTAGAATGACCAGCCGAGGCGGAGTCTGGGCTCGACACTGAATTTCAGCGAGCTTGCGCTGCTGTCATTCTTTCTGGTGACTTCATTCACGCGATCTTCCTGTGCAACCTGCGGGTCGTTGTTGGTGACGGTCTGCTCAAAGTCCTTGTATGACTTGTTGCTGAACTTCAGACCAAGCTCGGTGCCGATGTAGAGACCCTTGTAGAGGTAGAAGTCAAGGCCGGTGAAGATACCTGCGCGGAATGCACTATAAGCATTATCGCCTTTTGTCTCTGTCTCGGTTGTGAAGAAATCATAGCTCTTAGCCTTATCTGCATCAGCGGGATCAGCATTTGATTTCAGATGCATGTCTGCTGCAACCACGTTGGTCGTATTCCATGATGTCTCGAAACCGAGGCCTGCTCCTACGTACAGATCCATGCGACCGTTCTTCACGAGGTGACGCTCATAGCCGAGGTCGATTGAGAATTTGCCGGTCTTTGTCTTGTTCTCTTCGTTGCTTGTCTGATAGTTATAGAAAGCTGTTTTTACTTCATCGTCCTCATCGGGTGCTTCACCAAACTTCATGTCGTTCTTATTGTCCATCTCCAGACCTAAAGTCAAACGGATAGCGTCCTTATCTGTGATGAAGTAGCGAACCTTGAGACCTTCGATTTTGAATTGGTCATTGTCGCTGAACGGGTTAAACTGAACTTCGGTGTTGATGCTTCCGGCGGTGGGAAGGTTGTAGTTCTGAGCCACGGCGCGGCCCGAAACCATTGTTGCAGCGATGGCAACAAACATTGCAATTTTTCTCATAAATACTTTTCTTTTGATTAATAATTTAGGGATTGCGGTCCCATTAACTTTAATTGATATGTGCAAATGTAACTAAAAATGAAATAATTATACGCTATAATGTGTTAAATACTATTAATTAGGTCAATTTATATGTTTATATCTATGAACGCGCCCATGCGCATTACTTATTTATATGGTTGCGGCCTCCACTCATGCCGACTTATCCGACCGTCCACGAATGTCCGCCATGCGGAACGCTTGTTGACAGGCACAACCGAGTGGACGTGATTTTGCATGACAGCGTGGCTTATATAACGAAAATGTTAAATTCAGAATAATTCTTACAAACGGTCTCCATTTTAACATGGATTTTCCACCGAGTGGTCACTCGGCTTCAAATATGCGAGTTTTGCGCGTGCATCTTTTTCTTCCTGACGACCAGCGTGTTAGGAATAAAATCGCGAAAGTGTGCAGCTTTTTCGCCGTTTTTTCCGAGCCGTAAGGCCCTTACGGCTCTGCAACGAGGGCCCCGTTGCATTGCAACGGCGTGCTCGTTGCGAGCCAATAACCATGCCGTTGCAACCCAACGGGGCCCTTACGGCAAGACGGCCGCCAAAATTTTGAGCGACGACGGAGACTTTTCGGTCGGATTACAACGTTTTTAGACAATTTTTCGCGCGTTGCGAAATGTTAATTTTAACAATCATTTTCTGACATTTTTTGTGTGTATCGGGAGATTTTCTCTACACACATCTTCAGCACTGTTTGGATGCAACGCAACATGTCCTTTGGGAAGTCTTTAAGTGGGGTAATCGCAGTCCCTTCCTTGCAAGGAGGGGACTGCGATTACCCCACTTAAAGTCTTTCCGATGAACTTGTCGCGTTGATATTAATATGAGAGATGTGGCGTCCGTCGGCAACGTATGGACGGCCAAAATGGCTGTTTCTTGGCTGCGAGTGAGTGATTTTGGTATTTATTTAGTATTTTTGCAGTCGAATATTCAAACTTACATTGCAATGAAGAAACACCTGTTACTCCTTTTGGTGACGGTCTTCGCCGTCGCCGCCAAGGCTCAAATGGTCGATCCGGTTCATTTCACCTCGCAGCTCAAAATGCTGGGCGGTGACGAGGCGGAAATCGTCTTTTCGGCCAAAATCGACAAGGGCTGGCATCTCTATTCCACCGAACTGGGCAACGACGGTCCCATATCGGCAACGTTCAACGTCAACAAGATGGACGGCGCGAAGCCCGTCGGTAAGCTCAAACCGCGGGGTAGCGAGGTCTCCAAATATGACAATATGTTCGGAATGACGCTGCGCTTCTTTGAGAGTAGCGGCGCTTTCGTTCAGAAAATCAAGTTCACCAAGGCTTCGTATGACATAGACTGCTATCTCGAATACGGTGCGTGCAACGACGAAATGTGTCTGCCGCCGTCGCAGATTGCACTCGTGAAGAAAGGTACTCTGTCAAATCCGCCGAAGACCGCCGAGGCCGACGGCAATGGAAGTGCGGCCAAGGACGGCGCTGAAGAAAAGGCTGCTGCCGACGCGAAGATTGGCGGAGCCGACGCCACGACAGACATCGTGTTGGTCGAGGGTGACTCGGCAAAGGCTGATTCGGCCGCGGCTGTCGCCGGAAACGCCGGCGGAGAGGACGGACTTACAGCCGGTTCGGAACTGTGGCGGCCCGTCATCGACGAGCTGAAGGCGTACGACAAGAGCACGATGGACAACTCGCTGCTGTACATCTTCCTCGCCGGACTGGCCGGAGGATTTCTCGCTCTGCTCACACCCTGCGTGTGGCCGATTATCCCGATGACCGTCAGTTTCTTCCTCAAGCGCAACAAGGACCGCTCCAAGGCCATCCGCGAAGCCGTCACCTATGGCATTTCAATCGTCGTGATATACGTCCTCCTGGGTCTGATTGTGACGATGCTGTTTGGCGCGAGCGCACTCAATGCGTTGTCGACCAACGCCGTGTTCAACATCTTCTTCTGCCTGTTGCTGCTTGTTTTCGCCGCGTCGTTCTTCGGCGCGTTTGAGATCACGCTGCCGTCGTCATGGAGCAACAAGATCGACCAGAAGTCGGAGTCGACCACCGGCATGCTCAGCATCTTCCTGATGGCCTTCACGCTGACCCTCGTCTCGTTCTCCTGCACGGGCCCTATCATCGGTTTCCTGCTCGTGGCCGTGTCCACTCAGGGCAGCTACATAGCCCCGACCATCGGCATGTTGGGCTTTGCTATCGCTCTGGCCATCCCATTCACGCTGTTCGCCATGTTCCCCAGCCTCCTGAAGTCGGCCCCGAAGTCCGGCGGATGGATGAATGTGGTCAAGGTCGTGTTGGGCTTCATCGAGATAGCCTTTGCTTTGAAGTTCCTCTCCGTGGCCGATCTGGCCTACGGCTGGCACATTCTTGACCGCGAGGTGTTCATCTCGCTGTGGATTGTCATCTTCGGACTGCTCGGCATCTACCTGCTCGGCTGGCTCAAATTTCCGCATGACGACGAGGGCAACCGCACCAACGTGCCCCAGTTCTTCCTCGCCATGATTTCGCTGGCGTTTGCCATCTATATGGTGCCGGGACTGTGGGGAGCACCCCTTAAGGCCATCAGCGCTTTCGCTCCGCCGATGAACACGCAGGACTTCAACCTGCAGGAGTCGGCCGTCGAAGCCCAGTTTACGGACTACGACGAGGGCATGGCCGCCGCCGCCCGCATGGGAAAACCGGTCATGGTCGACTTCACGGGTTTCGGTTGTGTCAACTGCCGCAAGATGGAAGCTGCCGTATGGACCGACCCGAAGGTGGCCGGTATGATTTCGAAGGACTATGTTCTCATATCACTTTACGTTGATGACAAGACTCCTCTGAAGGAACCTGTCACCGTGACCGAGAACGGCCAGCAGCGCACGCTGCGCACCGTGGGCGACAAGTGGAGCTATCTGGAGCGCACGAAGGTGGGCGCCAACACCCAGCCCGTCTATGTCCTGCTCGATAACGAGGGCAAACCGCTCAACGGGTTGCGCTCCTACGACGAGGACATACAGGAGTATGTTGACTTCCTCAGCAAGGGATTGGAGAATTACCGCAAATGATTTCGCCGGCTGAATTATGACAGACATCAAGACAAGCGAGCGCATCATCGCCCTCATCAAGCGTGAGGTCGTGCCCGCCATAGGTTGCACCGAACCGATGGCCGTGGCCCTCTGTGTGGCCAAAGCGACGGAGACGCTGGGCTGTCGGCCCGAAAAGATTGGCCTGTTGCTCAGTGCCAACATCCTCAAGAACGCTATGGGTGTTGGCATCCCCGGTACGGGCATGATCGGATTGCCCATCGCCATATCGCTCGGAGCGCTCATCGGCAAGTCCGCATACGGTTTGGAAGTGCTCAAGGACCTCACGCCTGAGACGCTTGAGGAAGGCAAGGCGTACATGGACAGCCACTGCATCGACATCAAACTGAAGGAGGGTATCACCGAAAAGCTCTACATCGAGGTGACATGTGAGGCCGGAGATCATCGCGCTACGGCTGTCATTGCCGGCAGCCACACCCGCTTCGTCACCGTCACAAAAGATGGTGAGACCCTCATGGGAGCCGCTGCCGGCACGTCATCGGAGGCTGCCGACGAGGACATCAGGCTTAACATGCGCCTTGTATACGACTTCGCCATGACGTCACCGATAGACAATCTGCGCTTCATTCTCGCCACAAAGGAATATAACATGGGCGCTGCCCGCGAGGCCATCAAGGGCAACTACGGCCACAATCTCGGTAAGACCATCGACCGTCCGCTAAGCCAAGGCATCCTCGGTCACAGCATCTTCTCACACATCATCGCCAAGACGGCATCGGCATGTGACGCCCGTATGGGCGGCGCGATGATTCCGGTGATGAGCAATTCGGGCAGCGGCAATCAGGGAATCTGCGCCACCAACCCCGTAGCGGTGTATGCCGAAGAGAACGAGAACACGGAGGAGGAGCTCATACGGGCCCTCACTCTGAGCCATCTGACGGCCATATATATCAAGCAGAGCCTCGGGAAGTTGTCCGCCCTGTGCGGTTGTGTGGTCGCCTCGATAGGCAGCAGCTGCGGCATAACCTACCTCATGGGTGGCGACTATCAGCGCATCTGTTGGGCCGTGAAGAACATGATAGCCAACCTGACGGGCATGATCTGCGACGGAGCGAAGCCGAGTTGCGCGCTGAAAATATCGTCGGGAGTGAGCACGGCCATCCTTTCCGCCCTGCTGGCGATGGAGGGCAAGTGTGTCTCGAGTGCCGAAGGCATCATCGACGACTGCGTCGACAGAAGCATACATAACCTTACTTCAATCGGCGCGGACGCCATGCGCGCCACCGACGACATGGTTCTGAACATCATGACACATAAAGGGTGCTGAGGCTTAAGACCTCGGCACCTTTCTCATTATATACCTATACATCATTTATTATATACATATTATATATGAACGGCGCGGCTGTTGCGTTCCGGACAGGACTTCGATGATGTCCCGAAGGCGCTTCGACGACGCCCCGAAGGTTAAAAAATAATAAGCAATCCGTAAATCTTTTTGCTGTCAGCAAAATATTAATATCTTTGCATGAAATAGGCGGCGCTTGGCAACCGGCAAGTAAACTTGTATCGCTCCCGCTTGCACTGTATTTGTAAAAGATAATAACGACAATCCAATAGAAAGACAATGAAGAGACTAATGCTCACCATCGCAAGCATCATCATGGCCCTGCCGATGCTCGCACAATATGATGCTTATGGCAGGACGCAGACCACCGTGGCAGGATATGGCGGAGGAAAAACCATATACTACGGACTGCGGCTCGGTATGGCCGTGTCGACTGTCAACTCTGACGACAGCGCCCTCGACGGCGGGACGGCACAGACCGGACTCAATCTCGGTGTAATAGCCGGTTTTCAGCTCACCCCTTCCGCTCCCGTTTATCTTGAGTCAGGACTCTTCTATACCGAGAAGGGAGGCAAGGGATATGTCGACAAAGCAAAGTTTTCATACAATCTCAACTACCTCGAGGTCCCCGTGATTGTCAAATACCGTTACAGTGTGGACGACCGTTTCTCCATCCAGCCTTTTGTCGGCGGCTATTTTGCGCTCGGAGTGGGCGGCAAGGTGAAGAATTATGATGCCCGCGAGACTTCTTCATCATTCTCGGAGCACTTCTTCAAGCGTTTCGATGGCGGTCTGAAGATAGGTTGCGGCTTCGAGTATCAGATGATTTATGCCGACCTGTCGTACGATTGGGGATTGGCAAACATATGCCACAGCGACTTCGATTCGTCCCGGACGGGTTGCTTCTATGTTAACTGCGGCGTCAACTTCTGACGCTTCCGCAACGTGATACGGCCCCGGAAACACGGCCATACGTTTAGTATGACAATGTTTCCGGGGCCGTATCTTTGTATAGATACGAAAGAATGGATTTGCTGATACAAAAGGATGGTTCAACTGATACAAAAGGATGGCTATTCAGATACAAAAAGATGGATGACAGCCGCATGGGCTTATCATCCATCTTGTAGTTGCGGAGGCAGGACTCGAACATGCGACCTCCAGGTTATGAGCCTGGCGAGCTACCAACTGCTCCACTCCGCGATGTGATTTCTTAATTGCGAGTGCAAAGGTAATACATTATTTTGGATTTCACAAGACTTTGCCGTCTTTTTTGCTGTATAATACGAAAAAGCCGCCATTTTGTGGTCTTTTTGTTACCTTTACTATCCTGTAAGCCCATAAAAAATGTTTTAAGAGCTGACAAAATGCCCGTTTTGTTTGCTCAATCAAAATATAATTGATACTTTTGCACATGATAATGATGATGTGCAATATCATCAATAAGAGGAGGAAAAGATTATGTCCATATCAAAAACGAGACAGAAACTGATTGACGTGGCAAGGCAGCTGTTTGCCAAGAACGGCCTTGAGAACACCACGATGAACGACATCGCCCTCGCGTCCGGCAAGGGTCGTCGCACGTTGTACACCTATTTCAAGAGTAAAGAAGATGTCTATTATGCCGTGATAGAGTCCGAACTGGAGCGTCTGTCCGACCGTCTGGACGAGGTCGCGGCCAAGAAGACGCGACCGCAGGACAAGATTATCGAGCTCATCTACACCCATCTGAACATGATCAAGGAGACCGTCGTGCGCAACGGCAACCTGCGTGCGGAGTTCTTCCGCAACATCTGGATGGTGGAGAAAGTCCGCAAGAACTTCGACGAGGACGAGATTGAACTCTTCCGCAAGGTCTACGCCAACGGCAAGGCCGACGGCGAGTTTGATATCGAGAACGTCGATCTCGTGGCCGACATAACCCACTACTGTATCAAGGGACTCGAAGTACCTTATATATATGGCCGTCTCGGTCACGGCATGACCGAGGAGACGAGCAAGCCCCTTGTAGCCAAGGTCGTCTACGGAGCGTTGGGAAAGAGCATGCTGAAATGACAACATATCAATAAACATATTAAAACAACAAAGAAAATGGGATTATTGACAGGTAAGACAGCCCTCATCACGGGAGCTGCGCGCGGTATCGGCAAGGCTATCGCGCTGAAATTTGCCGAAGAGGGTGCGAACATCGCGTTCACGGACCTCGTAATCGACGAGAATGGCAAGGCCACTGAGGCCGAGATTGCAGCAAAGGGCGTCAAAGCCAAAGGATATGCAAGCAACGCAGCCGACTTCGCTCAGACCGAAGAGGTTGTGAAGCAGGTTAAGGAAGAGTTTGGTTCTATCGACATTTTGGTCAACAACGCCGGCATCACGAAGGACGGTCTGATGCTCCGCATGACCGAGGCACAGTGGGACGCAGTCATCGCGGTCAACCTGAAGAGCGCCTTCAACTTCATCCACGCCTGCGTACCGGTGATGATGCGCCAGCGCGGCGGTTCGATCATCAACATGGCGTCGGTGGTCGGAGTCCACGGCAATGCCGGCCAGAGCAACTACGCCGCCTCAAAGGCCGGTCTGATCGCTCTCGCCAAGAGTGTCGCTCAGGAGATGGGACCGAAGGGCATCCGTGCCAACGCCATCGCTCCGGGCTTCATCGACACGGCCATGACACAGGCTCTGCCGGACGAAATCCGCAAGGAGTGGGCAGCGAAGATTCCTCTGCGCCGCGGCGGTACGGTGGCCGACATCGCCAACTGCGCCACGTTCCTCGCCTCTGACATGTCGAGCTACATCAGCGGACAGGTCATTCAGGTCGACGGCGGTATGAACATGTAATAACCGTAACCACATCAGCGGCCCCCTCCGGCTCCCCCAAGGGGGAGAGAAGTGAAATGTCTAAAAGCATACCATTCTCTCTCCACCTTGGGGGAGTCGGAGGGGGCCGCAGTCTTTTTGGAGACATATCAATCATGCAACCACTTTACGAAGACAACCATATCATCATCGTCAGCAAGGAGAGCGGCGAGATAGTCCAGGGCGACAAGACCGGCGACAAGCCGCTGTCGGAGACCGTCAAGGAGTATATCAAGGAGAAATACCACAAGCCGGGCAATGTCTTTCTCGGCGTTGTCCACCGCCTCGACCGTCCCGTGGGCGGCGTTGTCGTCTTTGCCCGCACGTCGAAGGCCCTGCCGCGACTCAACGAGATGTTCCGCGCGGGCAGTGTCCGGAAGACCTATTGGGCCATCGTGGCCAACGAACCGCCCCGCACGGAGGGTCGTCTGGAGAACTGGCTCGTGCGCAACGAGCGCCAGAACAAGAGCTACGCCTATGACCGTGAGGTGCCGCAGTCGAAAAAGGCCGTGCTCGACTATCGCGTCATCGCCCGCGGCGAGCGTTACCGTCTGCTGGAAATACATCTTCACACGGGCCGCCACCATCAGATACGCTGCCAGCTGGCCGCGATGGGATGCCCCATCAAGGGCGACCTCAAATACGGTGCGCCGCGCAGCAATCCCGACGGCAGCATATCGCTCCTTGCCCGCCGCGTCGAGTTTGACCATCCCGTCAGCCACGAGCACATCTCGGTTGAGGCTCCGCTGCCCGCCGACCGGCTGTGGCAGGCGCTGGGGCAAAATGTTGTGGCCGTCGAAAGGCAACCGTGAAGGTTTCAAAAATGCTTTTTCAGAGGCCGGAAAAATTCAGAATTAATTTTACTTTTGCCTTCAAAAAAGGCGCATCGGACGAAAAATCCGCATTTTCACACGAGAAAATGCGGATTTTTCTTGTTTTGAGTTAATGCGTTGTGGCTCAGCGTGATATGCAAAAATCGTCCTCCGTCGGGTTTTCCGACGTCTTGCCGTAAGGCCCTCCCGAGGTTGCAACGGGGCGCTCGTTGCATCGCAACGGCGTGCTCGCGGGAAGACAACGGCGTGCTCGTTGCGACCCCGGGAGGCCCTCCTTGGTCGGAGATGGACCGAAAAACGTGTCACCGAAAGGTTATGAAAGGTTAAATGGTAAGGTTTTATTACCAAATCGCCGCATTTTTGTTGTTCCGTAAAGAGACCGAAAATTCAGAATTTTCTTTAGCTTTTTGCGTCTGTTTTTCGGCTGTTGCGGAGAGTGCCGCTTGTGGAACAAAAAGTGGTGTCAAGCTGTTCGTGCCCAAGAGGGTGCTACGGCATCCCGCAATTCGTTGGTCATGTTGCCAAAAAAACGATGCATGTTTGATGTTGCAGCCACCTTAATAAATAGGAAACATTGTTTTTTTCGCTTAAACGGCCGCGTTTCTACGGAAAAATGATATACCTTTGCATACGATAGTGCCAACGCACGCAATATAGTAATTGTCTTATTCGTATGAACAACATATCAACGTTCGTATCATGAAGAAAGTATTCTTGTGGATTGGGGCCATACTTCTGACGCCCATTCTGCTTTTTGTCATACTCACCGTATTGCTCTATCTGCCCCCCGTGCAACAGTGGGCTGTAGATAAGGCCACGGCATACGCCTCCCGCGAGACGGGGATGGACATCAGAGTGGGCCGTATCAAAATGGTCTTCCCGCTCGACCTCGGCGTGGACGACATACTCGTCACCCAGCCCTCCGACTCGTTTCCGCAGCGTCGGGACACCATCGCCGACATCAGCCGCGTGGTTGTCGACGTGAGGCTGCGCCCGCTGTTTTCGGGGCGCGTGGTCGTCGACGAACTGGAGATAAACCGGGCGGCCGTCAATACCGTAGGGCTCGTCCCCTCGGCACATGTCCGCGGAACACTCGGACGGTTGTCCATGAAGAGCCGCGGGATTGACCTCGGCGTCGGGACGGTCCATATCGATGAAGCCGAGCTGAGCGACGCCCGTGTCATGGTGGCTCTGAGCGACACCGTTCCGGAGGACACGACAACGAGTGCTACGCTCTGGAAGATCTTTGCCGACCGCGTGACGATAGACCGCACGGACCTCGTCCTCCACACCCCGGGCGATACCATCCGCCTCCACGCTTACATGGGACGTGCCGAAGCCCTCCGGACGTCGGTCGACCTCGCCGCGGCGGCCTATGGCGTGGGCAGTCTGATGTGGCGGGACGGTGCCCTCGACTATGACATGACGATGGAGCCGCGGGCCAAGGACGGGCTCGACGCCAACCACATAGCACTGTCCGGTATCGACATTGCGCTCGACTCCATATATTATTGTGCACCCGAAACTCGGCTGAACATCCGCCGTTTCGCCATGCGCGAGCGGTCCGGGATAGAGATAAGCGACATGACGGGCGAGGTCCGCATGGACTCCGTCCGCCTCCATCTGCCCCGTCTCGTCGTGCGGACGCCCGACTCGGAGATAGAGGCGCGTGTGGCTATGGACCTCAACGCGATGGACAAGGTTCGTCCGGGACAGGTCAGTCTGCGCCTGATGGCCTCTCTCGGCAAGCAGGACATCATGCGCTTCTGCGGAGGTCTGCCCCCGCAGTTCATACGCAGCTATCCCAACCGGCCGCTGACCGTGCGTGCTTCGGCCGGCGGAAACATGCGGCATGTCGACCTGACGGGTCTGACGGTAGAGCTGCCCACGGCATTTTCGCTGACGGCCGACGGTTCGGCCGACAACTTGTCGGACATGAAGCGGCTTCGGGCCGACATCCGGCTGAAAGGCCGCACGCAGGATCTGTCGTTCCTGATGACGCTCGCCGACGCCGCAACGGCCAAAAATTATCGTCTGCCGCGCGGCATCACGCTCGACGGCCGTCTGACGGCGGCCGGCAGCCGCTACGGAGCGAAGTTGAGACTGGGCGAAGGTGGAGGCGCGGTGAGCATGGACGGCTCTTTCGATGCAGCCGCTACGGCCTATCGCGCCAAGGTTGACGTCGACAGGATTAATCTCCATCACTTTATGCCCCATGACTCACTCTATCTTGTCACGGCCCGTGCCGAGGTCAACGGCCGCGGAACAGACATGCTCTCGCGCCGCAGCCGTTTGGAGGCAAGGGCTTCGGTGGACCGTCTCGACTATGGAACGACGTGGCGGTTGGGCGACATCAAGGTCAATGCCAATATGGCCGATGGACGCGCCGCCGTCGATGTCGTGAGTCACAACGCGCTTGTCGACGGCACCGTCTGTCTCGATGCGCTGCTTGACCCCAAACGCGTCGACGCAACGTTGAGCACCGACCTCAGCCGCGCCGATTTCTACCGGTTGCGCCTGACGCAGAAACCGATGCAGGCCGGAATGTGCGCCCATATCGACCTGACGTCCGACTTGAAGCAGTCCCACTCCGTCAGAGGATACCTCAACGACTTCACCATACGGACAGAAAAGAAGACTTTCCGTCCGAAGGACCTCTCTCTTGATGTTCTGACATGTCCCGACACGACATGGGCGAAGGTATCCAGCGGCAATCTGGACCTCTATATGACGGCCGGTTGCGGCTATGAGAAACTGGCCGCCCACGGCAACACGCTCATGGAAGAGATAGCGTCGCAGATGCGCAACAAGGTCATCGACCAGCCGCGTCTCCGCGAGCTGCTGCCCGTCATGGAGCTGAGGGTCACCAGCGGCATGGACAATCCCGTGGCAAACTTCCTCCGTTTCCGCGGTCTGACGTTCAACGATTTCGCCATCGACATGACCACTTCGCCGGCGAAAGGCATCAACGGCGACATGCGCATCTATTCGCTCACGGTCGACAGCATGCGCCTTGACACCATCCGGCTGCACATCCGTCAGGAGGCAGAGAACGTCCGGTTCAGCGGCATCGTAAGAAACAACCGCAAGAACCCGCAGTTTGTCTTCAAGACGCTCATGGCCGGAACCATTCTTGAACGCGGAGCAGAAATCAATCTGCGCTATTACGACCGCAACGACGAGCTCGGTCTGCTCGTCGGGTCGCGTGCCGAGGTCTGCGACAGCGGCATCCGGGTCCGTCTTTTGCCCGACCGGCCAACGCTGGGATACAAGGAGTTCAACCTCAATCGTGACAATTTCGTGTTCCTCGGCCGTGACCGTCGCATCGAGGCGAAAGTCGATCTCGTGGCCGACGACGGCACCGGTGTGAAGATTTACTCCGACGACCAGAACAGAGACATGCTCCAGGACCTCACCGTCAGCCTCAACCAGTTCGATCTCGACAAGATAACGTCCGTCATGCCATACGCCCCGCGCATCAGCGGACTGCTCAACGGAGACTTCCACCTCATGCTCGACAAGGAACGGCAGCTCACGATGGTGTCCGACATGAGCGTCCGGAAGATGTCCTATGAGAACTGCCCGATGGGTGACATCGGCTCCGAATTTGCTTATCTGATGCGCGACGACAGCACCCATGTGGTCGAAGCGACACTCACACAGAACGGCCGCGAGGTCGGACTGCTCAGCGGAACTTATCTCAACAAGGGCGCGGACGGCTATCTTGACGCCACGTTTGATATGACGCGCTTCCCTCTCTCGACAATCAACGGATTTCTCGGAGACCAGCTGTTCGGCCTCAAAGGCTACGCGGAAGGCAGCCTCAGCGTCAAGGGGGCACCTTCGCGGCCGCAGGTCGACGGCGAAGTCATGTTGGATTCGTCCTACCTCGTCAGCGTGCCCTACGGCGTGACGCTGCGCTTCGACAATGATCCCGTGCGCATCGTGGGCAGCAATCTGCTCTTCGAGAACTTCACCATGTATGCCTATAATGATAATCCGCTCAACATCGCGGGCAATATCGACTTCTCAAACCTTGACCGTATCACGATGGATATGCGTATGAGAGCGCGCGACTATCAGCTCATCAACGCCAAACAGACGCGCGGTTCCATCGCTTACGGCAAGGCGTTCGTCAACTTCATGGGCTATCTGAAGGGCGATTTGGACAATCTTCAGATGCGCGGACAACTCGATGTGCTCGGCAAGACGGACATGACGTACATCCTCGAGGACTCGCCGCTCAACTCCGACGACCGCCTGAAAGACCTCGTGACGTTCACGGACTTCCGCGACACGGCCCATGTGGAGGTCAAGAAGCCGCCCATCGGCGGTTTAGACATGCTCCTGATGATGAACATCGAGCAGGGAGCGCACGTCTTCTGCGCCCTCAATGCCGACCGGTCCAACTATGTCAGCCTCGAGGGTGGAGGCGAACTGCGCATGGAGTACAACCCGACGAACGACATGCAGCTCTTCGGCCGCTATACGATAAACTCGGGAACGATGAAATATTCGTTGCCCATCATACCGCTGAAGACATTCAACATCGAGCAGGGGAGCTACATCGAGTTCACCGGCGACATGATGAATCCGCGGTTGAACCTCTCCGCCACCGAGAGCGTGAAGACGCTTGTGGGCAGCGAGGAGGAAGGCAACAGCCGCAGTGTGCTGTTCAACTGCGGCGTCAAAGTGACCAAGACGCTCAACGACATGGGCCTCGAGTTCACACTCGAAGCCCCCGAAGACATGACGCTGACCAACGAACTGGCCGCCATGAGCGCCGAAGAACGCGGTAAAATCGCCGTGCTGATGCTATCGACAGGCATGTATATCGCCGACGGCAACACGGGCAAGTTCTCCATGAACAGCGCCCTCAACTCATTCCTGCAGAGCGAAATCAACAACATTGCGGGCAACGCATTGCGCACGGTGGACATCAGTGTGGGTCTGGACCAGAACACCGACGGTACGGGCAACACCTACAATGACTATTCTTTCAAGTTTGCCAAACGCTTCTGGAACAACCGTTTCAGTTTTGTCATCGGCGGAAAACTCTCCGACAACAGCTCCGATGCGATGGAAGCGGAGCAGGACCAGACCTTCATAGACAATGTCTCGCTCGAATATCGCATTGACCAGACAGCCATGCGCTACGTCCGCCTGTTCTACAACAAGGAGGCTTACGACATGCTGGAGGGGCGTGTGGCCAAATACGGCGCCGGTTTCGTGTGGCGGAAGAAGGCCGACCGCTTCTGGCAACTGTTCAACTTCCGCAGCAAAGACCCGGCCAAGAACGCCATGCCGCAGACTTTACGGCCGATGGCACAGCCCGCAGGAGACCGTCAGCGGAACACCGCTCTTCCCGTAAAACAAGACACTTTAACGACAGATGAAAACAAAAAGTAACATAACAGGCATGCTTTCGGCCGTCGCCGTGGCCGTCGTCATGGCGGTCATGCTTGCCGGCTGCTCGTCCACAAGCAATCTTCCGGAGGGCGAGGTGCTCTACACGGGACTCAAACCGGCAGACTATGTGGACCGCGACAGCGCCGACTATTCTTCTGCCGTGGAGGAAGAAGTGGAGGCCGCACTTGCCGCCGCGCCCAACGGAGCGTTGTTGGGCAGTTCCTACTACCGCACACCGTTTCAGTTGAAACTGTGGATTTACAACCGATATGCCAACTCCACGTCCAAGTTCGGACGTTGGATGCTCCGCACGTTCGGCCGCGAACCGGTCCTGATGAGCGCCGTGAAGCCCGAGACGCGGGCGCTGGTGGCCAAAAACCTGCTGCGCTCCCACGGCTATTTCGACGCCAACGTGACATACGAGACCCTGCCCGACAAGCGCAATGACAAGAAAGCCAAGCTGAGATATACCGTCAAGAACAACCATCTCTACACGTTTGACACGATCACCTATCGCGGTTATGCGCCCGACGAGGACAGCCTGATACGCGCGACGATGCCTGAGAGCAAGCTGAAGAGCGGCGAGGCGTTTGCCACGTCGAGCCTTGACGCCGAGCGCGTCAGGCTCAATTCGCTGTTCCGCGACAACGGCTATTATTACTATCGGACCGAGTATGCCACCTTCCTGGCCGACTCCGTATCCCGTCCCGGTCACGTCCAGCTTCGCGTCCAGCCGATGGCCGGCATGTCCGACGAAGTGTTCCGCAAGTGGCATCTCGGCCGCATGAAGGTCGTTCTGCGCCGTTCTTCGATGGAGCAGCCGACCGATTCGATCATCCACCGCAATCTTTCCGTATTCTATTCAGGCAAGCGGCCGCCCATCCGCATGCGCACCCTGCTGCGCGACATCAAGCTCCGTCGCGGCCAGCTGTACAGTCAGACCGCCTATCAGGAGTCTGCCAATGTCGTCAACAGCCTCGGCTTGTTCTCCATTTCCGACTTCTCGTTCACACCGCGGGACACCTCTGCGACCTGCGATACGCTCGACATGACGCTCAACTGCGTCTTCGACAAGCCCTACGACGGCTCCATCGAAGCCAACTACGCCTTGAAAAGCAACGACCGTACAGGCCCCGGCCTCGTGCTCGGCGTGACCAAACGCAACGCTTTCCGTGGCGGCGAGAAGCTCAGTTTCGACATCAAGGGTTCATACGAGTGGCAGACCGGCCGTCGCGTCGGTTCCGGCAGCAAAGCCATCAACTCCTACGAATATGGCGCCGACGTCTCCATCGAATATCCGCGCATCGAGGCCCCTTTCAAACTCTTCCGCCGCAAGCGTTTCTTCCGGACACCGTCGACGCTGCTTTCGGCCTCGGTCAACGTCCAAAATCGTGCCGACTACTTCAAGATGGTCACTCTCACGGGCGGTCTGACATACAAGTTCCAGACCTCGTCCAGCTCCCGCCACGAGCTGAGTCCGCTCCTCTTGGACTACAACTTCCTCAAGAGCACCACCGCCGCGTTTGACTCCATCATGGGCGCCAACCCCGCCATCTATGTCTCCATGCGCAACCAGTTTGTCCCGAAGATTAAGTACACCTACACATACACCAGCCCCGCCCGTTACCGCAATCCCATCGTGTGGGAGACGAGCGTCACCGAAGCGGCCAATCTGCTGTCCCTCTGCTATGTCATGGCGGGTAAGAAGTTTGACCAAAAGGAGAAAGATCTCTTCGGAAATCCCTTCGCCCAGTTCCTCAAGCTCAACACCTCGCTGCGCAAGACATGGCAACTTGGCGCCAAGTCGCAACTGGTCGGCCACGTGGCGGCAGGCGTGATATGGGCCTACGGCAACTCAGAGCGCGCACCATACAACGAGCAGTTCTACGTCGGCGGCGCCAACAGCATCCGCGCCTTCACCGTCCGCAGCATCGGACCGGGCCGCTACGTCGCTCCCGACGGCACCTACTCCTATCTCGACCAGACAGGCGACATCAAGCTGGAGGCCAATCTCGAGTATCGCGCCAACCTCTTCGGCAGCCTCTATGGCGCCGTGTTCCTCGACGCGGGCAATGTCTGGCTGCTCAAGAAGGATGCCGGCCGTCCCGACTCGGAGTTTCGTGTCGGTTCGTTCTTCCGCCAGTTGGCCACCGGCACGGGTGTCGGTCTGCGCTACGACATGGACTTCATCGTCATCCGTCTCGACCTCGGCATCGCCCTCCACGTACCATACGAGACAGGCAAGAGCGGCTACTACAACATCCCGAAGTTCTCCGACGGCCTTGGTCTCCACTTCGCCATCGGCTATCCGTTCTGATGTTTTACCACATATTTACGTCCTTAAAAGTGTTGCGTTGTTACACTTTTAAGGACGTAAAAATGTAATTCGCTACACTTTTAAGGACGTAAAAGTGTTGTTATAATACACTTTTAAGGACGTAAAAGTGTGCGGTTTCATAGAAATCATCCAATATTGCAGGAGTCTTTTATATAATCGTTTATTCCATAACGATGGTGCCCTGTAACAGTCTGACACGAGTTGGAAATACGCCGAAATAGTTGCATATATCCAACTAAAACGCCGTGAAATCTTAAAATGTTGTGTTTATTCCGAAAAATACGCCCTCCGAAGACTCTCGAAAATGTCGTTCGGCAGGACGATGACAGCCGTTTTTCGTCACATTTTTGTTGCCGCCGCGAGCCGTAAGGCCCTCCCGGGGTCACCGCGGGCACGCCGTTGTCTTCCCGCGGGCACGCCGCTGCGATGCAACGAGCACCCCGTTGCAATGCCGTAAGGGCCTTACGGCAAGACCCGAAAAATGCCGGAAAAGCACAAGTCGACGTAACACGCTGACAGACAGATGTTTGTGAAAAGCGTCAAATTTTGCCGTTTTTCGGTCGGAAATACGGTTTGATGAGGTCCGCGTGTCGTTAACACACGTTAAAGTAATGTTTATTCAAACACACACGATGCCGGACGAGGCCAAACAACCTTTCGTCCGGCAACAGAGAAAGAGTTGCGGGAGAAAATAATGAAATATTTTTTACGAAATGATTGCCGTTCGGAAATTATTCATTACTTTTGTGGTACGATAAAAATAACCAAAACATATCATAATCAATGAAACCTACATTATTACTCTTAGCTGCCGGTATGGGCAGCCGCTACGGCGGTCTGAAGCAGCTCGACGGGCTGGGCCCCAACGGCGAGACCATCATGGACTATTCCATCTATGACGCAATCAAGGCCGGATTCGGCAAAATCGTCTTTGTCATCCGCAAGGATTTCGAACAGGATTTCCGCGAGAAGATACTCCGCAAGTATGAGGGTCACATTCCCGCAGAACTCTGCTTCCAGAGTCTCGACGCTCTGCCCGAAGGTTTCGCCTGTCCCGCCGACCGCGTAAAACCGTGGGGAACCAACCACGCCGTGCTCATGGCCAAGGACGTGATCAAGGAGCCGTTTTGCGTGATCAACTGCGACGACTTCTACAATCGCGACGCATTTCAGGTCATCGGCAAGTTCCTCGCCGACCTGCCCGAAGGCAGCAAGAACGCATACGCTATGGTCGGCTTCCGCGTCGGCAACACTCTCTCCGAGAACGGAACCGTCGCACGCGGCATCTGCTCTAAGGATGCCGAAGGCAATCTGACCACCGTCGTGGAGCGCACGGAGATCATGCGCGTCGACGGCCCCGTCTGCTACAAGGACGAGGAGGGCAAGTGGGTCGCTGTCGAAGACAACACGCCCGTTTCGATGAACATGTGGGGCTTCACGCCCGACTACTTCGAGCACAGCGAAGAGTACTTCCGCGAGTTCCTCTCCGACCCGAAGAACATGGAGAACCTCAAGGCCGAATTTTTCATCCCGCTGATGGTCAACAAACTCATCAACGAGAAGACATCGACCGTCAAGGTGCTCGACACGACCAGCAAGTGGTTTGGCGTCACCTACGCCGCCGACCGTCAGGACACCGTCGACCGCATCCAGAAGCTCATCGACGAGGGTGTCTATCCGCAGAAACTCTTCTGAATGAAAATTAAGAATTGAAAATTAAGAGAATTACCTGATGCGACCCGGTTTAATTCCCCTTCAGGTAATTCTCTTAATTTTTAATTTTCCACTTTCTGCTTCTTTGTTTTGATATATTTGTACCTTTGTACCCATTATGCTGAAAGATTTATTATCCAATACCGAATGTGATGCCCTCAACCGTCTCATCGACGAGGCTTCCGGCATCGTCATCTGCTGTCACGTCAACCCCGACGGCGACGCCATTGGCTCGTCGTTGGGCTGGGCCGAATATCTGAGAAGCCGCGGCAAGGAGCCGACAGTCATCGCTCCTGACCAATATCCCGACTTCCTCCAGTGGATGCCGCGCACGGAGACCGTCGTGCGCTATGACAAGCGCAAGGCTGAGGCCGACGCCGCCATAGCCAAGGCCGATCTCATCTTCTGCCTCGATTTCAACAGTCTCGGCCGCACCGACGTCATGGCCGCAGCCTTGGAGGCCTCGCCGGCGCGCCGGGTGGTGGTCGACCATCATCTCAATCCGGACATCGACTGCGCCCTCTGCGTGTCACGGACAGAGATGAGCTCGACCAGCGAGATGATCTTCCGCCTCGTCTGGCAGCTGGGCGGATTCGAAGCGATGGGGCCTCACTTTGCCGCGCCGATATACTGCGGCATGATGACCGACACGGGCGGGTTCACCTACAACAGCAACAGCCCTGAGATATACTTCATCATCAGCCAGCTTCTCACGAAGAACATCAACAAGGACAAGATCTACCGCAACGTCTACAACAATTACAGCGAGAACCGCCTGCGGCTCATCGGCTATGTCCTCTACCGGAGTCTGGTCGTCATCCCCGAGCTCCACGCATCCTTCTTCGTCCTCACGAGACGCGACCTGCGCCGTTTCCGTTTTGTCAAGGGTGACGCCGAAGGGCTGGTCAACATGCCGCTGCAGATCAAGGGACTCAAGCTCTCCATATCTCTGCGTGAGGACACCGAGCGCGACAACGTCGTCTGGGTGAGTCTGCGGTCGGTCGACTCCTTCCCGTGCAACAAGGTGGCGGAGGCTTTCTTCAACGGCGGAGGCCACCTCAACGCCGCCGGCGGACGGCTCAACTGCCCGATAGAGGAGGCCGCCGAGATAGCCCGCAAGGCCATCGAGAGTTTTGCCGACACGTTAAAGTAACGAAATATTGCCGCCGATTGGCAGGATTTTATTACTTTTGCACACATTATTATATGTATCACAACAAGAATATGAGAAAGTTAACATATCCTCTGCTCGTGCTCGTCGCATTGTTCTTCTGCGCCTGCGACGACGAGGAGACATACGGAGACAAGAAGAAGAAGGAGCGCAGCGCCATCAGCACATATATCAGCAACAACGGCATCAACGTGATCGATGAGGCTACATTCGAAGCGCAGGGACAGACGACCGACGTCGCCGCCAACCAGTATGTCTATCTCGAAAAGAGCGGAGTCTACATGCAGATTGAACGCAAGGGCAGCGGAAGCACGCTCGAAGAGAACAAGCAGGTCAATCTGATCTGCCGCTACACGGAGTGGAACATCATGGATGGCGCCATGCAGTCACGCAACGATTACGCCTCGCGCAACTACGACAAGATGACGGTGACGCGCGTCGGCAGCCAATATACAGCCTCTTTCGTTTCCGGAGTGATGCTCTCGACGTATGGCGCGTCCGTTCCGGCGGGTTGGCTCGTGCCGCTCGAGTATGTGAAGGTGGGCCGCCAGTCATCCGAGGACGAAGGCATCGCCAAGGTCAGCATCATCGTGCCCCACACGCAGGGACAGGCTTACGCCATGTCGAGCGTCTATCCGTGTGCTTACACCATAACGTATCAACGAGAAAGATAAACCATCATGACACTGATAAAATCCATATCCGGCATCCGTGGAACCATCGGCGGACAACCCGGAGACACCCTCAATCCGCTTGACATCGTCAAGTTCACCACAGCCTACGCCACTTTCATCAGCCGGCATGCACGCCCTGAGGCGTCCGGGCGCATCGTTGTCGGACGCGACGCGCGCATCTCGGGCGAAATGGTGCGTAGCATCGTCTGCGGCACGCTGATGGGAATGGGATATGACGTGACCGACATCGGACTGGCAACCACGCCGACCACGGAGCTGGCCGTGCGCATGTCTGGGGCCGACGGCGGTATCATCATCACCGCAAGTCATAATCCGAAGCAGTGGAACGCGTTGAAACTGCTCAACCATGAGGGCGAATTTCTCACCGCGGCCGACGGTGCCGAGGTGCTCGCCATAGCCGGACAGGAAGACTTCTGCTACGCCGAAGTGGACCGGCTCGGCAGTTATACGAAGGACGACACGTTCAACCGGCGGCACATAGAGGCCGTGCTCGGTCTCCGGCTCGTGGACCGCACGGCCATAAAGAGTGCCGGACTGCGTGTCTGTGTGGATCCGGTGAACAGCGTGGGAGGCATCATCTTGCCCGAACTGCTGGCCGAACTGGGCGTCGAGTGCAAGGTCATCAACGGTGAGCCGACCGGCGATTTCGCCCACAATCCAGAACCGCTGGAGAAGAATCTTGGCGGTATCATGGAGGAGATGCGCCGCGGAGGTTATGACCTGGGCATCGTTGTTGACCCCGACGTGGACCGTCTGGCGTTCATCTGCGAAGACGGCCGCATGTTCGGAGAGGAATATACGCTGGTCAGCGTGGCCGACTACGTGCTCAGCCGCACGCCCGGCAACACCGTGAGCAACCTCAGTTCGACGCGCGCCCTGCGTGATGTGACCCTCCGTCATGGCGGTACATATACGGCGGCTGCAGTCGGTGAGGTCAACGTGACTACTAAGATGAAGGAGGTCGGAGCCGTCATCGGCGGCGAAGGCAACGGCGGAGTGATATATCCCGAGAGCCACTACGGCCGCGACGCGCTGGTCGGTATCGCCCTGTTTCTGTCCGCCTTGGCCCGCAAAGGCTGCCGCGTGAGCGAGATGCGCGCCGCCCTGCCGGACTACTTCATAGCCAAAAACCGCATCGACCTGACCCCGCAGACCGACGTCGACGCCATCCTCGAGCGCGTGAAGGAACTCTACCGCGACGAACAGGTGAACGACATAGACGGGGTCAAGATTGACTTTGAGGACAAATGGGTGCATCTGCGCAAGTCCAACACGGAGCCGATCATCCGCATCTACAGTGAGGCGGCGACGATGGAAGCTGCCGACGAACTTGGCAAGGAGTTCATGCAGATAGTTTCCCAATACACCACAATCTGATAATCACAGTAAATATTATGGCAAATCCCCGAAATTCCGGCGCAAGGAAATTCGGGGATTTGCTGATTATAGTCTTTTCCGTTCCCTTTCTTTGCCACATCATCAAATTTATCTACCTTTGCACCTTATTAATATGGATATGACAAAGACCCGTATATGTCTCCTTGCGCTGCTCTTTGTTGTCGTGACGGGGCGTTGTCGCGCAGTGGCGGCAGACCGTGGCGGCGATGGGGCGTCGTGTCGCCACGACAGCACTGACGTCGTCGTGCTCGGCGACTCAAACACGTGGATTGGCGGAGACAGCTGCAATCTCGACCGCGGATGGACCAGATGGTTCTGCGAAGCCTTCCGTCCCGCGTCATGCCGCAGCTACGCCCGCAGCGGGGCGACATGGACGGCGACGGAGCGGACAGTGCGCGATGTGGACGAATATACCGAACGGCTTGGCGACAACAATGTCATTTACAATCAGGTGTGCCGCCTTTTGGATGCCGTCAGGGACGGCCGGCAGCCTGTGCCCTCACTGGTCATTATCGCCGCGGGCACCAACGACGCTTGGTTTCCTGAGGCAAGGCCGCGGGCATTGGACGTCGCGGATGGCGACAGAAGCCTTGCCGATGGACGCAATGGCGTCCCCGGCTTTATGCTGACGCTGGCCGACGCAGTCCGCCATTGTTGCGGAATGTTGGCCGGAACATTTCCCAAAGCCCGCATCGTGTTGCTCACGCCGATGCAGTCGACAGCGGTCAGCACGAGGCGCATCGTCCGCGTCGGCGACATCATCGAGGAGTGTGGCCGCCGCATGGGGCTCACCGTCATCCGGCAAGACCGCGAGAGTTGTGTCAAGCGGAAGCGCGAACTGCGCCGGCGGCGCATGACGACCGACGGGACGCACACCGCTGTCGAGGGCGCACGGCTCAACGGCATCATGATTGCGGAGAGGCTGCGCCGCTGAGATGCCCTCGGAGTCAGATAAAATCTCATCAATGATCTATATATAGTTTCCGACGACAATGGTATTTTCAGACCTGTTTTTCCTCTTTGTGTTCATTCCGGCCTTCGTCATCTGCTATCTGACGGCGGCGGGGATAGACAATCTGTTTATCGCCGAACCGGAACGGCCGAGCTTTCGGGCACGCAACTGGATGCTGGTCGCCTTTTCCCTGATATTCTACGCTTGGGGAGAGCCCGTCTATGTCTTCCTCATGCTGGCCTCGGTGGCTGTCAATTACGCCGTCGGTCTGCTCATAGACCGCGGTGACCGCTACCGTCGCAGTGCGCTTGTGGCCGGTCTGGGCTGCAACATAGCCATCCTATCAGTCTTCAAGTATCTCGGCTTTTTCGCACAGACGCTTTGTGACATGGGCTTCAGTGTGGCCCGTCCGCAGATAGCTTTGCCCATCGGCATCAGCTTCTACACGTTCCAGTCCATCTCCTATCTCGTCGATGTCTACCGCCGCGAGTCGCCCGTTCAACGGCGATATACGGACCTGTTGCTTTACATCTCGATGTTTCCGCAGCTCATCGCCGGTCCCATCGTGCGCTACGGAACCGTTGCACGTGAGATTGGAGAACGTCATGTGACGGCCGGTGACGTGGCCGACGGTATGTTCCGATTCCTCTGCGGCCTCGGCAAAAAAGTCATTTTGGCCAACCAGTTGTCCGAAATCTCCGACCAGTTTCTCGTCAACGGCCTCGGCACGCTGTCGACAGCCGGTGCTTGGGTCGGCATTACGGCCTTCACGTTGCAGATATATTTCGACTTCTCCGGCTACTCCGACATGGCCATCGGCATCGGCCGGTGTCTCGGATTTCACTTCAATGAAAACTTCGATCATCCCTATTGCTGCCGCACCATTACCGAATTCTGGCGCCGGTGGCATATCTCCCTCGGCAGTTTCTTCCGCGACTACGTCTACATCCCGCTCGGAGGCAACCGCCACCATCAGCCGCTGAACATCCTGGTCGTGTGGTTTCTGACCGGCATGTGGCATGGGGCGAGCTGGAACTTCATCATCTGGGGCGTCTATTTCGGCCTAATCGTCATGATGGAGAAGTATACCCTGCTCCGCTTTCAGCACCTTGTGCCCCGCCCGTTGCTGCACCTTTACAGCATGCTGCTCGTCATCGCGGGCTGGGGAATATTCTATTTTGACGACTTCGGACAGATGACAACGTTCTTCTCGGCCTTCACCGGCAATGCCGCCACGCTGACGGACTTCTTCGCCTGGAGCGCCTTGACGGACAAGTTTTGGCTATGGGTCGTGGCCATTGTGTTCTGCATGCCCGTCCGTCGCGGTGCCACAGCTCTCTGCCGCCGTCTCCCCGGTGGTGGCGGGACGCTCGGGACGCTGGTTATTCAGACAGCCCGCATGACGGTCTCGGTGGTCATCCTCGCCGTTTCGGTAGCTTTGCTTGTCGGCGCGACCAACAACGCGTTTCTCTATACGCGCTTCTAATCAATCCTGATGCAAATGATGAAGCACTACATATATATCCTCGTTGTCTCGTCGGTATTCATCGCATACGCCGTCGTTTTCGACACATTCCCGCGCAGCACCGTCTCCACGTTAGAGCGACGGACGCTCGCAGCCTTTCCGCAGTTCACGTTAGAGAAACTCCGCGACGGCTCTTTCACACACGAAGTGTCCTCGTGGTTCAGCGACAGCGAACCATTCCGCGACGACCTCATGGCCTTGAGCATGTGGATAAAAGGCAACATGGGACTGGCAAAATCGGAGGACAACGTCACCTTTCATGCCTCTGCTGACGGCCCGCTGCCAGCCGGTGAGGATGCGACAGAGGCGGATATAATGGCGACGGACAGTCTTGGCGGGCACGAGGCGTATGACTACGAAAACCATGTCACGGCCGACGACAACGCCAAGATTGCCAATGCGGGCATCATTGTGGTCGGCAGCGGCGACAAGGTGAGAGCCCTGATGGTCTACGGTGGCGGCCCGAAAGGCGGTGTGCGGTATGCCGAAGCGGCCAACAGATATAAGGAACGGTTTGGCGACGAGGTCAATGTCTACTCGATGGTGATACCCACCGCCATCGAATACTACTGTCCCGACAAGGTCCGGCGATACACCAACAGCCAACTGAAGACCATCCGCAACATCTTCGCCCATCTGTCGCCGTCCGTCCGCGCCGTCGACATCTACTCCACGTTGGGTCGCCACGCCGCCGAGGACATCTATCTGCGCACCGACCACCACTGGGCCCCGCTCGGCGCCTACTATGCCGCGGAGGAGTTTGCCCGCATCGCCGGTGTGCCATTCCTGCCTCTCGAACGCTACGACCGTCGCGTCGTCCACCGCTTTGTGGGCAGCATGTACGGCTATTCCAATGACATCGCGGTCAAAAATGCTCCCGAAGATTTTGTCTATTATGTCCCGCGTGGCGTCAAATACACCACGACCTACATCACATATACCATCGACGAGGACTACCACGTCACGGCCGAAAGCCGCCCGATGCGTGGCGCTTTCTTCATGCACTACCGCGACGGCAACGGCGGTGCCTACTGCACGTTCATGGGCGGAGACACCAAGATCACGCAGGTTCGCACGTCGACTCACAACGGGCGCCGTGTGCTCATCCTCAAAGACAGTTTCGGCAATGCCCTGCCGGGCTATCTCTTCGGTTCGTTCGAGGAGGTGCACGTGGTCGATTCGCGCTATTTCACGAAGAACATGACGCAGTATGTCCGCGACAACAAGATAACAGACATACTCTTTGCAAACAACATCTTCAATGCCTACTCGCCGCGCATAGCCAATGCCTACATCCGTTTCCTCGACCAGCCTGCCGGTATCGTCCATCGTGCCAAGCCGGATTCGACGACTGTGAAGGCCTTTGCGGCGGATTCGGTGCAGACGCGCGAACCACGGACTGCGCCGTCGCAGAAGTCCGCCGATATGCCGCCGTCGCAGGAAACCGTCGCGACGGAACGGGTAGAGTAGGGGAACGGTGGAGTTTCGGGAATATAATAATAAAGCATTTACGTCAAAACGATATGGACGTAAATGCTTTATTATTTTGTCGTGATTGCTTTGTTCTCGAGTTGTGATTGCTTTGTTCTCGAGCAATGACGTCACTTCAGTTTCGGTTTCAGCTCGTCCGGAGAGTCGTTTGTGAACATATTGACGGCCGGAGCCTGCTTCTCAAACAAGTTTGTTATAACGCTGCTGTCGAGCGTCAGTGTCGGGTGGAAGTCGTCGCCCGTCATGTATTTGAGTATGGCCCGGCGCATCTGGCGCGCCACCGGACGGCTGTCGAGATTGTTGCTGATGTCCATTGTTGTCATCAGCAGACGGCCGCCGAGCACGTTGGCCTCGATGAGCATGCCGAGTTTGCGGCTCACGTGCCACGTGTCGATGGGCTGAATGGGCGACTGATAGTCGGCCGGCAGCTCCCGCAGATTCATCACCTGAGCCTTGTTGACCAGTTCCCACCAGTTGAGATTGGTCCAGTCGTCGGTCGGGAACTCCCTGAACAGCGGATGACCGGTGTCTATCGTCGCTCCCGTAGTGTGCGGCGGGCGCATCTTAAACCAGCTCGTATTCCAGAAAACGGGCAGATATGTCTGCTTGACGTCGCTTCCCATGCGCACCCGTCCTGCGGCGGTCAGCAGCACGCGGCCGCCCCGTTTCAAGACGTCGACAGCCTTGGCATCCAGCGTGTCAGTGATATATAGGCCGGCAACGGAAGGCATTTCCGTGGAAGCGGGATAAACCCAAAAGTCCCATGAGTTCTCCGCCGTCGGGCCGTTTTTGCTCTTCACCGTCGCCGTGAGCGTCAACTTGGTCGGTTCGGCAAACTCCTTGAGCGTCATGGAGACCACTCCCAACTCGTTGTTCTTGCCCACTGGGATGTCCGCCTCGCTCATGACAGCTCCGGCGACCTTCCGTCCGTTCTGCGTTATGGCATATTCTGCCTTAGCGCCACGCAACGTTTCGTTGTAAGCGTTATACAGTTCGACGGGCACGCTGAGCGTTTCGTCGTTGGTGAAGACAAACTTCGGAAAACGCGCTAGCGGCACTACGGGAGCGCAGAACCGGCTCCAGTCCGCGGCCGTACAGTACCCCTTCTCGCGCCAGAAGACGTTGAGCACACCCACGAGGGCCGTGCCCTGACCGCTGTAGTCATTGAGTCCGAGGAGCTGGAATCCCGCATAGTCTTTCGTCCGCAGGTTGCGCTCAATCTCATACTTGTATGCCAGTGTCTGCAGACGACCGCTGGCCATGAGAAACTTCTCCGCCTGCGAGGCCATGCCGCCATCCTTCAACAAATCGCGGAATATCTCGAAGTTGCCCGCCTTGTATGCTCCCGTGTACTGGTCTATCTCGCGGAAGTCCGGGAAAGCGCACCACTGACCCTGCTCATGCGCCAGTATGGGAGTGTTGTTGACGTCATCGGCGCTCTTCGGTTTGAAGTTGCGGGGCCGCAACAGCTGGTCGTAATAGTCGTCCGACGACTGCGGTGTACGGCGGTCCCAGTCGAGTCCGCGCGCTCCGCCCTTCACGTGATATTCGCTTCCGCTGTCCCAAGCCCATCCGCCGCCGACCGAAGCACCGCAATAGACACGCCGGCGGTCGCCCGTCTGCTGCCATTGCTTGACGAACGCGTTGGTCCAGCGCACCCAGTCGCCGGCCGGTTCGTTGCCCGCGGCCAGCATGCAGAACGACGGATGATTGCCGTACTGACGCACCATGCGCTGCGTCTCCTCCATCAGATAGTGGTCGATGGACATTCCGCGCGACAGTCTCACGCCGTGGTTGGGCCACGACGGACCTTCGGGCTGAAGATAGAACCCGACTTTGTCGGCGGCCGAGAAGGCCGCTTCGGGCGGACAATAGGAGTGGAAACGCATCATGTTCAGCCCGTACTCCTTGCATTTGCGGAATATCCTCAGCCATGACTCCTCGTCCGTGGGCGGGTAGCCGGTCAGCGGGAAACAGCAGTTGCCGACCGTTCCGCGCATCCATATCGGCCGGCCGTTCATGTAGAACTGTCTGCCGCGTATGCTTATCTCGCGCATGCCGAATGTCGACGTGACCGTGTCACCGTCAGCCACGGCCTGCAGTGTGTAGAGATTGGGGCTGAACTCGTCCCAGAGACGGACGTCGTCGCCCATCGGTATCGTCACCTCGACCGTGTCGCCGGCCAGCTTCTCCCGTTTCACGCGTCGGCCGTCGATGAGAAAGTCCACCGGCGCGAGCTTGCCTTTGCCAGTCAATGTCAGCCGGACGCGGATGCTTTTGGCGTGTATGTCGGGGAAAATCTGCATGTTGTTGATGTGCCGCACGGGCCGCGCCATCAGCCGAATGTCGCCGGCGATGCCGTTCCAGCAACCCTGCGTCTGGTCCGTGACGCTGTGGGAATCCTGTCCGACGCACACGTTCTCGATACCGTTGTATATCCTTATGGCAATCTCGTTGTCGCGTCCGAAGTCCACATATTGTGTCAGGTCAAATTCGTGGGGCACGCTCAGCGACGAGTCGCGGCCCACGGCGTGACCGTTGACAAACACGGTGGTCTCGATGTGGGGACGTTCCAGCGACAGCGTCACGCTGCGCCCTTTCCAGCTGCGGGGCACGCTGACCGTGCGGCGATACCACGCCGTGCCGACATAATGCTTTGCGGGAGTGAGGAAAAACGGAAATTTCATCTGACCCTCGACGCGATATTTCTCCATCGCAGGGTTGAAGTAGTAGGACGAGTCATACAGACTGCCCACCCATCGGGTGCGTACCGACACTTCGTCACCCTTGCCGTTGGTCAGCATCGAACCGGGCAGCGTGATCTTCTCGCGGTAGTCGGGCATCGTGCCCGTAGCGAAATCCCACTCTCCCGAAAGACCGATGGTCTGAGCGTTAGAGGTCAGACCAAAGGCCATAAGTGTCAATCCCAAAAACAGGTTCTTCATCTTTACCATACGTTTTCTACCTTTATGTTGTTCACTTCCTCGCCCACGGCATCCACCTTGGCCTCCCGCGGGAAATAGACCGGCATGTCCTTTTGCAGCGGCAGGATGCGCAGTTCCATCTTCTTGCAGTCTTTCGGCAACCGCCACAGACCATACTGGAACGGCCGTCCGTTGTAGAAGTTGTCGCCCACGAGCCGTCCGTCGGCATAGAGGCGGGCCACGTCACCGCGATAGTCGATCGTGAGCATGCGGCCCTCGCGCTCCGCCGGCACGTCTATCGAGTAGACAGCCGCGTCGCGGAAGTCCTCGTCCGTCGGCTCTTCGGCCACCTTCTGCACGCCGATGGTTATCCGGCGGGCCGGGCCGGCCTCCTTCACCTTATTATATGTGACCGTCTGCGGCTGCGTCACGGCAGCCTCCTTGTCGAGGAACAGGCGGCCGGCGGTCTCCGAGTCAAGCAGATAGATATTGCCGTAGACCGGCTTCTGGAGGCCGCGCGCCTTGACGTTCTTCAGCACTTTCTTGCCGACGCATATCTCCGTGGGCACACCCGGGATCTGCTCCATGTATATCTTGCCGTCGCGACGGGCCACAAGCTGGGCCGTGGCGTAGCGTATGCCGTCGATGTTGACGGGGAAGATGCAGGCCGTGCCGGCCGGAATGGTCATCGGGCGCTGCGGAAACTTGACGCCGCAGACGTCAAACCGGACGCCGCGCTTGGCCGTGAGCTGCTGCAGACGCTCGTAGTTGTTGACGAAGACGAAACCGCTGTCGCCCAGCGAACGGTAAGACCAGCGCAGCTGCGTGTCGTCACCCTTCCTGATGTCCTGCGGCGAGGGGAACGTGGCGTCCATCGGAGCCAGCGTCTCGGCGTAGTCGTGCATGAAGAGATGGAGCTTGCGCAGCGTGAAATAGTGTGGGTAGCGCTGTCCGAACTCACCCAACGGAGCCTGAAAATCATACGTCTTCACCGGCAGGTCGTTGTGGTTTGTGCCCGGTGTGCGCTGGTTCTCGTTGAGATAACCGATTGCGTCGGGATTGGTTCCGCCGTGATACATGTAGTATCCCAACAGGTTGCTGCCGCTGCCGAGCTTCACCACGGCCAGCGAATAGGCGTCCTCGGGATAGATGTACGGCCGGCGGTGGTAAGACGTCATCATGCCGCCACCCAGTTCGCAGGTGAAGTAAGGATACTGCTCGTCGCCCTTGGTCAGCCTTTCTTTCTGCTCGCCGAGCTGTTCGGTGGCGATGGCCGTGGAGCTGCGGAACGCTTTGAAGTTGAATGCCTTGTAGTAGTTGCCGGCCGTCTCCTTCGTGGAGCGGTCCCAGAAGCCGTCGGCATAGTCACCGTAGAGCGGCAGCATCTCGCCGAACGGCACGGGGCGGTTGAGCTCCGGCCATCCCGTGCGGGTGTAGAACGGCAGGTCGTAGCCGATGCCGAGGGCCAGTTTCTTCAGCGCCATCAGATAGTTGCCGTTGCGTTGCTCGTTGTCAAACTGGACGGCAATCACCGGACCGCCGTCCTTCCACTGCATGCCCTGCACCTGAGCAAATATCTGCCGGTAGAGTTTGGCCGTCAGGTCCATGAACGTGGCGTTGGTGTCGCGCGTCCGACAACCTTTCTCAAACACCCAGTCGGGTATGCCGCCGCAGCGCGCCTCACCGTGACAGAACGGTCCGATGCGCAGCACGACGGGCAGATTTTCATTCCGGCAAATCTCCAGGAAGCGGCGCAGGTCACGCTGTCCGCTCCAGTCGAAAATGCCTTCGCGTTCCTCGACATGATTCCAGAAGACATAGTTGGCGATGATCGTCACGCCGCCGTCCTTCATCTTCTTCACTTCCGTCTCCCACTCGTCGGCGGGGATGCGCGAATAGTGCATCTCGCCCATCACCGGCACCACCCTGCGGCCGTCTATGATCAGGCTGCGCGAGTCCCAACGCACCTCCGGCACCCGGGTCTTGACCTCCTTTGTCTTTTGTGCCTCGACCGTCGTCGTGCAGAGCATGGCCGCACAGGCGAAAGTCATAAGTCTCGTAAGTTTCATCATATTTTTTGTAGTTTATAGATTGTTCGTGGCTATTGTATGCAGCGATAGTGCAAATGAGCGCAATGCAAACTTGTTTGCATATTGCCGAGTGCCGCCTATCGTATGCAGCGATAGTGCAAATGAGTGCAATGCAAACTTGTTTGCATATTGCCGAGTGCCGCCTATCGTATGCAAAGATAGATATTAAAATCCGAACGCGAGATAGACAAACGGACAAAATAGATGGACTTTCTTATGGTTGAGGGTGTATCAAAATTCGGTATCAAAAAGTGAACTCATCCGGAAGTCTTTAAGTGGAGGTAACTGTAGTCCCCTCCTTCCAAAGCTACTCTATGTACACATCTTTTGCACAGTTTATACATCAACATGGTATGCTCTTTAGACGTCTTTATGTGGGGTAATTTCACTCCCCTCCTTCTATGTTGCTATCCAAATAATTGGATAAGTTTTATCTTTGTTTAACCGTTAATATTCAATTACTTATAAAATTTAACTGTTTTTATCCGACGCATAGTGTCACATGTCCGACACATGC